>NZ_JBEYUN010000003.1:0-562457 GCF_040643545.1 Streptomyces sp. NPDC047117 | reverse complement strand
CACTCAGCACGGTCTGCAGACCCGGCTGACGGTCGTGCTGCCAGCCGTACGGCACCCGGGCCCCGAGCGTTCAACACCATCTACCGGCCGGCTTTATGCCGACCTTCGTTTTCCGCCTGTCCGCCTGGGAGGGCGGAGCTGCGGGGATCGCGGATTCTTGACCGGGGACCACCTTCCGTTCTGGGGCCTGCGGTACCCGGGCGGACGCTTCCTCGCCCGGGCGATCCTGATGGCGTCTGCTCCTTACCTCATTCGGTGACAAGGTTGCACTGCTCGTTCTTGCGGGTCTTGCGTTGCGGCCCCTCTGGGCCGCTCGGCCCGGCAGCCAGCCACGGAACCCACCACTTCCGGCCCCGCCACTCCGCTGCCGTTCCGGTGCGCGGCAGGTCGTCTCTGCCGCGCCCTCTTCGACTTCCTGAGTACGAGAGAAACGCTACTCCTCTCACCTATCCATGTCTACTGTCTCCACCACAGATTTGCTCCATCGGCGGGATGGAGCATCTTGCTCCCTCCGCGTCCGGAGCGGCATCCCGGTGCAGCACTGGAGACTCTTGGGCCACCGGCCACCGGCCACCGGCCACCGGCGGCCGGGGTCGGCTCGGTGGTAGCGAGCACGACCGGGGGTGGTCTTCCAGGCGTCGGCGAGCGACACGTTGGGGGTGGTCGGTCTGCCCAGCAGCACCGGGCCCGGTTGGGCGGGGACGATCGTGCCGGTGACGGCGTCGGCCGGCAGGTCGCAGCAGCCGGGTGTGGCCGGCGCTGATGTCCGTAACGGCATCACGGCGCGCCACGGCCCTCACGGCACGGCAAAGACGCCGATGGACGAATTCGAGCACGACGTCAAAAGTCGCGTGGGCCTGGCAAAGGCTTGATATGCCAGCTCCCACCGGGGCCGGCTGGCGGGAAAGCGCTGTCAGACGGCACCGCCTCCCGGGAGGAACCCGGCATGCCCGGTCCGTGGCCGGCGGAGGGGCCGTGCTGGAGGTCGGCGTGGCCGGTGGGCGCCCCGTCCCCGGCGTGAAGCCCGCACCGGCTCTGTCACCGTCCCCAGGCCCCACGTGGAGGTCCTGCCGCAGGGCTGGGATGCCGACGATGGCGCGGCCGCCGAAGTCCGACTGGGTGTATGGCTGTCCAACACCAAGAGCCGGCGCGCGAAGCTCACCGCGGACAAGCTCGCTGAGCTCGCCCAGCTCGGGCTTCCCTGGGCGTAGCCTCGCCGGAGGGCAGATACTCCGTGGCGCGGACAGCGGACGCTGGGATGCGCCCTTACTTGGATTCGATTCGTCCTACCGGGTGGGGGCCGGTCGTCAGTGCCTCGCATTCGTTCGGCCACGTAGGGGTGCCGGGGTGGAGTTGGGTGCTGAGGTAGGCCGCGGTGAGCCGGGCGAGGGCGGCGACTCGCTCGGGGTTCTCGTCCGTGGTCTCGGCGGCGTCGTATCCGGCGATCCCGCCAAGTCCGTGCTCCGCGTCGAACAGGGTGAGCAGGGTCTTGGGGCCAGGGGCGAGGGTGTAGGGGTCGGCGTGCCAGTCTGGCCCCATGTCTGTGAAGTGCCGGGAATCGTCCTTGTCGCCGGCGACGACCAGCGCGGGTGCGGTCATGGTGGAGAAGTCGACGGCCCCGATGATCGGCCACTGCTCGGCCATGGGACCGTTGAGGACTTCGCCACCTCTGCCGGGCGCGGCGAGCAGTACGCCTGTCTTGATCCGGGGCTCGACGAGGTGCACCACGCTGCCGGTGTCGGGGTCGTTGAGCCCGGCGCCCAGCAGGAGGGCGGCGGTGAAGCCGCCGAGCGAGTGTCCGACGACGGCGACCTTGGTGGGGTCGATCCGCCCCGCGAGCTGCGGCACGGTGCGCTCTATCACGTCGAGCCGATCGAGGATGTGGGTCATGTCCTCGGCGCGGGAGCGCCAGAAGTCGGGTGCGCCGGGTGCGTCGGCCACCAGGTGGCTCAGTGTCCGGGAGGTGAGGTGGGTGGGCTGAACGACGGCGAATCCGTGAGCGGCCCAGAAGTTGGCGAGCGGCGCGTAGCCGTTGAGCGAGGAGAGGTTGTTCGAGGGGCCGTGACCGTGGGAGAGGAGGATGACGGGGAGGCCGGTTCCGGTCGCGGGTGCAGTGACACGCACCTGGAGGTCCACAGGGCGTCCGGGCGCTGAGAGGACTACGGGGCTGAAGGACAGGACCGGGACGGGTGCGCCCAAGGCGTCGGTGCTGGTGGCGATGGGTGTGCTCACGAGGTGCGTTTCCTTTCGGTGGCGCATGCCGCCCGCTGGTCCCCTGCGACCGGCGACGGACATGGCGGTCAGAAGCGGGCCGTTTCGACTAACATGAAACGGAACGTCGCTCCATTTAGTATTCGGAGCAGCGCTCCGTTTTGTCAATCGGTGTGGAAGGAATGCGTGATGGCCATCCAGAGCCCGGCAGGGGATTCGCCGTCCCGAGGCAAGCGGGCCGACGCCCAGCGCAACCGGCAGACGGTGCTCACTGCCGCCGCCGAGGTGTTCGTCACCTCCGGCGTCGACGCGCCGATCCGCCAGATCGCGGCCCAGGCGGGCGTCGGGATGGCCACGATCTACCGCCATTTCCCGACCCGGGCGGATCTCGTCACAGCCGTCTACCACCACCAGATCGAGGCATGCGCCGAGGCCGGCCCGAACCTGCTGGCCAGTGCCGACTCCCCACTCGAAGCACTGCGCCAGTGGATCGACCTCTTCGTCGACTTCCTCATCACCAAGCACGGACTCGCCGACGCCCTGCAGTCCGACAACGACCGCTTCGCCGCGCTGCACGCCCACTTCCTCGACCGCCTGCTGCCAGTCTGCGCCCAACTGCTTGACGCTGCGGTCGAGGCAGGCGACATCAGGCCCGGCACGCAGCCGTACGAGCTGATGCGCGGCATCGGCAACCTCTGCATCGGACGCGACAACGACCCCCGCTACGACCCCCGACGCCTGATCGTTCTCCTCCTCCAAGGACTCCAGCGACCTCATGCGTCCTGATGCCGACGAGCGACATCGCGACCTGGCCCTCCGCGACTTCCACGCGAGCTGAGCCGCCGCCTCTCAACCGCCGGAGACGCCAACAGGCAGCAGCACCCCTGAGCTGGTGCTGTCATTTCTCATGAACATCGAACACGACATCACAAGGACGCTGCTCAACGTCGTGAACATCCGCTGTCGTAACTCGTGAACAAAGCCAGGGCATCATCTGCTGCCACCTGAAAGCCAGCCGGCCGCCAAGGTGCACAAAACAGTCGCGTCCGGCCCCGCCGACGACCTCGGTCCCGCAGAACACCGCACCGGAATCTCCCGGCCATCGTTGAAAGCCCCATACGCGGTCAGCCCGTTGCCGGCTCGTTTCCCTGCCCGAACCGCGGGACGAACGCCGCAGCGGCGATCAGCGAGGCCGCCGCGACGGTGCGGGTACGACGAACAGCGGTCATGCACGACATGGAACCCCCTGGTGGTTGAAGTGCGCCCGGGATGCGGTGCCTTCCGCGTCCTGCACCCCACCCTGTTCGCCGCCGCTGATGATCGACTCGGCGGACTCTACGTCGCAGGCCCCTTCCTCTGGTCCGCACGCAGATCCGAATGAGACCGCTCAGTACGCGAGCTGCCCGATGCCCCCGTCGACGCGCAGCACGGTCCCTGCGGTGTAGGCGGATTCGTCCGAGGCGAGGTAGACCGCTGCCTTCGCCAGCTCGGTGGCGGTTCCCAGGCGGTGGAGAGGCACGGTCTGCCGGAGTTCCTCGTAGAGGGCGGCCTGGCGCTCGGGGCCGAGGGGCGCGAACGCGTTGGTGATCGTCGGGCCCGGGCTGAGTCCGTTGACGCGGATGCCGCGGTCCTTCAGTTCGTGGGTCAGCCCGCGCGTGTAGGAAAGCAGGCCCGCCTTGGCCGCGCCGTAGACCGTCGCGTTCTCGTGTCCGATGTAGGCGGAGACCGAGCCGACGAGGATGACCGAGGACTGCTGGGAGAAGAGCGGCAGCAGGTTCCTGATCAGAAAGAACGGCGACTTGAGGTTGGTCGCAAGAAGCCTGTCGAACGCCTCCTCGGTCCATGCCTCGATGGGGAGGTGGGTGACATCGGCGGCATTGCTCATCAGGATGTCGAGCTTCGGCCATTCCCCCTGGAGCCGCGCCGCGAGCGCCGCCTGGCCGGGTACGTCGCCGGCGTCACTGGCGATGGTCAGCAGCGGGCCGTCCAATTGTCGGGCTGCCTCGTCCAGCTTTTCCTGAGAGCGGCCGGTGATGGCGACAGTCGCTCCCTCGGCGAGGAACTCGCGGGCCGTTTCGAGGCCGATGCCGCTCGTCCCCCCTGTGATCAGCGCGTGTTTTCCCGCAAGACGATCCATTGTCCTGTCCCTCCTCAGATTGCGGTGCGGCCACCGTCGGCGGCCACGATCGCCCCTGTCATGTAACTGGCCCGGTCACTGGCGAGAAAGGCGATCACGTGGGCCACCTCGGCCGGGTCGGAGGTGCGCTTGAGTGCGGTGGCCAGACCCATACCACCGATGTCCGGTCCCATCGCCGCGACCACCCTCGAGGTGCGCATAGGGCCCGGAGCGACGGCGTTGACCCGCACGTTCGACTCGGCGAATTCTGCCGCCCAGGTGCGGGTCAGCGATTCGAGCGCCGCCTTGGTGGCACCGTAGACGGCCATGCCCGGCATCCCGAGGCCGGCCGCGGTGGAGCTGACGTTGACGATGCTGCCGCCGCCGGCCGCGGCCATCTTCTCCGCGAGCAGAGCGGTGAGCAGGAACGGGGCACGCACATTGACCGCGAAGGTGGCGTCGTAGCTCGCGAGATCCTGCCGGGTGGTCGGGGAGAACATCATGACGCTCGCGTTGTTGACCAAGATGTCGACGGCTTCGGCATCAGCGGCCAGCTGTCGCACGCCCACCACGTCGGACACATCGGCAGCGACGAAACGCACCGTCCCGGCAGACTCGCCACCGACTGCGCGGAGGTCTTTCACGACCTGGGCACCGCGCTCCGGATCAGTGCCGGTCAGGACCAGGTCGGCGCCGCCTGCGGCCAGCACCTTGGACGTCGCGTGCCCGAGTCCGCCGATCGCGCCGGATCCGGTGACGAGTGCGGTCTTGCCTGCGAATTCCATTGCTTCGCCCTTCGTGCCGGCCAGTGCGCGATTGATTTTTGTGCATCCGTTCAAGAAGTGCCGCAACGGAAGCTACGATTTCTTGAACGCCAAGTCAAGAAGTCGTAGTATCGAGCACGTGGCACGAACCGGACGCCCCCGCGAGTTCGACAAGGACCAGACGCTGGAGCGCGCACTCACACTGTTTTGGTCCCGGGGATACGGGGCGGTGTCGATCCAGGACCTGGTCGACGCGCTGGGCGTCGAGCGCGGCAGCCTCTACGGAACATTCGGCGACAAGCGCCGCTTCTATCTCGAAGCCGTCAGGCTCTACTGGGAGGTGTACGAGCGGCACCTGACGGCCACGCTCGACACCAGTCCGCTCCTGCCTGCCCTGCGCAAGATCCTGACCCATCCCGCGCGGCTGGATGAACTGATCTCCGACGTGGGCGTGCCACAGGGCTGCCTGGTCGGCAACACGACCGCCGAACTCGTCCCCCAGGACAGCGAAGCCACAGAGATCGTCACGCGCTCGTACCACCGGTTCACCGACATCGTCACCGACGCACTCGGCCGCGCTCAGACCGCCGGAGAGGTCACGGACAAGGCCTCCCCCGCGGCCCAGGCCCAGATGCTGCTCTACCTGGTCCAAGGTCTCTCGCTCGTATCGCGGGCCGGGCTCGACAGGGCCGCGGCCCTGGCAGCGATCGACGCGGCGGTGGACGGGTTGCGGGCGTGACCGGACCTCTTGCGCGGCCCGCGACGCGAACGGCCTGCGCTTCTACGAGCCCCACATGCCGCATTCCCGTTCGTCACCGGCGACGGCGGCGGGCGACTGGCCGCCGACGCCTCGACGCAAACGTGCGTTGACTCCAGACATCCCAGCGCCAGCGCCCCGGAGGCGTCGGGCCATGAAGGCGACGAGCCGTGAGGCTCCCCCGCCCCGGAGTGCCAACCTTGGCCAGGCCGTCGGCCACCTGCATCCGACCTGCTCAGTGCCGAGGCCCCGGACAGCTCCGTTGACCATCGAATTAACTGCAACTAGCCTGGTGACAGTTGGTCCGCGGTGACAGGAGCGGGAGATGGCGGGGCTCAGCAGCAGGAGCACGGTCGCGATTCACGCACTTGCGATGCTGGCGCACCGGCGTGGCGGCTCGCTGACTTCCGCGGAGATCGCGGACAGCCTCGAAAGCAATCCCGTTCTCGTGCGGCGCATCCTCGGCCGCCTGAGGGACGCTCACCTGGTGCGGTCCGCCGAGGGGCGGGGCGGCGGCTGGTCCCTTGCCCGCAACCCGCGGGAGGTCACGCTGTATGACGCGTACGCCGCCGTGGAGGGAGAGCGGATCTTCTCGGGGCACCCCCATCCGCCCAGTGGGGCATGTGTGATCGGCCGCAACATCGGCGAGCTGCTCGACGTCGAGTTCCAGAACGCGGAGCGGGCTCTGGAAGAACAGCTCGGCCGGACGACGGTCGCCGGCCTGCTGCAGCAGATCCTGGCCTCCGACAACGAAGCCAAGGGCTGTTGATTCAGCCGTGACGCATACGCGCCCGCGTCATGACGCACCCATAACTGTAACTAATGTAGTTGCAGTTTGTTCCGGGGCGTGGGGCCTCCGGGCCTCCGGATCCCGATGGCAGCGGCCGCGATCCATCTGCACGCACCGGACTTGAACACCTACTCCCAACGTGCCAGGAGTGAGAGCGATGCACCAGAAAGCCGAAGCGGTCGCGAGCGCCGAGGCTCGCGCTCCTGCGACCTACGACCTGGTGATCCGTCGCGCACGTGTCTTCGACGGCCGTCGGGCGCTCACCGGTCTGTACGACATCGCCATCGACGGCACAGAAATCGCTTCCGTCTCGGCCGAGCCCCTCAGGGGAAGACAGCAGGTGGATACGGCCGGAGGATGGGTCATGCCGGGACTGATCGACACTCATGTCCACTTCTACGACGTGCGCGCGGTCTCCGATCCTGATTCAATGCGGGCCTTCGAGGAGAACGAGCTTCCCGGAAGGCTCGGGCTGTTCCTCGACCACGGGGTCACCACCATCAAGTCGGTGGGCGATCCGACGGGCGGAATCCTGGACACGCGGGCCAGAATCGCCGCAGGCACGCTGCGGGGCCCGCGGCTGTTGGCGACCGGTTGCGGTATCACCGGACGCGACGGGCATCCCGCCGCCACTGTCTTCAGCGGCAACCCCTGGGCGCGCGAGCGCTTCACGGGAGAGGTCGACAGCGTGCAGGAGATCCGCGACCTGGTGCACCACCTCGCCGACCGCAAGGTGGACGCGATCAAACTCCTGTCGGAAGGCGCGTGCGCACACTCCGGCGGGCCGACGTACCTCTGGCGGAATCCTGCCTTTCCGGATGGTGTCGAATTGGAACGGCTTCCCCTCGATCTCCTTCGGGCGGGTATCGACACCGGACACGAGCGGGGCCTTCGGGTCACCGTCCACACCACCCAGCAAGCCGCGGCACGCGAGGCGGTCGAGGCCGGGGCGGACGGCCTGGAGCACGGTGTCACCGTCGAACCCCTCGCCGACCGCTCGCTCATCGACCTGATGCTCGAACACGACATCACCTACACGCCCACGCTCTGGATCGACGACGCCCACCCGGACGCCCGTGGCAATCTCCAGAAGGTCGCTGAGGCCGGCGTGCACATCGCGCTGGGCAGCGACACCTTCAGCGGCCGGGGCCTGTTCGGAGCCAACACCCTGGAAGAAGCCGAACTCATGGTGGCGGCCGGGATGACGCCCACCCAGGTACTGGCCGCAGGCACCAGCAGCGCGGCGCACCAGTGCGTCCGCCCCGACCTCGGCACGGTGGCCCCCGGCAAGCGCGCCGACCTGCTCGTACTGAACGCCGATCCCACTGCGGACATCGGCAACATACGCGACCTCAGCATGGTGATCCTGAACGGCGAGCTCGCCGTCGACAAGCGCCAGGCAGTGTCGTCCGGAATCACCGGGCGGACCGAGGAAGGCGCCGCGATATGAAGTCCGGCCATTTCGCAGGGCCGTCGACCTCCAGTTGTTGCCCAAAGTGCCGGACAAACGCTGCTGCTGAAAGTGAACGAGGCCGGCCGCCGGGAGCGATCGGCGGCCACCCTCGGTTTCAAGGTGCTGTCCTGGCCGAATGACGGCCGGTGAGTGGGGTCAGGCGTCGCCGGAGTCGGTCGGTGTCGCCTCACCGAGCATGGCGAGGGTCAGCACGTTGCCGGAGATGCCCCAGCCTCCGTCGGCGACCTCCTCGACCAGCACCATCGTGTTGTTGCGGGCGCGCTCGCCGTAGATCTCGACGTACAGCTCGGTGGTGCGGGTGACGATCTCCTCCTTCTGCTTCGGGGTGAGGGTCTTCTCGGGGACCTTGAAGTTCGCGAAAGGCATGGCTGGTTGGTCCTTCTCGTAGTGGGGCTTTACAGGGAGCTGCCTGCGGTGAGCAGGCTGTCCAGTCCGATCCGGTCGACCGCGGCGTCGGCGGAGTCCTGGCAGGTGACGTCCGGCTCGACGGCGTGCACCTCGGCCTGGGGGTCGGTGCCGGAGCGCGCCAGGCCGGCCCGCCACGGTCGCGTTACGGGTCGTGGTCCGGCGAATGCCCGCGTACATGGTGTGACCGGCGAGGGCCGGAGCACGCACGGACAACGTCCCGATGCCGCTGGAGGTCCCGGTGACCAGGACGGCCTTCCGGTGTCGTCGTTCCTCATGACAGGGCCTCTCGTTGATCGATGGCGGGGCTGAAGGTGGTTCCGAACTGACCCCTGTGGTCAATGCGATCAGGCAGCGGTCTCGCCGTCGCCCTGCTGCGTCCTCAACGATCGGCCGCTCCCCCACCCCCAGCCAGGGCTGCGTTTACCCAGGGGATGCCACCCCCTGGCTACGGCCCGGCGCACGCGCGACCATGAAGGGGTGAACCTTCCAGAACTCGGCGCCTTCCTCAGGACACGCCGCGACCGCATCCGCCCCGCCGAGGTCGGCCTCCCCCAAGGCCCGCGCCGGCGCGTCCCCGGGCTGCGCCGCGAGGAAGTCGCCCAGCTGGCAGGGCTGTCGGCCGACTACTACACCGAGCTGGAACGCGGCAGCGCAAAGCACGGCGTGCAGCCCTCTTCCCAGGCCCTGGCCGCCCTCGCCCGAGCCCTGCGCCTGAACGGCGACGAGCGCGACCACCTGTTTCACCTGGCCGAACGGCCGATCCCCCCGTCAGCACACGGACCGTCGGCACACGTGCAGCCCGCGCTTCTCGGGCTCCTGGACCGGCTGTCCAACACCCCCGCGCGCGTCATCACCGATCTGCACGAAACCCTGGTGGAAAACGACCTGGCCCGGAACCTGCTCGGCGAGTCCCCGGCGCACCGCGGCCCGGCGGCAAGCTTCGTGTACCGCTGGTTCACCGACCCGCAGGCACGCGAGAGGTACCCGGCCGAGGACCACCCGCACCACTCCCGGGTGTTCGTGGCCGACCTCCAGGCAGCGGCCGCCCGGCGCGGCCGGGACGCGGAGGTCACGAAGATGATCGCTGTGCTACGCCGCCGTAGCCAGGAGTTCGCGGCCCTCTGGGACACCCACGACGTCGCGGTGCGCCGTATGGACCACAAGAAGATCGTCCACCCCACGCTCGGCGTCATCGAACTCGACTGCTACAACCTGCTCAGCGAGGACGGACGCCAACGCCTGCTGTGGTTCACCGCGCCGCCCGGAAGCCCGGGAGCCGAGCAGTTGGAACTGCTGTCCGTCATAGGAACTCAGGACCTGAGCGTCGCCGAGGGCGCGGCACCGGAGAGGTTGCCCGCGGCGGAATCCGGATCGCAGCACTGACCCGCGCCGCCGAGGGAGGGCGGTCCGGTCGCCCAGCGGGGGTGGGGGCTCCACGGCCGATCTCGTAGTACCTCATGCCCGGCGAACGAGTCCGCGCGGCGATGGTCGCGTTGAAGGTGCGCGGCAGTCCTGGGCTCAGCAGTTGTCACCGGCAGAGCCGGATGACCTGGCGCACGAGACCGAACGAAGCAGCGTGGTCCTCACCCGCAAGGTACGCAGCTTGTCACAGCTGCTCACTCAGCCGCCTTTCTGCCACCGGTCCCGCGAGCAGCGGCTGGAGGCGTGCGCAGCCGCTGGCGCTCGCCCTGCGGTCCGAACATGATCAGGTACTCGACCGGACCGCCGGGGCTGGAGTTCGCCACCCCGTGCGGGGTGCGCGTGTCGAACTCGGCGACGTCCCCGGGGGTCAGGATGAGGTCTTGGTCGCCGAGCGCGAGCCACAGTCGTCCGTACAGGACGCACAGCCACTCGTAGCCGTCGTGGGAGACCTGACGGGGCCGCGCGGGCGGGTCCTCGCGGGCGGGCAGGACGTGCTTGTGGGCGTGCAGGCCGCCGACGTACCGGGTCAACGGCAGCACCGTCTTGTCGTCGCCGAAGCTCAGCGGCGCCCTGGCGCGCGGCTTGGCCGCGGGGGCGGGTGCCGTGCCGGCCAGCTCGTCCAGGGAGATGCCGTACTCCTTCGACAGCTGCAGCAGCACCTCCAGGGTGGGCTTGCGCCGGCCGGTCTCCATGCGGGACAGCGTGCTGGCCGAGATGCCGGTCGCGCAGCTGACACCGGCGAGGGTCGCGCCGTGGCGCTCGCGCGCGGCCCGCAACCGGGGCCCCATCGCGGCCAGCGTGCCGTCCACGTCGTCCACTGCCACTTCTCACGCTCCTTCTTGCCGTGCCGCTCCACCGCCCTGTCCTGCAAGGTTGCCAGAATGGCAAGGCTGATCGCGTCGGGCGGGTACCGCGCCGCATGATCGATGGGTAGCCGCGTCGCCGCGAACCGAGGAGAAGCCCATGCAGCCCGAGCCGACCGCCGAGCTCCGCCACCGCACCGTCCAGGCCCCGTCCGGGCGTCTGCACCTGGTCGAGCAGGGCACCGGCCCGCTGGTCCTGCTCGTGCACGGCTTCCCCGAGTTCTGGTACTCCTGGCGCCGCCAGCTCCCGGCCCTCGCTGCGGCCGGCTACCGGGCGGTGGCGATCGACGTGCGTGGTTACGGCCGCTCCTCCAAGCCGGAGGCGACCGAGGCCTACCGGATGCTCGACCTGGTGGAGGACAACGTCGCCGTCGTGCGCGCCCTCGGCGAGGCGAACGCGGTGATCGTCGGCCACGACTGGGGCTCCAACATCGCCGCCGTCTCCGCCCTGCTCCACCCCGAGGTCTTCCGCGCCGTCGGTCTGCTGAGCGTCCCCTACGCGCCGCCCGGAGGCCCCCGCCCCACCGGCATCTTCGGCCAGATCGGCGGCCCCGGGCAGGAGTTCTACGTCTCCTACTTCCAGGAGCCCGGCCGCGCCGAGGCGGAGATCGAGCCCGACGTCCGGGGTTGGCTCGCGGGCTTCTACGCGGCCCTGTCCGCCGACACCATGCCCGCCCGGGGCGAGCCCGACCCGCACTTCGTCACCCGCGGCGGCGGCCGACTGCGCGACCGCTTCCCCACGGGAAGCCTCCCGGCCTGGCTGAGCGAGGACGACCTCGACGTCTACGCCGCGGAGTTCGAGCGCACAGGGATCACCGGCGCACTCAACCGCTACCGCAACATGGACCGGGACTGGGCAGACCTTGCCCCGCACCGCGGAGCCCCGATCAAGCAGCCGTCCCTGTTCGTCGGCGGCGCCCTGGATGCCTCCACCACCTGGATGTCCGACGCCATCGACACCTACCCCACCACTCTCCCCGGCCTGTCGGCCTCCCACCTCCTGGACGGCTGCGGCCACTGGATCCAGCAGGAGCGCCCCGACGAGGTGAACCGCCTGCTGACCGACTGGCTCGCCACCCTCCAGGGCTGAATTGAACCAGGCAATCCAGGCGTGGCAGTCCGCGCACTCGCGCGGTGCCCGAGGCAGCAACAGCGGGGCGGCGCCGGAGGCGTGAGGCACGGAGTGCGGGTGGGCTGGTCGGAGAGGGAGGACCGTACAGGCTTGTCAGCCTCGTCAAGGAGCCCGGAGCGCAGCAGGACCAGGCGGGTGGTCAGCGTGCGGGTAGGAGGCACGGGCAGCGAATCGCTCGGCGGCCTCCAGGCGGATCCGCTCGCGAAGCGCCTGCCGTTCGGGCGTCGGCCCACCACCTTGCGGACATCTCACACCACCGGCATACCGCGACGATCACGCATCGTCAGCCCCTGCCGACATCACGCGTCAACGGTCGATAGCGCCAAATCGCCTTGCCTTCCAGCAAGTTCGGTCCTTTCCATGCCCGCCCATGAGCCCGTTAGGGTGGCCCGGTGACCGACGCGAGCATGGACAGAGTGAACCGCTTCCGGGCCGAGGCGGCATCCCGGGGTCTGCCGCCGGAGGAGGTGGAGGAATGGATACGTGTCGCCCGTCCGGCGGTGTACTTGGCGGAGGGCGGTGACGGTCCCCTCGTGGCCCGGATCGGCGGCGACCCCATGCTGCCGCACGGCGTGCCGATGCCGTCCGATCCCTTCGTGGCCTCCGTCGACCTCGCGGCTCTCCCGCCGGGCGTCACCGGCCTCCCGCTCCCCGCCGACGGCCACTTGCTCCTCTTCTCCGGCACCGATGTGCACGGCATCGGAGGACAGGTGCCCGACGCGGTGCTGTACGTCCCCGCCGGGACCCCGACAGCACCGAGCCCCCTCGAACACAGCCGGCGCGAGCCGTACCGGCCGCGTGAGCTCCGCACGGTCTGGCACCAGCCGAGCGCGCAGATGCCGGAGAGCTTCGCTCTCGACAGATGGGGCGGCTTCCCCGAGGACGAGCAGTTCGAACTCGCCGACGAACTCGCAGACGCCTGGGCAGACGGGGGCGGCTACCGCCCTTCCTGGGCCGTGCAGATCGGCGGCCATCCGGTCTCGCCCCAGAACGACCCCGTCCACTACGCCCGTGGTCCCGAGGAGGCCGGCCCCTCCGAGCAGGGCGGTGCGGCCCACGGAGAGGGCGCCGACGACTGGGCTCTCCTGGCCACCTGGAAGTGCGGCGACGACGTCACGGAACTGGACTCCGGCGTGGCCCACTGGGTGATCCGCCCCCGGGACGTGGCGGCCCGGCGCTTCGACCGGGTCCACCGCTACGTCGAAATGGCCTGACCGCGCGGGGCGGGCACGGCCGGCTCCCCGGCGCTCATCAACTGCCCCCCCCCGTCACGCCCACCCGGTCCGTGTCGTCACCGTGACGGTCGGTCCGCCCGGAACCCATTGCCGTCCCCGGACCCGGCCCGGCCTGCCCGTGGTAGGGACAGGGATGCGGCCGTAGGCCCGTGGCGCGTTCCCCACGCCCTGGTGAGCGGCGCCGGGTCTTCCCGGGCAGCGGCCACGACCGCAGGGAGGCGAGCGGTTCGTCGGCCACCGGATCGCGGGGTCGGTCCGGCGCCGGGAGCGGAACGCGGGGCTCGCCCTCCGCCTCCCGTGGCCCGGGCGGAGGGCTCAGCGCAGCAGCAGGTCGCGGATCGTCTCCGTGATCTCGTCGGGCGCCTCCTCTGCCATGAAGTGCCCCGCGCCGGTCAGCCGGTGGTCCAGGTCCGGCGCCCACGCCTTCCACACGGCGGCGGCGTCGTAGCCCAGTTGTGCGCCCCAGTCCTGCTGGACGACCGTCACGGGCATGGCCAGCTGGGAACCGGCGTCCTGGTCCGCCTGGTCGTGTGTGATGTCGATGCCCGCCGAGGCCCGGTAGTCCGCGACGATCGACGGCACGGCCGCGGCGCACGCCCGCAGGTACGCGCCCCGGACCGGTTCCGGCATGGCGGCCGGGTCCTTGGCCCAGGCGTCGAGGAAGGAGCCGAAGTAGGCGTCGGCGCTGTTGGCGATCATCGTCTCCGGCAGCCCCGGCGGCTGTGCCATGAGGAACAGGTGGTAGCCGACCGCCGCCGGGACACCGTGCAGGACGTTCCACATGTCCAGGGTCGGCACGACGTCGAGGATGCCCAGGTGCGTGAGGGTCTCGGGATGATCCAGTCCCGCCCGGAAGGCGACCAGGGCGCCCCGGTCGTGGCCGACCAGGGCGAAGCGCTCATGGCCGAGCGCCGCCGCCAGGGCGACGACATCGGCGGCCATGGTGCGCTTGGAGTACACCTCAGGGCCGGTGGCCACCGGCTTGTCGCTGGCGCCGTAGCCGCGCAGGTCAGGACAGATCACCGTGTGCTCGCCGGCGAGCCGCTCGGCGACGTGCCGCCACATCAGGTGGGTCTGCGGAAAGCCGTGCAGCAAGACGACCGGGCTGCCGCTGCCGCCGACGGCGGCGGCCAGCTCCACTCCGTCGGCGCCGGGCAGACGGACGTGGTCGAAACCGGGAATGGCGGGCGTCATGAAGGGCCCCTTCCTGGGGTCGGGGACCGGCGAAAGCCTTGGTCCGGGGACTGACGGGATCAGCGTGGACGACGGCGATCAGCAGCCGATCAGTACGCTTCGACGCCGCGGACCCGCGGCACGGAAAATGGAGGGCATGCGAATCGACGTACTCGGTGCCGTGCGGGCCCTCCGTGACGACGGCACCCCGGTCGACCTGGGCGGACCCCGCCACCGTGAGGTACTCGCCCGGCTCGTCGCCGCCGGGGGGCGGATGGTCCCCACCGACACCCTCGTGGACGACCTGTGGGCCGAGCCGCCGGTGCGGGCCGTGGGTGCGTTGCGTACGTTCGTCGCCGCGCTGCGCCGCGCCATCGAACCCGGCCGGCCGCCCCGCACCCCGCCGCGCGTCCTCGTCACGGAAGGCCCCGGCTACGCGCTGCGCCTGCCGCGCGACACCGTGGACGTCCACCGGTTCGAGGACGCCCTGGCCCGCGCCCGGCGTACACCCGATGCGCTGACCGGCCTCGACGCGGCCCTCGCGGCCTGGCGCGGCCCCGCCTACGCCGACGTGACCGGCTCCGCGTGGGCCCAGCGTGAACGGACCCGGCTGGAGGAGCTGAGGCTGGAGGGGGTGGAACTGCGCGCCCGTCTCCTCCTCGACTCCGGTTCAGGAGCGGAGCTGGTCGCCGAACTGGGCGCCCACGTCACCGAACACCCCTGGCGTGAGCCGGCCTGGGGGCTGCTGGCCCGCGCACTGCACCGGGCGGACCGTCAGGCGGACGCGCTGGCCACACTCCGCCGCGCCCGCACGATGCTTGTGGACCAGCTCGGGCTCGACCTGGGTGCCGGCCTCCGGCGCCTGGAGACGGACATTCTCCGCGGAGCCACGACGCTCCAGCCCCCGCGGACCGTGTGGACCGCCGGCGTACGACTCGGCCCGCGCACCACCGTGGAGCTGGCGCGCACCCTGGCCCTGGCGGGTGGTGACGCCCTCGTCCACTCGCGGCGCGACCGCCTCGCCGCCGTTCAGGCAGCGGAGCGCACCGGAGACATCGCCCTGACCGCCCGCGTCATCGGCGCCTACGACGTGCCCGCCCTCTGGAGCCGGGCCGACGATGCCGAACAGTCCCGCGCCGTCGTCGCGGCGGCCGAGCGTACGCTCACCGCGCTCGGCACCGACGGCCCCGCCGAACTGCGCGCCCGCCTGCTGGCCACCGTCGCGGTCGAGAGCCGCAGCGCCGATCTGTCCGCCGTCGAACGGAGGCGCGCCGGGCAGGCGGCGCGCGAGGCCGAGGCGCTGGCCCGGGAGCTGAGCGATCCCGCTCTGCTGGTGTTCGCCCTCAACGGCGTGTTTCTGCAGTCCTTCACCCGGCCCGGGCTCGCGACGGCACGGGACGTGATCGGGGCCGAGATCCTCGACCTGGCCACCCGGCACGAGCTGCCGGACTTCGTCGTGCTCGGCCGGCTCATCCGCCTGCAATCCGCCTCCGCTCTCGGCGACCTCGGCGCCGCGACCGCACACGCCGAGGCAGCCGAGCAGCTCGCCGTCAGCACCGAGGCCCTGCTCGTCCCCGTCCTCACCGGCTGGTTCCGGGCCCGGACCACGGCCGCCCGCAGTACCGAACCGGGCGGGCCGACCGCCGCCACGGCCGCGGCGCACTACCGCGCCGCCGAAGACGCACTCGCCGAAACAGCGGGAATGCCGGGGCTGCACCGGGGCCTGTTCGCCCTCGCCCTCCTGGGCCTACGTCTCCTGCACGACCGTCCCGCACCCACCGATCCCGCCCTCGACTGGGGCCCCTACCGCCCCTGGACGCACCCCTTGGTGCTGCTTGCCCGCAACCGGTACGAAGAGGCCCGTACCGCCCTGACCATGGCGCCCGAACCGCCCCTTGATCACATGCAGGAGGCACTCTGGTGCCTTACCGCCCATGCCGCCGCCCGCCTCGGCGAGCGCCCGGTCGCCGCCCGCGCGGCAATGGCCCTGCGCGCCGCCCGCACCGAACACGCCGGCGGGGCGAGCGGGATGCTGACGCTGGGGCCGGTGGCGCGGTACCTGGCGGAGGCGGAGGCATGCGCCGACAACAGATGACCGACATCGTCCGCGGCCCCGCTCCCCCACCTGCCCGTCCCCCCTTGACCGGGCAACGGGCCCCCGGGCAGGCCCAGCCATATGTGCCGAAGTGAGGCAATGGGCCGTTCCGATCGATGCCGAGCCGAGGTCGGCGCTTCGGTACGCCGACTCGGTCCAGCCCCACCGCGTGCGGCAGCAGGCACTCCTCATCAGAGAGCAGCGCCACGTCGCGGACCACTGGTACGCCTCCTCGTCCAGGAAGCCGCCCTTCCAGCCCTGGGCGACCGGGTGCTTGGAGGTGGCCTCCGGCGGGGCCGAGTCGACCGGGGCGGTCAGCGCGCCGGGATTCGTCCCCGACACCCACGCCCCGGTCGCGTCGTCCTTCACCGGGCGGGTCGGCGGCCGCAGCGCCGTCATCAGCTCCAGGCCGGAGACGACGGTGGAGCCGCGCGGGGTCAGCACGCGCTGGGCGTAGGTGCGCAGCACGCGGGCGAGTTCGGTCGGCGAGAGGTCAGCGGGAGGAGTACGCACGATCCGCCAGGACAGCCGTCGGCCGGCTCCGGGGCCTTCCGGGCCGATCCGAGAAACCTGGATCTTGGCCATGACAGTCTCGAAGGCCGGTGCATCGCCAGCCTGGCCCGCGGTGAGATGCAGGACCAGCGGCCGTGCCCGGCTGTCGCTGACCAGGTGGATTTTGGTACTCAGTGCGCCGCGGGATCGTCCGAGTGCATGACCGGCAGCTTCGGACCGGTCCTGTGCCCCTTTCTCGGGCGCCGGCAGCATGCTGATGGGCCCGGCAGACGGTGGATTCCACCGACACGGTCCACCCCACGTCGTCTTCGGCATCCGCAGTGGCCGGCACCGCAGCGAAGATCCGTTCCCACGTGCCGTCCACAGCCCACCTGATCAGGCGCTTGTGAGCGGTCTGGAAGGAGCCGAGCCCCGCTGGCAGGTCACGCCACGGCGAGCAGGTGCGGTACTTCCACGCGATAGCCTCCAGGGTGCGGCGGTGATCGGCCCACCGTCGCCCACGGACCGGATCAGCCGGCATCAGCGGCTCGATCCGGTTCCACATCGCATCGATGATCACCCATCGGACAGACACATCCGATCAACTGACCAGCCCATCAAAGAGACACGCTCCAGCCGTACCGGGGGAGCACAAGGCCGCAGCTTGGATGTCCGGGAGCGTGGCCGCTCCAGAGTGCGGGACATAGCCCGACGCCCGATCCGCCGCGCCTCGCTACACCGAGCCCGACCAGGCGCACTCCTGGGAGCGGATGACGCTCTACCGGGCCACAGATGCCTCCGACACGATGGAGATGGCCTCCCTGCTGATCGCCGCGTACTGCCAGCGCACCGGCATGCCCAGGGGACGCTGGACGCCTACCTCCAGGTCAGCGAGCGGCACAGTCGGGCGTCCGGGCCCCGGAAGCCGGAGCGGCATGAGGTCGCGGGCCTGTTGGGCGATCCCGCTCCCGACAGCGACGACCGCTGCGCGCGGTCGCGGCACGCGCGGGGCCGGCGGCGTGCCGAGGAAGCGCTGACGCCGGAGACGGATCCGCAGAAGCTGCTCACCGAGGCGTGCCTGCACGGGCTGATGGCCAAGCTGTGCGACGACGTCGACGCCCTGGACAGCTACCTCCCACCCCGCATCGCTCAGATGGCCCGCAAGGTCGCCGACGCTCTCGAAGTACCGCAGCCGGCCCCCGCGTAAGCGCTTGTGTCCAGCCCCTTGAGTGGTGACTGGCTGTGACTGGTGGTCGTCCGGTCAGATGCGTCGTATCCGGCCCGCGAGGCGCCCAAAGGGGAGCCGCCAGGGGAGCAGGTCGGTCGTTGTGCATGAGGCGTATGGGTCCGGTCATTACCCGTACTGCCACGGTCCACTTCCAGCGATTTAGAACACCTTCCGTCTGGTCAGCATGCGGCGTGGCAGGGGGCGGCAGACTGTGGCCCTGTCCCTGCGCGGGCGATGCGGGACGGGGAAGGACGTTCGTGACCATTGAGCAGCGCCGGGTGGGCAACTTGCCGGCGGCGAGGACGGGGATGGTGGGCCGCCGCACGGAGCTGGCGGAGATACGGCGGCTGTTCGCGGGGGCGGCGCGGCTGGTGACCCTCACGGGCGTTGGCGGGGTGGGCAAGACCCGGCTGGCGCTGGAGGCCGCGGCCGAGCTGCAGCCCACGTTCCGGGACGGCGTGTGGCTGGTGGAACTGTCGCCGCTGGGCCAGGGCGCGCTGCTGGCGCACACCATCGCCGAGGCGCTGCCGCTGGCCGACCAGACCACCCGTCCGATGGTCGACGTGCTGGCCGACTATCTCGCCGAGCGGGAGCTGCTGCTGGTTCTGGACACCTGCGAGCACCTGACCGACGCCTGTGCACTGACCGTCCAGGAGCTGATGCGGGCCGCGCCGGGTCTGCGCATCCTGGCCACCAGCCGCCGTCCCCTGGACGCCGCTGACGAGGAGGTGTTCACGGTCGAGCCACTGCCGGTCCCGGAGACCGACGATCCGGCGTCCGCGCAGGCGGATGCGGTGGTGCTACTGGCCGAACGCGCCGCCCAGAGCGTCCCCGGCTTCGCGGTCTCCGACGCAAGCCGGGCCGAGCTGGTCCGGCTGAGCCGCCGTCTGGACGGGCTGCCGCTGGCCATCGAGCTGGCCGCAGCACGCCTGGGTGAGATGTCGGTTGGGGAGCTGACCGATCGCCTGGACGACCGGTTCACCGTTCTGGGGGAGACCGACGAGGTGGTAGCCGGGACAGAGCCGCCCTGGCACCAGGCCCTGCGTACCGCGATCGGCTGGAGCCACCAGCTGTGCAGCCCGGCCGAACGGCTGCTGTGGGCGCGCCTGTCGGTCTTCGCCGGGACCTTCGACGCCGAGGCGGCCCGGCAGGTGTGCACAGACGCGCGTCTGGCTGCCGAGCACATCCCCGGCCTGCTGGCGGACCTGGTCGACACGTCGATCCTGATCTGGCAGCCCACCGGTGGCGGGGAGCGGTACCGGATGCTGGACACCCTGCGCGAATACGGTGCCGGCTGGCTCCGCGGCCTGGGCGAGGAGGACGAGCTCTACCGCCGGCACCGGGACTACTACCAGGTTCTGGCCCACCGGGCGGATACCGCGTGGATGGGACCGGATCAGACCGCTTGGCACGAGCGGACCGTCACCGAGCACGCCAACCTTCGCGCCGCGCTCGATTTGTGCCTCGCCGAAGAGGACGGACACGCCGCGCTGAAGTTGAGCGGGGAGCTGTGGTTCCTCTGGTTCGCCTGCGGTTTCAGCAAGGAGGGCCGTCATTATCTGGACCGAGCCCTGGCCCTGGCCCCGGCCGCCGGACCAGCCCATGCCAAAGCCCTGTGGGCCAGCGGCCTCATCGCCATCGTCCAGGGGGACGCTGAGACCCTCGGCCGCGTCGCCGGCACCTTCCGAACGGCCGCGACCGGGGAGACCGACGAGTCGGCACCGGCCGCTGCCGCCTATCTGGAAGGCGCCAACTTCACGATGAACGGCCAGATGACGCGGACGGCCGAAGTGCTGGACGCGGCACCTCGCCCCCTGCCTGCCAGCGGGCGCTATCAGGCAGGGTGGTTCCTGGCACGAACCATCCGGGCCTTCGCCCACGTCCACCTCGGGCAGTTCGCCGATGCCGCGGCCGTCGCCGACGACCTGCGTGCCGAGTGCGCCCGGCACGGCGAGACCTGGGCCCACGCCTGGGGCCACTACATGCGCGCCCTCGCCGCGCTCGGACTGGGGCGCACCGACGAGGCCGCGGACCATGCCCGCACCGCCCTCGATGGCAAGCGCCGCCTGCACGACAGCCTCGGCATCGCCTTGGTCGTCGATCTGCTCGCCTCCGTGGCCGTCGCCTCCGGGCATGCCGAGCGGGCTGCCTGGCTCCTCGGCAGCGCCGAGCAGATCTGGTACACCCTCGGCGTCCCGCAGGTGGGCCAGCCCGAACTCGTAGCCGCCCGAAAGAAATGCGAGGCGCAGGCTCGCCGTCTCATCGGGAACGACGCCTACGAGACCGCGTTCGATGCAGGCCACCACACCGCCCTCGACACCTGCATCGCCTATGCCCTCAGTTCTTCCGGTGTACCCCCACAGCCTCCCTCGCCTACTCCGGCCAACTGATGACAGAGCTCTGTCGCCCCGGTCGCCAATACAGCCTGGTGGCTCGCAGTTCCTTCCCGTACCGACCATCGCCCCGATCGCACGAACCCAACGATCCTCTTGCAGACCACCTGAACCATCGGACAGCGGCTAAGAGGTCGTTCTCCCCCGTTGTTTCATCTCGTGATGCGCTTCGTGTTTCGTAATGGCGGGTCGCGCCAGGAGACGGTCCTCTCGCCAGTGATCAGGCACGCAAGGGAGCAATTCATCGTGTGCGCGGAGGGGTTAAGGGCACGACGGCCACCCGCCTCCGGTCGGCACGTCCGAGCAGATCATCCGGGAGCCGGCACGGCGTCCCAGCGGTGGAATACAGCCGTCGGCCGGCGACGCTGTCCCTCTTCCTCGGTGAGGACAGCAACGAGCGCCTGGCGGTCGACGAGCGGGGCGATGGCATCGAGGGCCAAGCGCTGCAGTTCGTTGTTCGTTGGGGTCCGAGGCTTCGACTTCCCACTGGACGGGCTGGTCTACGTCGAAGCCGTGGGTGCGGGCGGAGGCGGGCCAGCGGGGGTCGTCCTTCTTGCCCTCCGCCTAGCTCTCCACGATCTCGCGCGCCCGGTCCACGATCACCGGCCACCGGACCCTGCCGCCCATGAGATACATGTACCGCTCCCCCGGCTCCGGCGACAGCCGTGCGGGCCCCCGGGCTCTGATGGACGGATTCGAGCACGCCGTCAAAAGTCGCGTGAGTCAGGCAAAGGCTTGATATGCCAGCTCCCACCGAGTCCGGACGGCGGGAAGGTCCTTCCAGACGCCACCGTCTCCTGGGGGGAACTCGCCATGTTCCGGTCCGCCGCTGTAGCCGCCTTGGCCACCGCCGCCCTGGCCATGATGCCCGGCGCGCCCGCGTCCGCCGCCCGTCAGGTCCCCGTCGCCGGCCAGGCCGGCCGTGCGGACGCTGCCGGTCGGGCCCGGCCCGCAACGGCACTACACCATCCAGCCCCAGCCCGCGCCCGGCACCTGCCACTACCGCCACACGCAGCATGGTCAGCCGCTGCCCGACGCCCGTTGCACCCCGGGGCCACCAGCCCGGCCGCCGCCCGGGCCAACCTCGCCCGGACCATCTGCCACCCCGGCTGCACCCACACCACCCGCCCACCCCAGTCCGTCACCGGCCCGGAATGGCCGCCAACATCCGCTCCTACCACTACACCGGGCTCCGCGGCGGCGCCGAATACGACCACCTGGTCAGCCTGGAGCTCGGCGGCGACCCCAACGACCCCCGCAACGTGTGGGTCGAGCCCCCTCCCCCGGCAGCGGCGTCCACAACCCCAAAGACGACATCGAAGGCCGCCTTCACAAAGCCAGCCGTCTGCACCCGCCAGGTCACCCTGGCCGCCGCCCAAGAGGCCATCGCCACCGACTGGACCACCGCCCTCACCCGTCTACACCTGCACTGACCCGAACCCGAGCGCCGACAGGTGGTGCCGGCGACCGGCTCGCCCGGTCGACGTGCTGACACGGGCCGTGGCAGCGAGCACCAGCCCGCCCGACATTCCACGGCAATGCCCGGCCCACTGCGGCCGACGTCGTCCAGCGTGACGTCGGCGTCGTCCTCGGCGGGCGGCGCGGGCCGAGGTGGACGGGCCAAGCGGTCTTCACATGGCGGCCAGTTCCGTCCAACTCCTCCGGCGGCACCGGCCCCGCGGCTACGGTGGGGTATCTACGACGCACGACGTGCGGACCATGCAGCGTCTTGCCACCAGCGATCTCGGGCAGGTCAAACATGTCGTGGTCGGTACCCGCGCACCATGCGCGTTTCAGTGTGACTACCTCCGGTCAACGCACCGTCATCCGCATCGCGGGCGAACTGGACAGGCTTTCCGTGCCGGCCCTGCTGCGCCGGCTGCCCGGCCCCCAGGACTGCTCCGCGCAGGTCGTGCTGGATTTGAGCCGGGTGACGTTCTGCGGGCTGGCCGGCCTGGACCTGCTTCTTGAGCTGCACCACCGCATGACGGGCGCGGCCCGTGCATTCGTGGTGGGGGCGGCGAACGGCACGGTGTTGCGCACCGTCCGGCTCAGCCGGGACCCCGTGGCCGCGCAGCTCCTGCGGACGTGTGCGGCCGAGCATCGCACCGAGCACTCTCCCCACCACGCTGTCTTGCTCGAGGCGCTGGCCTTCGCTCAGCGGATTACCGGCGCCCCGCTGGGCAACGCCCAGGCCTACGACCCTGCGACCGGGGCGCTGCGCATCGTCAGGCAGCGTGGCTTCGCCCGGCCCTTTCTCAGCTTCTTCGAGACGGTGAGCGACCGCGAAAGCACCTGCGGCGTGGCCGCCCAGGACCGGTGCCCCATCTACGTCGAGGAGGTGACCTCCTCGCCCCTCTACCTAGGCACCGCGTCGCTGGACGTGCTCTGCGATGTACCTGTCGGCTCCGTGGCCTCCCTGCCCATCCTGGGCCCGGCGGGCGTCTTGATAGGGGTCATCTCCGTGCATCGCCACCGGTCGAGCCGGTGGAGCGAGGACCACCGCCGCACGCTCGGCGCCCTCGCCCGCTCGGCCGGCCAGCTCTTCCCTCCCAGCTGATCTCGATCCGTCGGAGGGCTTGCGGATCGGTGGGGGCTCGCCGCCGGCTCGCGACGAGGCTTCCCGCCGCCTCTAAGCGATCCGCTTCTGGCAATCGGTGGCCCCGCCGCGGAGAGAATGCGGCAGGGTTGCCCAACTTTCACGTCTTCGCCGTCATCCGGTCATGCTCGGCTGACGGAGGAAGATGCTATGGAGGATGGGCAGCCTACCGGTACCTCGTACGCGTCTGATTGGACGCGCGACTGAACTGACACATGTGGCGGGCCTCGTGCGCCGGTCGTCCCGGCTGGTAACGCTGACCGGGGTCGGCGGCGTGGGAAAGACCCGCCTGGCACAGGCGGTCGCAGAAGCTGTGCAGGGGCAGTTCCGGGACGGGGCCTGGTTCGTTGAACTGTCGCCGCTGAGGCACGGTGCGCTGGTGGCGCATGTCATCGCCGAGACGCTGCCGCTGGCCGACCAGACGACCCGGCCGATGATCGACGTGGTGGCCGAGTACCTGGCCGAGCGGGAGACGCTGCTGGTGCTGGACACCTGCGAGCACCTCGCCGACGCCTGTGCGCTGGCGGCGGAGGTGCTGCTGCGGGCCGCGCCGGGCCTGCGGATCCTGGCCACGAGCCGGCGTCCACTGAATCTGGTGGGCGAGGAGATGGTCGTGCTCGACCCGCTGCCGGTGCCCGAGGAGGGCGACCTGCTGGGGGGCGAGGAGGATGCGGTGGCGCTGCTGGCCGAGCGCGCCGCGGAGGCCATGCCGGGCTTCACTGTCACCGACACCAACCGGCCGGAGCTCGTACGGTTGTGCCGCCGCCTGGAAGGGCTGCCGCTGGCGATCGAGCTGGCCGCGGCCCGGCTGCGCGAGCTGAGCATGACCGAGCTGGCGGAGAAGCTCGAGGACCGGTTCGGCGTGCTGGGCAACGACCGCGAGGCGGTGCCGGACGCCGACCCGCCGTGGCATCAGGCGTTGCGTACCGCGATCGGATGGAGCCACCAGCTGTGCGCACCGGGGGAACGGCTGCTGTGGGCGCGGCTTTCGGTGTTCGCGGGAAGCTTCGACGCCGAGACGGCGCGTCAGGTGTGCGCGGACGAATGGCTGCCCGTGGACAAGCTGCTGGGGCTGTTGGACGGACTGGTCGAGAAGTCGATCCTGACCTGGCAGCCCACGGGCGACGGCGAGCGCTACGGCATGCTGGACACCATCCGCGAATTCGGCAGCCACTGGCTGCGCGCGCTGGGCGAGGAGGACCTGCTGCGGTGCCGCCACCTGGACTACTACCTGGCGTTGGCCCAACGGGGAGACAGCGCCTGGCTGGGACCGGACCAGTACGCCTGGTGCGGCCGGCTGGCGGCAGAGCTGGACAACGTGCGTGCCGCCCTGGAGTTCTCTTTGGACCGGCCAAGAGGGCAGGCCGCCATGGAGCTGGCCGGGGCACTGTGGTTCTTCTGGCACTGCTGCGGGTTCGCCAGGGAGGGATTGCACTACCTGGAGCGAGCCCTGGCCCTGGACACCGAACCGAGCCGGGCGCGTGCCCGGGCGCTGTGGGTCTGCTCTCTGGTCCTGTCGACCCTGGGAGATGGGCGGACAGCCGAGGCCCGGGCCACCGAAGGCGCCGACATGGCCAAGCATCTGGGCGACACCCAGGCGGCGGACTTGGCGCGGGCTATGGTCGCCCTCGCCGTGGTGATCAGTGGCGACACCCAGCGTGCGAAGGTCCTGGCGCTCCCCCTGTTCGACGGTCACCGATGCGAGGGCGGGCTGGCCTATCCTGTCCTGGCGTCCGCCTTGTTCCTCGGCCACGCGCACACCCTGGAGCAGGAGATCGAGGAGGCTGTCGCCGTTCTTGAGCATCTGCGCGACGATTGCGAGCGGTACGGCGAGGTATGGATGCGGGCCTACGCCGAGTATCTGCTCGCTCGGGCCGAGCTGTCCCGCGGACACAACACCGCGGCACAACACCGCGGCCAAGCCGTCCTTGAGGTCAAGCAGAGGCTGAACGACCGCTTGGGCGTGGCCATGTGCCTGGATGTGATCGCCGCCGCCACGGCCGCCGCAGGCCTCGGCGAGCGCGCCGCCCGCCTGCTCGGCATGGCCCAGCAGCTGTGGGACACGCTGGGCCAGCCGCAGCTCGGGCTGCCCGACTGGGTCGCCGCACGCGAACGGTGCGAGACACAGGCCCGCACAGCCATCGGCGACCGCAGCTACGAGGCTGCCTATCAGGCAGGACGCGCGGTCCCGTGGGAGGCGGGGATGGCTTACGCCCGCAGCCACTAGCCACCGCACCCGCGGAAGGGACAAAACCGTGCGTGCAGGCGGAGACAGACCAGCGGGCCTCCCGCGGCACAGACGGACGAAAGGGAAGGCAGTCGGGTCAGGCAGGTGGGGCGTCAGAAGTTGTACGGCTTCGTCGTGCTCCAGTTCAGCACGAAGTCACCCAACACGGCTTGGCACCCTCATTCGACGCGGTGACCAGCAGATGGTCGCCCTGCTGCCCGGCGCACCGGTGCACTGCGGTCAGCAGCAACTCATCACCCCGGCACTGCTGAGCCCCGGCGGCCTGGCCCTTGCTCGCGGCCTCCTCCGACCCGCCCGAAGCGGCCTCCGAGCGCACGTCTTCCTTGGTGCCGCCAGTTGCCTGCTCCACGCCACCCTTGCTCTCCCCGTGGGAGATGGACCGGCTCTGCGCCGCGCCGGCGGTGCTGTCGCCGCCCGCCGCCTACGAGCCGTCGTCGGAACCGCCGCAGGCCGTCAGGCCCAGCGCCAGCGCAGCGGTGACGGCGGCCAGAGTGGCGGTACGAGTCCGGGCAGTACGCATGTCAGGATCCCCCTGCTCGTTGTGCGGGACCTTCTGCGTCGTTCCCGCGGTGTGAACACCGCCTTTCCCAGAGCCACTGACCTTCCGGAAACGCCTCACTCACGTCCCGCAAACGGAACTTGGTGCGCAAGGCTGGGTTCGGCGGCGTTCCCCTGAGGCCCGGCCCGGCTCAGACCCCTCCGCTTCGGCCAAATAGCCCCTGGAGAGGTCAGGACAGGGCGCCTTGTTGGCAGACTCGGAGGGCTACCTCGCGGAGTTTGGTGTTGGTCTCCTGCGAGTAGCGGCGCAGCACGTCGAAGGCTTCGTCCTGGTTGAGGTGGTGGCTGGCCATGAGGATGCCCATGGCCTCGCCGATGGTGTGGCGGGTGGCGACGGCTTGTTCCATCTGGGCGTGGGTACGGGCGGTGGAGAAGGCGATCGCCGCGTGGGAGGCCAGCAGCCACCCGGCGGTCTCGCTGTCCGAGGTGAACGCGCCGGGTTTGCGGGAGTAGAGGTTCAGCGCGCCGAGGTTCTCGTCGTCGGTGAACAGCAGGAAGCCCATCATGCTGCCCACGCCCAGGGCACGGGCCTGAGGGGCGTAGGCGGGCCAGCGATGGTGTTCGGTGGTGACGTCGGCGATACGGAAGACGCTTTCCTTCTGCGTGTGGGCGGCGTCGAAGCAGGGGCCTTCGCCGAGCTGCTGCTGCAGTTGGTCACTGTCGATGACGAGAGGGTGGGTGGGGGCGAGGGTTTCCACATTTCTCGCGTGCAGGACGAGGATGCCGGCCGCGTCGCAGCCGTCGACCAATTCGGTGGCCGATTCCGTGATCCGCTCCAGCGTCGCGGACACCGAGTCCTGCGCCAGCAGGTCCCGCGCCATCGACGCCATCTGCTGCGCGAACTGCGTCCAGTCCACAGTGTCCTCCAGTGTTCGCGGGGCCTGGACAAGCCTCGTGCCCAGCCTTGCACGCAAGCATCGCTGCGCAAGAAGCCCCGCCCGGATCAGCCATCGGTTCTGTGTGATGGCGGTGTTGGGCATGGAAGTTTTACCCGTGCTCGGCGGTTGGCCGCATCGCAGCTGCCGGGCAGGGTTGGGTGACCGGCCGATCGTGTGAGAGGAGGGCGAAGACCACGAAGTGGGCCGGGTGCTGCTCGGCCAGGCGTGGGGCGAGCCGCGCAGGGAAGCCGTCCCACTTCGCTCCGCCGCCCACCCGGCTGCCAGGACGAGGTGTCGACGGGCTGGGCGAGCGTCGGCTCCTTCGGTAGTGGCGGCATGACCGATACCTACCACGCGAGGCACACAGTGCGGCAGAGACCGTCATCTGATCCGCCGTGGTCCTTTGCGATCCGCGATACGGCCGTTTCTGGCATTTGACGGCAACAGTTACGCAGCGTGGCGAGCTGGTGCAGGCTGCCTCCCGAGGCACGCGGTGGTCGCGTGGGACCGGGCCGAGGAGGGCAGTCGTTGTGGCGGAGGAGGAGCGGCGGGTGGGGAATCTGACGGAGCCGCGGACGGGGACGGTCGACCGCGGGGCGGAGCTGGCGGAGATCGAGCGACTGTTCGAGGGGTCCTCGCGCGAGGGGCCCGCGCGGCTGGTGACGCTGACCGGGGTCGGCGGGGTGGGGAAGACCCGGGTGGCGCTGAACGCCGCCACCGCACTCCAGTCCCGCTTCCGGGACGGGGCCTGGCTGGTGGAGCTCTCGCCGCTGCGCCAGGGCGCCCTGCTGGCGCACGTCATCGCCGAAGCCCTGCCGCTGGCCGACCAGACCACCCGCCCGATGATCGATGTGGTGGCGGAGTACCTGGCCGAGCGGGACCTGCTGCTGGTGCTGGACACCTGCGAGCACCTGACCGATGCCTGCGCGCTCGCCGCCGAGGTGCTGCTGAGGGCGGCGCCCGGCTTGCGGATCCTGGCCACCAGCCGCCGCACCCTGGACGTGGTGGGTGAACAGGTCCTCACCATCGAGCCGCTGCCCGTGCCCGAGGCCGACGATGCGCGGGCGGGCACGGCGGATGCGGTGGTGCTGCTGACCCTGCGCGCCAGGGAGGCGGTGCCCGGTTTCACGGTGACCGATGACGACCGCGCGGAGCTGGTCCGGCTGTGCCGCCGGCTGGACGGACTGCCCCTGGCGATCGAACTGGCCGCGGCCCGCCTGCGCGACCTGCCGGTACGGGAACTGACCGCCCGGCTGGACGACCGCTTCGCCGTCCTGGGCGACACCGACGACGTCGCCACCGACGCCGAACCCCCCTGGCACCAGGCCCTGCGCACCGCGATCGGCTGGAGCCACCAGCTGTGCACCCCAGCCGAACGGCTGCTGTGGGCCCGGCTGTCGGTCTTCGCCGGCAGCTTCGACGCCGAAACCGCCCTGCAGGTCTGCGCCGATGCCCACCTCCCGGCCCGGCAGATCCCGGCCGTGCTGGGCACACTGCGGGAGAAGTCGATCCTCATCTGGCAGCCCACCGGGGGCGGCGAGCGCTACCGGATGCTGGACACCCTCCGCGAGTACGGCGCCCACTGGCTGCGCGGCATCGGCGAGGACGAGCTGCTGCGCCGCCGCCACCGGGACCACTACCTGACCCTGGCCCACCGGGGCGACGCCGCCTGGATCGGGCCCGACCAGTTCACCTGGTACGACCGGATGACCGCCGAGCACGACAACCTCCGCGCCGCGCTGGAGTACAGCCTGACCGAACCCGAGGGCCAATCCGAGGGCCACATCGCGCTGGAGATGGCCTCGGCGCTGTGGTTCTTCTGGCAGGAATGCGGGTTC
Source organism: Streptomyces sp. NPDC047117 (assembly GCF_040643545.1). Taxonomy (NCBI): domain Bacteria; kingdom Bacillati; phylum Actinomycetota; class Actinomycetes; order Kitasatosporales; family Streptomycetaceae; genus Streptomyces; species Streptomyces sp. NPDC047117. The sequence goes on along the minus strand of NZ_JBEYUN010000003.1, from coordinate 533,783 downwards.
GTCAGGGAGGGCCGGCACTACCTGGACCAAGCCCTGGCCGCCGACACCGCCCCCTCGCCGGCCCGGGTGAAGGCCCTGTACGCCAGCGGTCTGGTGCTGCTCTACCTGGGCGATCCCCCCGCCCTGAAGGAACGGGCCGCCGAGTGCACCGCTCTGGCCGCACACTTCGGCGACACGGAGCGGATTTACGCGGCCGCCACCGCGCTGCGGGCGTCGGTAATGAGCGGCGACCTGGAGCAGGCGATGTCCCGGGCCGAGGCCCTGCTCGCCACGGACTGGCGCGAAAGAACACTCACCTTGATTCCCCTGTCGGCCTTGGTCCTCCTCACCCACTCGCTCGTCACCGTGGGACGCTTCGAGGAAGCCTTCGCCTGGCTGGACGAGCTGAGCGCCGCCGGCGAGCGCAGCGGCGAGCGCAGCATGTGCGCCTGGGGCGACTTCGTCCGCGCCGAGGCCGAGCTGGCCCTGGGCCGGTTCCCGGAGGCCCACGAGCACGCCCGGGCCGCGCTGCTGGTCAAACACCGGCTGCGCGACGGCGTGGGCACCGGCTTGGCCCTGGAAGCGCTGGCCCGCGCCGCCAGCGCCACGGGCCGGCACCGGGACGCCGCGTGGCTGCTCGGCCTGGCCATGCAGCTGTGGGAGACACTCGGTCGGCCACAGCCGGGCTCACCCGCGGTGAACGCCGCCCGCCAAGTCTGCGAACGCCGGACCCGCGAAGCCCTCGGCGAGGACGCCTACCGGCGCGCCTTCGACGCCGGCTGCGCCACCGACCTGGACACCGGCATCGCCCACGCCCTCGACCCCGCCGCCGCGCAGCCGCCCCTCCCATAGCCGCCACCGGCAAAGAACTCGCCGTACCGCCGGACAGCCCACTCCTGGCCCGCACCCTGCGCAGAGCCGGCGAACGAGTTTGACCGTCTTCCACCAGCCGGTAGCGCCGTTGTAGGTGCCCTGGCTTTCGTTGCTGCGTTCCGGTTGTTCCGGTTCGATGAAGCGGTTTCTGGCGACGTTCTGCATCCTGACGCAGCCGGCGCTGACGTCCTTCAGCGTCCACCGGTGGTGGCCCTCGTGCTTACAGAGCTGTTCGCGCCACGCTTGCACCATTCAGTTACTCCCCCAGCCCCCTTGCGCCCAAGCGCCGGCCTTTTCACGCCGGCCTGTTCAAGTTGCGGGCCGGGCCCTTGCAAGGTGCGCACGGTGGGCCGCACCGCCCGGGCCGACGCGCGAAGGGCCGCGCGTCGCGAGGTCCAAAAATGCCGTCCGCGCCTACCGTGAGCAACGGCGGCCGTGAACAGCGCAGCGCACGTCAACAAGCGTGCGGGCGAGCCTATGTACCCGGCGGCCGGAGAGGAGTCGTTCCATGGAAGCCGAGGTGAGCGCGCTGCACGGCAGGACCGCTGTCGTGACCGGAGCGGCCCGGGGCCTGGGCGCGGCAATGGCCAGGAAACTGGCCGACCGCGGCGCCAAAGTGGCTCTGCTGGGCCGCGAGGAGCAGACACTGGCCGAGGTCCGGGACTCACTGCCGGGCGAGTCCCGGTGCTGGGAGGTCGACGTCACCGATGACGCCGCCATGGCCCGGGTGGCCGCCGAGGTCGGCGAGTGGTTCGGGCCCCCTTCCGTGGTCGTGGCCAACGCCGGCCTGGCGGAAGGCGGGCCCTTCGTGGAGTCCGACCCCGCGTCCTGGCGACGGGTGATCGAGGTGAACCTCATCGGCAGCGCCGTCACCGCCCGTGCCTTCCTCCCGGCGCTGCTCCACACTCGCGGATACTTCCTGCAGGTCGCCTCGCTGGCGTCCATCGGCGCGGCACCCATGATGAGTGCCTACTGCGCCTCGAAGGCCGGCGTGGAATCCTTCGCCCACTCACTGCGCGCGGAACTCGCCCACCAGCACGTGGGCGTCGGCATCGCCTACATCAACTGGACCGACACCGACATGATCCGCGATGCCGACGAGCACGCGGTCCTCCGCGAACTGCGCGCTCACATGCCAAAGCCCGCGCGCAAGGTGTACCCCGTCGCGTATGTCGCCGGTCGGCTGGTGGCCGCGATCGAACGGCGGCGACCGTCCGTCTACGTACCTTCCTGGCTGCGGGCGACCCAACTGGTACGGGCCGCCATGCCCCCCGTCGTCACCACGCTGTCCCGGCACGAACTGCCGCGTCTGGCCGCCGCCGAGCCGTTCGAAGCCACCGGCCTCCTCGGCGCGGGCGGCCACGCCGACAGCGCCGAGGCAGCAGGCGGCGATACGAACGGCCCGGGCGCCGACCGCTGAGGGAAGCGTGCCGCGCAGGCAGCACAGCTCAGCCGGGCGGCTCGAAGCTTTCTAAAACCGGCCATGTACGGGCGTCGCAGTGCCGCGGCAGCCCGCACCGCCGCGGCCACGGCCACGGCCACGGCCACGGCCACGAGCATGCTGCCCACTCCACACCCCGAGAGGTGAAGAGCCGATCGCGCTCCACGGATACCTTCTTCTCGGCCGGCGCACCGACCACGGCGATGGTGCGCTGCCTGCGCGACTGTGGCGTTGAGACATCCTGTACTGGTGGGTGCGGTGGAAGCCCGCGGGCAGTGAGAAGCCGAGCCGTCAGCGAAGACCGACCCGCCCCCTACGAGAAGCCGGCACAGGTACACGCGTCTGTTGTGCCGGATCGGCACAGCCGCTACGTGCCGACTTCGTGCTCATCCGCCGGTACTTGCCCCGCGATTCTTCTGCGCGGGGGCTGAACTTGCGTGCGACTCAACGCCGTTAGAGTGCTTGTCAGCCGCGTTCCCGGTGCGTGGTGCACTGGGACGGCCACCCTGCACGGGGGCTCCCGACCCAGGGCGCCCTCGCGCCGTTCGGCGCCGGTTGGCCGACCTCCTCTTGAAAGGCTGCACAATGAACGACCACGGCTTCCTCGCTGAGGAGATCGACACGAGCACCCCGCATCCGGCCCGGATGTACGACTACTACCTCGGCGGACGGGACAACTACGAGTCCGACCGCAAGGCAGCGGACCGGGTCATGGAACTTCTGCCTGATGCGGAGGCCCAGGCCCGTGGCAACCGGGCCTTCATGCACCGCGCAGTACGCCAGGTGGTGTCCGACGGCATCCGACAGATCATCGACATCGGGACCGGCATCCCCACCTCCCCCAACACTCACGAAGTCGCCCGACAGATCGCACAGGACGTGCGAGTCGCCTACGTCGACAACGACCCCATCGTCGCCACCTACGCCGGGGCGAAACTGACGAACGCCGACCGCACCGGCTTCGCCCTGGCCGACTTGCGCCGGCCCAGGGCGATCCTCGAACACCCCGTGATCCGCCAATTGATCGACTTCGACCAGCCGGTCGCCGTGATGCTGGTCGCCGTTCTTCACTTCGTCAGCGATGAGGAGGACCCGGCCGGCATCGTGGCCACGTTGACCGAGGCCCTCCCCCGGGGCAGTCATCTCATCCTCAGCCACGCCACCGCCGACTTCCGCACCGAGGGAATCGAGGACGCTGCCGCCGTCTACCGGAGCGCCACGGCACAGATCACCCTGCGTCGCCGCGCCCAGTTGCTGTCCTTCCTCGAGGGCTACCAGCTGCTCGATCCCGGCCTGGTGCAGGCTTCCGCCTGGCGACCGGAGCACTCGCTCGCGGCCGACGCGGGGCAGCACCCGATCGTCGCCTACGGAGCAGTAGGCCGTAAGGGCTGACCCAGCGCCGTGACGACGCCCTCACCTGCGCCCTCGCCCCAAGGCGCGGCGTTCTGGCACGGTCGGCGGTCCTTCTCGGCAGTGGCTTCGCGGCGCTGGGCTGCTCTGCGGGTGCCGACCTCAGGCCCCGAGGGGACCATCACGTCGGCGAAGGCCAAGAATGCCCGGGCCCACGTTGCCCGTCGGCTCCCCGCGCCAACCAGCCCCGCCACGCCCCGGCGAGTCGGTCCGCAGCGTTCACACCACTTCTCGATCTCTTCGGCCTGTCAGGTTCTCTCCCGGCTCTGCGTCATTCAGCCGGTGCGCATCAAGGCCGCCGAAGAGAACACTGCCGTCGTTGCCCTCCAGTGCACGGCAGCCGCCACTCCTTGGCAGGGCCAGATGCCGCGGCGCGGACGAGGACGCAGAGCCTCCGCACGGAAGCGGCGGCCAAGCCAACGAACGGCGGTGGAGGATGGCGGAAAGTTCTACGTGGCCACCACCGCCGGCCCCGAGCTGTGGGCGGAGGCCGAGCTCGGCGAGGCCGACGGCCTCCCGCCGGGCATACGGCTGATGCGCACCCTTCCCCACGAAGCCGACCCCTCGCCGCAGGCGCACGCCTCACCGGCATGGGTGCAGGGGGACTGACGGTACTTCGTGACCTTCAGCCCGGACGGGAGCAGCACCGTGACCACTGGCGCCGATGATTCTGCGCGCCTGTGGGACCTCAACACGGATCGGGCCGCAGCCGAAAGTTGCGCCCTGGGCCGCACGAACCGCTGAAGGGGCCTCATGTCGACACTGGAGGAGGGCTCCCTTTGTGGCGGACTCCCTTTGCAGCGGAAGGATGCGCCCATGAGTGGAACGGGTGGGCTGGTCATGTGGCTGTGCAGTGTGTTCGTCAGCCTGAAGTGATGTGAGGCGGCCTCGCAGAGCTGTCGTGCGCACTTGAGGACACATCGGAGCTGTGGGGCCCTGCAGGTGCGGTGGATGCCTATGCCGCGCGGGCGGCAAACTGCTTCGCGTGCTGTTGCCCGAGCGTCGGGTAGTCGGTGTAGCCCTGTGCACCGTGGGTGTAGAGGTGCTCCATGTCGATCGGTGTCGCGAGCGGATCGTTGACGGCGATGCGTGCGGGCAGGTCGGGGTGGGTGAGGAAGGCGCGTCCGTAGGAGATCAGGTCTGCGTGGTCCTGTGCGAGCACGCGTTCTCCCTGTTGCTGAGTGGTGGGGGCGTGGTTTTCGCCGACGTTGGCGATGAGGGTGCCGTTCCACCGGGGGCGCAGGTCTGCCAGGGCCGGGTAGTGGTCGTTGTCGGTGAGGTGGAGGTACGCCAGGCCGAGCGGGTTAAGCGCCTCGATCAGCGCACGGTAGGCGGGGGCCGGGGCGTGCTCGGTCATCCCGAACTGCGGGTTGCCCGGGGAGAGTCGAAGCCCGAGCCGAGGTGCTCCGATGGCGTCGGCGACTGCGGTGACCAGTTCGATGGCGAACCGGGTCTTGTCGCGCCCGTACGCGTCGTCGCGGCGGTTGGTGTTGTCGGCGAGGAACTGGTGGATGAGGTAGCTGTTGGCGCCGTGGAGCTCCACGCCGTCGAAGCCTGCCCGTAGCGCGTTGCGGGCGGCGCTGACGTGATCGTCGATCGCGGTGCGGATGTCCTGCGCGGTCATTTCGCGCGGCAGGGGTGCCTCGGCCTTGCCGTCCTTGACGTGGACGGGGCCGGGGACCGGAACGGCGGAGGGGCCGGCCGGGAGGTCGCCGAGCAGCCGCGAGCGCGGGTGTCCCTGGCGGCCGCCGTGCATGAGCTGCGCGAAGATGCGTCCGCCGCGCGCATGCACGGCCTCGGTCACCGCACGCCAGCCGACTACGTGGGCCTCGGTCTCCAGGCCCGGGATGCGCCAGCCACTCTGGCCCCGGCGGTGTGGCCAAATGCCCTCGGTGATCAGGAGGCCGGCTTCCGCGCGCTGCGCGTAGTACTCCGCGACCACCGGGAGCGGTGTCCCGTCCTCGTGCGCGCGGAAGCGGGTCATAGGGGCCATGACGAGGCGGTTGGGGAGGGAGAGACTTTTCGAGGAGTAGGGGGTGAGGAGAGGAGAGGGGGCTGTGTTCGTCATGCGGGAACCATAGGATCTGACACCGGTGTCAGGTTCAACCCTTGATCAGGTGAGGGACTGGGGGATTCATGAAGATCGGTGAACTGTCCCGGCGTACGGGCGTGAGCGTACGCTCCCTGCGCTACTACGAGCAGAAGTGCATGCTGGCCTCGGAGCGCACGGCTGGAGGGCACCGGGAGTACCCGGAGGCGGCTGTGGACCGCGTGATCCTCATCCAGCAGCTGTTGGCCGCCGGGCTGTGCGGCGAGAAGATCGCAAGTCTTCTGCCCTGCATGCGAGACCACGACGGGGGCCCGGCGCAGACGGCCACGCCGTGGCTGGTCGAGCAGCTGACGGCAGAGCGTGCCCGGGTCGACCGCTCGATCAAGGACCTGCTGTACACACGCGAGATCCTGGACGAGGTCATCGCCACAGCAGCAGGCTGAGGGGAAGGCCAGTACGTTCCACCGGCCGGTGAGCGCGGGTGCTGCTCCACCCGCCCGTGGGAGCGGCACTCGCCTCTACGAGGGACGCGGTTGCCTGCATGCACCACGAACCTCGTTCCACATGGCGTTGTGGCAGGCAGCGCGGAAAGCGGGAGTCAGGACAGGCGACCGGCGGGGGTCTCGGTGTCATCCTGCCGGGCCTCCCAAGGGCTGCGGCCCCAGCGGCGGGCGAATCCCGACAACCTCTACCAGGCGCTTGTAGGTGGACTCCTCCTTGACCAGCGCACCAGCGGAGACCGGCGCGTCACTCCGTCGTGGCGACCGGGCCGACGAAGGTCCCCGGGCGGGTGGCGCCCGACTGATCCAGCAGCGCACCGCCGTACGGCCAGTCCAGCACGATGTTCCCGCGCTCGTTCGGCGGCGTGATCACTACCTGGTTCGGTGCGAACTTCCGGTCATCCTCGCGGGTCGACGCCAGAAAGGTGATGTCGAAGACGGCCTTCCCACCGGCATCCAGCCGCACGGATTCCGGCTCCTTGTTGCTGCGCTTGAGGTCCCAGGTGTCACCGTGAGCAGTCTGGAGCTGGACGCCGGGGAAGCCGGCCATGGTGCACCCGGTCGTGCCGGTGTTCGTCAGCACCACCCGGGCAGTCTGCTGCCCGTCGTAGTCCATGTCCGGCCCGCCCTCGAAGGTCGACCACACGGCCTTGAGGTGGCCGCTGGTGCACCCGCGCGCCAACGAGGAGCCCTCGGAGGCGCTGCCCGCCTTGGCCTCGACCGCCTTGCCGGAGTCGCCGGTGGAGCCGCCGGAGGAACCGCGCGAGTCGATGGTGGGCGTACCACCCGGATTCGGATCGACGGTGGGTGTGCCGCCCGGGTGGACGGGCGTGGCGACCGGGGACGGGCCGCCCTTGGCACCGGTTGTGGTGTCACCGCCGCCACAGGCGGTGAGCGAGAACGCCGCAGCGGCGATCAGCGAAGCCGCCGCGACGGTGCGGGCCCGGCGAACAACAATCTTGCGCGACATGAATACCCCTTGGGTGGTTGGAGTGCGCCCGAAACGCGGTGCCTTCCGCGTCCTGCCCACCACCCTGTTCGCCGCCGCTGATGATCGACTAATCCCTCACTAACGCGTCCCCGGGGCGTCCCCGGGCGCGGCTTCACCTCGGCGCGACATGCAGCGGGGAAGAGACAGTAGGAGAGAGCCAGGCATGCTCCGGGAAAGGGCGGGGACCCGAGTGGAGAGAGGGCGTCCGGGGCGATGCCGGTGCCACGCCCCCGGCGGGCGTCCTACTCTCGGAAGTGCCACGCGACGCGCACGCCGTAACAGCGCCGGCGGGCTCGCCGCACTTCGAAGGCTCCCGGTCCCCGAGCCGACCGCCCCATAGGGACGCTGGAGCCGCATCGCCGCCCGATACAGCTCCAGCCACCGTCCTCGCGGTTGTTCGAGACGGGGCACGTCCGCCCCGTGCCGCGCGGGACGCACCGCGCGAGGCATCGGCGGGGCGCCTTACGCCTCGCGCCCGCGGCCGTCGCCCACTGGGTGGCGGCCGCCCGGCGGGCAACTCACCCGCCTTTGGAAAAGGCAGAGGCTGCCTTCCGGTTCCGGCCCTTCAAGCCTGCCACTCGCAGCCGACGGGCGATACCGCTGCTGCCGGTCGGCCTGCCCCAAGGGCTCCATGACAGAGCCCGGCGCCCCGTCCTTGTACGACTTCGGCATGACCGTCACCCCGGAGCAGCAGTACATCTTCGCCGGCGACCCCGAGCACGGCCCCCGCTGGCCGGCCGCAATGCCTTGGCGCGCCGTCGCCTGAAGGCCGCGGTCCGAGCGGCATCTCGTCGGGGTGCTCGTCGTAGTAGGGCAACAGCCGGGTGCCGTGGTCGTTGAACCTGGGGATCGCACGCAGGCGTCGGAACAGCCGCTTGCGGGAAACGCCATGAGACCAGCTCCTCGGTGCGGGGTGTGGCGGCCGCCCACGCGCAGTGGGCGCGCCGACTCGCCGTGCGTCCGTGGGTCGGCTTGCCGGCGGTACAGGCCGCCGGGACACGTCCCCGCGATGCGGCACGGCGGGCGTTCACCATGCGCCGGTCGGCGGGAGGCTGCGGTGTCATGCGGGCCTCCGCACGGTCTCGGTGGCCAGTGCGCGCGACCGGGTGCGCATCGGTTCGGGAAGTGGGACGTGCTCGAGTCCGCCCGGACGTGGTCGCCGCCGGCCGCCCCACCACCCGCCGGGCACTCTTCACGGAGACCGGAGCACTCCTCCAAGCGCACCCGGGTGACGCTCCCGAATGTGGCGGCGATGTCACGAGCGTCCGCCCGCCCTCCGTTCAGCAATCCCTGGCCGTGTTTTCGCGCACCGTGCCCGTGTTCACCCCGCCCGTTACCCGGGCGGGGAGTGATCACGCTTAGATTGGTGGCAACGGCCTCGCCCACCGGCTGGGGTCGACATACGTGTACTCGGAAGGATGTAACTGATGGCTAGGGCTTCTGCACGTCACATTCTCGTGGCCTCTGAAGACAAGGCGAATGAGCTGAAGGCTCAGCTTGCAGCTGGAGCGGATTTCGCCGAGGCCGCCAAGGCGAACTCCACCTGCCCCTCCGGTCGCCAGGGCGGTGACCTCGGTTCGTTCGGCCCGGGGCAGATGGTTCCGGAGTTCGACACCGTCGTCTTCTCTGCCCCCCTCAACACAGTCCAGGGGCCGGTGAAGACTCAGTTCGGGTTTCACCTCATCGAGGTGACCAGCCGCCAGGACTGACGCGATCGCTGCATGTGCAGCAGATCTGTCGACGCCGCGTGCGACTGCCTCCCTCACACCCGAGGGAGGTGGTTCTGTCCGGCAGGACGCCACGGCCCGCCTGCGCCGCTGTGCAGGAGCGGGCCGTGGCGCCAGCAGGCCATGGGTCATCGCGATGTCAGTTCAAAACCCTCTGCCGTTCGGGTCACGCCCAGGTGTCGCCTAGGCATACCCACCGAGCTCACGGGCAGCAAGGCACTGGCCTGGGGGTAAGTGTCGTTCCGGCACGTGACGATGGGGATCTGGGCGATTTGCCCGCTCCGGTACGAGGCACCGAGCCTGAGCCCCAGTGGCTGCCTGCGGGTGACCCGCAGTTGTAACCGCGACTGGTTGCGGAGGCGGCAGGCCGCAACGCGGCAGGCGAGGACGTGCAGGTTGTCCACAGCGCACATGGCGACAGGTTCATGATTGCTCCCTGCCCATGATGCGGGCGCCGCAGCAGACTGCCGAATGCCAACCTTCGCTCTCTCGGTGCTCTGCCGGAGTCCGGTCCGGCCGGCGCACGAGTACGCTCATGCGCCGCGGTACGCCACGCTCCGGTCGGCCACCGCCTGTGAGAGTGATCCTGCACCGGCTGGCGGTTGGCGTACTTTCGCTGTCTTTGGGGCCAGGTGGTCCGGGCGCACAGTGCCTGAGTCTGAGCCTGCGATTGTTGTCCGCTGTGGCCGAAAGCCCTCTCGAGTGGGGCAAGACGGGGGCAGTGCGAACTCCGCGCGAGCGGCTTCCGGGTCAAGATTTCCGGGTGACGGTCAATCGGATGCTGCCACGGTTGTTGCCGTAGAAGCCCCAGGCGTCGTTGGCGTACGCATAAAAATAGCCGGGTTGGTTGGTGTGGGTTTCGTTGCTACCCACGAGGATGCGTTCGTGGCCGCGATTGCCGGGGGCTCCCTGAATGCGTACAGCATCGTTGGCAACGTAACCGACGAGGCACATCCACGGGAGGTCCACCTCACGTGGTGCGCCCGGAGCGGTGGCCTCTTGCTGGCGGGTCACACTGCGGTAGAGCCTGACGCCCCGGCCGATGAGAGTGCCGGCGTGGCGCAGCAGGTTGGTGGGGCGGAGCCGGTCCCATCCGGTGGTGCCGGCGGGGCCCGACCATATCCCCCCGTCCAGCCATTGCCCAGTGGCATGGAAGGCGTAGCTGCCGGCTTCGAGGTAGAGACCGGTGTCGTTCCACAGTTCGCGGGCGAAGATCTCGACGGTAGCCGATTCGCCGGGCTGGAGGATTCGGCTGTGCCGATAGGGGCCGCTGGTGATCGGCTGCTGTTCCTGTCGCTGCCGCACCGAGGGGTCCAGTGTCTGGGTAGCGGGCATTACCCGTTCTGCGCTGTCGGCGGGGACAATCGGAGGTACGGCGCGCGGCCGCTGTTGCCACACGATCTGCAGCAAGGTGTCCAGCAAAGGTTCGGTCAGCAGGGGCACCACGCTGAAAACACCCCGAGTGTCGTCGTGCTGGACGTCGGCCGGGTCCGGGGCGATCTGGCTCAGCGAGTGTGGAGAGAAGCGCAGCCCTGCCGCCGTGGATGCCTCGTCGATCATCCACTGCAGGGGGCCGTCGCTCAGGCCGGTCCGCAGATGGCCGCCGCCGACGTCCATGTGGCTGCCGGGGAACCAGCGCTGCTCGATGTCCTGACCTGCCGCTGTGTTCTCCCACAGCGTGGGGGTGAACGGGCGGCGCCGTTCGTCCATGGCGAGGGCGTGGCGAGCGTGCTTGATGTGCGGGTTCAGGGTCACGTTGTGGCGGAATTCCAGGCGCCGCGCGGGGACGAGCAGGTTGATGCCGGCCAGGTAGTTGGGGATGCCCAGGGAACCGACCGTGTCCCAGACGCCGATGAAGTCCACCGGCATGGCGGTGGCGTTGTCAGGGTCGAAGCGGAAGCGCAGCCCCGAGCGCCATCGCCGGCTGTCGTCGCGGTCCCGGTAGTGGGCGTAGGCACGGCGCACGTAACGGCCTGTGGTGGAGGCGTCCAGCCCGCCGATGTCGATCAGGCCGGAGGCGGTGATCAGACCGGCGAGACTGCGGGCGGTGTAAGCGCCCCGGCTGAAACCGAACAGCGCGATGGTGTCCCCTGGCTGGTAGTTGGTGGCCAGCCACTGGTAGGCGTCGAGGATGTCCTGCGACAAGCCGGCTCCCAGCGCACCGCCCAGCAGTCGGCGCAGCAGGCCGCCCTCGGTTCCCACCCCGGGTTCGTAGTGACTGCGCTGGGGTAGCCCGTGGGCATCCGTGGCCAGCAGCGCGTTGTGCAGGCGACGCACGTTGGAGGCCGACGCCATGGACGGATCGAACCAGGTGCCGTCGCAGCACACGACGAGACGTTGCGGCATGGCAGTGCTCCTTCCAGGTGGCACCCCCGTGTCTCCGGTTGTAGCGACGACCGCTCATCGCGTACAGGCAACTTCGCGTGCAGATGGACCGCGCCGACGCCGCGTTCCTGCATCGGTGCCCAGCGGAGCGGTGCTGGTGAGGGGTGACCGCCTACCACGTCGAACGCAGCCGTAGCGGACAAGGACAGTGGCCTCTGCGCGGCGTACGTGTCGTTACGCGACGGTGGCAGACCTCGGCCTGCGACGGCCAGATATCTGCGGGGTCGCCCCGGCACCCGGAGTCATCGAGACCGCGGGGTCGACTCGCAAGGTCGGCCTGGATGAGGCCCTGGCCGAGCTGCTGCGGGACCAGTAGCCATGAAGCGGCGGGCGGGACTGCCCGCTCATGTACATGCCGAGGCGGTACGCAAGGCCCCGCAAGAGGCACGGCCTGCCGGACTGCACGGGAAGCAGCCGGCCAGGGCCACTCAGCGGTCCCCTGCGCAGGTCTGGACGGGGATCACGTTCCTGCGCAGGAATGCGGTCCAGGAAGGGCTGCCGCCTGTGACGCACAACCACCGGGACGGTTTCCAGCTGTCGGAGGATCCCGAAGTGTGGATCGCTTACGAACGGGCGGTCTTCGAGGCGGAGTTGCCTCGGATGACGAACTTCATCGCCGGGATCGTCGCCCCGCACACGAGACGCGCCCCGACGGACGAGTGGGCACGCCTGGTCCTGGAACAGGTCGGCGGGATCAGGGTCACCCTGGAGGTCCTCACCCGCATGGAACGGCCATGACCTGCACCTATACAGAGTCTCCGGCCGTGCGTGAGCGGAGCAACCCGAACGACACCACGGATACGGATGCCGAATGGGCCGTTCTCGAACCCCTGCTGCCCGCGCCGGCCTGCCGGATGCCCACGGGCGGACGTCCGGAGAAGCACCCCAGACGCAACGTGGTCGACGCGACCCGCTACGTCAACGACAACGGTGTGAAGTGGAGACCCGTTCCGTCGACTTCGGCATCCCCTGGCGCACTGTCCATGGGTTCTTTCAGCGCCGGCGGGCCAGCGGAGACCTGGCCCGCATCCACGCCGAACTGCACGAACAAGTCCGCGTCCATGACGGCCTCAACCCCCGCACCGTCGCGGTGATTCTGGACTCCCGGGCCGTCACGGGAGCCGAGACGGTGGGCAGCGACTCCCGCGGCTTCGACGGCCGCAAGATGAGTAACGGGCGCAAGCGCCATCTCGCCGTTGATATGCGCGGCATGCCCCTGGCAGTGATGGTCACCAAAGCCTCCCCGCACGACTGCGTCCGCGCCCGTGACCTGCTCTTCCGTCTCCGCCTCACCCACCCCGAGGTCACCGTCTTCTGGGCGAATGCCGCCTACGGCGGCCCCCTCGTCGACTGAGCCCACTCCTTCCCGGGCCTGCCCCTCAAAACGGTGCCCCCCGCAAAGGCCAGGACGGCTTCGCCGTCCTCGCGAAGCGGTGGCGAGTGGCCGGAGCTGCCCCGGAGCAGGAGTGAGCGCCGGAAGCTGACCTGATCACTCTGTTACGGGCAGGCATTCGGCGAGCAGATCGACGATGTCGCGCCAGGCTCGCTGTGCGTGTCGTGGGTGGTAGCCGACGCCCGGGGGTGTGCGGTGGTTGACCGGTGGGTGGTGGAAGGCGTGCAGGGCCCCGCCGTAGACCACGAGGCGCCAGTCGACGCCCGCGTCCCGCATCTCGGCGGTGAACGCCTCCCGTTGCGCGGGCGGCATGATCGGGTCTTCCGATCCGACTCCGGCCCACACGGGGCAGCGAATGTGTGCCGCCTCGCCCGGTCGGCCCGTGGTCAGTGCGTTGACGGTACCGATCGCGCGCAAGTCGACTCCATCGCGACCGAGTTCCAGCGCAATCGCGCCCCCGGTGCCGTAGCCGATGGCGGCGATCCGGTCGAGGTCGGTCCGCGGTTCGGCGCGCAGCACCTCGAGTGCCGCATGGCCAATGCCCCGCATCCGGTCGGGGTCTGCGAGCAGCGGCATGCAACGGGCCAGCATCTCCTCGGGGTTGTCCAAATAGCGCCCGCCGTGGAGGTCAAAGGCCAGCGCCACGTATCCCAGCTCGGCCAGGGCATCGGCCCGGTGCCGCTCGACGTCGCTGAGCCCCATCCCCTCAGGCCCGATCAGGACTGCGGGCCGACGCTCATCACCGGCAGGGAGCGCGAGGTGCCCGATCATCGTGAGGGCATCGGCCGAGTATTCGACCGTACGTGTTGTGATCGTCATGAGGCTGGACCGTAGTGGCCATCCAGCCAGGTCGGGCCGGTGTTCACCGTCGGCGGAAGGTGGTCCGTCGCAGTTGCACGAGGATTGCATCGACTCCCCCAATGACATCCCGATCTCACAGAGCGTTACGGACCGACGGTTCTGGCACAGCTACCAACCACGGCACGTCGACCGGGTCGAGATCGCCACGGGCACGGAGGAACCAGAGTGGTTCCACTGCCGGCAGGCCCCGTCCAGCGCGACATCGGAACTGATCTCGGCGACCAGCTCGGGGACAACGAGGGTGACGTCGAGGGCGTCGCCCCTATCCCGGCCCGCGCTGAACGTGCGGTCCGCCCACGGGTGCGCGGGCCCGGCCGGAGACAGCTGGGGTCAGGTCGCAGGCGGGGAGCTGGCGTACGGCCGGCGTAGCGCAGGCGTCGGTCTCATCGAGGCGGCTGAGCAACAGTGTGCCGGACCGGTGCAGGGAGCCGGTCACGGTGCCGACGATGGCCTCGGTGGACTTTCCGTACGCGGCCCCCACCGACCGCGATGCTCCCACCGCACAGGCCGCCCTGCCCGCCCCGAAGGAAGCCGTGCGGTTCACCACCCGCGTCACTGTCACTCACGAAGTCACCACGTAGGCGCCGGTCGCGTCGAGCTGGCCCCTGGCCCGGGATCTCGCCGAGGAAGGTGGGGCGGGCGAAAGTCAGTCGGGTTCGAGACGGAAGCGGCCGATGCCGAGGGCCCGGCGACCTCGCGCAAGGGGCGGCCATGCGTCCACGCATGGGTGCGCTGAAGCGGTACACCGATCGGCCTATGGCGGCGTACGAGCACGCCTGGGAGACACAGGACGCCTACGGGTAACACCCGTTCGGGGCACGGAGTGGGGCCAGAAGTTTCGTGCTTCTGCATGGGCCGGTGCGGCCGGCACGCTGATGCTCCGGCTGCCGTGGCCGGCGCTGGGAACGCGGCACGCCCGGCGTCTTCCGCGCGGGAGGCAGTCCGCCTCCCCCGCAGGTAAGAGATCATTCGGCCATCGCACGGAGTTCCCTTGTCCATGGATGCTCCGGACCGAAGCGGCGCTCGAACACCGGAAGAGCCTTCTGGAGCAGGTCGCGGGCCTCGTCGGTGTGGCCGATCCGGAGTAGGACGACGGCCAGGGCCTGCATGGTCACGGCCGTGTCCGGGTGGTCGGCGCCGAGAGTCGCCGTCCTACTGCCGAGCGCGGCGCGCAGATCGGCGGCGGCCCCCGCGTCGTCGCCGCGTGTGCGGCGCAACTCGCCGAGCAGGTGCAGCGTACGGCCGTACTCCGCGTCCGGCGGTTGACCCAAGAGGTCGCGAGCGTGCTCGAACAGGTTCTGCGCCTCGTCCAGCCGGCCCTCCTGCTGCGCGACCAGTCCAAGATTGCGTACGGTTACAGCGTAATCGCGGCCCAGCTCACCCTGGAGGCCCCGCCGGATCTCCCATGCCTCCCGCAGGCACCGGCCGCCCGCGTCGGGCTCGCCGCCGAGGGTGAGGCTGACGCCGAGGTTGTTGAGCACCCTGGCTCGCAGGGCCGGATGGGGACGCGAAGCTGCCCTGTCGCCGAGCGAGGCCAGCGCCTTACGGTAGTGCTCCGCGGCGGCCTCATACTGGCCGAGCCGTTCGCTGATCATCCCCAGGTTGTTCAGCGTCGTCGCTGACGTGCCCAAGAGATCAAGGGCCATGCCGTACAGTCGGCGAGCCTCCGCGTAATCGCCGGTCCTCCACAACGCGAATCCCAGGTTGTTCAGATCCATCCCGGAGGCGGCGGCCAGCAGATCCTCGTCGGGCACCGTATCGCCGCATACACCGGAAATCTCTATGAGCCGGGCGGCGCCGGTCAGATCACCCTCCTCAAGGGCGTGGCAGCTGGCGAGGGTGGCAGTGGACAGCGTGCGCGGGTGGCGGGCGCCCAACGCGTCCTGGTAGAGCTCCAGCGCTCTCTCCTCGTGCCGACGGGCGGCGGCGCCCTCGCCCGACTGATACAGGAAGCTGCCCAACACCATGTGGCTCCACGCGGTGGATGTGGGATCACACCGCCCGCCCAGCGCCTCACGGATGTCGACCGCCCGCCGTGCCAGGTCCGTGGCAGTGGCCAGATCGCCGCGCGCGGCCGCGATTTGGGCGAGGTTCGCGATCGTCACGCTCGTCGGGTACGTGTCTGGGCCCAGTTCCCTCAGCCGGATGTCGAGGGCCTCGCGTAAATAGGGTTCGGCGAGTTCCCAGCGGCCGCTGCCTATCTGCAGCTGGCCGAGGTTGTCCAACGTGGCGGCCAGATTGGTGGCCTCCCGGTGCGGATCCCACAGGCGCCGGGCACGTTCCAGGTAAGGCTGTGCCAGAGCCCGGCTGGGACCTCCGAGGTAGGCGTAGCCGAAGTCGTTCAGGTCTTTCGCGGTCTCCGGCGCGTCGACACCGAAGATCTCCTCCTTGATGGACAAAGCCTGCTGGAGCCACGGCACGAAGCCGTCGAGGTCGCCGCGGCGGCGCAGGTAGAGACCGAGAACGTTGGCGAGCCCCGCGGCAACCAGGTCCCGACGCGGCAAGGCCCGTTCGGCCAGCACACGCAGGTGCGGCTCCAAGACGGCCCGCGTCGCGGGCGTGCCGCCGAGTCCATGGCCATCGCAGTACGCCCAGGCCTCCGTCTCGACTTGGTGGAGGCTCTCCGCGTCTCCCAGCCGGTCCTGCACGAAGGCAGCCACCAGCCGATGCAGCCGCGGCACGCCGTCAGAGGTCATCTGCACGAGCCCCAGGTCGGCCAGCCGTTGCAGCGCCTCCTCCAGGTCCATGGCGGCGTCTTGGCCGCCGTCGAGTCCGAGGCAGCTGAGCAGCAACGGCCGCGGAATGCCCTGCCCGGGCGCCAGATAGGCGGCGTGCAGGAGGCATCGCCGGGTCGGTATGTCGCCGAGCCGGTCCACGCTGAGGGCGAATGTGGTGGCGATGGTCTGGATGTGCCGGGTCGGCGAGATGCCGGACGCTGACAGCGAGCGGTGATCGACCGCGGGCGAGCTGCGCAGCTGGGCGAGATAGCCGTCGGGGGTGACTGCCGCCTTGAACCGGCTGACGTAGCTGCCGGCCAGGTGCAGGGCAAGAGGCAGCTGCCCGAGCTCGTCCGCGATGGCGGCCAGCGCCCGGTTCTCGGCGGGCGAGGCCGGCGGCCGGTACCGGGAGAGCAGGGCGAGCCCGTCGTCCGGTGGCAGCACATCGATCTCCCGGACGTCGATCCCCAGCGTCGGATCCCACGCCGAGCGTCGGCTCGTGACCAGGACACGGCATTCGCCCGACGGTGGCCGCCAACGTTCCAAGGTCTCCTCGTCCTCGCAGTTGTCGAAGACGAGGAGCCGGGGCAGCGGGCTCTGCCAGGCCCCGCGGACAAGAGCCACCTGCTGCGCGGGCGCGAGAGCGGCGAAGTCGGGCCGCAGCTCCATGCCCTCCGCGCCGCCGCACGCCACGACCTCGTGCGGAGCGGTCGCCGGATCGGCGAGGCTGATCCAGAAGACGCCGCCGGTGTAGAAGGCGCCGTAGCGGTGGACGTATTCGCTGGCGATCTGGCTCTTCCCGGCACCGCCGAGACCGGCAAGAACGACGGTTGGGACCTGCCCGCCCGGCGGGCCCAGATAACCGGCCAGCCATTGCAGTTCCGGGACGCGGCCGGTGAAGAGACGGTTGCGGGCCAGAGGCATGCGGGATTGCGGCGGCAGCGTCGCCGGGGCGGGCACGGCATGCGTCGGCAGCCGCGCGAGTACCCGCTTTCCCTCCGCGACGGCGTCGGCGGTCGGCGGAGGTGCGGGCGCCACCTCGTAGGTGGCGACGATCGCCGTACCGCCTTCGGCGGCCTGAGCGATGTAGCTGCCACTGGCGCTCTGGGCGCCCGGGCGGTCCATGGTGGCCTACGCCTCCGGGTTGTTGACGTTCACCTCCGCGTGACCGTGTCGGTCCGCCTGTGCGATGTAGGAACCGATGGCCTGCTGGACGGACGAGGCGACGGCGGGATCCTGTTGGAGACGCGCGAGCAACTCCCGAGCGGCAGCCGTGATCTCGTCGTCCCGGTCGGCGCCGCTGCGACCCACTTCCTCGGCCAGGACCTCGCGTCGGGCGGCGCTCTCCGGACGGGTCTCAACGGCCTCGACCGCCTGGACGACGTCGCTGCGGTCGCCGAACCGGCCGATCAGCAGGTTCTTGAGGCGCCGGTAGCCGTCGACCAGCACCTGCTGGCTGACGTCCCCCACGCCTTGGAGGAGCCCCGCGGTCACTGCACCGACGATCGCCGCCGAAATTGGATCCATGATGCCCTCCCCTATGCATTGGCACCGTTGTGACGCACATTACAAGGTGAATGCACACCCTTGGGGATCAGGAAATTTCGGCTGCGTGCTCCTGCTCGGCCTCCACACGCTGTGGCCAATCAGGCTTGCCGGCCCGCCAAAGTTCTGAGTTCATGGCGCAGCGCTGGCTCGCCTGACTGGCCAAGGCGCCTTCACGCACCGGGGGGCCGATGCCGCTGCACTGCACCGCCATCGGCAAAGCACTGCTCGCGCACGCCTCCGCCGGACTGCAGAAGGAGGTGCTGGCCGGGCCGCTGGAACGGCGCGCCCCACGGACCGTCGTGGCGCCGGGCGCCCTGCGCCGCCAGCTGCGGGAGATCACCGAGACGGGCGTCGCGTTCGAGCGGGAGTCGACTGTCGGGCTCATGTGCGTCGCCGCGCCGGTGCTGGGACGCCACAACGAAGCACTCGCCGCGATCAGCGTGGCCGGACCCACCGGCCGGTTCCGGCCCGACCGGTTCGTGACGCAAGTACGGGCGGCGGCCACCGGGCTCGGCAGCACGCTGCACCGACGCAACCTGCTGAGCTGATTCGGGCTCGGTCTTCCTTGTCGCGGTGTTGCGGAGTGGCGGTGTCGGGGTGTCGCGCCGTCGCGCCGTCGCGGGCCGATCCGCCGAAGGAAGCCGCGACAGCCCACGTTCTTCGGGACCCACTCCTCGGGACCCACTCCTCGGATCCCATGCTCTTCAGAGATCGCCGGTGATCGCGTCCACCGCGTCCTTCAGCGCGGCAGTCGGCAGTGAGCGGCTTGAGCATTCCCGGCGAGCAGCGGACGCCGGCCATCGACACCGGCACCGACACCGACAGCGCCGCGGTCGCACCGGCGCGGTCCTTCATGACGCACCACACCGCCACCGCCTCATCTCAGGCCGGTCGGCTCGTGAGTCTCTTCGGGCCCGCGCCAGTGGACCGACCAAGCATCAGCCTCATGCCGCGAGGCAGAGAAAACGCTCAGTACGAGGGCGATTCACCCAGCCCGGGCACGTCAAGACGGGTGAAGCCGGCGAGGCGGGGCGTGATGGTGAAGGGGAAGGATTCGCCGCCGGGGGTCTTGAGGGCCGCCACGATGTCGTGGTCCGGTTCACCGAATATCTCGAAGTGCTGCACGGTGCAGTGCTCCATCACCTCGCGGATGTACGGGTCCGAGAGCCGCCAGTGGGCGCGGATGGCATCGGAGTCGCGGTAGAGCTGGAAGCTGTACGCCAGCATCCGCTCCTCGTCGATGAAAACCTCCACCATGAGCTGGGGGCCGTGCTCTTGAGCGAATGCCACCGCCTGCGCGATGGCGTGCCGGAAGCCATCGACATGGCCGTCGGTGATGCGCATGGTGTTGCGGAAGAGAATGGTGCTGCTGTTTGTGGTCTCCATGCACAAAGTGTCGTACCTAAGCCAAGGTTGAGGTCAAGGGTTCAGCTCAACCAGGGATATCGGCGACGATGCCGAGGTTGTTGATGAAGCCCCGGCGGACCGCTTCGCGCGCTTCTCCGGCGCGTATGATCCAGCACTCCTCACCCAAGTCCGGTGTCGCCACACCCGCAAGGGCACGTCTCACCGCGCGCGGCTTCACCGCCGTCGCAAAAGCGGATCGGGTCCAGCCCCGGGCGTTTGGGACAGGAGTTGCGCCCCACGGGGCAGCCGATGAAGGCTTTCGCCATCGCGGGAGTGTCTGCCACGTAGTCGCCCGGCGGGGTGCATCCTCCCTGGAAAGCGTTGTAGAGGCCTGTCCAGTGCCCGGTCTCGCTGGACAGAGTCCGGCCCAGGTTGTAGGGGGCCAAGGAGCTGCCGGGCAAGGTCGAAAAGAGGAGCAGCACACCGTCGTTGGACGGATTGCGGAGGTAGTCGGCCGGGAACGTCCCATGCCCGAGCAGGTTGCCGTTCGGGGTGGGGATGCGGCCGAGGGAATACACGTTCAGGGTCGCTGCGCCACCCTTCCGCAGCGCCCTTTTCATCGCCCTTTCCTGAGTGCTGCCCGGGCCGGCGTTGGAGTACCAGTCCGGGTTCACGGTGCGGCTGACCCCGGCAAGTGTGAAGGTGAGGCCCGTGCTGCTGAAGTCAGCGTTGAGAACGTCGATCTGAGCGTTGATCTGTGAGTCCGGGATGTTGCCGCCATCAGTCGTGGTGTCCTTGGAGATCACGTGCCAGTGGATCTGGACGGTGGCGTTCGCCCGCTGTGCATGCGGGGCGGGCGGGGCCGCAGCGAGACGCTGCTGGAAGTTGCGTTCGGCCGCTCCCGCGAGCGGCGGGCCTCACGACCTTGGACTGCGGAAGCGTGGAGACGCGCTCCGGATGGACACAGTCCCCAAGGGCCGCTGTGGGCGCGCCGCTCGCGGGAGTGGCCGAGCCGAGGCGGAACACGCCACGGTCATCGCACAGGCCACGACTGCATGACTGTAACGCCAGCCACGAACTCCAGACATACAACAGCTCCTTGCGTACGGATCGAAGATCGAGAACATCCCGGCAGGACGGCGAGCAGGCCCGGCCGCTCTGCTCGTCGAGGCCCGTGTGTGTAGGGGTGCCGCTGGGCTTGGCTTATTGCTACGCATACGGATTCCTCGTACCTACGGCATCAGAGTCGGCCCTCAGTGACCACAGGCCAGCCTGGCCACCGCCGCCACCCACCACGCCGGCCGCCGAGAGCATCCGGACAATTTTCACCGCACTCATATGCAGCTGAGCGACAGCTCCACGCCGACCCCCTGGCACAAAGGCACAGCCCCCATCCCACACACCCCGCCCGTCACCCGAGAGAAGGCGGCACCCGACGTGACGAGACTTGCCCGCACGGTCTTGACGCAGAACTCCAGAGTCGCCACATCAGCCGTACCGAAAGGCAAACACCAGCCACGACAGCCAGTTGCTGATCAAGGGGTCAGACACAGCCTCTGAGACGCAGCGGCTGGGGCCACCACTGCCTGTGCGAGGACGCGGGATCGCGACCCCTACTGCTGCCAATTGCACGACTGTGCCTCTTGCTGCTCTGCCCATCGCCCACCAAAACGGCGAGATGGAGTCTCACCGAAGGGAGGCACGCGCGACACGCTCTCTACGACAGGGCTCCGCCCGACAGGGACCACATCTCGGCAGGGGAAAATCGGGGAGACGATCTGCCTTGCGGTGCACCGCAACGCTCTCGACCACAACGCCGCCCAAGAAATCGTGGCGAAGTCCGCCAACAAAGCGGCGGAGATCGGCTAGGGCGGCCCCGAGCCGCCATGGAATCAGCCCGACGGGCGTTAGTGCTGCCTGTGCTGCCTCTGCCACCATGTAGTGCGGTTGGACTGGACGCTGGATGGCGCCGGCGGCTGCCATCCACAACCCCAGATCTCGCTGACCATCACTCAAGGTCCCCTGAGGCGCACGTCTGAACCTTCGGAGGGCATTGCTGCAAGGCCGCTGCGGCAGCCGGCATAGCAGGAGGCGCCGCGGGCATGCGGGCCCGAGGACGAAGCCGCGGTCGGCGGAGGAGACTGGCGGCTTCTGACCGAGCTGGTCCATTCGGCACCCCTGTGAAGCTCACCGACTCGTCCCCCAGGAGGCACCCGACGGTGACCAGCTATGTCGACCAGCTCCCGGCCACGGTACGCAGCCACATCCAAGCCGTCCTGAACGACTTTCTCCATGCCAAAGCCTCTGCGGCCGACACCGACCAACTCCCTCGGGAAGCAGCCCGGGCCCTGCAAGACTTCTTGGACGCAGGGGGGAAACGGTTGCGACCCCTGCTGTGCGTGATCGGCTGGCACGCCGCAGGTGGAAAGGGTTCCCCCGCGTCCGTGGTCCAGGTGGCGTCCTCATTGGAGATGTTCCACGCCTGCTGCCTGATCCACGACGACATCATGGACGGTTCCGCCACTCGCCGTGGCGCTCCCACCGTGCACCGTGCCTTCACCGCCCACTACGCGCACGGCCGCAGCAAGGAAGCCGCGGAGCGTATGGGCGTCAGCGCCGCGATCCTCGTCGGCGATCTGGCTCTGTCCTGGTCGGACGAGCTTCTGCACACCGCCGGCCTAGCCCCCGACCAGCTCTTCCGGGTGCTGCCCCTGATCGACGTCATGCGCACCGAGGTCATGTACGGCCAGCACTTGGACGTGACCGCGACCGGAGATGCCACCGCGAGTCTGGAGCGAGCCTTGGCGATCGTCCGCTTCAAGTCCGCGAAGTACACCGTGGAGCGGCCCCTGCACATCGGCGCCGCTCTCGCCGGAGCCCCGGCCCGGACCCAGGCCGCTCTGTCCGCCTACGCATTGCCCGTCGGGGAGGCGTTCCAGCTGCGCGATGACCTCTTGGGTGTCTTCGGCGATCCGGCCGCCACCGGCAAGTCCTGCTTGGATGACCTGCGCGAGGGCAAGCACACGGCCCTCATCGCCCTGGCCCTGCAGCACGCCGATGACACCGACCAGCGACTGCTACGAAACCGTCTCGGCGCACGCGACTTGGACGAGAAGGGCGCGAGCCTCATCCGCCGCGTCCTGATCCGCACCGGTGCCCGGGACCGGGTCGAGCGGATGATCCAAGCCCGCCACGCCCGCGCCCGACAGGCCCTGGCCCAGGGCGCGTTCCCGCCCACCGCGTCCCGAGCCTTGGAAGAGCTCGCCCACGCCGTCACCGCACGGTCCGCATGACCACCGGCAACGACACTCGGAGAACCAACGCCGCACCCTGCTCGACGCAGGGCTGCGGCTCTTCACCGAGCGAGGCCACACGGGCCGTCTCCGATCAGCGAACCATGAGCCTGTGGCACCGGAAGGGTGCGCGGTAGCTCATGGGCGCTCTCCGGGTCGACGCTGTCGGGGGCCTTGAGATTCGCGGGGAAGACCACGCGACCTCCTGGCAGTTGCGGACACCTCCCGTCTCCACTCCCCCGACCTCGGCGGCTACCGGCGGAATCGGCGGTACTGGCCGCGCAGCTTGGGCATCCAGCGCGGCAGCCAGGTCATGAGGGCCGCCGTCGCGGCCAGGCTGCCGAAGACTACGAGGAAGCTCCCCGGATGGACATGGTTGATCCAGCACGGTTCCCACTCTCCGGTGCAGGCCTTCGAGGAATTCCTCCCTCCGGGGATCGCGCGGGCGACGGCCAATCCGCTCACCACGGCCACGGCCGCGTACCCGAGGCCGATCACGGTCCACTTGGTCGACCGCGTGTTCTCCGCTGAGTTGGCCCGGCGGAAAGAGTGTTTGGCGGCCGTGAAAGAGAGCGGAAGCAGCACGCCGACGGTGATACCGAATCCGATGCCGGTCGCCGGCCAGTACGCGGCCAGACCCCACACCTCGTCACCGAGCCACAGCGCCACTCCAAGGAAGCCGACGAGGGCCACGAGTGCGGCGACCTGCTTGGCGTTCTTCTTCCGGCTGACCTTGGAACGGTTCATCCGCGGATCCTCTCGGTGGTCCTGTTCTTGTGCGTGCGGCCGGTGCGTGGTCGCGGCCGCGAGCCCGCCCGTCCGCGAGGCGCAGGGGGTAGACGGGCACGTGGCGGCGCCTGCGGCGGCCGTAGTGCCGGGGCAGCCGCAACGGCTGCGATGAGGCCCCTGTCACCTGGGGGCCGGCGTCGAGGAACGGACACCCCAGCACGCGGCGCGAGGCCGTCGAACCTGTACGCCGTATCCAAAGAACCCCAGGTCAAAGCCCACAAAGTCCGGAACTGCGGACACTCCCGCGAGCTCCCCCACTGCCACCCCCGACGACCCAGCACCTCGCGTCACTCACATTCCGATGACACAACCTAATGATCATCAAGGCTCGCTGGCAAAGATCAATTGATTGAGAGCTTCCTGATCGCCGGCATCGGCGCACCACAGCAGCCGGACTCTGCCCCCCCCAGACGGATCCTTCCGGCCACCCGCCGCGGCCTGGGACACCTTGGACATCAAGTCAGCAAACCGGACAGTCCGCGAGAACGACCCGACCGTGGCGATGGGGCGCATTCCAGTAACGATGAAGCTTGGCGACTCGGCGAACGAATAAGGGGTTGCCTATGGGCGATGGTGGTGGATCCAATGACCGTCGTGATCACACGGGCGCGCCCGCCGCGACGAGACGCGTTGGAGACGTACCGCCGACCCGGCCAGCACGTGCTCAGGGCGTACGGCGACCGCATCGTCCAGGGGAGACACCATCCTATGAACACGTCATCATCACTGTCCGAAGCGGAGCACACGGACGGTTCATCCGTCCGTCTGGGCGCTCTCGTTCCGCTGACGCGGCCAGGCTGGGCCGAGGCGGGCCGGCACCTGCTCGCAGGACTCGAGCTGGCCGCCGGCGAGGTCAACGACGCCGGTGGGATCGGCAGCCAGCCTCTTGAGCTGGTGGTCCGGGACACCGCGGCCGATCCGGAGCGGGCCAAGACGGCCATGAACGAACTGGCCGACCTGGGCGTGGCCGCCGTGGCGGGCGAGTACCACAGCGTCGTCGCCCGCGCCGCTGCCGTCCGGGCCGACGCCCTCGGCGTGCCCTTCCTCTGCTCGTCCGCCGTCCTCGACGCGCTCACCGAACAGCCGACGGAGTGGGTCGCGCGCCTGGCCCCGGCCCAGTCCCATGGCTGGCGGACCTACGCGGACTTCCTCCTCAGCGCGGGTCAGCGGCGGATCGCCGTAGCGACTCAGCCGAGCGTCTACTGGGCGTCCGGGGCCCGCGTCCTGCGGGATCACCTCGCTCCCCGCGGCGGCACCGTCGTCGAACTCGACACGAACGCGCTCACCCCCGAGTCCCTGTGCGACGCACTCGTCGACTACGGCGCTACGGCGCTCCTCCTGCTGGTCGGCCATCCGGAACCGGCGGTGCCGATCGTCAGGGCCGTCCGGGGTGACCGGCGGCTCGCGGAGATCCTGATCGGCGCTCCGGCCGGGCAGCCGGAGTTCGCCGAATGGGCTGCGGCGCTGGGCGAGGACGGCGCCGGGATCCCCTTCCTGCGCTACCTGCCCGAGCGCTTCGGTCCGTTGGGCGAGCGCGTCGGGAAGGAGCTTCACAAGCGGCTGGGCGAAGCGCCGTCGTTCGTCGCCTTCGAGGGCTGGGACACCGTCGCCGTCCTTGCCGAGGTGCTGCGTTCCCACGGCACGGAACGGGCGGCTATCGCCGAGTCGTGGCCACGCGTGGCAGTCGAGGGCACCCGCGGGCCGATCCGGTTCTCGCGTATGCCAGGCATCGGTGTTCGGCAATGGGCCTGGGCGCCGATCCAAGTCGTTGATCGGGACCCGGCGGAACCCGATCGGCTTCGAGTCCTGCACGCCGGCTGAAGGTATGTGGTCCTCGTCTTCGAGCGTACGGGTTGCGGCTCGCCCGGAGTTCCTGAAGGACCGGGCATGGGGCCGGGTCGTGGATCGCCTCGGTCTTCTCCTGCACGGTCTGCGGTGTGTCCGCTTGCCGGCCCGGCCGACGCTTGGCGGCATCGCGGGTCCACCACGCCTCCCCGCTCCGCAGGCCCTCTGGCGGGGCCAGGATGCGCTCGAAGCGGTCGGCGAGCTTCTCCAGGACGCAGTGGGCCTCGAAGGCGTCCCCGTCCGCCCGGTGGTCAGCCATCGTCGCAATCCGCAGGATCACCGACGTGGTCAACCAGGACACCCGCACCTGGCGTGAATCCTGGCTATCAGACTGACCACCGCGAGACGGGCCCCACGGGGTTCCCTGGCGCGGACTTCTGGTGCCAACCGACTTGCGATGCCGCCAAATGAATCACTCGGTCAGGCATCCGTTCACGACGCTGCGTGGACGCCGGCGGGTGCGACGTACTCGGCGACCCGAGCCGCCTCCAACAAGCGTCTCCACGAGCGGACCGTCGGCCGGCGGCGCAGGAGGGCGCGGCGTTCGCGCTCTGTCATGCCGCCCCACACGCCCCACTCGATCCGCTCGTCGAGTGCTTGAGCCAGGCACTCCAAGCGCACCGGACAGCCGCTGCATATCGACTTCACTCGATTCTGCGCTGTTCCTTGTACGAACAGCAGGTCCGGGTCCGCACCTCGGCATACACCGCGCTCGGTCCAGGCGTTCGTCATGGCGCACCCCTCTGTCGTCATCGATCACCGTGTGCATGCGACCGTAAACGCTTTGTGGCCCCTGCATGCATCACCCATACGAGTGGAGTTGGCATGTGCCAGCGGCGCGATCTCCAGGTCGCTCCAGCTCGGGGCAGTGCTGCACCATGAACTCGAACAGGAATTCGCCAGGCAGGCCCTCGGCGTGGCCGACGCGCTTGCCGGCGCCTGCCTCGACCGGAGCCAACTGCGCCCCGGGGGCACAGATTGGACCGGCCGCGACCGGTTCTCGCTCGCCACCGGGCACTACATGATCGTCCTGTACGCCGCACTCGCCGAGGCCGGTACCCACCATCCCCAGCTCAGCTCAGCTCAGTTCGGCTCGGAACGCAGTGACCGCGTCACCCATGATCGAGACCCAGTGGGAGCCGTCTGCTGCCGTCTCGACGGTGGCCTGGACATTTCCTGGCCACCGCATCGCCTCGCCTTGCCGGCCCGTGAACTCCGGCGCCCCCAGAGGCGGGAGCCGGCCGTGTCGCACCGGATAGGCGCCGAGCGGGCCGTGCCCGTTGCCCGTGACCGGGTCTTCCGCGATGCCGACGGCCGGGGCGAAGTTGAAGTTCCGTGCCCAGGTGAGGAGACGGCCCTCGCCCGTGGCGCTGCGTGAAGACCAAGAATCCGTTGCTGCCCACTTCGTGGCTGAGTGCGGTGAGAGCCACCGGGTCCGGGCTCAGCCCATCCACCACGTCGCGTCCGCTCAACTCCACCAGGACCTTCGAGTGGCCGGTCGAGACGATCTGCACCGGTCCGTCGTGCACGAGGTCCGCCCGTGCCGCTCTCGGGGACCGAATCAGCCCGTCGACCTGATCCGGCTTCAGCTCCGGCCGAATTCCGCCCGGTCCTGCCGTATTCCGATCCGGACCCGGTCGGCACGCTGGATTTCCACGTGTTGCCGAAGCTCGGCGCCCGTCTTCTGTACCAGCGGACCCGTCGGCAGACCGTACTCGACGGCCTGGGCGCAGTGGGTCCCGATCGTGGCGTGTCCGCAGGTCGGGACCTCTGCCGTCGGAGTGAAGAAGCGAACCCGCACATCATGGTGGTCCGGTCCGTCCGGCGGCAGCACGAACGCGGTCTCGGAGTTGTTGGGCTCGCCTGCGACGGCAAGTATCTCCCCGCCCTACATCCCGTTCGCGTCCCACACGACTCCCGCCGCATTGCCCGCGAACGGGACGGCAGTGAATGCATCGACACGATAAAGGGGCCTCACAAGCTCGACACCATTTATCAGGTCGGTGGCCGGCGGGGGTCAGAAGTCGTAGGGCTTTTCGGTGCTCCAGTTCAGCACGTCGGCCTCGTTCCAGCTGAACTGCGGCTTCGCGCCCTTGAGAGCGACCGAGTAGAAGGGCCCGTCGTGCCCGTCCGCGCCGCGCAGCGCAAGGGAGAACGACTGCTCCGTGTGATGCCCCGAACCGTAGTCGAAGAGGTTCACCGCGCTGTACACCTTGCCCCCGGGCCGGAGCGTGAGGTGCTTGGTCCCGCCCTCCTTGTCCTTCTTCGAATGCGGAAGCGCGGCCACGTCGACGTCGCCGAGCTTCACGGACGGGTAGGAGGTCACCCAGCACGGCTTGGCACCCTCGTTCGAGGCGGTGACCAGCAGATGGTCGCCCTGCTCGCCGGCGAACCGGTGCACCGCGGTCAGCAGCAGTTCATCACCCCGGCACTGCTGGGCCCCGGCCGCCTGACCCTTGCTCGCGGCCTCCTCCGTCCCGCCCGAGGCGGCCTTCGAGCGCACGTCCTCCTTGGCGCCACCCCCGGTTGCCTGCTCCCCGCCGCTCTTGCCGTCGTCCTTGGACGCGGACGGGCTCTGCGTGGTGCCGGCGGCGCTGTCGCCGCCCGCCGCCGCCTTCGAGCCGCTGTCGTCGGCACCCCCGCAGGCCGTCAGGCCCAGCGCCAGCGCGGCAGTGACTCCGGCCAGAGCGGCGGCACGAATCCGGGAAGTACGCATCATCAGGTTCCCCCTGCTTCTAAAGTGCGGGAGCCTTCTACGTCGTCCCCGCGGTGTGGACACGACTTTTCCCGGAGCCGCTGACGTTCTGGAAACGTCTCACTCACGTCCCGCAAACACACCGCGCACGAACCGGTGGGCCCCAGCCGCAGGCAGCCTGCAATTCCACACCGCCCGGCCCGGGGCTGGGGTTGGGCCGGGCCGGGCGGTCCAAAGACGGGCGACGGCCGAATGCTTGGCTCCGCAAGCGGGACCGCGACGGCAGGGCCTGGGCGTGCGTCAGCGGGCAACGGGTTGGCTGTCCACCTCCTTCCGTGGCTGAGCGTTTCAGTTGCCCTGTGAGCGCTGTAGCGGGTCGGTCGAGCGGCAGTTGCGTCGCTTGCGTCTGAGGAGGAGCGGACGGCGTCAGCCAAGGAGATCCGTCTCAACGGCGGCTTCGTGCCCGGTCGGTGGCATCTGCTCCGAGTGCGGGCGGACGGATGATGGTTGTGGCGGCATGCCGCTGACGCCCAGGTGCCGGGTACTGGACGTCACGGGAGGGCGTCAGAGAATGATGACAGTGCGTTCGCCCGGGGCGTCCTCGTTCGCCCATGCCTTCTCAATGTCGACGAGTGGCATCGGGCGTGGGCGAACCGCCATCGCACCCGAGGTGATCGCGGCGGCGAGCCCGGGAAAGTCCGTGCGGTAGAAGTCGGGTGACACGTTGGCGAATCCGCTTCCCAGGACGCGGATTGCATTGGAGATCAGCGCGAACCCTCGCAATGTGATCTCCGGACCGCCGCCTCCTCCGATCTGTACCCAGTCGAGCGGGCGTGTGTGCTCCGTGCGTGCCCCGAGGACAGCTTGCATGGCGAGCTCCGTGGGCGGTCCCCACACGTAGTCGAGCACCACATCGACTTCCGCCGCGGCCTTGGCGTATGCCGCCGCAGTGGCGTCCCCATCTGGAGTGAGTGCAACCACCTCGTCCGCCCCTTCGGACAGCAGCTCGGTCAGGCGGGCGCGGTTCCGGCCGGCTGCGATCACCCGTCCCGCGCCGAGATGCCGTGCGACCTTGACCGCCATGGAGCCGGCGTTTCCGGTGGCACCGATCACCAGTACCGACTGCCCGGCCGTGAAAGGCACTCGCGCGCGGAGTGCCACCCATGAGGACAGGGCCGGGTTCATGGTGGCTGCGATGACCGCAGGGTCCGCGTCGGCGGGCAGCGGGATCGCGTCGGCGGGGTTGATGACGATGCGTTGCGCGAGCGTGCCGGTGGCGGGAGCCATGACGAAGGCGAGGTCTCCGTCGGGTCTGCGCACGACGGCGTCGACGCCTGCGAGGAACGGCAGCCGGGTGGCGCTTGCGTAGTGCTTCCCCGCCGCGATGCCACGGGTCGCCGGGTGCACTCCCACGGCGATCACGTCGGCTATCTCTTGGCCGGCGGCGGCCT
Source organism: Streptomyces sp. NPDC047117 (assembly GCF_040643545.1). Classification (NCBI taxonomy): domain Bacteria; kingdom Bacillati; phylum Actinomycetota; class Actinomycetes; order Kitasatosporales; family Streptomycetaceae; genus Streptomyces; species Streptomyces sp. NPDC047117. Next base: position 504,488 of record NZ_JBEYUN010000003.1, on the reverse strand, counting down.
GTGGTTCAGGGATGGCGCGGTAGTGCGGCGGTTCGTCGAAGGATTCCACGAGTGCGGCCTTCATGGTGGTCACGACCCCTCCTTAAGATACAGATGTGTACCTACGCGAAAGCTAGACGGTCGCGGTAAGATACGCAAATGAATCTAAAGTCGGGGCAGCTGACGGGCGCCGGCAGTATGGGCGCGAAGGGCGAGGTGCCGACGGACGGGCATCGTGCCCGCGGCGCCGGCCGCCGCCGCGGGGCCGAGCTGGAGAACGCAATCCTCGACGCCGCGTGGGACGTCCTGGTCGAGCACGGGTACTCCGGCTTCACCTACGAGGCGATCGCGGCTCGCGCCGGCACGAGCCGCCCGGTCCTCTACCGGCGCTGGCCGCAGCGTGAGGACCTGCTGCTGGCCACACTCGCCCGGCACTGGCAGCCCATCGAGGTACCCGACACCGGCAGCCTCCGCGACGACGCGATCGGCTTTCTGCGCAACGCCAGCACAGATCGCGCACAAACGGTGATACTGATGAACATCCAGCTCGGGGACTACTTCCGCGACACGGGGACCAGCGCGAGCGATCTGCGCGAAGCCCTTGGCGGCTCGGACCGGCCGGCGCCCTTCGAGCAGATCGTCGCCCGCGCCGTCGCACGCGGCGAACTGCCCGACGAACAGCGCCCCTCCCGCATCATCAATCTGCCCTTCGACCTGCTCCGCCACGACATGCTGACGACGCTTCGCCCGGTACCGGACGAAGCCGTCACCGAGATCGTGGACCAGGTCTGGCTGCCCTTGCTGAAGCCGTCAGAGCCCCGCTGACCGACTCAACGGTCGATCACCCTGCGCTCGCAGCCACCCGCAACGCTCAACGGGCCAACCGAAGCGCTCAGTCACACCTTCTACAGCTTCCGCTTCTCCCCTGTGCGCGGAGCCCTGGATCCGCGCGGCCGCGCCCACCGCGGTTGCGCGTTTCGCACCCCTCCCACCTCGCCCTGAGTCAGCCCATGCCCGTGGTGGAAAACCAGCGCCTCAGTCATGTCACCCCCTCGTGCCGCGGTACCCAGGTGGCGCCGCAGCACGAATGGCCCGCACCACCGACCCCTGCGGGGTGCAGCCGGACGGATCAGATCGTTGAAGCCGGATCGGTGAGGCGGGATTCGACGTCGGCGACTCGCCGGCCTCGGAAGCGGAGGTTGGAGCGTGCGGCGAGCTTTGGGCGTTCGAGCGGGGCATTGTGGTTCTTGGCTCACTACACGGTCCGCACCGGCTTTGTGTCCGCCTCCGGACCGCACGTAGAGATCCTGACGGAGGGCTGGGATGCCGGCGTCGACGAGGCTGCCGAGGTCCGGCTGGGCGTGCTGCTGCCCAGCACCAAGAGCCGGCGCACCAAGCTCAGCGCGGCCTTCGAGTCCTGCTCGTGTCCCGAAGGATCACTGTCCGGGTGAACCTGTGACCGTTCCGGCTCACACATGCCTGCCTGGCACGTTGCCGGGCCTGCTGCGCTTGCGTCCACACCTCTTCGAACCGCATGCAGGCGCCTTGCGGACCAGTCGGTCAACCGGAGAGAGCGCTGGAGCGCCTCATGGGCCATGAGCCACAGCGAGGCACTGCGTTCGCTCCGTCTTGATGCCGGCTGGGGAACGCTGGCCACCACCGAAGGAGAGCTCGTCACGCGGTCGGGGCCACCGAGGTCGGCCATGGGGAGGGGCGTTCAGGCGCCCGGCAGAAAGAGGCAGAACGGGTGGCCGTGAGGGTCGCGGAGGACGCGTACGTCCTCCTGGGGCTGATGTCCCTCCAGCGTCGCGCCCAAGGCGCAAGCCCGCTCGGTCTCCGCCTCCAGGTCATCGACCCTCAGGTCCAGGTGCGCCTGCATCTGCTGCGCACCCGGACGCTGCGGCCATACCGGAGGCGTGTGGTCGGCCTCCAGCTGGAAGCTGAGGCCGGTGCCTTCCTGTCCTGGGGCCCGCAGACGTACCCACGCCGGATGGCGTTCCACTTCCCTCCAGCCCAGCAGGGCCCGGTAGAAGTCGGCCAACGCAGGCGGATCGGGAGTCCCGAGAACAATGGCACTCAGCGTCGTCGTCATACCCTCACCGTGCCCCCAGCTCTCACCCTCACGCATCAGTCTGGACGCAGGGGCCTACGCCGACGCCGCTGCGACCCTCTCGTCCCCGCCGGGCGTGGAAGGCCTCGGACTTGCCCCGGCGACGTAGCCGCGATGGAGACCATGAGGGCCCGCGCCAGAGGCAGCTGATGCGCGAGTCTTGTACGCGATAGCGCGTTCTGGCACCCACTCGGTGAAAAGTCGTGCTGGTCCTCCTGGCGGCCGCGTGGGGCGCCGGGTGGCACGGTGAGCCTGAAGAAGGGTGCTGGGCGGGCCCCAGTCGGGACGCTCGAAGGCATCCCGCCACCTCTGTCGGGCAAAGCCCCCCGAAGAGGAGTCGGTTGCCGGCCCTGGGCAACTACGGCCTGGCCAGCCAGCGCCCATCGCATCCGGCCCTGCCCCGCGAAGACCGTGCGCATTTTTTCCGGACTAACGGATTTCTGATGCACTTTTGACGTGCATAGGTGATCATCAGCTCACCTGAAGTTCCATCACGGAGGCATGCATCCATGAGACCTGGACCCACACGTGCCGTGCTGCTCGTCCTGGCCACCGCCCTGACGCCAGCGCTCCTCTTCACCGCGCCGGCGTTCGGCGAGAGCCCGGCGGCGTCTGCCCCGGCCACGACCACCACGGCGACCGTGCTCGACACACCGGTGGACGAGATGTCGGAGGCCGAACTGCGTGCCGCGATCGCCGCCATCCTGGCGGACGAGGACAGCGGCCGCGGGGTCGTGCGAGAGGCCAATGAGGCCCTCAACGGCACCGTGGAGGACATGAGGAACTTCTTGAGGACCGGCTATCGGCTGGCCCAGGCCGAGGATGACCGGGTGAGCATCGCTCGCATCCTCCACGTAGCAACACAGAACAAGGACAAGCGAGTCATCGAGGAAGCAAACAAGCTCCTCGACAACAACTCCCCCGAGGAGATGCGCGCCTGGCTCGAGACCGGATACCGGCTGGCCCAGGCCGAGGACGACGCCGTCTATATAGCTCGCATGCTCGCGGACCCGAACATCAGCGACGCCCTCCGCGCCGCTGTCAACGCTGCGCTGGACGACGGCTCGCCCGAGACCCTGCGCTACTTCCGCGAAGTGGGGCAGTACGAGGTGGACGGCTAAGCCGAGCGGGCGCACTCACTCAAGGCGACATGCTGCCCGGGCCCCGCTCCGAAGGCGCCGCCGGCCGGCCAGCAACAGCTCGGGGTACAGCGCGCGGAAGTCCACCGCAGTTTGGGCAGCCTCAGCAGAAGGTCCCGGAGGGGCCCAGCTGGGACCCAATGTCCCGGCGGCATCATCCCGCGTGGCCTGCGCAAGTGACCAACGCGCAGGCACCTCGTCCTCTCCCCTCGCTGTGGTTACAGGTTCGCCCGCATCAACAGCGCGGGCGAACCTGGCTGCTCGGCCGCCCCCGGACTCGATCCGGTTCGCATTTAGCAGCCGGTCGTCGTCGGTCGGCCCCCGCACAAGCGCCGAAACCAGCCTGTCCGGCTCCGGTTCACTCACGGGGATGATCCTCCCCCATGCTGGATTGTCGATCACTCGCCAAGTGCAAGTGTCCCGTCACAACGCAATGCCCACCCTGGACAAAGGGAGTCACGTGCAGCGACGACGACACATGGCCGCCACCCTGGGCACGCTCGCCATGGCGGGAGCCCTGGCCCTCACCGTGCCAAGTTCTGCGTACGCGGCCACCGGAACACTGACCGTGCAAAACCTGCTCACGGGTGCGCAGACCCCTTACGAAAACCCCGGCGACTGCTACACCCTCGGAGTCACCGAGGCCCTTTCCCGCATCAACAACGCAACAGACATGCCTGTCTGGGTCTACGAAGGGCCTGACTGCCAAGGTCCGTCCATTCTGACCCTTGGCCCCGGAGAGTCGAACGTCACCGTGGGTCTCAGCTTCGCCATTCCCTAACGCCTTCACACGCTGACCGCACCGGTTCCAGCAGCCTTTGACGGCAACGGACCCGCCCTGTCGCGCCTGCTGACTGGGCGGGTTCGGCTCCGCCTCGCGCCCCGGGGCTCCGATCGGTGCGCATCGATCAGACGGTGCTTGGCCCTCGACGGGTCCGCGGACCGGTCGGCCGCCCCCGCCCCCAGCCCGACACAGTCTCCGGGGACAAGGCCCAATCATCTCGCAGCAACCGCGTCCACCTGCGTCAACGCGCGATCAGAGCCGTCATCCCGGAGAAGAAGGGCCACGCCGCCAACGGGAAGAAGAAGCTCAGTCGGGGCGGCCGGCCGGCACAATCAGCTGGTCCAGTTCGCTGCCGATCGCTTCCCGCAGCACGTCATGCTGCGGGCCGAGCCTGAATTGCTCGTCGCCCCACCGTTCACGCGGATACAGCCACACCGGAGCGCCCACCACCTCGGCCGGCTCCCACTCGAACCGCGGCCACACATGCGCATGCAGGAACGGGTCCGTGTTCCCCAGGATCTCCAGATTCACCCGCCTGAAAGCCGGGTCCAGCCGCCGGCAGGCCCGCTCAACAGCCTCGCCGAGCTGGTCCATGTCGGACAGGAACGACAGCCGCTTGGCCCTCGGCAAGTCCGACAGCCGCTGCACATCGGGGTCGTCCACGAGGAGAACCGAGTAGCCCGGCAGAAACTGAACATCGCCGATCACCGCGAACCCCGACGTCAACCGCCGCAGGACGGTTGGGTTTTCACCCCGCAGAGCCGCCCCGATTCGGTCCATCCGCCAGTCACCAGTCATGGCCCGAACCTACATGCCGGTGCCCAAGAATCGCTCTCCGCTCCCTGAAGGGCCAAGCCGGTGGAGCGAAGCGCCCCGGCCGTTTTCGAATACCTCCATCGAGTCGGCGCAGGGCCGCGGGGTGGAGCGCCGCAGATGACTGAAGGACCGCGCTGCCGCCTGAAGCCGTACCACTACCTGGGAGGCCGGACGGATGACTTGACGGCCTCATCTTGGCGGATCGCTCATGCGCCACCGGCGCAACTCAACCTGACCAGAACTGAGGCTTTCGACCGGCTCTTCCATGCACCGGATGCTCCCGCAGCCCAGCTGAGACCGACAACGCATTATCGCTGCCGTTGCCCCATGGGCCGGGTGAGACTCCTCGGTCGAGAGTGAAGTCAGCTCTCGTGAACATCTGTGGGGGCTCCGCCCCTCCGTCGCCTCTCAGAGTGGTGGACAAACCTTGCTGCTCGAACCGAACGAAGCCAGTCCCAGCCTCGGCTGGTGAACCGCTGCCACCCATGCGCCTCGCCCCCCGGGGTGAACAGCCTCGGCGCCCAGGACGTGCCCGTACGCTCTTTCTGTCGTTGGCAGCCTGGCTCACCCAGGCCAGAACGCCGCGGTGTCCGGCCATGGCGCTGTGGCGGCGGAGGAAGCGGTGCAGGGCCCTGGCCGGCAACCGGGTGAGGCAGTTGGTTCCCGTAGTCGAGAGGCCCGCCGATGTCCGTTGCCGGGATCAGGCAAGCCGGTGCTCACTGCCTGGGTTCGGATACAGCGTTCTGGGTTGCCGGGGAGAGGACGGCAGCGGTGTTCTGCCGTCCGCGCGTGACCCGGTCTCCGGCAGGCGCCGGTACAGAGTCTTGTTCCACCCAGGCAGGGCCCTCCCCGCGTCAAGCCTGTGGCCTGCGTTGACTTCCTCGGACGACGCGGAGCGCCGCGGCGAGGGCGATGGTGCCGAGCATCCACATCTGGCAGCCCGCTTTGGGGTTGCTGCCGCCCACCCAGCCGCCTTTGATCCACTTTCCGTTCCGGTAGTGCCCCCTGCGCCAGTGCTTGGCCATCATGCCCCCATGTGTCGCTGGTCCCGCAGCAGCAGGGTGCAGGGACGCAAGTGACGGCGGTAGGGCGTGAACACGCCAAAGGCGACCAAGGACTCGCTCACCCGCCTCTCATCACTTCCACCACCGCATCCCCGAGCCGGTGCGAGCGTGCTCCTCCGCACGAGAAGGACGCGCTCGGCGCGGTCCTACGTCTCAAGGACGGGCCACCACTGCGCCCTCGTCCGGCCGATCGGCTTGGCTCGGGCCGGGCCTGCAAGTCCTCCTCACTCACACTCACATCACTCTCTGTGACCGACCGGTGGTCTCAATGATCCACTCACCCTCGACTGCCACACCGTCCGTCGCGCACGGCAGCCGAGCTGGGTACTCTGCCTGCCGGCTGTCACAGACGGGAGGTCACGATCTCAGCATCGGTCCCGATGGACGCAGGTAGCGCGCGGCGGCCGCGCCGGCCACTGCCTGACGCTCGCGGAGACAGTAGTCACCGGCGGCGGCCCGGACACTGCCGGTCAGCATCAGCGCCCTGGCTTCTCGGTAGCGTTCCTGACGCAGGAACGTGAACGTCAGAATCTCCTCGTGATTGTCTTCCGCGGACTTGAAGAGCAGTTCGGGAAGCCTGTTGCGACCGGCGATGAAGTCGCCGATGGGTTCGTGGTGGTCCTCGAAACAGTCCTCGACGTCGTCGCAGATCTGCCGGACGAGCCCGATTGGCTCACCGGCTCTTCCGAGTTCGGGATCCGGGGCGGAGCGGCACCGTGGCCCCCACCCCCGCCCAGGTCATTCCTCCGATCGAGGGGCGCGTCCGAATCCCATGCGGCTGAGGAGCCTGTCGCGTCTGACGAGGGTGTGGAAGAGCACCGCGCACATGTGTGCGGTGAAGAGCGCGAACAGCAGATACGCCAGGAGTGTGTGGGTCTCCCGCAGCACCGCGTACAGGTCCTGGTCGGCGGGGAGCAGTGCCGGAAGGTGCAGCGGTCCCCACAGGTCGACGGGTGTGCCGGCCGCCGAGACCATGCCCCAGCCGACGAGCGGCTGCGCGAACATCAGGGCGTACATGAGGTATTCGGAGCCGGACGCCGCGATCCGTTCCCATGGGCCCATGCTTGGGGGGTGGGGCGGTGGCCGGTGCAGCAGCCGGTTGACGAAACGCAGTACGACGAGGGCGAGGATCAGCGTTCCGAGTGGCTGGTGGAGCGAACGCAGTTCGGCGTAGTGAGCGGGGGAAGTCACCATGGCGACCCCGATGAACAGCATGGCGATCACCGCTGCCGCCATCGCCCAGTGCAGCAGCCGGGAGAACGGTGTGAACCTCGGTGCGGCCGCCGTCTCGCCGAGGCCACCCTCCGTCGTCTCCCCTGGTGTGTTTCCGTCGACATGGTGGTGTGTCTGGTTGTTGGTGGGTGTGTTCACTGCAGCACCTTGGAGACGTCGACGGGGCTGGGCTGCTTGGACTCGCCTGCGCGGCGCTTGTAGGACTGGGAGTAGACGGCCGAACGGGCGCTGAGCAGTGGATCGTCGGATCCCGCGATTCCGTCCGGCAGGACGAGCGGGTCGAAGTTGACGTCGCGGCCGTTCCCCTCGGCCTCGGTGTGTACCGCGTCGAGGGTCAGCGTCCCGGCGTCGATCTTCCTCCGGTCGGCGGGCCAGGGACGGGTGGCGTCGTGCGTGGGATCGCCGGAGTGCCCGACCGTCAGCATCAGCCGCCAGCGCAGCGGCCCCTCGGCAAGCTTGGCGATCAGTGTGTCGAACAGGTGGTTCTTGCTTGGCGCCTTGTCCGCATCGTTCCCCTCGCCCGTGTTGCCCGGTCCGGTCGGCTGCAACGGCGTCAGCGACCAGCGCACGGGGACGGTGGTGCCCGCCGCGTTGGTGAAGCGGAAGGCGTTCAGGCCGTAGAAGGTGCTGTCGTCGAAGCCGGAGGTGGGCGGGTGTTTCTTGTTGTACGCCATTGCCGCGGCGGTCTCCGGGTGTGCGGCGAGGAAGTCGGCCATCCTGCGCGGGTCGGGTTTTCCCGTGGCGGGCAGCGGCTTGGCCGCGAGGATCCGGTCGTAGAAGCCCTGAGGCGTGCTGTCGAGGAAGACCGGAGTGTTGATCATGGCTGTGCGCCACTGCTCTCCGTTGGGCAGGTCGAAGAGCAGGCCGAGCCCTCGTACCAGGGGGTTGGCGTCGGCGACGTCGGGCGCGCCGCCGGAGACGGAGAACCGCCCCGTCACGGGGGTGGTCCGCCCGGGCTCGAACACCGCGGCCTTCGACACTTCGCGCCCGCCGCGGGCGACGAAATGCCCCGAGACGCTCACGCCCTTGGCGTGGTTGCGCCGGAAGCCGGTGTGTTTGCCGGCCACCCGCTCGAAGCGGTCGACGAAGCGGGCTGGGGTCAGTCTGTCCTCAGGGAGCAGGTCGGCGGCGTACGCGAAGGCGCCCACATTCGCCGCGCCGACGCCGACGGTAGCGGCGAGCCCGAGCAGGGCGCGCCGGCTCAGGGCCGGCGTCGGGGCCGGCCGGGGTGAGGGAGGGGGCGTCGCCGTCCCGTTGTCCTCGTTCATTTCCCTCCTCCCCCGTCACTTGCCGGAGTCGAGCTTCACGGCGTGCCAGACGCCCTTGACACCGTCGCCGGTGGTCTGGCCGGGCTTGGTGTCCTTCGCGAAGCGGTACACCGGCTTTGCGTTGTAGGAGACCTGGACGGTGCCGTCCGCGCGCTCGAAGTGTCCGAGCTTGCCGGGAAGTTCCGCTCCCTCGGCGGGGTGCGGTGTCCCGGTCGTCGGCGGCCACAGGTCGGCGCACTTCCCGGCACACGCCGACTTGCCGTCGGAGTCCTTGTCGAAGGTGTAGAGGGTGAAGCCCTTGCCGTCGGTCAGCACCGTGCCGAGGCCGGTCTTCCGGGAGGCCAGTTCGGCCTGCCGGGTGTCGCCGCCGGCCGCCGCCGAGGCCGAGGGCTTTTTCGCGGGCTTGTCGTCCTGCTTCTGCCCTTCCTGCGACCCGCCACCGCCGCAGGCCGACAGCAACAGGGCTCCGCCGACCGCCGTCGCCAGGGCCACGCCCGTCCGCCGGCCCACCATCGCCATGACCGTCCCGCTGAGCATCGCAACTCTCCGTTCGCAGCTGTTGAGGATGAGTAACCAATGGGGGATACGGGCCCTGCGCGGCGCACCTTCACCAACGCTGGGTGTGTGACATGTCACAGGGATGGAGGTGGGTGAGGTGGTGAAGTTTTCGGCGGGCCGGCTCGTATACCCCTGTGAGATCGGGGATTTGGCGCTGTGACGATGTGCTGGGAGGTGGTGCCATGCTGCGGCCGGTTCCGCGCAAGCGAAGAGGTCGGCTCGACGACGAAGTGGTGCTGCGCGAGGCGTACGAGGAACATGCCGAGGAGTTGTTCGCCTTCGCCCGTCGCTCGCTGAGCGATGCGGGGGTGGCCGAGGAGGTCGTGCAGGAGACGTTCCTGCGGGCCTGGCGGTCCGCCGACCGGTACGAACCGGCGACGGCGTCGTTGCGCACCTGGCTCTTCTCGATCTGCCGCAACATCGTCATCGACGCCCACCGCGCCAGGGCTGTCCGGCCCCGGTCCGCGGACACCGACCCGAAGGACGCCGCTCCGGCCGACACCCCGGTCCATGAACCGCTGGAGCAGCTGCTGGTCGGGCTGCAGGTGGAGGAGGCCCTGCGCAGACTCTCCGACCAGCACCGTCTGGTCCTCGTGGAGGTCCATCTGCGCGATCGGCCCGCCGCCGAGGTCGCGGATCAGCTGGGCATCCCGGAAGGCACGGTCCGCAGCCGCGTCTACTACGCACTCAAAGCGCTCAAACTCGTCATGGAGGAAATGGGGTGGCAGGGTGAACACTGACCAGTGTCGGCACAACCGGACCCTGCTCGGCATGTACTCCCTCGGGCGGCTGGATTCCGTCCAGTCCGTGGCGGTGCAGGCGCACCTCGACGGCTGCCTGGACTGCCGCGCCGAACTGCGTGAACTGCGCGGCGTGGCCGCCGCGCTGGGCCAGGCCGACCCCGATCGGGTCGCCGAACCCTCCCCACCCCCTCCCGCCTCTCTGCAATCCGCCATCTTCACGGAGATTGCCAAGGAGCGGACCCGAAGCCGTCGTCCCAGGGCACGAATGCTCGCGGCCGCCGTGCTGGCAGTGTGCCTCGGGGCAGGAGCGGTAGTCGCACACGAGGCTGCCTCCCCCGGCGGCCGACCCGTGTCCTTCACCGCCCAGCCCGCGGGCGTACAGGCGTCGGCGGCGGTCGAGGGCAAGGGGTGGGGCACGATGGTGCACCTCGACATCGCCGGCCTGCCGCAGGGCAAGCGTTACATGGTCTGGCTGGAGCAGCCCGACGGCAGCCGGATGCCCGCCGGCAGCTTCATCGCAGGCGGCACCCGCACCATGTCGATGCAGCTGGCCGTGGGCCTGCCCATGACCGACGCCATGGCCCTGGGCATCAGCACCCCGACCGACAAACGCCCACTGCTGCGGGCGCCACTACGCTCGTAGGCCGCTGGGCCGCGAGCCCCGCTGGGCCGGCTTTTCGCCGCGGTCGGCCGCGGCGGAGTGATCTGTCATGCCTTGTCGCACGATGCCACGCACCACCGAGGCACGTGCGCAGCCGAGTCTTCCGCCGCAGGTCAGCCCCCATCAGAGACCACAGCAACGGCTTGTATCGTCCCCCCTTGGCGCAGGAGACGTATGCAGAGCCGTGGAACGCGGAGGAAAGGAGGCGACCATGTTGTGGTTGGCGGTGCTGTTTCTACTGATGGGTCCCGTCGTGATCGGGTTCGGCATCCGGGAGGCCGCGCTCCAGCGACGCCTCCGCCATGAGGGGATCCGCACCGAGGGCCTGGTGGTCCGCCACCGCCGCAAGAGCTCCAGCGAGGGAGGGCACACCACTTTCGCAGTGGTCAACTTCGTCGATGCGCAGGGAGGCCCGCACGAGTTCCAGGCCCAGTCGTCCGGGGTCAAGGGCCTGCCTGTCGGCGGCCAGGCGCCGGTGCTCTACCTCCCCGGCGCCCCGAAGACCGCACGACTCGATATCTCCTCCAAGCGCGTTGGGCACCTCGTCGCCAGCTCCGTGGGCGGCATCGCATTCATGGCCATCGCAATATGGATGCTCTCCACCGACCGTTGAGCCGGGTCCTCGGAGCCGCAAGAGAATCATCATCAGCCAGCCCACTTCAGGGTCTCCGTCGGCGGTCGCGGCGGTCGTGTTGCCGCAGCGCAGCGAGGATTCCCGGGGCGGTTGACGGCTTCCGGGCGAAAGGCAGGCTGCTGGGCGAGGCCTCAGCGAAGTCCCTGCCCCGCCCAGCACTCGGACGTCGGCCCTCGCCTCTGACCGGTCGATCCGATGGGACGCCCCGAGCCGCGACGGCAGGTCCGTGAGCACGTCGCGTGGGCGCCGGGTTAGCGTGGGGTCATGCGCCATGAAGTGACCGACGTCGACACCGCGGTGGCGGTGGGCAGCGGCGATGTGCCGGTGCTCGCCACGCCGCGGCTCATCGCCTGGATGGAGGCGGACACCGTGCGGGCCGCCGAACCGTTCATCGGAACGGGTCAGACGACCGTGGGCACCGCGGTCCGGATCGAGCACACGCGTGCCACGCGGGTGGGTGGCAAGGTGGAGATCGTCACCGAGCCGCCGGCCGCCGCGTCCGGCCGACGGCTGACCTTCCGCGTGCAGGCGGTCGACGACTCGGGCGACCTGGTCGCCTCCGGCGAGATCGACCGTGCAATCGTCGATCGAGAGCGGTTCCTCAACCGGTGACGATCCCGGCAGCGAGATTGATGGCGGTGGCCAGGATGCTGGTGCCGAAAACGTAGGACAGACAGCCTCGGCGTCGTCTTTCCGATGCCGCTGGCGCTGCTGCTGACCGACCTGGTCGCTCCGGAACCCGCCGGGGCGCTCGTCCAGGCCCGGGCGCTGAGCAGCATTTTCGGCATCGTCGTCGCACTGCTCTGTACGCTGCTGGTGGCTCACGACCATGCGGCGGTCCGTGCGGAGCGTGCGCTGGTCGCGTGCATGGAGCGCCGGGCGCGCTGAACAGGCGCCGACCTACCGGCTGGAGCCGTGGTTCCCCGTTGTGCAGACGCAGCCGGCCGCGGCGGTGGTGGAGCTGCGCGAGGCCGATAACGCCGCGGCGGGCGAGCTGTGGCGGGCGGGGGTCGACCCCACCGAGCTCGCCACCGCGGAGCAGCGTGCCTACGTGTTGCTGGAACGGCTCGCCCGCTGACGGCTGCCATTCCGGGTGGCCGGTTCGACGGTGACCTTGAGGTGCTTCATGAGCGGCTGATCGCTCTGGGTGCTGTAGTCGCGGATCGACAGCAGCACGTTCATCTCCGGCATGTAGCCGGCAGCGCAGCCGCGGGGCATGTCGTAGGGGATGGCGAGGTAGCCGTTGAGGTGGCGCTTGCTGCCGTCCTTGGCGGTGCTGGTGATGTCGACCGGGTCGAACTCGGAGATACCGCGCTCGCGCATGTCGTCCGCGTTCATGAAGACGAGCGTGCGCAGGTTCTTGATGCCGCGGTAGCGGTCGTTGTCGGAGTAGATCGTGGTGTTCCACTGGTCGTGGGAGCGCATGGTGCCCAGCGCCAGTGTGCCGGGGGCGGGGATCACGTCGGGCAGCGGTGCGGCGGAGAACTCCGCGCGTCCGGAGGGTGTGCGGAAGACCAGTTCGCGCGCGGGCTGCTTGATGCGGAAGCCCAGCGGCAGACGTACGCGGCGGTTGAAGTCCTCGAATCCGTCCAGGACTTGAGCCATGGTGTCGCGGATGCGGTCGTAATCCTCGATGTACCACTCCCAGGGGGTGTCGCTGCCGGGGAGGGCGGCACGGGCGATGCCGGAGAGGATGGCGGGCTCGGAGAGCAGATGCGGCGAGGCGGGGCGCTTCATGCCGACAGACAGGTGCACCATGCTCATCGAGTCCTCGACGGAGGTGCTCTGGATTCCGTGGGTCTGGTGGTCCTTCTCGGTGCGTCCCAGACAGGGCAGGATGAGGGCCTGGCGGCCGTGGACGAGGTGGCTGCGGTTCAGCTTGGTGCTCACCTGTACGGTGAGGTCGCAGTTGCGCAGCGCCGCGTACGTGTACGGGGTGTCGGGCGCGGCGAGGGCGAAGTTGCCGCCCATGCCGAAGAACACCTTCACCTCGCCGCGGTGCATCGCCTCGATGGTGCCGACGGTGTCCAGGCCGTGTTCGCGCGGCGGATCAATGCAGCAGACCTCGGCGAGGCGGTCCAGGAACTCCTGGGTGGGTCGGTGGTCGATGCCGCAGGTGCGGTTTCCCTGTACGTTGCTGTGCCCGCGTACGGGGGAAGGTCCGGCGCCCTCCCGTCCCAGGTTTCCGCGCAGCAGAAGCAGGTTGACGATCTCGCGGACGGTGTCCACGCCGTGCTCGTGCTGGCTCACGCCCAGGCACCAGCTGACGATGGAGCGGTCGGCGTCGCGGTAGACCCGTGCCGCCTTGAGGATGTCGGCGCGGCCGAGCCCGCACTGCTGCTCGATCTCCTCCCATGGCGTGGCCTCGCACAGCTCGCGGTACTCCTCGAAGCCCGCGGTGTGGCGGTCGATGAACTCCTGGTCCAGTGCCTTGGGGTCGGTGCCCGACTGCTCCAGGACCGCCTTGGCCATGCCGCGCAGCAGTGCCATGTCGCCGCCGATGCGTGGCTGCAGGTTCAGGGTGCTGGTCCTGGTCGACTTGAAAAGTGCCATGTCCATGAAGTCGTGCGGGACGATGGTGCGGGTGGCGGCCGCCTCGACCAGCGGGTTCACGTGCACGATCTGGGCGCCGCGGTGGTAGGCCTCGGCGAGCGCGGTGAGCATTCGGGGTGCGTTGGAGGCGGCGTTGACTCCCATGATGAACAGGGCGTCGGTGGTTTCCCAGTCCTTGAGATCGGCGGTGCCCTTGCCGGTGCCGAGGGATGCCTGCAGTGCGCGGCCGCTGGCCTCGTGACACATGTTGGAGCAGTCGGGCAGGTTGTTCGTGCCCAGTTCCCGGGCGAGCAGCTGGTAGAGGAAGGTGGCTTCGTTGCCGAGCCGGCCCGAGGTGTAGAACGAGGCCTGATGCGGGCTGTCGAGTTCGCGCAGGGCGCGGCCGGCCAGCTCGAACGCGTCCTTCCAGCCGATGGGGACGTAGTGGTCGGACTCGGGGTCGTACACCATCGGCTCGGTGAGCCGGCCCTGGTCCTCCAGCGCGAAGTCGCTCCACTCGGACAGCTCACTCACCGAGTGGGCCGCGAAGAATTCCCGGCCGACCCGCTTGCGGGTCATCTCCCAGGTGACGTGCTTGATGCCGTTCTCGCAGATGTCGAGGTGCAGGCCCTTGGTGTCGTCCGGCCATGCGCATCCGGGGCAGTCGAAGCCACCGTTCTCGTGATTCATCTTGAGAATGGCCCGCGGCCCGTCCGTGTACGCACCCTCGCGCACCAGGAAACCGGTGACACTCTTGGCGGCTCCCCAGGCCGCGGCGGGGTGGTGGTAGGGCTCGAAGTGCGGCTCCCCCTGCGGCTCGGGTCCCACGCGAGGCTCCCGCTTCTCCTGCTCTTCCGAGGTGGTCACGCGTGTCACCCTTTCGCCCCGGGGGCATGGGCCGAGATACGACATTCTCGATCAGGCTATGCCGGGGCGTGCACTCCCGCGAGGCGACTCGCGTTGCACTCACCCGGGCGGAACGCCTCAGCCCGTCAGTTACGACACGCCCAATGGGCGCGCGAGCGCGACGGTGGTGTTGCTGGGCGGGTCGCAGAAAGGCGACGCCAGGGGGTGACGGCTGCTGACGGTGGCTGTCCACGACTGACGGCGCCGAAGGCAGCCAACGGCCGGAACGGTCAGGGCGTGCTCCCAGAAGCCCCCTCGTCGCCCTCCGCGCTCTCGTCGCCCTGTGCGCCCTGGGTGTCCTTCGCCGTCCCCTTGCGTACGGTGCAGTGCAGGCTGTCGTCCTGCACGTCGGCGACGATCGTGTCACCGGGGTCGGCCTCGCCGCTGAGCAGCAGGGAGGCGAGGCGGTTGTCGAGCTCCGTCTGGATGGTGCGGCGCAACGGGCGGGCACCGAATTCCGGCTGGTACCCGTGGGCGACCAGGAGCTTCTTGGCCGCCTCGGTGACCTCCAGGTCGATGCCCTGGGCGTGCACGCGGCGCTTGCTCTGGTCCAGCAGGTGATCGACGATCCTCGACAGGTCCTCCTGGCCGAGGCCGTGGAAGATGATGATGTCGTCGATGCGGTTGAGGAACTCGGGCAGGAACCGCGCCCGCAGGTCCTCCATCAGCTGGTCCTTGATCTCGGACACATTGCCTTCGTGCGCGAGGATGCGCTGCGCGCCGATGTTGGACGTCATGATGACGACGCAGTGCCGGAAGTCGACGGTACGGCCCTGGGCATCGGTGAGCCGGCCGTCGTCGAGGACCTGGAGCAGCGCGTTGAAGACGTCGGTGTGGGCCTTTTCCACCTCGTCGAAGAGGAGCACGCTGTACGGCTGGCGGCGGACCTTCTCGGTGAGCTGGCCGGCCTCTTCGTACCCGACGTAGCCGGGAGGGGCACCGACGAGCCGGGCGACGGTGTGCTTCTCCTGGAACTCGCTCATGTCGAAGCGGATCATGCGGTCCTCGTCGCCGAAGAGCAGCTCGGCGAGCGTCTTGGCCAGCTCGGTCTTGCCCACACCCGTGGGCCCGAGGAAGAGGAACGAGCCGACGGGGCGGTTCGCGTCACCCATGCCCGCACGGCTGCGGCGTACGGCCTCGGAGACGGCGGTGACCGCCTCGTCCTGGCCGACGATCCTGGCGTGCATCTCCTCTTCCAGCTTGAGCAGCTTCTCCTTCTCGCTGGCGGTGAGCTGGGAGACCGGGATGCCCGTACGCCGGGAGACGATGTCGGCGATGTCGGAGGCGGTGACGGAGACGACGCCCTCGCGGCGCTCCTCGACGCCCGCGAGCTCGCCCTCCACCTCGGCGATCTCCCGCTTCAGCTCGCCGGCCTTCTCGAAGTCCTCGGCGGCGACGGCCTGGTCCTTCTCGCGCCTGAGCTTGGCGATGCGGTCCTCGCGGCTGACGACCTCGGTGGAGCGGCCCGCGCTGCGCAGGCGCACCCGGGCGCCCGCCTGGTCCATCAGGTCGATGGCCTTGTCGGGGAGGAAGCGGTCGCTGATGTAGCGGTCGGAGAGTTCCGCCGCGGCCGTCAGCGCCCCGTCGGCGAAGCGGACCTGGTGGTGCGCCTCGTACGCGTCGCGCAGCCCCTCCAGGATCTGCACCGTCTCCTCGACCGTCGGCTCCGGGATCAGCACCGGCTGGAAGCGGCGCTCCAGGGCGGCGTCCTTCTCGATGTGCTTGCGGTACTCGTCGATGGTCGTGGCGCCCACGACATGGAGCTCGCCGCGCGCCAGGGCGGGCTTGAGCATGTTGCCCGCATCCATCGAGCCCTCGCCCGTCGCACCGGCGCCGACGACCGTGTGCAGCTCGTCGATGAAGAGGATGATGTCGCCGCTGGCGGCCTGGACGTCCTCGATGACCTTCTTCAGCCGTTCCTCGAATTGGCCTCGGTACTGTGCCCCGGCCACCATGCCGGACATGTCGAGCGCGACGACCCGCTTGCCCTTCAAGGTGTCGGGGACCTCCCCCGCCACGATCCGCTGCGCCAGCCCCTCGACGATGGCGGTCTTGCCGACACCGGGCTCGCCGATGAGCACGGGGTTGTTCTTGGAGCGCCGCGAGAGGATCTCGACGGTCTGCTCGATCTCCTCGGACCGGCCGACCACCGGATCCAGCTTTCCCGCCTTCGCCTCGTCCGTCAGATCCCGCCCGAACTCCTCCAGTGTCGTGGCAGGCTTCTTCGCCTCGGTGGGGGAACCCTCCGAGCGGGCCGCCTGCTCCGTGAGCCCCCGCAGCTTCGGTACGTCCGTCTCCTCCGCGCGAAGCAGTCGGCCCGCGCCGCTGTCCGGGTCCGCCAGCAGCGCGCTGAGGATGTGCTCGGGGCCGATGTACGACACACCGGCCGCCTGCGAGTGGGCGTAGGCGGTGCCGAGGGTGCGCTTGGCCGCGGGCGTAAGGCCCGGTTCCGCGGACGGCTCGCCGGACTCCCGGGGCAACACCCTGGCGATCTCGGAGGCGAGGGTGTCGGGGTTCGCCCCCGCCTGGGCCAGCAGACTTCGCGCGGGGTCGACCTGAGTGGCCGCCCACAGAAGGTGCTCGGTGTCGAGATCGTCCGTACCGTCCTCGACCGCCCGCTGCGCTGCCAGGTTCAAAAGCTCCTGTGAGGATTCCGTCAGCAGCCGTCCGATCGGAACGCGCTGCACGGCCGGGGGCGACGACGCCGGTGACATACCAAAGAACCTGTTCAGCAGCTCGCTGAACGGATCATTTGAACTAAAGGATGAGCCGAACGGCACCGTCATGACAGCTCCTCATGCGCAGGGAATCGAAACCCACTCAAGCGCGGGGGCATCCGGCCCGCAAGCGGAAGGGACCCGGTCACGCCACGCTCGCAGCACGTATCCAGCACGCCGGAGAAATTCCCCGATCACCTTCCCCGGACAGGTTCATGATGAGCAGGAATTCATGATGAGGACGAGGTCATGACGAGGAGGTATTGATGTTGCGCACGAGTTCGCGAGGGATTCCGGTGCCCAGTGACTCTGTCACTGGGCACCGGCCATTGCGGTGACCGGTCGTCGATCACGGGCTGGGGGCTGCAGGCGCAACTCCGGCAGCAGTCGGTTCAAGGTCCGTCCGGTGCGGCGGGAAGGCGTACGTCGTCACCCGTCCATACGCCGGTTGCACGCGACGAAAAGCCGGAGTCGAGCTTGTCGCTCTTCGGCGGTAGCCACCTCCGGGGAGGTGGTGAGTTCACTTCGACGGGGAGGGCGCTGTCGGGTCGGTTTGAAGTGTCTTTGTGGTATTCAGGGTGCTGCGTTCCTCCGCAACCAGACCACGTACACGCTCACGCTGCGCACGTCCCCAGGTCTCCTTTGTCGCCAGGATGCCGACGAGCCCGATGACCGCAGCGCCGAGGTAGAGCAGTGCGGCGCCGGGCCAGCCGAAGGCGCCCACGAGAGCGGCGGCGAGAAGGGGGGCGAAACCGCCGATGGCTGCCGCGATTTGGTAGCCGAGCGAGGCTCCCGAAGTGCGAGTCGCGGTGCGGAACTGTTCGGTGAGCAGAGAGCCCTGGGTACCGGTCAGCGATGCGTGGATGAGTCCGATGCCGACGATGAACACGGTCACGACCAGAACTGGCTGAGCCGAGTTGGTGAGCAGATACATCGGGAACGCGAAGAGGACTGCCGCCGTGCAGGCGGTGATGTAGATGGGCCGGCGTCCAATGCGGTCGGTGAGGGCCCCGGCGAGGAAGGTGACTGCGATGGCCAGAATGCTGGCGGCAGTGATCGCGGCCAGGGCGACGGGGCGCAGTTCCGGATTACGTTCGGTGACGTAGCTGAGCAGGTAGGTGGCGGTGGAGTAATAGGCGAAGGATTCGACGACGCGCAGGGCAATGACCCGCAGGATTCCCTGCCAGTCGGCTGCCAGGGTCGCACGGAGCGGGTTCTTCTCGGTCGTGCCGCCGGCCTGGGCCTCCTGGAACTCGGGGGATTCGGAGAGCCGGGAGCGGACGATCAACGCGACGACTACAAGGACGGCGCTGAGCAGAAAAGGGACTCTCCATTGCCAGCTGCCATGGAGAGTGTCGCTCCATGCGAATACGCCACTGGCCAGGGCAATACCCAGTGGATTGCCTGACTGGGGAATGGCTGCGAACATTCCCCGGCGGTGCCAGGGTGCGTGCTCGTAGGCCATCGTGATCGCCCCGCCCCATTCGGCGCCGAATGCCAGGCCTTGGACCATGCGGATGGCCACGAGCAGGATGGGGGCAAGCACGCCGACTTGTTCGTATGTCGGTAGTGCGCCGATGAGGAACGTGGCGGCGCCCATGACGGTCATCGCTGCGACGAGGACGGGCTTGCGGCCGAGCTTGTCCGCGAAGTACCCGCCGATCGCGCCACCGAGCGGGCGCATGACGAATCCGACAGCCAGCGTGGCGAAGGAGAGCAGGGTGCCGACGAGCCGGTCGCTCTCGGGGAAGAAGACGGTTCCGAAGTAGAGCGCGGAGGCGGTGCCGTAGGCAATGAAATCGTAGTTCTCGACGCTGGTGCCGAAGGCTGCGGCAACCGCGGTCTTCACGCGGTCCTTGGAGCCGAGAGCGCTTCGCCCTTCGGCCGTGGCACTGATGGACATGGCTGATCTCCTTGATAGTTCGCCCGATCAATGCCGGCGCGTCTATGGGGTGAGGCAGTGGGGGCCGCGGGCCAAGCGGTCGAGTCCTTTGACTGGAGGTTTGGGGCATGCTGAGGAGGCGCCCGGCGCGGTTCATGACACGGCGTTCGGCGTGCTCGGTGGTTCAACTGCTCCCGGAGTGCTCGGACAGTTGGTCAGGAGGCCGGAGTCAGGGCGTCGAGGGCATTGAGTTTGGCGACCCGCCGGCGGGTGTCTTCGTCGTCGTCGAAGGCGGCGCCGAGGAACTCGCGGACGATGTCGGGCACGAGCGCATGTGGGACCAGCCAGGCCCCCATGGCGATGGCGTTGGCGTCATCGTGTTCAACGGCCTGATGGGCGGAGTAGGGCTCGTGGGCGAGGCCGCAGCGGATGCCGGGCAGCTTGTTGGCAGCCATGACTGCTCCCTGGCCGGTGCCGCACACGAGCAGGGCCCGGTCGGCGGAGCCGGAGAGCACGGCCTCGCAAGTGGTGCGGGTGATGTCGGGGAAATCGACAGGGTCGGCGCTGTGGGTGCCGCAGTCGATCACCTCGTGTCCCAGGGACTCAATGGCTTGGCGAACGGTGTCCTTGAGTCCGTATCCGGCATGGTCGGCGCCGAGGGCGACCTTCATCGGCTACTCCTTGGGGTTGAGGGTGCTCGGGAGCTGGGGGCTGAGGTTCTGGACACTCTGGAGAGCCGGGTGCGGCAGTGGCAGGTGGCGTCAGCCGGACACCGCGGTATGGCGTACGACCACCATGGCCGGACGCACCGCGGCGGCTTGGCGGACGTCAGACAGTCCGCCGAAGAGGTCGGTGTGTGCGACACCCGTGCCCGTGCCCGCGACGGTGATCTGATGGCACATCAGCCGCCTTCCGCGGCCCGGTCGACGAAGGAGGTGGGGACGCGCCGGCCGGATGCGGGTCGGCCGGCGATGAGGTCGACGAGTCCACGTACGCCGAGTCGGCCGATGGACGATGCGTCGTTGCGGACCGCGCTGATGGGCGGCGAAGCGAACTCGAACCAGTCGAGGTCATCGAAGGAGACCATTTCGATGCGGCCGGCCTGCTCTGCGCCGAGCCGCTCGCGCAGTGCGCGCACGGCGCCCAGTGTCGTGAGGCCGTTCGCGCCGAACACGGCGGTGAAGGGGGCGCCGCGGTCCAGGATGCGCCACATGGCCTCGGCCGCCCCGTCGGCGAGGAAATCACCGGCATCGATCAGCCCGTCGTCCGTGCTGATGCCGTGTGCCTGGCGCCCGGCGAGGTAGGCGGCTCGGCGCTCCGCTCCGGTGGAGATCTCCTCGGGGCCGCCGATGAAGGCGACATCGCGATGTCCTCGGCGCTGCAGCCAGGTGAGTACCTGCTCGACGCCCTGCGCGTTGTCCGTGCCGTACAGCGGGGCGTCGATGCCCTCGACCGTCCGGTTGAGGAATACGAGCGGCAGTCCGGAGGCGGCGGTTGCCGCAAGCCGTGGCGAGAGGGTGCTCTGCGGCGAGAAGAGAAGGCCGTCGACGCGCTGGCCGGCAAAGGTCTGAAGGTACGCGTCAGCCTGCTCGGCGTCCTCGTTGGCGTTGGCCAGCAGCACGGTGTATCCGTGGCGGCGGGCTTCCTGCTCGGCGGCGTGAGCGAGCTCGGAGAAGAACGGGTTACGGATGTCCGAGACGACCAGTCCCAGCACATCGGTCCGGGCCCGACGCAGGGAGCGAGCGGGGCCGTTGGCGACGTATCCCAGTTCGGCCGCAGCCGTGAGCACCCGGGACCGGGAGTCGGCCGAGGTCTGACTGCTGCCGCTGAGCACTCTCGAAGCAGTGCCGAGCGAGACCCCGGCCCGTGCCGCGACGTCCTTGATCGTGGCCAATCGCCCCACCTCCCTGTGGAACTCCATGGAAATGATGGAAACGTTTCCATGGCGTGAATGAATTCAACATCGCACATCAACCGCCACATCGACAAGGCCTCTCCCCCACGAAGGCGCAGCCGCTCCGGGGGCAACCGGACACCCCACAGTCGGCCCCGCGGTGTGTCCCGAGTCACGGGAACTCCTCGGCCCGGCCGGAGAGGTAGGTGGTGTGAGAGGTGATGAACAGGGAGAGCACCCGAACGGTGGGCCTCGACGACGGTCCAGGACTGGCTGCGCAAAGTACCGGGCCGCAGAGCCCGCAGACTGCTCGAGGTACTTGTCGCCGTCTCCTCGACGGCCGGCCTCAACCGCTACTCGATGCACGCCTTTGCCGAGGCGGTTCGCTACCAATGCGGACTGCCGACGATGCTGTCGACTGACGGCGGCGCCCAGGAGCGACTGATCGTCGAGGGCGCGGGGACACTCCCGGAACGGCTGTTGGCCGCCGACTTCGGACCGCGAGTACTGACCGATCACGGCGTGACGTCGAGCCTCCTCGTGGCCGGGCCGGAAGCCAGAGAGCTGGACCAACTGAACACCTTCGGCCGCCACCAGGTCCTGCCCAGCCCGCTCGCGCCGCACATCGGACACGAGGGTCGGCGACATTCGCTGGGGGCGGCACCGAGGCCGCGAGCGAACACGCCGGCTACATCGAGGGCGCCATTCAATCCGGCGAGCGTGCCGCTCGCGAAGTGATCGAGAGCATGCCGCGCACCGCCGCCCGGAGCGAGACAGACACGGCATGAACCGCGAGGAAGCCGCGCCCCCCAGCAGCCGACCCACCGAGCTATCGAGCTATCGAACAGAAAAATGCCACGCCATGGCCGGCCCCCTCCCGCTGCGGATCAACGACATGTACAACAGCTGGCACGCCGCGTCGCGCCGTAACCGAAGACAGAAGGTACTTGATGAGCGATCAGAAAGGGCTGGTCCATGACCCTCAGCCGATCCGTGTCTGAATCCGGCAGTGCGAGCGGGGGCGTCTCCCGCCGTGGTTTCCTCGGCTACGTCCTCGCGGCCGGCACCCTGGTCGTCGCCACGGACATCCGGCTCGGCACTCCGGCGTACGCCGCGGTGCCCTCGCCGCCACAGCCGCCCGAGCTGTACGACCTCAATGACCTCCTCACCGATGCTGCCCGCCCCACGTCGCAGCTGATCACGATCACCGTCGAGTCCGACGGCACCGCGTCGTTCGCGATGCCGCGGCTGGAGGTCGGTCAGGGCATCACCACCTCCACGGCGATGATCATCGCCGAAGAACTGGACCTGCCCGTGGACAAGGTACGGGTCACCCTGGCGCCGGCGCGGCCCGAGCTGCTCTTCAATCAGCTCACCGGCGGGTCCAACACCACCATCTCCACGTTCACTCCGGTGCGGGTGGCAGCGGCGATCGCGAAGCACCAGCTCCTCGAAGCAGCGGCGATCGAGCTCGGCTCCACGGTGGCGCTGCTGAAGTCCAAGGCCGGTGTCATCACCGCACCGGACGGCTCCTCGGCGACCTACGGCCAGCTGGCAACCAAGGCAGCCGCACACGACACCAAACAGGTGACGATCGCCCCCGAGCAGCTGAGGGCGACCAGCGACTTCCAGGTCGTCGGCAAGCCGCAGAACAGGGTGGACGCACACGACATCGTCACCGGCAAGAAGCAGTTCGCCATGGACCTCGATATCCCCGGCGCCCTGCCCACCATGATCTGCCGACCACCGACGCTGAACGGGTCCCCGAAGGCGATCCGCAACGCGGCCGCGGTGCTGTCCCTTCCCGGTGTCACCGACGTCGCAATGATCACCACGGGTGTGGCGGTCCGCGCAGAGACGTTCGGCCAGTGCATCGACGCGGTGCGCGCGCTCGACGTCGACTGGGGCCCCGGGAGCGTGGAGGGTGAGGACGACGAGTCGGTACTGGCCGGCCTGCGCAAGGCCGAACTCCCCCTCGCCGTACCGAAAGTACCTGTCCTGACCCGGCACATCGACGCCGACTTCGAGTTCATGTTCCGCTCCAGCGCGGCACTGGAGCCGTACGCCGCCGTGGCCGACGTGCGTTCCGACAGAGCCGAGATCTGGGCCGGGCTGAAGGCGCCCATCGTCGCCCAGGGTGAGGTCGCCGAGGCGCTCGGTCTGCCGCAGAGCAAGGTGAAGGTCAATGTCGTCACCGGTGGCGGGTCGTTCGGGCACAAGTTGTTCGGCGACCACGCCGTCGAGGCCGCGCGGGCATCGAAGGCGTTGGGCAAGCCGGTGCGACTGATGTGGCATCGGGCCGACGAGCCGCGCCAGGGGCGGGTGCATCCGATGGCCACCTCGCGGATCCGGGCAACCTACCTCGCGGGCAACGTGCTCACCTTTGAACAACGGCATACGTCGGTGGAGACCTCGTTCCGGCACGGCCTGGGCGAGATGCTCACCGCGGTCGCGTCCAAACTGCCCGCCGGGGTGGGCAACCTCGGGTTCGCCGAAACCATTTACGCACTCACCCAGGAGCTGCCCTACGACTTCGGTGTCGTCACCCAGACGCTCACCGAAACCGACCGGCGTTTCAACACCGGCTCCATGCGCAACATCTACTCCCCCGACGTGGCCTGCGCCAACGAGTTGGTGGTGGACATGCTGGCCAAGGCGATGGGCAAGGACCCGCTCGCCTTCCGGCTCGGATTCCTGAAGGACGACCGGGCCAAGGCCGTGCTGCGGAAGGTCGCCGAGGTCGGCGGCTGGGGGCGGAAGATGCCTGCCGGCACAGCGCAGGGCATCGCCGTCCACAAGGAGTACAAGGGCGTGACCGCGTGCCTGGTCGAGATCGACTGCCGGCCGGAGACGGTGAACCGGAAGGTGCGCGACGGTGTGGCGGGACCGCGGGTGACCAAGGCCGTCATCGCGATCGACGCCGGGTTGGTGATCAACCCGCGCGGCCTGGAGGCGCAGATGATGGGGTGCTTCGCCGACGGCCTGGCGCTCGCACTGACCGGCAGTCTGCACTTGCGGGACGGCCACTTCCTGGAAGCCAGCTGGGACAACTACTTCTACACCCGGCAGTGGAACGTCCCGCCCGACTTCACCCCGATCGCGATGCCCTCCAGCGGCGACCAGCCGGGCGGCGCCGGGGAGGCCGGCGTGGCCTGCTCCGTCGCCGCGGTCGCCTGCGCATACGCGCGGGCCACGGGGAAGGTGCCGAAGAGGTTCCCCATCAACCACGACGACCCCATCGGCTTCGAGGTCAAGTCGTTCATCCCGCCCGTACCCGAGTCGCCGACCGACGGCCTGAGCTGGACCTACTGAGGAGAGCACGATGAGCAAACACACCTTCGTCGTCAACGGGAAGCCGGTCACCGTCGACGTCGACGACGACGTACGCGTGCTGTGGGTGCTGCGCGACGTTCTCGGCATACGCGGGCCCAAGTACGGCTGCGGCATCAACGTGTGCAAGGCCTGTACCTCGCATGTCAACGGCAAGGCGTTCAACCCGTGCGCGGTGCGGGTGGCTGACATCGGCGAGCACGACGAGATCACCACGATCGAGGGACTCCCCGACACGGTGGGCGCCGACCTGCACCCCATGCAGGAGGCATGGCTGGAGCACGACGTGGCGCAGTGCGGCTACTGCCAGCCGGGCCAGATCATGGCGGCCGTCGCCAAGGTGAAGCAGGTCCGCGCCGAGGGCCGGGAAATCAGCGACGCCGACCTCGACGAGATCCGCAACGTCTGCCGCTGTGGCACCTACTCCCGAATCCGCGAAGCGATCAAGGCCGGCGCAGCGCACATGTAGGCGCACCAGAAGCGCGAGACGCGTCGCGGAGGGGAAAGGACCTCCGCACGCGCCTCGGCGACCGTGGATTCATCGTGGGCGAACGCTCACCCCAGGCCGGCGCCCAGGGTCCGCTCCCTCGGCGCCGACCGAAGCAACGGCCGACGCCGGGGACACTGCGCTCCGGCACGCAGTACGACTACTACCGTCTCCACCGGATCAAGGTCAGGCGGGCGAGAACACGTCGCCGGCCGCGGGAATAGCTGCCGGGCCATTGCCCTTGTCCGAACCATGACTGTCACTGAAGACATCGGCACCATCGGCATCTGGACCGGAGCGTACGGGGCGCGGCACTCGGGCGACGCGGAGCGCCGTGCGGAGATCGCGGACGCCGCGGCGGAGCTGGACGAACTGGGTTACGGAACGCTCTGGCTCGGGGCAATCCGGGCGTGGCGAACGCCGTACCGGTCCTGGAGGCCACCCGGAACCTCCGCGTCGCCACCGGCATCCTCAGCATCTGGGAGCACGAGGCGGCCGCCGTCGCCGCTCAGTTCGCGGAGGCCGACGCCGCCTTCGACCACCGCTTCCTGCTGGGGCTGGGCGTCAGCCACGCGCAGCTCGCCGACGCCTACGCCCGTCCGTACTCCGCTATGAAGGACTTCCTGACCGGTCTGGACGAGGCGCCGGTGCCCGTACCGGCCGGCCGACGGGTGCTGGCCGCCCTCGGCCCCAAGATGCTGAAGCTCTCCCGTGACCGGGCGGCGGGCGCGCACCCGTACCTGGTCACGGTCGAGTACACCGCCCAGGCCAGGGCCGCGCTGGGCGACGACGCGACGCTCGCCCCCGAGCACAAGGTCGTCCTCGACACCGACTTCGCCCGCGGCCGGCAGACAGCCCGGAACTACCTCTCGTTCTACCTGGCGATGCCGAACTACACCAACAACCTCCAGCGGCTCGGCTTCACCGAGGAGGACTTCAAGGACGGCGGCAGCGACCGGCTCATCGACGCCCTGTTCGCCATCGGCGACGTCGACGCGGTCCGCCGGCACACCGACGACTTCCTCGCGGCCGGCGCGGACCACGTCGCGCTGCAGGTCGTCACCGCCGACCCGCTGGGCGACATCCCGCGAGCCGAATGGCGACGCCTGGCGGAGGCACTGCCACTGACCTCCCGCTGAACACTCACCGGCGCAGGGAACATCGGATACGCAGCGAACGGCAGCATCCTGCCACCCGTGCGCCGGTGTGCGGGAGGCCAATAGCCCCGGACACGTGCAGCCGTCCGGGGAGAACAGGCACGTACAGCCCTGGCTCTCAGCCCTTCACACAGAGGGCATGCTCCAGCTTGGCGACGACCGGGACCACATCGCGCCGCTGGGCAGAGACTGTCACGGCCGATGGGGCTGGAACGGTACCGGTACGTAGGCGAGCCCATGCGGCCCGAGCTGGGGCCGGAAGCGGGCCGGCAGGGTTGCGTGCGGCCATGAGCGAGGCAGTGGACGCCTCTGCTCGGGCGGCTGCCATGGGTGGCCTCCTCGAATGGGCCGGGCTGCCCACCCGCACCGCCGCGCGAGCCGCCCGCAGAGCGGAGGCGCTGGGGATGCGGTGGGACGCGGGTGGAGGAACGGCCGTTCAGCTGCCGAGGGTGGCTCGTAGCGCGGGCTGGAGGCGGTCGGCATGGGCGCGCACCATGTCGTCGCAGAGCTGCCAGATCCGCTCGACCGGCAGGGCGGCGGCGGTGGCCGGGTCGGTCATGGCGGCGTGCCGGATGTGGCGCGGATCGTCCTCCACCGCGGCCCGCACGACGAGGTCGTTCATGCTGAGGTACGTGCGGTTCAGGGCCGCCAGCTGCGAGGGAAGCGACCCGATCCGGGTGGGCTGCACTCCCGAGGCGTCGACGAGGCACGGCACCTCCACCACCCCGGTGCGCGGGAGGTTGTCGATCAGGCCGTGGTTGCGCACGTTGCCGTAGACGGTGCGAGGGGTGCCGGTGACGATGCTGTGGATGATCTGCGGGGCGTACTCCATCGTGCCCTCGACCGTCAGTGGCTCGCCGGCGGCCAGCGCGTCGCGGGTTTTCTCGTACGCGGCGACGTTCTCCTCGACGATGCCGAGGTAGGCGCCGACCGGCAGGCGGAGACGCTCGATCTCGCTGTCGTGGTGCAGGTACCAGGGCACGTACTCGGAGGAGTGTTCGCTGGTCTCGGTCGGGTAGTAGCCCAGCCTTCGGTACATGTCGACCCGGACCCTGCGGCGCAGCTGCTCCTCCCCCGCGATGAGTTCACTCTTGATGAGTTCGTCGAGGCGCCCGTACAGGTCGGTCTCTCCGTGCCGCAATTCCAGTACCCACGCCTGGTGGTTGACGCCCGCGGCCCGGTAGGTGACCTCCTGGTAGGGGACCTCCAGCAGGTCGGAGAGGTCGCGGATGGTCCAGTACACCGAGTGGCACAGGCCCACCACCTTGGTCAGGCCGGTGGCCTCGGCCAGGTACTGGACGTTCATCGCCATGGGGTTGGTGTAGTTCAGCAGCCATGCGTCGGGGCACAGTTCGGCGATGTCCGCGCCGAGCGCCCGCAGGTGGGGGAAGGTGCGCAGCGCGCGGAAGATTCCTCCGATGCCGAGGGTGTCGCCGATCGTCTGGCGCAGGCCGTAGCGCGCGGGGATCTCGAAGTCGGTACGGGTGGCCTCGCCCATGCCGATCTGGACGATGTTGATGACGAAGTCGGCGCCGGTCAGCGCCTCGCGGCGGTCCAGGTGGGCGGTGATTCGCGCGCCCGCGCCCAGGTGGCCGGCGATGTGGTGTGCGGCGGCCTCGGCGGTGTCCAGCCGTTCGGTGTCGATGTCGTGCAGCGCGATGTGCGCGTCCTTCAGTTCGGCGAAGGCGAAGAGGTCCGCGAGCAGGCCCTGGGTGAAGACGACGCTGCCGGCGCCGATGAAGGTGATCTTGGGACGGGTCATGACGGGGTCTCTCCGTTGCGGGTGACATGGGCGAGGGCTTCGTCCCACGTGGGTTGGGCTGAGGTGCCGCCGTGTGCCCGGGTGGACAGGGCACCGCAGGCTGCGGCGAACCGGAGGGAGTCCTCCAGGGGGAGGCCGGCGAGCGTGGCGGCGACGAATCCGGCGTCGAAGCTGTCGCCTGCGCCGACGGTGTCCTTGGGAGTGACGGAGGGGGCGGCGGCAGTGACGAGTCGGCGGCCGTCGTGGCAGAGTGCGCCCTCGGCGCCGTTCTTGACCGCGACGAGCGTGCCGTGGGTCGCGAGGTGCTCGGCCGCGGCCTGCGGGGTGCGGGCTATCGGCCCGGCCAGGCGCCCGGCCTCGTAGGCGTTGGGCAGCAGGATGTCCGTCGCGGCGAGGACCGGTGCGAGACGGGCCGCGTCCCACAGGCCCGAGGGATCGTCGTTGGTGTCCAGGGAGGTGACCGCGCCGTGGCCGCGAGCGGTCCGCAGCAGGTCGGGCAGGCTCTTGGCGAGCCGGGGCATCAGGAAGTAGGCGGCGGCGTGTACGTGTCTGCTGGTCATGAGCAGGTGGGCGGGGACGTCGTCGCCGGTGGTGGCGGCCAGTGTGCCGGGCGAGGTGAGGATGGCGCGGTCCTCCCCTCGCGTCACGACCACGGTCAGTGGCGTCGGGAGGGAGGCGTCGAGGTGCAGGAAGTCGGTGTTGACCCCGCGCTCGGCGAGGGTGTTCCGCACGTAACGGCCCGCGTCGTCGTCGCCGACGCGCCCGGCGAAGGCCACGCTCAGGCCGAGGCGTGCGGCGCCGCACGCCATGATCGCGGCTGAGCCACCGAGGGTGAGGCAGCCGGATTCCACCAGTTGCTCGCGTTGGCCGAAGGCGAGCGGTGCGGTCAGTGGGCCGAGGATCACGTCGGGGTTGGCGTCCCCGATGACGAGGAGGTCGAAGGTGTGCGGCATCGCGGATTCCAAAGGTCGTGTCGTTGTGTGAAGGCGTGGGGAGGTCAGCCCTGCTGGCGGATCAGCCCTTGAGGCCGCTGGAGGTGATGGACCGGATGAATGCCTTCTGCGCGCCGAGAAAGGCGAGCAGCACCGGCAGCACGGTGATCACGTTGCCCGCCATCACGGCGGACCAGCGGGTGTGATGCTGTCCCTGGAAGGTGGTCAGGCCCAGCTGGAGGGTGTATTGGGTGTCGTGGTTGATGGCGATCAGCGGCCAGGTGAGGTCGTTCCACGTGCTCAGGAACGTCAGTACGGAGACAGTGCTCAGCGCCGGCCGCGACAGCGGCAGCACGATGCGGAAGAGGACCCGCAGCCGGGAGCAGCCGTCGATCCAGGCCGCCTCCTCCAGCTCCCTGGGCAGGGAGAGGAAGAACTGCCGCAGCAGGAAGACCGCGAACGGTGTGACGAGGGAGGGCACGATCAGCGCGCCCAGGGTGTCGATGAGCCCCAGCCGCTTCATGACCAGAAACGTGGGGATCATCGTCAGCTGGAACGGGATCGCCATCGTGGCGAGCATCAGTACCAGCAACGCTCTGGAACCAGCGAATCGCATGCGGGCGAACGCGTAGCCGCCGAGCGCGCCGAACAGCAGGTTGGAGGCGACCGCCACCGCGGAGACGATGGCCGAGTTCAGCAGCCAGCGGGGGAACATCGCGTTGCCGAGGACATAGCGGTAGCCACCCAGGTCGATGCCCGAGGGCCACAGCGCCGGCGGAAAGCGGTTGATCTCCGCGTTGCTCATCACGGAGCTGAGCAGCAGCCAGATCAGCGGCACCGCGAAGAGCAGTGCAAGCGGCGCGAGCAGCACGTGCCACATGCTGAAGGGCAGCCGCGGGCGGCGGCGCCGCGCCGCCGGTGTGCCGGGTTCGACCGCGGAGCGGTGGGCGGTTTGCGGTGGCGCGGAGGTGGCCGTCATGACGTGGCTCCTTGGGTGCGGTCCCGGCCGCGTACCACGCGCAGCACGACGGCGATCACGAGAAGTGCCAGGGCCAGGACGTAGGCCGCCGCCGCCCCGTAGCCGGCGGTGAAGTTCTTGAACGCCTGCTCCCAGATGAAGTAGACGATCACCGTGGTCGAGCCGAGCGGACCGCCCTTGGTGGTGACGTAGACCAGGTCGAAGACCTGGAGCGACTGGATCGTCTGCCACAGCAGCAGGAACACACTGACGGGCGTGAGCGTGGGCAGGGTGACGTGGCGCAGCAGGTTCACCCGCCCCGCCCCGTCCAGCCGGGCCGCCTCGAGGAGTTCCAGCGGGACGTCCTGGAGGGCGGCGAGGTAGACCACGACGCAGAAGCCGGTACCGCTCCACAGGGTGATGGCGACCAGGACGAGCAGGGCTTGGGTGGGGTCGGTGAGGAAGCCCTGCGGGGAGATGCCCAGGTGGTGCAGTACCGCGTTGGCGGCGCCGAACTGCGGGTCGAGGATGAAGGAGAACAGCACGCCCTGCGCGGTGGCCGAGACGACGAAGGGCACGAAGATCAGTGTGCGGTACACACCGACGAACCTGATGCGCCGGTTCAGCGCGAGCGCCAGCACCAGCCCCAGGACGAGGCTGAGCGGCACGTACAACGCCGTGTACAGCAGGGTGTTGCGTACGGCCTGGCCGAAGTGCGGGTCCTGCACCAACGCCCGGTAGTTGTCCAGCCCCACCCAGCGGCTCGGTGTGACGAGGTCGTTGGCCTGGAAGGACAGCAGCAGCGACCACACGACCGGAACCACGCTGAGCCCGATGATGATGAGCACCGCAGGCGAGATGAAGGCCCAGGCGGTGGCCGACTCGCCACGGCGCCGTCGGCGCAGCGCACGCCGGCCGCGGTCGGCGTCGCTCAAGGTGATCGGCGAGGGAAGAGAGGGCATACGGGACTCCTCAACGCGGGATGAGCAGGGCAGCGTTGGCTTCCTGCGCACAGGAGCGGATCGCCTCGGCCGGCAAGCTCTTGCCGAGCAGTACGGCGACGATCGCCTGCCCGAGCGCCTGCGAGATCTGCGGGTAGGACGGATGCGCGGGCCGTACCCGGGCCGTCTCGACGGCCTTGGTGAACACCGGCAGCCCTGGGGTGTCCCGTGCGTGCCGTTGCCACGCCGGCAGGGCCTGGCTGTGGCGGCTCAGCGGCAGGCTGCCCGCCTCGACGTCCCAGCGGACGTCCTGGGCCGGCTGCGTCAGCCAGCCGATGAAGGTCCGGGCCGCCGCCGCCCGGGCGCCGCCGTTGTCGAAGAGGGTCCAGGTGTCCGGGCCCGAGATCGTCACCGGCCTCCGGCTGAAGCTGGGCAGCGGCACCACGTGGTAGTCGACCCCGGCCTGTGTGATGTCGGGGAGTTGCCACGGGCCGGTGGGGACCATGGCCATCCGGCCGGACAGAAACACCTGGTACATCTGCTCGCTGCCGGGCTTGGGGTCGATGTAGACACTGCGGTCGCGGGCGAGTGCGTGGACGACCTCCAGCGCCCGCACACCGGTCTCGGCGAACCCGATGTGCTTGCCGTCCTCGGCGATCACCTCGCCGCCGAGGTCCCAGATCATCGGCCACAGGCGCCACACGGTGTCCTCGTCGCCGGTGCCCGGCCACCCCGTCCCGAACGTGCCGCGCCCGGCGTGGGTGAGTCTGCGCGCGGTCTCCACGAACTCCTGCCAGGTCCAGCCGGCCTCGGGCAGCGGGAGCCCGACAGCGCGGAAGAGCTTGGCGTTGCAGACCACCGCCAGGGAGTCCAGTACGGCGGGTACGGCCCGGACGCGCCCGTTGACGGTGACCGCCTCGCGCGCCGCGGGCCAGTAGTTCTTCCAGCGGGTCGGCCCCTCCGCCACCATGGACGTCAGGTCGATGACCTGCGGGCTGCGGGCGACGCTGGCGAGGTCGGAGCCGAAGATGTACGCGATGTCGGGGTAGGCACCGGCGGCGAGGGCGGCCGTGACCTTCTGCAGCATCGAGTCCGCCAGGACTCCGCCGCCGAGGTCGACTCTGATGTGCGGGTGGGCGCGCTCGAAGTCGGCGACCAGCTTCTTGATGACGGTGGCGGCCGTGTCGGTCTGACCGTGCCACATCTGCAGGGTGATCCTGCCGTCGGCACCGGCGCCGGCCGCGGTGTCCGCGGCGCAGCCGGCAACGGTGGCCGCGGCCGCGGAGAGCGCCAGCGCACCGCCGCCTCGCAGGACGCCGCGGCGTGTGGGCCGGGGAACCGCGGATGAGACTGCAGCCATCTGTACCTCCAGGAAGAGCGGACGTCGCGATCCGCCGGGAACCAACGCAGCGGTGGCCGCCACGGGCAGGACGGCCCCTTTCCCGCCACACGCCGCACGCCGCACGCCGCACGCCGCACGCCGCACGCCGCACGCCGCGGGACCGTCGCCGTGTCACCGGTCCCGGACGCCCCCTGACGCCCAGGACCGGTACCACGGGATTGGTATCTGCTCAGCAGGTCTCGCGCACGTATCCCTTGCTGCCGACGGGGGAAACGTCCAGGTCACGGCGTACGATGCTCAGCTCGTCGCCCCAGCCCTCGCACGCCGTCGAGAGACCGTCGGCCGTGTACTCGATCACGATGACGTGGTCGCCGAAGGCCGAGGTGTACTGGTCGCACTCGTCCCATCTGCCGCACTCCTCGGCGATGGCGAAGTCGAGCCCGTTGGCGACTCGGTTTCCGGACAGCTCCGAGGTGTTCTTCTGTGCGATGGCCAGCCCCTTGTCGTGGGCGTGGGCGGAAAGCAGCTTGATGTAGGACTGTGCTTGTGCCTTACGAAGCAGCTTGCCCGAGCGGCTGAAGCTGTCGAAGTTGTCGGGCTCCACCGCGTCGAAGCCCTTGCTCGCACACTCGTCGATCCAGGTGTTCACCTTCGCGGCGACGCGCTGCCGCTTGTCGGCGGTGCGCACGTCGAGCAGGGCCTCGCCCCAGTCGTCGTCGTAGACGACTTCACCGTTCGCGTCACGCAGCAGCAGGTCGGAGTCCCAGTTCTTTTCCGCGCCCGGCTGGGCCTGGAAGGCGTTGACGTAGCAGATGTTGTACTTGCCGGCGGCCGGCGAGTCGCTGCGGTCACGGCTCACCACGTCCACACCGGCCGGCGGGGTGTACGCGCCGCCGATCTGGTAGTCGAATCCGGCGTGCGCCGGGGGAAGGGTGACGTCGCTCGGTCCGGCCGAGGCGATGGCCGGTGTGAGGAGGGAGGCCGCGAGGGCCACCGTGCCGGCCGCGGCAAGGCCCAGGGACCTACGGTGACGAACGAAGTTCAGGCTCATC
Organism: Streptomyces sp. NPDC047117; assembly: GCF_040643545.1. Classification (NCBI taxonomy): domain Bacteria; kingdom Bacillati; phylum Actinomycetota; class Actinomycetes; order Kitasatosporales; family Streptomycetaceae; genus Streptomyces; species Streptomyces sp. NPDC047117. The sequence continues at coordinate 471,607 of NZ_JBEYUN010000003.1, read as the reverse complement.
AGGCGAGCTCCACGTGATGAGGGCACGTCCCCGCCTCGGACACAGACCGTGATCCTGGCGACTCAGTCCGGGCTCGTGGCGCAACGCCAACTACCGGCTAGGCGTACCTCTGCGTCGCGCGGTGAACGGCGACGTGACACGGAGTAAATCGAGCACCTCCTGTCATGTCAAGAGCGTGAAGTTGCGCGATACCAGACGGAGTCGCGCATCATCACGCAACTTCGCGGGCCACTCTTCGCCACGCGCAGACCCGGAGGCCGCCCCTGTAGACCACTGCCCGCCGCGAGCTGGATCTACGGTCTCACCCGGCCGGCCCGGGACTCCCGGTAGCGCTGTTCGGCGATGCTGGCGGTGGCCCTCGCCGCGCGCCGGTAGTGTTCGTACGCCCCGGCGCTGTCGCCGGTCTTCTCCAGCAGATGCGCCCGCACTGACAGCAACCGGTGGTGCCCGGCCATCCGGTCATCGCCGTCCAGCGGGGCCGGCAGAGCCAACCCGGCCCGTGGGCCGTTGGTCTCGTCGAGCGCGATCGCGCGGTTGAGGGTGACCATCGGATCGGCGTCGACGGGGGGACGCGCCCTGCCGCTGGCGATGACCGGCATCGCCGTACTGGCGCTGGGCACCGGCCCACTGTTCGCGCTGGGCACCGGGCTGGTACTCGGGTCGGTGCCGTCGGAGCGGGCCGGCGCGGCGGCGTCGATGTCGGAGACCGGCAACTACCTCGGCGGTGCTCTCGGCTTCGCGCTGCTCGGTGTACTGGCAGCGATGGTCTACCGCAGCAGGATGGACGGCACGTCCGACTCGCCGGCCGACGCGGTCGCTGCCGGCCGCCATCCTCCCGACGGCCGGGGCGCGGCACTGCTGCACACCGCGCGGGAGGCATTCACCATGGCTTGCACGTCACCGGCATCGTCGCCGTCGTCCTCTTCACCAGCCTCGCCGTACTGATCCTCACCATGCGCCCGGCAACCCGGACCGCTCCCGCCGGGCTCCCGGCCATGAGACGACTCGCGCATAGAACCAGCCGCGGCAGGCAACTCCTGTCCTCTCGCTGATGCGGGCCAGCAAACACATCGGCTCGGCGGGGCATCGGCACCATGCTCGAAACCCACCGCGCGCCCGCCTCCCCGGCATGCCGCATGACGCTCGGGTGCCGCCGGCGAGCCGGCCATACAAGGCGGAGGGCCCGGGCGCGTTCGCACTTGTTGGGACACACGAGAAAGTGGATGCTCCTGTTTCACATGTTTCTCTGGATCCGCTTGCACATTCGAGGTCCTTTTTCGATTGGCTGGCCCCAAGGGCAAAGGCGCCCTTGAGTGCCGACGCGGGGGGCGAGCACTCCTCAGCCGTTGAGAGGACGACAGTCAGTGCATTCCGACATGGCCGCTCACATACCGACGTGGGCTGTGGGTACACCGCGACGGGTCGCCGCCGATGCACGCACCGCAGGACAGGGGGTGGCCTCCCACGGGGTGGCCTCCCAGGGGGTGGGCGTGCGGACCGGAGCGAGCCGCCTTGCAGCCCAGCCGGGCTGCACCCGCCGCGCCGATCATCGGGAGGGCGCACTGTGACCTCCCGCCACCCCAACCCCTGGAGCGCCGCATCCGTGGCCGAGGCCCACTTTTCTGCGGTCCTCCCGCTGGACTTCACGGCCTTCTTCATGCAGCACCACCGCGCCTACCTGCGCTACGCCTGCCTCCAGCTGGACGAGGAGCGCGAAGCCGAGACGGTGGTCGAGGACGTCTTCGCCGAGCTCGCCGCCGACTGGAGCGAGGTCCTGCGCCAGCCGAATGTGCCGGCCTATGCCATGGCCGCGCTCAAAGAGGCGATCGCGCAACGGATGCCCAAACACAAGCGGCAACCCTTCGTGGCCAGCGCCGCGTTCGCCGCCGCCCGGAAGGCCAGCCGGGCACAGCTGAACATCCTCGAATCCCAGCTGGGCCTGTACGCGGCGATCGCCCGGCTGCCGGAACGGCAGTACGACGTGATCGTCCTGCGCTTCGTGCTCGGCTACAACCCCAAACAGGTCGCCCACATCATGGGCGTCACCTACGCCACGGTCCGATCCCACATCTCCGGCGCACGCCGCCGCCTCGCCCGCGAACTGCGCATCGCCTGGGAAGAACCGCAAGAGGAGGAACAGGCATGAGCCGGAACAACCGCAGGCCTGCCCGCATCGACCAGGAACTGGCCGGCGCAGAGGTCCTGGCCGACGCCTACACCGACTACGACGCGCAGGCGGCCTTGAACCGCATCGCGCGGAAGGTGGTGTGGCGCAAGGCCACCACGCTGGAACAGCGGGCCCGCAACGCCCGCCACTTCAACCACTGCCGCGAGCTGCGCGAGGAGCCTCCCGCCCCCGTCACTCCCCTGCACGCCCGGGCAACCGCCCAGCTGGGCGCGCTCTCGTCCCGGGTGATCCGCAATCCGGCAGCCATCGCTGCCATGGCGCTGCTGGTCGATGACAGACACCGGATCGAGCCGGCCGGCGCGCTGGCGTTCGCCTGCCTGCTTTACCTCGCTGACCGCCAGGAGGCAGCGCAGTTCTGGTGGCAGTTCGCCGCCGGTGCCGGCTCTGCGACCGCCGCCCACTGCCTCTACCTGCACCACGTGCAGCTCGCCGAGCAGTCCGACGCCCTCCACTGGCACCGCCAGGCCCTGCATATGTACGACCAGGAGGTCGACCCCCTGCTGAGTGAGCGGCCGGCGCTGCTGAAACCAACGCCGGACTGCCTGCTCCCCGGGGGCGAGCTCGACGTCGAGGTGGTGGTGGAAGTCAAGCGCTCCACGGCGTCGCGCCGGGCGTACGAGGCCCGCTGGTGGGTGTTCACCACCTCCCTCACCAACGCCGTGCACCGGCTGGAGGCCGAGGGCGACCCTGACGGCGACTTCGACGACATTCCGAAGATCGATCCGGAGCTCGCCGCCGAGCTTGAAGTCTGCACCACCGCCCCCTGATCCGGCCACCGCTCCACCGATGCTGCACAAGGCGGGGCCCGCAATCCGGCGGGCCCCGCCGCAAGGGAGGCTCACAAGAAGTGACCCTGCATATCGACCCCGTCGCGGGCCTGGTCTTCCTCCTCGGCTGCGCCGCGGCATACGGGGCCTACCGACACTCCAAGCGCAGCCGCACCGCAACCTCGGGCACAGGAGATCTCGTGGGGGCGATAACCGCCGGCGCCGCCGTGGTCGCCGTCGCCGGCTTCCTCTTCGGCGCCAGTACAACCGAGGAAGACCAAGGGCAACAACAACCGGTCACCACACAGCACTCGCAACCACCCCGCTGACACGGCCGCAATCCCGCCGCTGATGCCGTGAGCGCCTACGACAAGGTGCCCCGTACGTCTCCTCCCTATTGCTGCCACGCGGCAACGACACAGAGGCGTACTTCGGGCAATCTTGGCCAGCACAGTCAACATGCATGGTGGGCTTGGAGGCGGACTCCACCGTCACCCGCCGCGGCGGCATATCCGTGCAGATCGAGCACGACGACATCAAGGGCTGCACGCCCGAGATGCTCCAGTGGTGGTTCGAGAACCTCGCCGGCATCACCACCTGGAACGGCGAGGAGTTCTCCGGCCCCGAGATCCTCAACTACCACCCGTGGCACCACCGCGACCACATCCGCATGACCCCGCTCACCGACGCCCCCGACGGCACGAAGAACAACGGGTTCCGGGTGGGGCGCTCTCCCGGATCGACGAGCAGTTCAACGACTACCGCGACCGCATCCACCAGGTGATGCGCACCACGAAGCTCGACACCACCGAGTTCTCCTTCGACATCCTCGGCCCCGGCGGCATACCGGGAGGCCGCATCACCCACCAGTACGCACCAGCGCCGGGAGGCATCAGCTTCTACGCCGAGACCGTCATCGAAGTCACCGCTCCCGTCCTCGGCCGGCTGATGAACCGGATCCTGCGCCCCCTCCTCTTCTCCAAGGCGACCGCCGACCACTGGATCCGCCACAACACCCAGGAGACCGGCCGCACCCATGACATCCTCCCCGCCCTCTATGCCGCAGCCCACCCCGAGGGGCGGTAAGGCGCACATTCGCCATGTCTTGGTCAGCGCAGGGACGTTGGGGCCAGACGAATCTCGTGAGAGCGGGTTCGGATCCACAGCGGTGCAGGGGCCGGAGGGGCGGGCCGGCTGGGATGTGATGGGCGCCTCTTGTGCGGCCGCATCAGCCGCCTGGTCACGGGGGTGATCGTGGTCCAGGCGATCTGCAGCCTATCCCGTGCGCAGGACCGCCGCCCGTTGTCTGTCATGCCGGAGGACTTCCCGGAACCGGCCCACTCATGTCGGCTCAGGCCGGCCTCCCGCCTGCCAGCGGGCTGGATGACACGGCCAGCGACATCACTTCACATCGACATTGATCACTCATCGCCGGCGCAAGTGACTCCCGGACTCGTGTCGAAACGACATCCACGGAGAACTACATGGCCAAGCCGTCACGGTACTCCACGCGGTATGGGCCGTCCGTACCGTCGCGCCACGCCTGCAGGAACTCAGCTGGTGCTTCCGGTATCCGTTCCAGCACCACGAAATGGTCGCCGTCGGCGCCGATACTCTCCAGCAGCGCCGTCAACTCGGCGTCCGGCATCCGCACCCGATCCGGCGCGCTCTCGGTTTTCACTGTGATCGGAAGCATGGCCTCATGATGACCGCGCCGACCGCGGTGATGACCACGGGGTGTACCGGGACAAGGTCCGCGGGTCCAGATCACCGCTCACCTCGCCCGGCGCAGGACCGGGCACAGCTCCGGCCTGGACGGCGTGTACTGCTGGGTCCCTGGGATGGCCGATCGCGCTGCTGCAGTGGTGGGCCACCGTCCCGAGAGCTGGTCTGCTCGATGTACCGGAACGCACTCGCCGCAGCCGGGCCAGCGCAGCCTCACATCCGGGATCTCAGCACGTCGACTTCACAACCCGGCGCAAACGGATCGAAGCCATGCTCGACGAGCCAGCGAACCCCCAGCAGGCTTCGCAACGACCACCACGCGCGGATCACGTCGAGGTCGACGTCCGTGCCATAGCCGGCGACGATGTCGCCGAGGCGCTCCTCGTTTCCGAGCGTCAAGGTGGCAAGGTCGTACAGGGCATCACCTTGGCCCGCCTCGGACCAGTCGATGATGCCCGTGACCTCATCGCCCTCGACAAACACGTGAGACACCTGCAGGTCACCGTGCGTGAGCACCGGAGTCCACGACCGGAGCGCGGCCTCGGCGACCTGGCGGTTGCGGGCGACCAGGTCGACGGGCAGGACGCCGTTCGTCACGAGCCACTCGCACTCGCCGTCGAGCTCCGCCGCCAACTCGTTCAGGCCCCGGCCGGCCCGGCCGGTCCGGGCCGGCAGCGGCGCGTCGTGCAGTTTCCGGATGGCGGCGCCTGCCGCGGCCCATGCCGCCGGGGACGCGGTCGACGGCTCGCCGAGGCGGCCGAGCGCCGTCCCCGGGACCGCAGCGATCGCGAGCACGGGCGGCTTGCGCCACAAGACCTTCGGAGTCGGGACCGGCGCCAGTGCCATCGCCTCGACCTCGACGTCCATGCGTGCTTGATCGGCGTCCACCTTCAGGAACACGTCGCCAACGCGCAGGGTCGCGCGCTCGGAATGGGCAACGACCACCTTGACCTCATCCATGCCGACCAGGATCCCGGACAACCGTCCACGTCGCCGGGATTATTGCGTCGGCTGCATGGCTGACCGCTCCGCGCTGCCCGGCGGCCTCATGCAGGGCACCGATGGCCAGGTCAAAAGCACCACTCCTGTTGGTGGTTGTTGACCAACAACATCGCGATCCCTCGGTCGTCCGGGCCGTACGGCTGCGGGCCCGGGGCGGTTCACAGGATCACTGGGCAGGGCAGCTTGCTGCGGCAGCGTGCGGTGTCGGCCCTCTTCGTGGGTGTGCAGAACCAACTGGTGCAGTTGGCCGGTCCCCAGTTCCGCGTCGGCACGGCCATGGGTGGAATGGTCAGTATCTCCGTGACGACTGCGCTGTTACACGGGTTCCCATGTCAGAGCCTGTGCAGCACCGCCCAGGTCGACATGCAGCTGACCGAGTCCGAGCGGGGCGCAGCTGACCGCTGGGTATACGCGATGGGCACCTGACCCCAGGGCAACATCGACTGGTCCCGGGGGGGGAAGTGCCGCTACGACCCGGAGCGTCATCGCGCCACCATCTACGACCAGCAACGGAATCTCGTCGAAGACCTGGTCGTCGAGGCTGCTGAGGTGACGGCCCAGAGCAAGCCGTAACGAAGCACTGATAGGGCAGTCAGACTTCGTGGGCTGAGTTTCGCGCGGCCTGGGGCGGTACGGTCGGGTACGTTCGACGGGTGTCAGTCGTCGTCGGCGATGAAGTCTGCTATCGCGGCAGCGACAGCTTCGGGCTGCTCGTCGGGGATGAAGTGGCCAGCGTCGGGCACGACGATTCCGGTGGTGTTGTCGGCCCATGGGCTGATGGCGGCGGCCATGTCCGGAACGGAGCCGTGGCTGCTGGAGATTCCGAGGATGGGCACGGTCAGGTGCCGCTGCTTGAGCGCCTCGCGGTTCTTACGCGCTGACTCCGCGGCGTCTCGGTAGTACGCGAGAGAAGCGCGCAAGCCGCCGTCGACGGCGATGGCGGCCGCGTAGTGGTCGAGTTCGGCGTCGTCGAATGTGTCGGGAGACAGGGCCTTCACCTGCAGGAACCAGCCGACGTACTCGCGTTCACGGCCGGCAAGCAGCGTCTCGGGCAGGTCGGGCACGGTATGGAACGCGAAATGCCAGGTTTTCCACGCCCGATCCGGGTCGGTGGGAATCGTCTCCGGGAGAGTGATACCGGGAATTCCGGCGTCGAGCAGAGCGACCCCGCGCAGGTGGCTCTCGAAGTTGAGGGCGAGGGAAAAAGCGACCCAGGCGCCGATGTCGTGGGCGACCAGGGAGTAAGTCGACACTCCGAGAGCCTTCACGGCTGCGTGGACGTGCGCGGCGACCGTGTGCGTGTCGTAGCCGCGCTCGGGACGCTCGGAGTGGCCCTGACCCGGCAGGTCGATCGCGATGACGCGGAACCGGTGGGTGAGGCCGGGCATCACCTTTCGCCAGGCCCACCAGGTTTGCGGGAATCCGGCGAGCAGGACGACGGCCGGGCCGCTCGGCCGTCCGCCTTCGACGACATGAAGGCGGACGCCGTCCGCGTCGACCCAGCGGTGGGTGAATCCGGCGAGACGCTGCAGGGGCAGGTCGGGGACGGGGTTGCTTGCGGAGACATGCGGAGTGCTGGTTGCTGGGCCGGTCACGGGGATCCTCCATCGGTGTCAGGTTCGGTGTCAGGTGTGCGGTTGGGACGGTGTGGCTGACGGCGGTGACTGGGACCACGTGGTGTGTTTTCTCGCGCGGTCGCAGGTGCGCGGCATGCCTGGCCATGGCCACGCTTGAAGACTAACGCATCTTGAACTGACCAGTCCAAGATAGAATGGTGCGCAACACAGCCCGAACCATCGACGCATCGGCAAGGAAGTCCCGCGTGGCAGGCAAGAAGCAGTTCGACATGGACACGGCGCTCGACGCCGCGATGATCCAGTTCTGGCGCGACGGCTACGCCGACACCTCATTGGACGACTTGTCCCGGGCAACCGGCCTGAACCGCAGTTCCATCTACTCCTCCCTCGGCGGCAAGGACACGCTCTTCCTACGCTGCCTGGATCGCTACGCCGCGCGCTACGGCGAGAAGTACGACGCCGCCCTGTCGCGTGCAGCCTCGGACCCCGTTGCCGCTGTTCGCGCGTTTTTCGACGTCACCCTCGAGCGCATCGCCGATCCCGAACTACCTGATGGATGCCTGATCGCCCAGTCGGCCATGGCGATCCCGGTGCTGAGTCCGAGCGTCGCCGCGCACGCCAAGCAGTCGCTCGGTTTCCAGCGCCTGCGCCTGCGCACCGCACTGAAGGCCGGCCGACTGACCGACCAGGACGCCGAGACCTTCGCCGTGCACGCGGCGGCTGTGAACCAGTCGCTCGCCGTCATGAGCAGGGCCGGTGCGAGCCCGGCACAGCTCCTGGCCATCGTGGGCGTGACCGTTGACGCGCTGTCGCAGGCGCTGCGCGCATAGCGAATCCGATAAGGCCGTCGGACTCGCAGCCCGGTACGCACAGTCATCTACGGCGACGCCATCGCCACCACATCCGGCATCACCGCCTCCCCCTGCCCTGGTCCCGATGGCGCGCCGGCCGCGGTTCGCACGTCCCCCGTCGTACGTACCGCGACCCGGCCATAGCACGGAGAGCCGACGCCAACCGGCGACCGGCTCGCCCTGCTCGCCGACCTGCGATGCCGGCCTGTCCCTCGTGGTCGTCCCTGTCGACAACAAGCCTCTCCACGCCGGGAGATGGGCAAGTGAATCCCCTGCTATGGTGCGCTGATGTCATCGATCAGGCAGGTCCAGGTCACCTTCGACTGCGCGGAACCTGAGCGCCTGGCTCGCTTCTGGTGTGAGGTGTTGGGGTACGTCGTGCCACCGCCGCCGGAGAGGTTTGCCACGTGGGACGATTTCAAGCGCGCGCAGCCACCTGAGCAGCAGGATGCATGGTTTGCCTGCATTGACCCTTCAGGCGTGGGCCCGCGACTGTACTTTCAGCGCGTTCCCGAAGGGAAGGCAGCCAAGAACCGGGTGCATCTTGATGTGCGGGTCGGCACCGGCCTTGTGGGTAAGGAGCGCCTCGCCGCGCTGGAGGCCGAGTGCGCACGACTGGTACCGCTCGGAGCAGTACATGTGCAAACGCTGTACGACGGCAACGATTCGTGCATCCCGATGCTGGACATCGAGGGCAACGAGTTCTGCATCGACTGAAGGGGCCGCGCAGGCGCCCGTGTCGCTCCCCTCGCAAACAGCTCCAACACGCAATCCGGCCTGCCGCCCCCGCACAGACACTTCCGGGAGTTCTGCCATGCCACGCCTACGACCTCTGTCGGGGCCGATGGCGTGGCCCCCCGTTCTGCCGCGGATGCGCGGGATGTCCTCCAACAGCCCAAGCCGCTCGCGCCGGCCAAGACCGATGCCCAGCTCTGAGTGATGGCCGGGGCACCAACGCCTGCGGTGGCCGCTTGCAGCGCTCAGCTGTCAGCGCACGGCGACCGCCGCACCCGTTCGTTCGGTGGCAATCTTGACGGCGAAGCCCGCCAGCGCGGTGCCCATCACATAGCGGTGCAGGCGCTGCCACAGAGGGTGCCGGGCGAAGAACCCGGCGACGGAGCCGGCCGTCACGATGAAGAACGCATTGCCCGCGACCCCCACCGCGATCTGGGTCAGCCCCAACAGCAGCCCTTGCAGACCGACATGCCCGCGCTCAGGGTCGACGAACTGCGGCAGCAGCGAGATGTAGAGGATGGCCACCTTGGGATTGAGCAGACAGGTGAGGAAGCCCATCAGGAAGAGCTTGCGGGGCCCGTCCTGCTCCAAATCCTGCGTCGCGACCGCGGATCGGCCGCCGGGCCGGATGGCCTTCCAGGCCAGCCAGAGCAGGTAGCCCGCTCCGGCCAGCTTGATCGCCAGGTAGATCTCCGGCACCAGCGCGAAGACCGTGGCGATACCGGCGGACACTGCGAAGAGGTAGGCCAGGAATCCGAGGGCGACCCCGGCCAGCGAGATCAGTCCCGCCCGGCGGCCCTGGCTGATCGAGCGGGAGACCAGGTAGATCATGTTCGGCCCCGGCGTCAGCACCATGCCGAGCTCCACCAACGCGATCCCCGCTATTGCGCCCAGCCCGATCACAGCACTACCTCCGTACACACGTTCGCCTAGAGGCAACCTAGCAGCCCCAGGCCACGTGCGGTGCAGCGTGCCGAGCCGAGACAGCTGTCACCTCGCCACGCCAACTGCCAGCAAGAAGCGAGGTCGCGGCACCAGTTGACCCTCGCGCGGTGGAAGACATGGCACTGAGGACGGGGAAGGGGCCGTCGTGGCTTGTGCCGGACGACCGGTGGGGCCAGGTAGAGCCTTGCGTCCGGTGTGGCAGCAACGGCTTCGCAAGCTCCACCGTTCATCACTCGATGACCGGGGATTGCCTACAGGGAGTCCTGTTCGTGCTGCGAACGAGGAGCTGGCGGGAGTGGCTGCCGCAGGATCCCGGCTTCGGCTCGGGCAAGACCCACTGACGCCGGCTGCGGGACTGGCCCGAGGCCGGGGCTGGGCTCGGTCGCACCGCACCAGGTACTGCTGACCGACGTGCACCGCACCGGGGTCCTGGACTGGTCGCGGGGCCCAAAACGGAGCCAGCCCGGTCGACCCCACACGGCCTGTACCGAGGCAGTGCAGAAAATCAGAAACCGGTCCACGAGGCTCGGGCGGAGTCTCGTGGACCGGTCACCGTCAGGCTTGCTCAGGCGAGGGTGATGTTCTCCGCCTGGGGGCCCTTCTGGCCCTGGGTGACCTCGAAGGTCACGGCCTGGCCCTCCTGTAGCTCGCGGAAGCCGGTGGCGTTGATGTTGGAGTAGTGCGCAAAGACGTCCGGACCCCCGCCGTCCTGCGCGATGAAACCGAAGCCCTTTTCAGAGTTGAACCACTTCACGGTTCCGCTGGCCATGCTCGTGCCTCTCCATCGTTGTCGGGTCCGCACCGCGCGGCCCCGGAGGTGATCGCCCTGGTCCGGCACACACACCAAGACGCCCGCGCCGGAGCACGGGCAGGACCACGACAGCTGACGCTGACGCTACACGCCGAAACCGCCCACCACCAGAGAGCAACGATCTTCAGCCATCAACAATCACCACTACCCACCCGCGCGCCACGCCCGGCACCCCCACCTGGCCGCACACCGGAGGGGATGAAGCGCGGCCGGCTCGGACAGAAAGTGGTGGCGCCGACGGCGTCCTTGTCGAGCGAGGTTCAGAGTTGCTGAGCCACCCGATCAGTTAAGACATTGCGCTGAGCGAGGCCGTGAGCCCACCTGTGCTAACAGAGAACAGATGAGACGTTTGCCGGGCGAGGTAAAGGCGGCACCTGCATGAACGGACCCTTGCCACCTTCCTCGATATCGCGCCTAACTACCCACTCCCGCCAAGCACGGCAGAGCACCCGTGCAATGCGAGCGCGAACCACAGCGCCGTGAAAACCGTCTTGACGGCCGTACCGTTTTTCTGTAGCACAGCCGTATGTTCACGCTTCGCGCCGAAGGGGCGGAGATGAATCAAGCTGATAGAGAGCACATGACTCGCCGTTCATTCTTACGGCGTACCGGAGTATCGCTGGCCATGTGTGCAGGCACTCTGAGCATGACCGCACACGGGTGCCCCGAGCCCCGGCCGCCCCGCCGGGTGAAACCACCAAAACCGCAGCTGCCCAACCCTCAAATCCCACAGAGCCCTACGCCGCTCCGTCCACCTGGCCCGCCCCGCTGATATGTCATGTCATGCCGACAGTAATTCTCCTGCAAGCTGCCCCGACCGCCATCCAGTAGACATCCGGGACGGCTGGAGTTCGTAGGGCCAGCGTTGCCTCGCATCCTCAAGAAGCTCAGGAGGCGGGGAGGTCCCGCTTGCCCCTGGAACGTCGAGGCGCCGACCGGGCATCTTCATTTTGACGACACGTCCCCGCGATCAGCGTCTGCGCATCGTTGCGACCACAACCCCGTCGCCGTCGTCGCGATGACGAGGACAGCCGCCGTCGCACAACTGGTCGCGGCCCAGTGCAGGTACGCCACCCTCCTGCGGCCGATGTCTCGCGCCTGGACGGCGACCAGGACCGCACAGGGGGTCCGCGGCGAACGCCACCGGCTGCTGCCGTTCTCCCACCGTATTGGGCACCGGACGCATGCTGGAGCAACCGTCCAGGACCGGCCCCGCCACCACCGGCAGGAGCCGTCCGGACACCGCCCGCTGAACAGAGGATTCTGCCTACTGCTGAAGGACCTGCAGTTCGGTGTCGCTTGCTTGCCCCGACCGATCGCGGGACCGAATGCAGGCCCTCAGCGGAAACCGCATGGCAATTTGCGGCGCTCGCCCGCTTGTCACCACCTTTCCGACGGCGGTTGCCTGCGTGATCGGATCCAGGCAGCGTGGAGCGATATTGGACACCTTTTCGCGCGCACAGCAAAATCGACGAGAAACTACCCGAGGAGAGGCCATGCCAAGCGGCCCTCAGCGCTACCCCGGAGCGTCCATCCGATATTGGTTCCAGAACAAGTTTCCGGGGGAAGTTCAACAGGTAAATACGGTCGTGCTGCACACCACAGAGGGCACCACAGTTCCGTCATACGCCGGCGGATCCACGGCCCCCAATTTCACACTCATGCCGGATCTGCACACCAAACGGATCGTCATCTACCAGCACTTCGATTTCGACCGTTCCAGCCGAGCGCTCGCCAACAAGCCCGGTGGCGTACAGACGAACACTCTCAACGTCACTCAGGTGGAACTGGTAGGCACCTGCGACCCCGTGACCCGCGATAAGTGGGTGAAAGCGAGCCGTTCGCACATCTTCTGGCCGCAAGCTCCCCTCTGGGCGCTGGAGGGCCTGGCGGAGCTCCTTCTGTGGGCCCACCGGGAGCACGGGGTACCCCTGACGGGACCGGATTCCTGGAAGGCCTACCCCGGTTCGTACGGCGCCACGGCTGCTCGTATGACGGCTTCGCAGTGGAACAACTTCCGGGGGATTTGCGGCCATCAGCACGTACCTGAAAACGATCACGGCGATCCCGGATCTCTAAACTTCCGCCACATAATGGAACTGGTCAAGAAAAAGAAATCCGAGGCCAACTTATAACCATCATGGGAAGCCATGGGAAGCCATCACGGAGAGCATCGTGACCACGTGGATCTGGGCGCGCGTCGGACAGAACGATTCTCGCGCCAGAACGATTCTCGTGACATTCCGGGCAGCGTTCGAGTCGTATAGGACTGTTTGCTGCACGAATTCCCGGCTGCCGGTTACGGTGCCGAACACGGAAGTTCCGCGGGCCGGGAACGAAGCAGGTCTACAGCCGCTGGCAGCGGAGGCTGCGTCTCTCCGGCTCCGACGCGGACGGCGTGCCCGGCAAGTTTTCGTTGACCGCGCTGGCCAAGAAGCACGGTATAGAAATCCGCGGCAGATTCGCCGAGGACTGCGTCGACCCCATCCACACCGGCCAGATCGACTTCTCCGGACGCGGCTCATGGGCCGCCGGCCGTGCCGCGTGCGAGAAGTACATCCGCAAGGCCTTGGACATCATCGGGTTGGCCGAGCGCTACTGGCTGCCGGTCCTGCTGACGATGGCCCTCGCGCGAGACCTCGTACAACGCGCCGGGGCACCAGATGAACACCCGTGACGGCAACGCCAGGAACGTCCCCGAGCTGTTCGGCGGGCGGAGCGCACCGGACGGGTTCAAGGGCATGTGTTTCCGGGGCATGCTCCAGACGATCCCGCAGACCTTCGCGCGGCACCACGCCACGGGGGCCAGCCAAAAAATCTATGATCCGGTCGCCTCGGCGGCCGCCGCGAGCAACTACTTCATGTTCCGTTACAAGGTGGCTCAGGACGGCCACGAGCTCGCCGCGAAGGTGCGACAGGCCAACCCGAATAAGACTGGTGGCGGAATTTTGCGAGAGCCCGGTGACGGTCGTTGAATGAGCCCGGCGCTGATTCCGGACACCGACGCTCGCCCAGGTCCCGTTCGTAGCTGCGAAGCGCATAGCGCGTCTCGGTTGCGGCACACGCTACGACCACGGCCAGCGAGGGCTTCCGCATTGAGGGCCCGGTTACCGCGGCAGGGGGCTCGGTACGCCGCACAGGCGTCCGGAATTGCAGCCGCCCACCAGTGCCGCGATGTCACCGCTCTCTTGACCAGTGGTGTCTGGTTACGAGGCTCTGACCTAGGCGCTGAACTCAATTCTGCACAGCTGAGACCGACGTTCTGCGCACTGGTCTGTTCAGTGCGCAGCCCCCCTTGGCCCTTGGGTGCAAGGGAAGGTCGAGCGATAAGTAGCGGGCGGCGATGCCGTAGTGCTCGTCGAGCGCCCCCTGAAGCCCCCAGGTCGTATTCGTGGTGATCGCGCAGCAGCGCGACCTGGTCCGGGTCGTGGCCAAGCTCAAGCAGGTCGTCTGCGTGAAGGGCCGAGGTCCGGCGCTACGCGTACTCGATGGCCCCGGAGCGGCAAAGCCCGGGGCCATCGCCGTTGGCGTAGCGCCGCACATGGGCGTCAGACGGAGGTGATCTCCAGGGTGACCGTGGAATAGATGCTGCTCACGGTGCCCAGCCCGAGGGTGCACACCGCAGTGTCGGTGGCGGCTCCGACGTTTGTCTGGACCACTGAGTCGCCTGCGAACAGTCCGCTGGTGACAGTGCCGGTCGTGACGACGGTGAGCGTTGCCCCCGCAAGGCTGGATTGCACGTTGGCCTGGACGGTGGAGGTCTGGCCGGTGTTCCAGGTGATCGTGAACGTGATGCGCGTGGGGGCGAGAAGTTCAAGGCAGGAGAGTGTGCCGGTGAGATGAGAACTGCGGATGCCCGAGGTCACGCCCGGCTGGGTGAGCGACGTGCAGGGGCCGTATTGGGTGGTGGTGTCGATGGTCGTCGGCTGTGGCCTGTTGCTCAGCGGCGGGCTGTACCTGATGAGGTTGCTGCTGGGCGGTGTGCAGGTCAGGTCCAAGGGAGCGGCGCTGGCGGGGCCGGCGGTCGTCAGCATCCCGGCGAACGATAAGAGGAGGGCAGCGACACCGGCGAGGACGGTACGTGGACGCACGGGGCTCCATTCCGAGTTGCGGGCAGGACGGGCGAGGGAGAAGGTCGCATGGGGTGGAGCTTCCGGAATCCTGGAGCGGGCACTGCCCGCCAGTGCCGGACACACGGGGGCACCGTGCGGTCTCCTGGTTTGCTCTGGGACCACTCGCCTCATCGCCCACTCAAGCGGCGGCCGACGAGACGGACAAGGGGGCCTCACGGGAGCGTGTGGCGAACCGGCCATCGGGAGTGGCTGCTCCAGACGGTCTTCGGCTACCGCCACAGCGAAGACTTCTTCACGATAGCTCCGGCAGTTCAGCATCAATCCCGGGCCCCTTCAGCCCGAGGCTTATCGATCACGAGCAGTGCTGCAGAACGTTCACCACTACGACGAACCGAAAGCCTTCACGAACCAACGGTCGGACGGGACCAACATGACAGCCGCTTGACACGTTCAGCTCGTCCTATCAGGCCTGTCCCACCTGGTAGCTGGGTGCTGTCCGAAAGCGACTCCGATCGGTCGGACGTCCGCAGGGTTCTTGCCGTCGCGCATCCGGACCGAGAGCCGGCGCGTAGACAGACGCGATGACGACGTGATGGCCGACAAGACTGCGTCCTGGCTGCCCGGCAGCCGTCGGCTCCCTCTGCCCTGGCGCTGCGCACGACGCTGAGGCCGCAGTCGACGCCAGGTCGAGATGGCCAATAGCAACCTCTTGACGCGTGTACTCACTGCGGCTAGCTTTCCGTAGGAACTGCGTCATGATCACTGAGAGGAGGCGACCGGCAGATGTACACCAGCTCTGATCTGGGTCGCCTCGCCCAGTGCACGGTCTGGGTTCCGGGCCGCATCGCGCACGGCTGCTGAATACGCTGTCTTCACGTGCCCTTTGACGGCACTTTCCGGGTGTCCCGCCACCTCTTCTCCGGGTACCCGTCTTCCTCCTTTCCGCATGCCGACACTGTCGTTGCGTGCGTCTAGCTTCCGCTTCTCTCGCGTGGCGGGCCTGACACAGAAAGCTGCCTTGAATTGGCGAACATAATGAATCGACCGGTCGTGTGCCGAAGGGAAGGCCTGGCATGGTAGAGGCGCAGATCACGGTCAACGGAGAAGAAACACCGATTTCACCTGCCGCCCCTCACACCACGGTGTTGGATTTCCTGCGTGAGCGTGGCCTCACGGGCACCAAGGAGGGCTGCGCCGAGGGTGAGTGCGGCGCGTGTTCGGTGCTGGTGGCGCGTCCCGGAGTGGACAAGCCCACCGACTGGGTGGCGGTCAACGCCTGCCTCGTCCCGGTCGCGGCGCTGGATGGTCAGGAAGTCATCACCTCTGAAGGTCTGGCCGCGGAGGGCGAGCCCGGTACGCCGCCTGCTCTGCATCCGGTGCAGGAGGAGATGGCCGTCCGCGGCGGCTCTCAGTGCGGCTACTGCACGCCAGGGTTCATCTGCAGCATGGCAGCCGAGTACTACCGGCCGGGCCGCTGCGCACACGCGGAGCAGGAGCAGGAGCAGGGACCGGCCGAGAACGCCGACGCCGAGCACGGGCCGAACGGCTTTGATCTGCACTCGCTGAGTGGAAACCTTTGCCGCTGCACCGGCTACCGGCCGATCCGCGACGCCGCGTACGCGGTCGGCCTGCCCACCGACGAAGACCCGCTGGCACAGCGTCGCGACCAGTCCCCGCCCGTGCCCGTCGCCACTGAGTACGCCCGGGACGACAGGGTTTTCCTGCGTAGGAACACGCTCGCCGAGACGCTGCACGAATTGCGCGAACGGGCCGATGCCATCGTGGTCGCCGGCTCCACCGACTGGGGTGTAGAGGTCAACATCCGTTCCCGCAGGGCGGATTGTGTGATCGCCGTGGACAGGCTCGCCGAAATGCGCGAGCTGCGCGTCGAACCGGATTACCTCGAGATCGGCGCGGCGCTCACCCTCACCGAGATCGAGCGTCGTCTGGATGGCGACGTCCCGCTGCTGGCGGAGTTGTTCCCGCAGTTCGCGTCCCGGCTGATCCGCAACGGTGCGACCCTCGGCGGCAACCTGGGCACGGGGTCCCCCATCGGCGACAGCCCGCCGGCGCTGCTCGCGCTGGAGGCGTCGCTGGTGCTTGCTGACGCCGACGGCGAGCGCGTGGTCCCGCTCGCGGAGTACTTCACCGGTTACCGGCAGAGTGTGCGCCGTCGGGACGAGCTGATCCGCGCGGTGCGTATCCCGCTGCCGCTGTCACCCGTCGTGGCCTTCCACAAGATCGCCAAGCGGCGTTTTGACGACATCTCCAGCGTGGCGGTCGCCTTCGCGCTGGACATCGAGGACGGAATCGTCCGCAAGGCGTGCATCGGCCTGGGCGGCGTGGCCGCCACCCCGATTCGCGCCCTCACCACGGAGGCAGCTCTGGTGGGCAAGTCGTGGACGGAGGAGACTGTGGCGGGTGCAGCCAGCGTGCTCCAGGCAGAGGGCACGCCGATGAACGACCATCGCGCCAGCGCCGACTACCGCTCCGCGATGCTCGGCCAGAGCCTGCTGAAGCTGTACGCGCAGACCACCGAGGCGGTGTCGTCATGAGCCAACTGTCCCAGCGTCCCGAGAAGCCCGTCGTCGGCGTCCCCATGCCGCACGAGAGCGCCAACCTGCACGTCACCGGTACCGCGCTCTACACCGACGACCTGGTCCAGCGCACCAAGGACGTGCTGCACGCCTACCCGGTGCAGGTCATGAAGGCCCACGGCAGGATCACCGCGCTGCGCACCGAGCCCGCGCTCGCCGTGCCCGGCGTGGTACGCGTACTCACGGGAGCCGACGTGCCCGGCGTCAACGACGCCGGCATGAAGCACGACGAACCGCTCTTCCCGAATGAGGTCATGTTCCACGGCCACGCCGTCGCCTGGGTGCTCGGCGAGACCCTGGAGGCGGCCCGGCTCGGAGCGGCGGCCGTCGAGGTGGAACTCGACGAACTCCCCTCCCTGGTAACGCTGCAGGAAGCAATCGCGGCAGGCAGCTATCACGGCGCCAAGCCCTTGATGGTGCACGGCGACACCGACGCGGGCTTCGCCGAATCCGCCCACGTATTCACCGGCGAGTTCCAGTTCTCCGGACAGGAGCACTTCTACCTCGAGACGCACGCCGCGCTGGCCCAGATCGACGAGAACGGGCAGGTGTTCATCCAGAGCAGCACCCAGCACCCCTCCGAGACTCAGGAGATCGTCGCGCACGTGCTCGGCTTGGCCAGCCACGAGGTGACGGTGCAGTGTCTGCGGATGGGCGGTGGCTTCGGCGGCAAGGAGATGCAGCCGCACGGGTTCGCTGCCATCGCCGCGCTCGGCGCCAAGCTGACCGGCCGCCCGGTCCGGTTCCGGCTCAACCGGACCCAGGACCTGACCATGTCCGGCAAGCGCCACGGTTTCCACTCCACGTGGAAGATCGGCTTCGACGCGGACGGCCGCATCCAGGCCCTGGACGCCACGCTGACCGCGGACGGCGGCTGGAGCCTGGACCTGTCCGAGCCGGTGCTGGCCCGCGCGTTGTGTCACATCGACAACACCTACTGGATCCCGAACGCACGCGTCGCCGGCCGTATCGCCAAGACCAACACGGTCTCCAACACCGCATTCCGCGGCTTCGGCGGCCCGCAGGGCATGCTGGTGATCGAGGACATCCTCGGCCGTGTCGCACCGCAGCTCGGGCTGGACCCCATGGAGCTGCGGGAACGCAACTTCTACCAGCCCGGCCAAGGCCAGACGACACCGTACGGACAGCCGGTCACGCAGCCCGAACGCATCTCCACTGTCTGGCACCAGGTGCAGAACGAGGCCGGCCTCGCCGATCGTAAGCGCGAGATCGCCGCCTTCAATGCCGCACACCCGCACACCAAGCGGGCCCTTGCGCTCACCGGCATCAAGTTCGGTATCTCCTTCAACCTCACCGCCTTCAACCAGGGCGGCGCGCTGGTGCTGATCTACAAGGACGGCTCCGTCCTGATCAACCATGGCGGCACCGAGATGGGCCAAGGCCTGCACACCAAGATGTTGCAGGTGGCCGCGACCACACTGGGCATTCCGCTGCACAAGGTCCGCCTCGCCCCGACGCGTACCGACAAGGTGCCCAACACCTCGGCCACCGCCGCGAGTGCCGGTGCCGACCTCAACGGTGGGGCGGTGAAGAACGCCTGCGAGCAGTTGCGCGAGCGGCTGCTCCAGGTGGCCGCCACTCAACTGGGCGCGAACGCCTCGGACGTACGCATCGTCGAGGGCGTCGCGCGAGCTCTGGGCAACGCCACGGAGCTGGCCTGGGACGACCTGGTGCGTACCGCGTACTTCCAGCGCGTTCAGCTGTCGGCGGCCGGTTTCTACCGGACCGAGGGTCTGCACTGGGACGCCAAGACCTTCCACGGCTCACCGTTCAAGTACTTCGCTCATGGCGCTGCCGCGACGGAGGTCGAGGTGGACGGCTTCACCGGAGAATACCGCATCCGCCGCGTGGACATCGTGCACGATGTCGGCGACAGCCTGTCCCCGATGATCGACATCGGTCAGGTCGAGGGTGGCTTCGTACAGGGTGCGGGCTGGCTGACCCTTGAGGACCTGCGCTGGGATACCGGTGAAGGTCCGAACCGTGGCCGGCTGCTCACCCAGGCCGCGAGCACCTACAAGCTGCCGAGCTTCTCGGAGATGCCCGAGGAATTCAACGTCACGCTCCTGGAGAACGCCACCGAAGAAGGTGCCGTCTACGGGTCCAAGGCTGTGGGAGAACCTCCGCTGATGCTGGCGTTCTCGGTGCGCGAGGCACTGCGGCAGGCCGCTGCCGCGTTCGGGCCGAGCGGGGTCGGTGTCGAGTTGGCATCACCCGCAACGCCGGAAGCGGTGTACTGGGCAATCCAGAATGCTCGTCGGGCTGCTCTCCAAGCCGACGCCTCTCAGGAGGAGGTTGCCACCGGCGGACGGGCCGTCGGCCGCCGAGCAGGAGTCGCTGCTGAAGAGTTGAGCGGTGCCTGACATGGCCTGGGTCGCTGCGGTCGCACGGTTGCGGGCCCGCCGGGAGTCCGGCGTGCTCGTGACCGTGGCGACCGTGCGCGGCCACGCGCCGCGCGACGCCGGCGCGAAACTCGTCGTGGGTCAGAGCGAGACGTGGGGTTCGATCGGTGGGGGCAATGTCGAGGCCGTCGCCATCGACCGGGCCCGGGAGATGATCGCCGCGTCCAAGCCGGAGCCGGAACTGCTGGATTTCGCCCTGAATGACAAGGTGGTCAACCGGCACGGCGTGCAGTGCTGCGGTGGCACGGTTTCGATCCTGCTGGAGCCGCTGCCGGCCGTGCAGGCGGTGGCAATCTTCGGCCTCGGCCACGTCGGGCTGGAACTGGCGCGCATCCTGTCGCGCCAGGATCTCGACCTCCACCTCATCGACACACGCTCCGACATGCTCACGCAGGAGCGGCTCAACCCGCTGTCGGACGCGGTGGCGCAGGTCCATGTGCATCACACGCCGTTGCTTCCCGAGGAAGTGCTGGCGGAGCTGCCGCGCGGCGCCCACGTCCTGATCATGACCCACGATCACGCCGAGGACGCGGCGTTGTGCGACGCCGCTCTGCGCAGCCAGCAACTCGGCTCCATCGGGCTGATCGGATCGGCAGCCAAGTGGGGCCGGTTCCGCAAACGCCTCGCCACAGAGGGCGGCCACGACGAAGCAACCATCGCTCGCATCAAGACCCCGATCGGGATGGCAGACATCACCGGCAAGGAACCAGCAACCATCGCTGTGAGCGTGGCTGCCGACTTGCTGCGCACTTTCGAAACCGAGGTGACCTGAACTCGGGCTCGTGAGCGTCACCGGGCGTACCGGATCGGGACGCCCGCAGCTTGTGCTGCCGGGGCTTCCCCATTCATACTGCCTGCCGCCTGTTGTCGGGAGCAGAGGCTCCCGACAACGGCCCGCCTCTCGTAGACAGCCGAGTCTTTCACGGCATACTACGCTTATGGATCATGTAAAGGCGCAAAGCTTCGTTGCCTCCTGGATAGCAGCGTGGAACGCGCACGACCTGGACGCTCTACTGACACACTTCACCGACGACGTGACCTTTCGCTCGCCGGTAGCCGCGCAGCTGCTCGGCGGTGACGGAGTCATCCGCGGAAAAGAGGCGCTGCGCGCCTACTGGGCGGAAGGGCTACGACGCATACCCGACCTGCGGTTCGAGGTGGTCGGCAGCTACGTGGGTGTGAACAGCCTGGTCATCAACTACCGCAACCAAAAGGGCGGCTTGGTCAACGAGGTGCTGCTCTTCGACGGTCCGCTGGTGAATGAGGGGTACGGAACTTACCTGGGCGAGGACGCCAACCCCGCTGGCGCCCGGTGAGTTGAGTCTGTGGGTTTGCCCCCAGGCGGTCGTCGCATGGGGGCAATTGGACGCCGGACAATTCAGGTCGGCGCAGGAGGCAACGCGCCGGGCTGTTGGGCACCGCTCCCACCCTCAAGGCCTACGGGCTGGGATTCGGGGCCGCTGCCCGGATCTCGTCGAAACGGCGTCCCATCTTCTCGCTGAAGGCTGCCGCTTTGTCGATGTCGTCCATGGACTTGTTGAATTCTCGTTCATCGCCCTGGTCGAAGCTGTGTGAGCAGGCCTTTGCCGCCTTCTGCATGAGGGCGTTGTGCTGCTGCCACTGCTCGTCGGCGCGGGCGTCCGGGATCGGGAAGTATTTTCCGGCGTCCTTGGCGATCCGGCCGAATTTTCGGCAGATCGGCTCGAAAGCGGATTCTTCGATGATTCCTCCCGCGTCGGCGCCTTTGGTGAACGCATCACCGAGAGCATGATGGGCGTCACCGAAGCGGTTCAGGAGGTCTCCCCCACCGAACTTCAGCCAGTACTCCAGTTGTGCTCTTTGGATTACCGGGGTGCCGGCCGCGGCGCGGGGTACCTGCGAATAGGCGCGGTTCCGGTTCTCCAGCCCCTCGCCCGATGTTCCCTCCCGGTCGGTCTCCGCCGCGGCCGCCACCGTGGCGGACATGACGACGGTGCATATGGTGGCCACGGCAGTCCGCCGGAGGTAGAGCCTTCGCCGGTTCTCCGGCTGCCGAGCGGCCACCGAATGTCCCTGGTCGCGGCCTCGGAGTCGTTGAAACGCCAGCACGGCCGTAGCGGCGATGGTGACGACGAGTGCAGTGGAGATGAGCACAGGTGCCAGGAGTGGCCAGGTGACAGTCCATGCGGGCGACGGCACCCAATGGCACGTGGAGGCCAGGGTGCTGAGGGGCTCGATGCATCCGTCGACGGACATCAGGAGGTGGGCCCCCAAGAGACCCGTCAGCGCAGTGATTTCGGCGGTCAGCAGGGTGCTGTAGAGCGGGTAGCGACCCAGCCGGTTGGCGAGGAGCGCACCGGTCGTCGCCGAGAAGGTCACCAGGACGACGAGCATCCAAGCGCTCAGGCTCACCGAGTACAGGCCGCCACGCTGCCCCGATGGCGGCTGCCAGGTGTGCAGGTATGCCTTGGCGACAGCGATGCCGCCCCAGCTGGCAAGGCCGCCCAGCAGCGCGGCCAGCAGCACGGGCCGCAGCGGCGGCAGTGCCGGCCTGGACTCCTCCGCCGTGCTCTCTCCCGAAGCTTGCCCCTCTCGGTGGCCCCGTCCGGTCGTCCAGGCCAGCAGCGGCACCACGCACAGCGCGCAGACAGCAGTCAGAACAAGGGGCTGGATGAATCCGGTGAACACTTCGAACCACACAGAAAGCGCAAACACCATGCCCTGGTGCTCAGCGACCGGCCCGGGGAAGGTCAGCTCCGTCTCCCGGCGGGCCGCATCCATGTCGAACCATCCGCCGACCAGATTGATCCCGAACGTGTCCCACCAGACCATCCACGCCGTCAGCAGCAGACAACCCACCGCCATGACCAGCAGCATGGCCGGCCCTCGTACCCGCCGGGGCCATGCTCTCAGCCACAGCTGCGAGGACTCCGCAATCCACCAGGCGAAAAGCACCCCCGCGGCCACGACCGCGGCAAGAACTTCAGCATGGGGCGGCAACCAGCGCGTAGTGGATACCTGCTGCGTCGCCACTGCGCCGACAGCCATCCCTGCACCCAGCCACAATCCAGCACGCACACCGGACAGCACGCGCCTTTCGGTGAGCACGGCATGGGCCACAGCACGCCACAGCGCAATCCCCGCAACCGCGGTGACCGCAGCGGCCCCCAGCAGCGGCACCACATACTCACGCCATCCACTGCCGCCGCCCAGCAAGGTCCCTGCCTGATTGGTGATCACCGGCGCGGCGATGCCGGTCAGGAGCATCGGCAGTGCCTGCACGCCGAACAGCATCGCGGGATCCTCCAGCGCGCCCCGCCGCAGGTCCCAGCGGGGATGGGTACGCCACACCTCGACAAAGCGGGCCCAGCTGCGCCTGAGCCGCCCTTCGGGCCCGGGCGGCACCGGAACCGCCCAGCCGCGCGGGTCCGCGCCCCCGCTCACCGCCGCCAGGTCGGCGTACACCTCGCGCATCCGCAGTACGTCGGCGCGGGCCAGGTACACCAGCACGGTCAGGAACGCGGAAACGATGAGCGCCCGCCACACGGTCATCTGCTCGGCGTGCCGGATGGGCGACTGGAACGATGTGACGATGGCTGCCACGCACCACACCAGGTACGGCAGCAGGACCAGGGCGAGGAACACCCGCCACAGGGCGACGGTGGCGTACGTCAGCGTGACGTCGCCGTTGCGCACGTGGGCGAACTCGTGCAGCAGCACCGCCCGGAAGCCCTCCGGGTCACCGGACCTGCGGGCCAGCAGGCCGGCGTGGAGGCAGACGGTCGGACGCCGGTTGCTTCCGTACACCGCCGCGCCGGCCGACAGCGCGGTGGGCGCGACGACGAACCGCGGTGTGCGGGCCAGCCCGGCCTGGGCAGCCGCTTCGTGCAACGTACTGCGGATCTCCCCCGTACGGTCGACGTCCTCCAGCGGAACGTGCCGGCCGCGCCACATCTTCCAGGCCGGCAGGGCCCGGAACACCAGCGCGGACGCTAGAAGTACCAGGACGGGCCACAGGAGGCCGAGGAGGTCCGGCGGCGGCTCCGGGGCGTACCGGGCTTGGCAGGCCTCCAGGGCTTCGGCGTGCAGGACCATGCCGATGCTGCTGGCCATGTCGTCGATCCGGTTCGGGTCAACGCCGGCGGCGAGCATGCAGCCGAACGAGTTCGCGTCCGTCTCGCTGAGGCGGCGGGTGAGCGAGACGCTGATCATCATCGAGCCACTGCTCACCAGCAGCAGGATGACCAGCAGTACGAAGCGCGGGGTGGTGCCGGCGCCGATCGCCCGCTCATCGAACCGGCGCCGCAGGTCCGGCGTGGTCATCGCGGCTGGTCCTCGTCCGCGGCTTCGTCCGCAACGTCGTCGGCGGGCCTGTCCTGCCCGCCCTGGGCGGTGAGCGCGAGTCTGACCACCACCGCGTCGGCGATCGTCTCCGCGCGCCGCGCGCTCAGACCGCGCTCAGCACCCACCCTGAGTACCAACTCGTGTACCTCACGCAGCTGTTCATGACTCAAGGCCGGGACCACCGTTGGTTCCGCCCGCCTGCGGAAGACCCTCCGGCCGACCGCCTTCACGCCCCTGGTGGCGCTGATCGCGGCTTGGCCGCCGAGCTGGCGCGCCGCTTCATGCACCGCGAGCCACACCACGGGGGTGACCAGTACAGCCACCTCGTCCAGCCCGAACCCGAGCGGATCCTGCTCACTGCGCCCGCGGCCCATCCGCCGGGCCACGACCTCCTCGTCCAGCGCCATCAGCCCGTCCACCACGGGCAGTTCCACCGCGGCGATTTCGGCCACCACGTCCCTGACCACATCGCCGGCCCGTACCCCACCAGAGGTCATGTCCCCCGCCCTCCGTGCCACCGCCTGAAAACCGAAGCCTCAGGATGCACTCCCACAACAGATTCGCCAACAGCCGTGCATGGCAACGGACATCGCAACCAAGGGCGGCAGCGCCTCGCGGCCGATGAGGAGAGGCAAGAGGAACTGAACTGGGGCCCACAGAGCCGCCCGCCGCCTCCGCCGTCACGCGCAGCGCACCCCGGCCAGCTCCTCGGACACTTCCCAGATCCGCTGGGCATCGTTCGTGCTGCGCAGGCGGCTGTAGAGCTTCTGCTGCGCGGGTGGGCCGCCGAGGTGGCCCGGGCCGCTGGGGCCGTAGAACGCTCCGCGTTCGGCGTGCGGCGACGTGGCCGCGTACAGCGCGGGCAGCGCTGCGGTGCGGACCGTGCCGAGGAGGATGCCGCTGGCGGACAGGGCGCGGATGACGCGTACGCCCCAGGTGTCCCTTGCGCGGCCCACCTCTGGGCGGGCGGCGAGCAGGTTCGAGGGGGCGACGCCCGGGTGGGAAAGGTTGCTGGTGATTCCCCAGTCGCCGACTGCGCTGCGACGATCGAGTTCCCTTCCGAAGAGGCCGAACGCAATCTTCGATTGGCTGTAGGCGCGCATGCCGTCGTAAGAGCGTTCCCAGTGCAGGTCGTCCCAGTTGATGGCGTTCCGGTTCGCCGCGACGCTGATCTGCGACGTCACGCGCGCCCGACCGGCCCGCAGCAGAGGCAGCAGGTGGGCGACGAGCGCGAAGTGACCGAGGTGGTTGGTGCCGAATTGCAGCTCGAATCCCTCCGCGGTCGTCTGCTGCTCGGGCGGTGTCATGACGCCGGCGTTGTTGACGAGCAGGTGGATCGGGCGGTCCTCCGCCAGCAGCGTCTTCCCCAGCGCGGCCACGGAGGCGAGCGAGGACAGATCCAGCGTACGCAGTGACACGTCCGCGCCGGGGACCTGCGCACGGATGGCGTCTAGAGCCGCCTCGCCCTTGCTCGGGTTGCGGACAGGCAGCACCACCTCTGCGGCGGCGGCCGCAAGACGGGTCGCGATGCCGAGTCCGATGCCATCGCTCCCGCCGGTGACGACCGCGCGCTTACCGGACAGGTGGGGAACGGTGATGTCGAAGTCGGTGCGTGGCATGGGTTCGCTCCTTCGGTGTCGTTGCTTCCACCGTGACCGAATCCGCCGAAGCGGTGCAGGGCCTGCCGATCCCTGATCGGGAGGCCGGGGATATGCCGACAGCTTGCCGTGTCCGCAGGTCAGCGCCGATCCGCTAGCACACTGCGGTCGTCTCGTGGCCGGAGAGGGGGATCGACAATCCGTGGCTACGCCGCCGCAGCGACGGTAGAAAGGGAAGTGGCACAAAGGAGAGGACGCAAGGACCCGTGGAGATCGACAGGACCGGACTGGCTGCCTTCCTCCGGCGTAGGCGGGAGCTGCTGCAGCCCGAGGACGTCGGACTCCTGCGGGGACAGCGCCGCAGGACCAGTGGCCTGCGCCGCGAGGAGGTCGCGGCGCTGTGCCACATGTCGACCGACTACTACGCGCGGCTGGAACGGGAGCGCGGCCCGCAACCCTCCGAACCGATGATCGCCTCGATGGCGCAGGGCCTGCATCTGTCCCTGGACGAACGTGACCACCTGTTCCGTCTGGCCGGACACAACCCACCCGTCCGCGGCGCGGTCAGCCAACACGTCGGACCCGGCCTGCTGCGCATCCTCGACCGCCTGGCCGACACCCCAGCCGAGATCGTCACCGAACTCGGGGAGACCTTGCGCCAGACTCCGCTCGGCGTCGCTCTGACCGGCGACACCACCCGGTTCACCGGACCGGAGCGAAGCATCGGCTACCGCTGGTTCACCCTCCCGCCCACCCGCGCACTGTACGCGCCGGAAGACCATGCTCTGCTCTCCCGCATGTTCACCTCCGGACTGCGCCAGGTCGCCACCCTGAGGGGCCCGGACTCCCGGGCGGCCCACTACGCCGACCTCCTCCTGGAACGCAGCGAGGAGTTCCGGAGCCTGTGGGACACGCACGAGGTGGGCGTCCGCCCCGCCCAGGTCAAACGCTTCCTCCACCCCGAGGTCGGGCCCCTGGAGCTGAACTGCCAGTCCCTCCTCGACCCCGACCAGTCACACCACCTGCTCGTCTATACCGCCACCCCCGGCACTGAGAGCCACGACAAGCTGGGCCTGCTCTCCGTCATCGGCACCCAGACGGTCGGCTGACTCTGATGCGGACGCGGTGGCAGACACGGGGGTGACTGTGGAACCTGTGTTGTGTCTTCGGGGGGCCGGCGAAGCCGCTCGGGCTTCTTTGTCAGCGAACCTGGTCGCTCGTCGGCCCGATGCCTTTGATCCTGGGTGGAGTTCCGTCCGGGGCAAACGAGTGCTGGAAGGTGAAGGCGTGCGGCGTGGAGCCGTGGTCGTGAAGGTGTTCCAGTCTGGAAACCCCTTCCTGCCAGGTGGGTATCACGCCGTCGGAGACCCACCAGAACACGTAATTCGGGTGTGCTGTCCTCTCGAACCAGTCGTAACGCCTGTTCAGCGCGTCACGGTGCAGGCCGGTGTAGATGGCGTCGAAGGCGGGGCGCAGGTCGGTCCAGAGTGAGAGGGTCGCGGCCAGGGCGATGGTTTCCACCGTACGGCCCTTGCCGTACCAGGTCGGTACGGCGAACTGTCCCCATGCGCCCCAGTCCAGGTCGAAGTGCGCGCCCCGGCTCCCGTCTGCCGCTTCAGCGTGAGCGAGGTACCCGGGGTGCTGGCTGATCTTCCGATAGACGGCCTCACCAATGTCGTAGAACTCGCACGTGAGAGGTGTGGGATCGGCGAGAGGTGACTTCAGGACGCTGAATGTGTACAGCGCAAGATGGGGCATGCGTCTCTCCTGAAGGAACTCCTGGGCGACCGTGGGCGATCGCCGAAGACCAGGTGAAGGTAGCCGCTTCTGTGAGCCATGTCGACGTTGCGTTTTTCCTGTTCAAGTGCCTTCGTGCATCGATCATTTCGAGGGCTGGGGCGGCTATGGGCGGGGCAGGCTGCGAGGTACCAGTGATCCACTTCGGCTGATCGGTTCGCCCGCCATGCCCGCCCGCACCCCCTGACCGCCGGCCCCAAGTGCCACCGAACGCGTACGGTGAAAGACCGTGGCCTATTGCCACAAGACCGAGCACCGGCTGCGGGTGCGTGCGCAGGTCGTGCTGCACGCCGCGCGTCGACGTTCCCACGCGTGCATCGCCCGGGAGACGGGGCTGCATGTGGACACCGTGCGCCGCTGGCGTGGCCGGTTCGCCCAGGCGGGCCTGCCCGGGCGCAAAGACCGCAGGCGCTGCGGCCGGCCAGCCTCGGGCACACCACTGCATGCCGCCGAGGCCAAGGCGCTGACCTGCCGACTTCCTGCAGAGACTGGTGTGCCGCTCCCACACTTGTCGTGCCCGGAAGTGGCCCGCGAGACCGCTCCGGCGGGGCATCCATATGCAGCTCAGCCACGGCTCCACGCCGCCCCGCGGCACCAAGGCACAGCCCCACCCCACACACACCGCCCGGCCCCGGAGAAGGCAGCATTCAACGTGACGAGACTTGCCCCGCACGGTCTTGACGCAGAGATCCAAGGTCCCCACATCAGCCGTACCTAAGGCCGAACGCCGACCACACAGCCGACTACAAACAAGCAGGAACTCCGCCCCGTCGAGGGCATTCGTATGCCACTGGCTCCACGGCTGCCACGAAGCCAATGGCAGCCGGCCCGGGTCAGTCCTCGGCGCGCTGGGTCACTGGTGCGTCGGTGCGGTCGCCGGGGAATTCGTACCAGCGACGCTGCAGGCAGACGAACTGCACGTCGGCGCAGACCAGCCGCATGAACCCGGCGACGGTTTCGGCCAGCCGCTTCTCTGCTCCGGGGTGGGAGAGCCGACCGTCCTCGGTGAAGCCCTCGTGCGCACGCGGCAGGCTGAACATGTCGGGGTAGACCCGCGTCCCCAGGTGCTCCAGCGGGACCCGCAGCGCCCACAGACCGCGGTTGCCGCCGATCATCGACGGTGAGGACGAGAGCAACAGCGCGTGCTTGGTCTTGAAGGGCTGTGGTCGGACACGTGACACCCAGTCGATGGCGTTCTTCAGCAGTCCCGGAACGGAGGCGTTGTACTCGGGAGACGAGATCACGAACGCATCGCAACGATTGATCCGCTCGGCCAGGGCCAGGGCGCCGGCCGGCAGCCCTTCCGTGTCCTCCACGTCGCCGTCGTACAACGGCATGTCGAATTCCCGCATGCCGGCCAGATCGACCTCGGCGCCACTCTCGGCGACCAGGTGCGATGCCAGGGCGGCCAGTCGCGCGTTGGTGGAGTGAGCGCGCAGGGCCGCGCCGAACACCAGGACGCGAACAGCAGCCGGTTCCATCTCTGCAGCCATTGCGGCCCCTCCCTTCCGTCGGGCGGCCGTACCAGCGGCCAGTCTTCCGCAGCCCGGCCCGCCGCACCAGACGGCAGAAAGGCCGCCGACGCACACGTGACGCTGTTCGGGTGACGTCGTGAGTCGTGACGTCGTGAGTCGTGACGTCGTGAGTCGTGACGTCGTGGCGTTGTGACGACATCACCATGCGATGCCCCAGAGGCCCCACGCTGCACCGGCTGCGACACATCGCGGACTGTTTCGCGGACGCTCACCGAAGCCACCGCCCGATCGCGGCGAAAATGAGCGTGTCCTGGAATACGTACGCACGCTCCCCTTCCCTCCGCGTCATGACAGCGGAAGACCTCCTGCAGGCGCTGCAAAAGGCCACAAACCGATAGACCACATCTGTCCCTGCTTCCTCGGGAGTGGCAAGCTTCTCGCCCAGACAGCTCTTACGGCAGGGCAGGGGGAACGATGAGGGACGAACGATTAGAACCGGAAGGCATCACCGAGGTGGCCGCATTCATGGCGGGGCTGCGTCGGCTGCGCGCACTGTCCGGACTGACCTTCCGGGAACTGGCCCGCCGGGCCGAATCAGAAGGGCGCACCCTGCCCGCCAGCACGCTCGCCGCCGCTCTTGGCCGGGAGAAGCTGCCCAGGGCGGAAGTCGTGGAAGGGCTCGTCCGTGCCTGCGGCTGTCCGCCGGACACCGTCGCCGCCTGGCTGGCGACACGCAGCAGGCTTGCCTGCCCCGGCCCTGAAACCCCCGCGAGCACCGCCTCGGCCACAGCCCCTGACCAGGGCACCCCGGCCGATGCGACGACCGCGGTACGACGCAGCCTCCTGGGCCTGCGCCGGCGGACGGGAACGTACATCGCTGCGGCGGGTGTCGCCACCGCTGTCACCCTCGGACTGGTCCTGTACGCACAGACCGGCTCCGCGGCCGATGGGGCCGATGACACCAGGCCGGGGCGGACCGCCGCTTTGAGTGAGACCACCGCGCCGCTGACCCGTTCCGCGTCCGTACCGGAGGGCAAGTACCTTATCCGCGCCGCGCATTCAGGACTCTGCCTCGCCGAACGCGTCGGCGAGGGGTCGGGACAGGTCCATCAGGACGAATGCGCCAATGCGATACCGGATTACGCCCTGGAAAGATTCCCCGACGGCACGTATCAGATCCTCTCCCAGCACCCCGAGTTCGGGCCGGGATGCATGGGCGTGACGGACCGGCGTACCTCCGACCTCGCCCCGGTCGCCGACGACTTCTGCGGACGGCGGGGCCCTGCCGAGCGCTTCGTACTGGAACGTGTGGACGACACGGCCGTCACCGGCACGGCAAAGGCCGGCCTCGGCACCTCACCCGACAACGACTTGTACCGGCTGCGCCCACGCCATTCGCAGAAGTGCCTGGGGTTCACGCCATCGGCGACGTCCGGCGGGCGCGAAGGGCAGCCGCTGCTCCAGTTGTCGTGCGACCCGAAAGCCGAGGGGCAGTTGTTCGCCTTCGACCCGGTGACGTGACGTGACGAGGGTGACAGCGGTTCCGGCCCAGGGAGGTGCCATTCCTGGCAGTGGGGCCGCTCCTGGCGTTCGTGCTAGCCCGGCAGGCGGCGATGTCCGTGATGTCCGCGACGGCGGTCCTGGCGGGAGCGCCGGGCGGCCCGGCCGAGCGGCCGTACGACGACACCGAGCACCTCCTCGGTCGAGTAGTAGCCGAAGCGGCGTGAGTCGAAGCTCTGTGCCTGGTTGTCCCCGAGCAGCACGAGCCTGCCCGGCGGAACGGTGGTCTCGGGAACTTCCGCCAAAGACGGGACGCGGTCGCGCGGTACCGCGTCACCAGGCACCGCGGCGACCCGCTTGATGATCCACTCGAAGTAATCGGGGTCGTCGGGGCCCATCACAGCGCGCCCGAGCACCGCGAGCTCCCCCACCGCCCGGACGGGGCCACGTCGGACGAGAACACGGTCCCCGCCCAGAAGCGTGGGCTGCATGCTCGCGCCCCGGACCGTCACGACCACCCATCGGCCGCGCAGCAGCGCACGGCCGATGGCCAGAGCCACCCAGGGGACGGGCGCCAGGAGGAGCAGCCACACCACAGGTGCGGGCCGGCGCAGCACCGCCAGCAGTGCGGCTGCGGTCAGCAGGGCCAGTCCGATGAGCAGAGGACCGCGTACCGGGCGGGCGAAGCCTTCGCTTCGGCGGTGCGCAGGAGGCGCGGGAGGTGCAGGAAGGGTCATGGTCGTGTGTCCTCAGTCGCGCGTGGCAGCCCGGTAGCCGGATGCCTGGAGTGTGAACAGCCGTGCGTACGTCCCGTCGAGTTCGAGCAGTTCCTCGTGGCTGCCTGCCTCCGCGACGCGGCCGTCCTCCAGAACGACGATCCGGTCGGCACCCCGTAGTGCGCCGAGGCGGTGCGAGATGAGCAGGCTGGATCGGCCAGTGCGCGTACGCTGCAGGGAAGTGTGGATCTCGGCCTCGGCCTCGGCGTCGAGACCGGAGGACGGCTCGTCAAGTATCAGAAGTTCGCTGGCATTGCGCAGCAACGCCCTTGCCAGCGCGAGCCGTTGGAACTGTCCACCGGACAGCACCACGCCCGTCTCCGGGTCGTCCTTGTCGCCTTCCATCATGAATGTGCGGGAGAGCAGGGTGTCATAGCCGTACGGAAGGCGGCTGAGGGCATCGTGGATGCCTGCCTCGCGTGCGGCGCTGGTCAGACGCTCGCGGTCGTCCAGCGCACTGAGGTCCCCCAGGGCAATACTCTCGGCAGCGGTGAGGTCGTAGTTCATGTAGTCCTGGAACACGACCCCGATCCGTCGGCGCAGTTCCACCGGGTCCACGTCGCGCAGGTCCACGCCGTTCCACCGGATCGCACCTCTCACCGGGTCGTAGAGCCGGCAGAGCAGTTTCACCAGGGTGGTCTTGCCCGCGCCGTTCAGGCCGACCAGCGCAACGGCCTGTCCGTACGGGATGCGGAGGCTGACGCCCCGCAGGATCCACGGATGGTCCGCCGAGTAACGGAACCACACGTCGTCGAACTCGATCTCCCCGCTCAAGGCGGGCAGATCGCGGGGCTTCTCGGCGACCGGCAGGTCCTCCGCCGCGGTGGTGACGGCGACGAAGTGGCCGAACATCAGCAGCGACTGGTGGGTTCCGGCGAGCGCCCCCGCCAGGCCCACCAGCGCGCCCTGCACGGCGACGACGGCGGTGAGAAACATCGCCACGTCCCCCAGGGACAGTGCGCCCCGGCTCGTTGCTGTCACCGCCCAGATCAGGCCGCCGCCCGAGACGAGGGCCCCCAGCACTCCCAGCCCCGCCTGCCAGGTGACTTCCCTGCGGTCCACCGTCCGCCGTTCGGCGTTGGCGGCGCGGCGCTCCGCCAGCATCCGGCTCCTCAAGTGGGAGGCGGTTCCGAACAGCCGGATCTCCTTGGCGGCCGCCGCACTCGACAGCAGGTGGCTGTAGAACATCTCGCGGCGTTCGATGGGACCGACCGTGGCCGAGGCCCGTGCGCGCTGCCGGGACAGCGCCACCTCCGCGATCAGCGTGGGGATGCCGGCGAAGAGCACCAGGACCGTCATGCCCGGATTCAAGGTCCACAACGACATCAGGAACCCGGCGAGCACGAGCGCCGACTGGCCCAGGCGCAGCAGGCCGTCCACCGCCTGGAGGGGCATCGTCCCGCCTGCCTGTTCGGCCAGGCGCAGCCGGTCGAGGAATGCGGGGTCCTCGAAGCGGGCGAGACCCACGAACCGCTCAACCGCACGGAACAGCTGGTCCTGTGCCCGCAGGCCGACCGAGCGGTCGAGTTCCGTACGCAGGTACTCGGCTCCCTGGGGCCCGACAGCGAGGAGGACTCCCGCGAGGGCGAACCCCACCGCCGACCACATCGGATCGAAGGCAGGGGTACGGCCCGAGCCCGACAGGCCGTCGAGGATCAGCTTCGTCAGCCAGGCAGCCGCGACCGGCAGGACACCACCCACCAGAGTCATGATCACGTAGAGGGAGAAGGTCCCGGGCGCCGCGGCGCAGGCCAGGCGGCAGGCCGTCCGTAGGACTGCCGGCCCCCCGCCCTCCCCCGAGTCCTTCGGGCCGCCGTCCCCTCCTGGGATGTTCGGGCCGCCGTCCTCTCCCGGGGCCTTCGGGGCGCTGTCCCCCTGCGGACGGAGCGTCTCCCCCTTCACGGCGGTGAGGCCCATTGCCGCGCCCCCGGAAGCGCCCGGCGGCCCGTCGGCTGCTGCTGCGGCGGCGATCGCAGGCTCGGCCATCAGATAAGAGCACCCACCGGCTGGTCCAGGTCGATACTGTTGGCGCTGACCCGTACCTGACCGAGCTCGTCCCGTGCGACGCGCAGCATCGTCGGGAAGGCCGACACCTTGAACGCTCCGGCGACAGGGCCCATGCCGTTGGTCACCACGACTCGCGCGACCGGAGCCAGCGCCGAGGCGAACTCCTGCTCCTTGCCGCCGTCCTCGTCCACCACCACGAGTGTCTGGTTTCGGCCGCCGGGCAGCTTCTTGGCGTACTCGACGAATCGCGGCATCTTCTCCCGGCAGGGCGAACAGTCGTGCATGAAGAAGGCCACGACACAGTCGTCGCCGAGGTCGTCGCGGCCCACTTCCTCACCGTCAAGCGTGACGGCGGCGAACTCACCGACCTCCAGCCCGACGGGTACGTCCGACTCGCTCGGGCCGCCCCGCTGGGCCAGCATGTCGCTGTGCGCGCGCAGCCGCTTGACCACACCGATCGTCAGCAGGATGTTCAGGCAGCACAACAGCCCCAGGACTACAACGAGAGCTATGAACAGCGCATTCATCGTTTCACTCCATTTCGGATGTGCGGACATTTCGGAGGCGTGGACGCATCGGATGCATCGGCCCCTTCGAGCGCATCGGATGCTTCAGGGATGACGAGCGGGGCGGAGGGAGCCGAGCGCCCCGAGCGGGAACGTTCACGGGCCGGAACGGGGACGACGGTCCGGTCCCGGGCAACCGGGGCAGGTACGGCGCCACCCGGCCGGAACAGCGAGGCGATCTCATCGAGCACGGTGACCAGGCCACCCAACGCGACTCCGGCACAGACAGCGACCAGCACCCCGGCCCACTCCAGCGGCCCGCGGGCCGCGGTCGATGCGAAGGCACCGGTGGCTGCTGCCGCGGCGAGCAGCACATTGCGCAGTACGTGGTGCGGCGCGAGCGCCGTCGCAGACGACCCGAAACAGCGGCACGGCCTGTTGTTGCCGCGTCGCAGCAGGACCGCGATCGCACCGGAGAAGACGAGCAGAAGCAGGCCCGCCACAGCGAAGCCCGCAACCACGAGGAAGCGCGAGGGGGCGGCGAGGCAGAGGACCAGGGCGAGTTCACCCGACACGACGCAGACGGCGGCCGGCGCTGTCAGGCGGTCCGGCAGCAGCCTCATGGCCCGCAAGGACGCCCGGAATTCCCGGTGCGACGATGGGCCCAGCTTGCTCAGGGACGAGATCAGGAACACGACGCCGACGAGGCAGCGCAGGCCGATGGCCAGGTAGTGCATGACAGACATCCACCTCTGCTGGGAAGAGCGGCGCCACGTGGGCGCCGCCCCCGTTTCAGACCCGGTCAGCAGGAGCGCGCGCCGCACCAGGTGCTCTTGACGACACAGCCCTGTCCGTCACAGCAGTACGCCTTGCACTGCTGGTTGCTGGGGCACTGCCAGCACGCCTTGAACCACTTGCAGCCACATTGCGCCGCGGACGCCTCGATGCTGGGCACGAACCGCTCCAGCAGACCTGCGCCGATGGCTTCCAGCTTCTTCAGCAAGGGAATGTTCCTCTCTTCCGGGTCACTCAGCCCTTCGTGGGCCGAGCCGGAACGAGATTCACCAACCCCGAGACACCTGGGCAATCCCTCCGGCGCACCGGGACAGTACGGAACGGTTCCGTCCCCGTTCCAT
Source organism: Streptomyces sp. NPDC047117 (assembly GCF_040643545.1). Classification (NCBI taxonomy): domain Bacteria; kingdom Bacillati; phylum Actinomycetota; class Actinomycetes; order Kitasatosporales; family Streptomycetaceae; genus Streptomyces; species Streptomyces sp. NPDC047117. The sequence goes on along the minus strand of NZ_JBEYUN010000003.1, from coordinate 436,795 downwards.
AGCGAACATGCAGGTCAGAGCAGCATTCGGGGCTGTCCCGGACAGTCCGGTACACCGCCGCACGACCATGCGCTCGCCCGCCTGACCGGCCAGGCGGGCGATGAGGGCCTTGATGACGTGTTGAACGCTCACGGTGGATCCGATGGCCCGTTTCGCTCTCACCGCCCACAGCAGCAGGAGCTGTTTGGTGGCCAGACCACCCGGGAGGACTCCAGCGTCCCAGCGCCACCACCCGACCGTACGGACGCTCGAACAGAGTCGTCTGAGGCAGCCGACGCCGCATCCGGATAGCCTGCCCCTTCGGCCCGGTCCGCGTTGTTGCGGTCGCCCGCGGGCCTTGAGTCGGCCAGGCTTCGGCGGCCTCTTTTGGATCATTCGCTGGGTAAGCGAGCTGACAGACTTCTCCCCCGGCCCTGGAACCGCCGGGGGCGATGTGCGAGTGCAGGCTGTGCCGGCACCGGGTGCTTCCCACCGCGAGCGTCGTCCTCGTCAGCTCGTGCCTGGCAGAGCGTTCTCCAGGAGGACCTCTGCTGCCGCCCGGGCGTGGCGCCCGTAGTCCGCATCACTCAGCACCATGGCGCGGCTGGCGGCCCCGTCCGCGAGAGTGACGAGTTGTTCGGCGAGTGCGGCGGGCTCGCGGCAGCCCAGTTCCGTTACCAGCGCGGTTACCAGCTGCACCATCAGCAGCTTCTGTTCGCGGGCGTAGGAGTGGACCGCGCTCTGTGGGTCGGGGAACTCTGCGGCGGCGTCGATGAACGGGCATCCGCGTACGGGAATCGCGCTTGCCGCAAGCGGGGCGAACAGTGCGAGGATCCGCTCTCTCGCCGGGATGTCCTCACGAGTCAGCGCGCTCTCCAGGGTGTGCCCCGTCGAGGCGAGATCTTGAAGATGGGCGATGACCAGGTCGCTCTTGGTTCGAAAGTGCGCATAGAGGGTGCGCTTGGACACCGGCGCCTGCTCTGCGACCTGTTCCATGCCGGTCGCGTTGATCCCTTGGGTCGCGAACAGTTGGGCGGCGGCGGCCAGGATGCGTTCGCGCCCACCGCGCCCCTGCCGTCGAGTCGTCGCCATCACCGTACCCATGAGGGAAGTATACGTTCCCGTTTACTTCAACGGGAGTGAGGGGTTACCGTAGAGCCGCAAGTAAACGCATACGTTTACTTAAGCGTCCCTTGAGGAGAGTTCCATGAGCGGCCTGGCTTCCACCGAACTGAGCGACTACGCGGAGAAACTGATACGCGGTCGCCACGCGACACGCGCGTTCCGCCCCGAAGCCGTGCCCGGGGAGACGATGCGTGCAATCTTCTCTCTTGCCGGCACCGCTCCGTCCAACTCCAACGCGCAACCGTGGCGGGTCGAAGTCGTCAGCGGCGCGAGGCGCGAACACCTGGCGGACGCCTTGCAGGCGGCCCATGCCCAACAGCGCGCCTCGGCCGACTTCCCGTACTCCGAGGGCATGTACGCCCCCGTCCACCAGAAGCGGCGGGCGGCGTTCGGCACCGACCTGTACGGAGTGCTGGGAATCGAGCCTGACGACTCCGCGGCACGCGCGGCCTACAACGCGGAGAGTCTGCGCTTCTACGGGGCACCCCACGCCGCGTTCCTGTTCGTCACCGGTGACGGCGGGGCACGACTGGCCGCCGACGTCGGCGCCTACATGCAGACGCTGCTTCTGGCCATGGCCGCATACGGCGTGGCCAGTTGCCCGCAGGGGCTACTCAGCTTCTACGCCGACACCATCCGGAACGAACTCGGCGTCACCGAAGGCAAGCTGCTCGTGGGAATCTCCTTCGGCTACGCCGACGAGAGTGCGCCGGTGAACCGTGTCAGGACCGAGCGGGCCGCCCTCGATGCCACCACTGCCTTCCACGTCTAGCCACCTTCGTTTGAGTCATCCGGCCGGGCGAGTGTCCTGCCGGGCGAGGCCCGGCAGGATGCTCCCCCACGGCCTCAGCCGCAGGACGGGTCCGCTGCGTCCGGCGGGCTGTACCGCGTCATCTCTGGAGCGAGTACGAACTCCCGACGGGACCAGCCGTGGATGGGTCGGCTGCAAGCGCAGCCGGGTTCGCGCGGATGCCCACGGAAGGCAAACGGGTGCAACAGCGGTTGACCTGCAGCAATGGCGCGGCTGGGCAAGCAGTCGGCCAAGGGGCGTTGCGGATATTTCACGGTAGGTGATCCGAGAGGAGCAGTGCCGTGGACGACCGCCAGGATGCCTTTTCATGTCTGACCACCGAGTGGGCGTGGGTGTGCGCCAAGCCAACGTCGACGTGGCCCTCGGATGGCTGCACGACGCCGGCGTCCTCACTGCCAGGGGACTGCCTGATCTGGCGTTGGAGGATCTTCTGCCGCTGATGCAGAAGCGGGACCGTGCGCAGGGGCGGGTGCACAGTGATTGCTGGCTGGGTGCTTTGCTACGCCATGCAACGACGCAGGGCCCCGCCGCGCAGCGAATACGCACTGGCGATCATCGAACGCGACGGCGGCGAGCTGATCGGGTACAGCCGACTCGCCCTGGACCCTCATCAGCAGCGCGCCGCCACCTTCGGCTTCGCGCTGCGCCCCCATGCATGGGGCGTACGGTACGGCGTAGAGGCCGTTCGGCTCCTCCTCGGTCTCGGCTTCGAGGAGCTGGGCCTGCACCGCATCTGGGGTGCCCGCTCGCCTCTCAACGAGGCTTCCGCCAACACGATGGCGCGAGCGGGCATGGTCGAGGAGGGCCGAATCCGCGGGCGCATCCAGAAGGCCGGCCAATGGCGGGACTCAGTGGTGCACGCGATGCTAAGTGACGAATGGTCCCGCGCCACCGAACATGGCGAACACAGCGGGGACGTTTCTTCCGATCAGTGCCCTGGTGACGCCCGATAGCCCACGCCTTTTGGCACACCCGATGGGCGACTGCCGGCAGCTGCTCGGTCGGCTCCGGCACAGGAACGGGTGCCGATATCGGATTCGTCACCGCCGCCGGAGGTGGGCCAGGAGCGGGAGTTCCAGCGGGGCGCGGTACGGCTGCACATCCTGCATCACGCGGCCAAGGAGGAGATCCACGGCGCGTGGGTGACCGAGGAACTGGCCCGTCACGGCTACCGGATCAGCCCCGGCACCTTGTATCCGGCGCTGCACCGGCTGGAGGCCGACGGCCTGCTGGTGTCCGAGCAGCAAGTGGTCGGCGGCCGTACTCGCCGGGTCTACAAGGCCACTGACACCGGGAAGAAGGCGCTGGCTGCGGATCGCGGGGCCCTTGAGGAACTGGCCCGCGAAGTCCTCGGAAACGAGGCGCTGTAGGGGCCGGTCATCGGCCTGTGGTCCTGTTGGCCGCCGTGTGGCGTACTCCGTAGGCGGCGGCTCCGATGACCAGCACGATGGCGCCCCAGATCACCGAGGTCGCCGGGAGGGCGAAGGCCAGCACCAGGCAGCCGGCCAGCCCGAGGACGGGGATGATCCGCGCAGGGCGGCCCTCGTCCGGGCCCAGTGTCCAGGCGGAGGCATTGGCGATGGCGTAGTACGCAAGGACGCCGAAGGAAGAGAAGCCGATCGCGCCGCGCACGTCGGCCGTCGCAGCGAGCACCGCCACCACGACGCCGACCGCGAGTTCGGCACGGTGCGGCACCTTGAACCTGGGGTGTACGGCGGCCAGGCCGTGGGGCAGATGCCGGTCGCGGGCCATCGCGAGGGTGGTGCGGGAGACACCCAGGATCAGCGCGAGCAGCGATCCGAGCGCGGCCACGGCAGCCCCGACGCGCACGACTGGCACCAGCCAGTCGGCGCCCGCGGCCCGGGCCGCCTCCGACAGCGGTGCGACGGCACCGGACAGGCCTCCGGGCCCGAGCACCGTCAGGACGGCGACGGCCACGGCGGCGTAGACGACCAGGGTGATGCCGAGTGCGAGCGGGATGGCCCGGGGGATGGTGCGGGCGGGGTCACGGACCTCCTCGCCGAGGGTGGCGATGCGGGCGTACCCGGCGAAGGCGAAGAACAGCAGGCCCGCCGCTTGGAGTACCCCGCCGAATGTGGTGTCGTCCCCGACCTCGAGCCGGTCCCCGCTGGACACGGAGGAGGTGAGCGCGGCGACCACCACAGCGGCGAGCACCGCCAGGACCACAGCCACGATCGCCCGGGTCAGCCAGGCGGACTTCTGCACCCCGGTGTAGTTCACCGCGGTCAGCGCCACCACCGCGGCGACCGCGACCGCGTGCGCCTGGCCGGGCCACACGTACGAGCCGACCGTGAGCGCCATCGCCGCGCAGGAGGCGGTCTTGCCGATCACGAAGGCCCACCCCGCCAGGTAGCCCCAGAAGTCTCCCAGCCGCTCGCGGCCGTAGACATACGTGCCACCCGAAGCCGGGTAGCGGGCAGCCAGCCGGGCAGAGGAAGTGGCATTGCAGTAGGCGACCACGGCGGCGAGCGCCAGGCCGAGCAGCAGTCCGGAGCCGGCCGCGCGGGCGGCCGGGGCGAGCGCCGCGAAAATCCCGGCGCCGATCATCGACCCCAGGCCGATCACCACGGCGTCGGCCACTCCCAGTCTCCGGTGCAGTTCATCCGGCGTTGCGGTCGATGGCTTGCTCATGGCTCACTCCTCGGCAGCCCAGCTCGATCTTTACGGAATCCGACGTCGGGAGACGATACGTGACCCGGCAATGCGCCACCGAAGTCGAGAAGAACGTGGCAAGCCTCCTCCGGTCGCCTCACCAGGCACGGGCCGGCATCGGCCACGGAGCGGCGGTGACTGGTGGGAGTCGTGAGCGGTCCGGCTGACCGGTCACATGTCTGTGCGCGCGTGCCGCCCGTCTGCGCAGCTGCTTCGCGGGGCTCGGCAGATACGTCGGAATTTCTTTGGCTCGCTGTCACATCTGGGCACTTGCGAGTCCTTCTTCAGAGCGCGCGGCGCAGTGGGTGGCAGCGTGCCTGGAGAAGGGGTGGTCACGATGCGTGATCGGAAGGCGGGGCTCGGAGAGCTGGGCGGGGGTGAGCAGGTGCTGGTGGACGCGCGGCGGCGAACGATGCGGTTGGCGGTCGCGCTGGTGATGGAGCCGTTCACCGCCGGCACGCTCGCTGCGTTGCGGACGTATGTGTCGCAGTACGCCGAGGTGGCGCATGCCGCGTTCGGGGCGCTCCAGCGGCAGCCCGAGCCGGCGCTGTTCCAGCGCATCGACGAGCTGAGCGGTGGCACCTCCGGGAGTCGTTCGTGACGTGGCCCCGCACGGCAGCGGAGGAGACGGCCGCCCGAGGGGTGGATGTCGTGGAGCCGGTGGAGACGGGGTGGGCGGCGAAGTCGACGGGTGCCATGGCGAACCGGACAGCGCTGATCCGGTGGGGCGCGTGGACGCTTGTGCTGGGCGGGCCACTGCTAAGCGGCTGGGCCGTCGCTTTGGCCGGCGCGACCACCATGACGCCGGTACGTGTACAGCCGCAGCGAGTGACCCGTGAGGACACGGTGGGGCCGGCCCGCTTCGCCGAGCAGGCCGTCGCCGCCTACGTACGGGCCGGCCAGGGAGCATCGAGCAAGGAGCTGGCCGCTCTCTACCCGTCGGCCGCAGATCTGACGTGGTCCCAGGAGGGCGGGGCGCAGCGGGTGGAGTCGATCTCGCCGGTGCGGGTGCGGAAGGTGTCCGGCGGCTACTGGTCGCTACCTCTCCCCCGGCACCGCGCTGCGCTCCATCTCACCCGCGCCGTACTCCTCTGTGGGCATCACCTCGATCGCCGAGCACAGCGACAACCCGGCCGAGCCAGGCCGACAACCGGGCGGGGCGAGCGGCGGAACCTGGTGGAGGTCGAAGCCGGTGACCGTCAGGGCACCGTGCGGCCGATGACGTACGCAATCCAGCTGCGCGGCCGCGATGGCCGGTGGGAGGTCGCAGCCTTGGAAGCCGCCCCTGCCCTGAAGACGCCGAGCAGTGGAGAGAAGAACGGAGCAAGCCGGTGATGCAGATGGCGGGGACGTTCGCTGACGTCACGGCCTTGGGGCAGCAGGCCATCACTTTCTTGAAGGTGCTCGTGCTGGGCGGCATGTATCTGGTGTCGATCGCCTGGGTGTGGCGGCAGACCAAGTCGATCGTGAAGGCGACGGTCGCGGCGCTGGGCGGTGCGGCGGTGCTGGCGATCGGAGTATGCGCCGTGTCCAGTCGGCCGACCGCCCATGACGCAGAGCAGCAGCCTGGCGGGGCGGGGCGGGGCGGCGGCGATCATCGCGGCCTCCTGGCCAGGCGGCGCGTACGAGCCGCCGTGGGAGCCGCCGGCACCAGACCAGGAAGTTCAGCAGGTGGCCCGCCAGCGAGTGGTCTCGGTGCTGGTGCCCTGTTGGCCAGGACCGCGGCCGTGGCCGACCGCGGTATCAGGGAGAGGCAGCGCGATGCGCATTCCGGTCCGGCATGTCGCGGGCAATGTGATCTTCTGGGGGATTGCTTCTCTACCGGCGTGCACGGAGCGGCAGGTATCGGCCTGTGGAGCGGAGCAGATGACGGGCCCGGCCTGCGGTCAGTGTTGAGCGCAAGGGTGCCAGCGGCGCGAGAGGGGTGCCGAGGAGGCGGGGGTCGGCGTAGGGGACCCAGCCGGTGGCGCGCGGGTGGTAGCGGGGCGGGCCGAGGCAGATCCGCTTGGTGATCACCCAGCGGGTCTCGGGGCCAGTGTTCGGGCGGGTGGCGTGGAGGTGGTCACCGGCGAAGAGCAGCACATCGCCCCGGCCGAGTTCGACCTCGACCGGCTCGCCGATCTCCTGGTGGGGATCGAGCCGTACGCCGTCGTGCCGCAGAGGGCTCCGATAGGCGTCCGGCCAGAGGAGCAGACCGTTGTCTCGCCGTACGCGGCTGACGGCCATCCAGAGGTTCACGGAGTTGACCGCGGTGTTGAACCAGGAATCCACGTGCGCATCCGTGGGGATCAGGAAGCCGGTGTAGTTGCGCAACTGCCCTTCCTGGCCGTCGGCGCAGCTCCGGGGCGGCATGATCCGCACCCCGAGGTGGTCACTGACGTACAGTCGGCGGCGTTGCGGTGACAGTACTTCGATGAAGCTCAGCAGAAGCTGATGGGCGGCCGGTCGTACGCGGCGGTCCAGCTCGTCGCGGACCGACCGGACCTCCTCCATCCCCGCAACCGTGTGCAGTTGCTCCAGGCCGTGGTCCGCGATGCGGTGTGCCGCATCCGAGGAGGCCACCGCCGCGACGCATTCCGAAGCAGCGCGGGTGAATGGCCGGTCCGGGGCGAGCTGATCCAGACCTCCGCGGACCACGATCAGGTGGCCCGCCAGTACGTCACGGAGGTCCAGTTCGCAGAGCGTCGACTCGCGTACGGCTGCCAGGGATACGGTCATCGTCGCCTATTCTCCGTCGGACTGCGGGCCGGTTCGCTCCTCAGCCGGCTTGTCGGGTGGCCTGGAGGCGCGCAGGGAGAAGGACAGGGGCATGGCCGGCAGGCCTTCCGGCAGCCTCCACCAGCCGTCCGCTCCCTGTTCCATGAAGGGCAGCAGACGCCAGCCCACGAAGGGCCACTCGTGCAGGAACTCGATGCGCAGTCCGGCGCCCGCAAGGGCGCTGATGACATCGCCGAGGCTGTGGCCCCATACGTGCTCAGCACCGGAGATCTGCTGATCGGGGACGGCGGTGGGGCTCCGGTACTCGAAGGCCAGTGGCTTCTCCTCGCCGAAGTAGGAGTAGCGCAGCTTCAGGCGGGGTTCCTGGACGTGATTGTCGAGCATCCAGGCTGCGGGGTGGGACTCGAAGACATAGACGAAGCCGCCCGGCGCGGTGAAGTGGGCGACGACTTCTGCCCAGCGGTTCAGGTCGGGCAGCCAACCCAGGACCCCGTGGGAGGTGTAGACGATGTCGTAGGTTCCGTCGAGGTGGGCGGGCAGATCGAGGACGTCGGCCTCGACGAAGACGGCGGTGGGATCGATGTCCGCGGCCAAGGAGCGGGCCGTGGCCACACCTTCGGAGGAGAAGTCGACGCCGGTGACGCGGGCGCCGAGCCGAGCCCAGGACAGCGTGTCCACACCGACGTGGCACTGCAGGTGGAGCAGCGAGCGGCCGTGCACCGCGCCGACCTCGGCGCGTTCCAGTGCCCGCATCCGGGATCCGCCGGAGCGGAATCCTGCCAGATCGTACTGGGCTGACGCGGCTTTCAGCGGGGTCCACTGTTCCCACAGCTCGCGGTTGCCGAGTACGTACGCCTTCGGGTCGCGGGATCCGCCCGCGTTCGCCGCCTTCATACGGACGTGGGCAGTTCGTAGACGCTGACGTGGTAGCTGCTGCGGTCGCCGAAGGGGGCACCGGACCAGCCCCCGAGGCGCTCGCGCAGTCGCAGACCCGCCGAGGCCGCCATGAGATCGAGCTCGCCGGGGGCGGCGTAGCGGAAGGTGACCCTGACGTGCTGGAAGAGGCCGTGGTCGAGAACGAGGTAGTCGGAAACGTAGTGCTGGGTGGCGGGATGGATACGGCGGGCCCGGAGCACCGAAGCGCCGGTGGCGGACTGGACAGGCTGCGCGCCGGTGGTGCAGTCGGCCGCCAGGGCCTCAGGCATGTGTGCGTCGAGGACGAACAGGCCGCCCGGTAGTAACCGTTGTGCGACGCGCGCGAAGCACCGCAATTGTGTCTCCTGGGAGGGGAGTTCGAAGAACGTCCCGTTGGCGACGTAGACGAGGGCGAACTTCCCGTCGTGCTCGACGTCCGCGAAGTCACCGGTGCTGACGCTGATGTGCTCACCCCCGGCCTTGGTACGAAGGCGGTCGAGCATGGTCTCGGCGGCATCGATGCCGTGCACCTCGTATCCGCGCGCGGCCAGGGGCAGGGCGACGCGCCCGGTTCCGATGCCCAGTTCCAGCAGGGGGCCGTCCGGAGCGCCGGCGGTCAGCCGTGCCAGCAGGGCGACCGTGGCGTCTGTGGTCTGCGTCGGCGGAGCGAACCAGTCGTCGTAGCGGTCGGCGAAGTCGGTCGCGTATCCGGGGGCCGCGGTCATCATGCTCCTCTGCGGGAAGCCTGGACGGGAGGGGAACGGTCAGCCGAAAGGATGGGGCGGGGCTGCGGAGCTTGGGTGGGAAGTGGACGGCAGGGGCAGGGTGCCGGGGGCGACCAAGCGGAGGATCACCGTTTCCTCGCCATGGAGGTCGGTCGGCGTCGTGTCGATGGCGATGACGTCCTCACCGGTGTGCTCGGCCAGCACGCGCACCGGATCGTGAGGCGGCCGCTGCGACGCACCGTCAGTGCCACACACCGGGTCCGCCCACCCGTGGGTGGTCTCCCCCGATGCGGGAGGTGCCGGCCCGGAGTCGCGCGAGGCGCCGCAGGTCCAGCGAGCGAGCGCGTCCTGATGCCCCTGGTACGTCCACAGGGCGTGCTCGAGCGCGGACACCGGCCCATCTGTCGCCGCCAGCCGCTGACGAGCCTGGTGGGCGGCGGGTGTGTTCATGCTCCAGCGCACCATCAGTGCCTCGTAGGAGGCGCTGGCGAGCAGTTCTTGGTGGCGGCCGGGCGGGCCGCATCGGGCGCCGAAGGTCTGCTCCCGCCGGTCGGGCGTATGCAGACACACCGCGACCGCGTGGGCTCCGGGCACGGAAACGGTCAGCGCGGTGCCGACCAGGCCGAACTCCTCGCACACGCGCCGTACTGCGGGCGGGAGTTCGTTGTCGACAGGCCGTACGGCGGGGGGATGCTCTGCCGGGCTCTGCCAGCTGCGGCGCAGCAGGTCACGCTCCAGCGTCTCCCAAGCCGCGTGCCCGATCGCGGCGCCGCGTTGCGGGTGGGCGGCCAGACCGGTGGAGCCGACGCGGACGGGGACGGCACAGCCCTCCGGTGCGCGGTGCTGGAGGAAGACCAGGCCGGCGGGGACCAGCACCTCGGTGTCACGAAGGAGGGATCGGCCACCCACCCAGAGCTGGCGTAGGTGTCTGCCCACCTGCCCGGTCCACGGCGCCGGATCGAGCGCGGGTGCCCCACGGCGCAGCAGTCCGCTGTGGTCGGCGACGAGGGCCGCGCGGGACTCCGCGCACCGGCCCGCGAGGACGTTGCCCAGGCGCTCCAGGAGTTCGCTTCGGGAGCGCAGCGCGACGTCACCCGTCTCGGTTCCGGCGGCGCTGCCGATGAGCACGCGGTCTCCGCCAGCGCTCGCGGACGTGCCGAACATCGGGCTGCGGGCGGCGACGCGGCCGAACAGCAGCGGTGCCGCGAAGGGGTAGGGCGCGAACGCCTGGGGCGACCAAGTGGCCGGCATGGCGGGCACGGTGCGCGGGGGCATGCGGGCTCCCGGAGCGGGGCGGAGGGCCGGCGACGGTGTTACACCTCCGGCATCGGAACGCGCGGGGAATGTCATGGCCTCGGGCCGACGGTCAGGCGGCGATGGGCCGTAGCAAGTCGTCGCACTGCTCCAGGACGGCTCTCCCGTGGCCCGTGAGCAGCGCGGGGCGTTCGTACAGTGTGCCGATCGCCTGCCGGGCGCCGGTCGACAGATGGTCCCGGCGGGAGGACAGGGCAAGGGCGGTCGGGGCGTCGGACAAGAGCGCGGCAATGCCCGAACGGGCCGTGTCATCCGTGGTGCGGTACTCCAGGAGCCGTTCGTAAAGGGCGGTGCACCGGGCCAGGACCACGGCCTGCTGGAACAACCCCGCGAGTGGACGTGGGTCGGGCCGCAGCGGAGTCCTCACACGAGCTGTGTCAGCTGCCTGAACGGTGAGAAACGGGGTGCTCAGCTGCGCGGCGTTGCAACGAGTGTGTGTGCCCTCGTGCACCAGCGCCTCGGCGAACCTGACCGGGCCGGGCAGGCCGCGTGGGCTCGCACCCAGGCGAGCACGGTTGATGTACACCGCGCCGTGGGTCGTGAAGTCGGTGAAGCCGTCGATCGCGCGCCCCTCCAGGAGCGCCACCTGCGCCACGCAGGCGCGCAGTTCCGCCAGCATCCGGGGCCAGCGGGCCGCCAGGAGTGCGCAGCTGTCGTCGAACACGGCGCGCTCTGTGTCCCGCCAGGGCGCCACCCGGGACCCGCCCATCGTGTCGGCAGCGGCGGGCAGCATCGCGAGCGCGCGTTCGGCGGAACGGGCGAGGTACGGTGCCGGCCGCGCGGGCTCCAGGCCAGCGCGGGGCGCGTTGGCCTCCAAGGGCCACCGCTCGGCGACCTCGTCGAGTGCCGGGCGGCGCCCGGCCTGCACGGTGAAGGCAGCGGCGACCGCTTCCGGACGAACGGTGGCCGGAACGGGAATCCCGGCCGAGGTCAGGACGGAGCACACCACTCTTCCGACGGCCTCCTCGTCACGCGCGGCCTCACGCGCGTCGGGATCTGCCCGCAGCACCGACTCACCTCCACCGAGTGCGCGTCCTTTCGGCGTACCGCATACGGGCGGGCACGGCCGGCACGCGGTCGTGCCCGCCCACTGTGCTGCCGCCGATGCCGACCCGGCCCCAGCGGCCCCTCCGGCGCCGTCGGTCAGTCCTGGTCCGGGATGTCGATCATCAGCGCGTACTCGGGAAGTTCTTCGGTGACCTGCTCGACGTCCATGCCGGCACGGGTCTCTTCCTGGTTCTCCATGCGGTCCTCCATGCTGTTCCGGTCGCGGCCGCCATCCGGGGCCGTACCTGACGAGGCACCAGCCGTGCTCGACGGGGTGCCGATGGTGCGCGCATGTGCACTCTGTTCCGACTCTCCAGGACTACCGCAGGACCATTCCACCCGCCATCGCGTCCGCACGGCCGCGTCGGGAAACCGGCCATCGGGAGAATGTCCTGCGCCCGCCACCGTCGTCCTACGCCCATGCCGACACGAAATCCCTGGCCAGGCCGGGGCCGGCGCCCCGACGCGGTATGTCGGCTGTGGTCCGCAGTGAGTACGGAGGTACGGCAGGCTCGGCCAAAATGACCGAGAACCGCGCCGGGCACATCCCGCGTGCGCCGCTTCGCGCCCGTCATGCTGTCGGACGTCCTACGGCACGGTTGTCCCGGCGCAATGAGGCGGCGAACATGGGCGGGCGTTTTCTCCACGCCCCGGAGGAGCCTCAGCCATGCGGATCGCCTATCTGCACTCCGGCAGCATCCCGTCGATCTATGCCAATGGCGTCCATGTCATGCGGATGTGTGATGCCTTCACCGATGCCGGACACGAGGTCGTGCTCTACGCTCTGCCAGGGGCGACACCCGTCGAGGACGTGCACGGTTACTACGGCACTCGCAACCGCTTCGGAGTACGGACCGCGGCCCAGTCACACCTGCCCGGTCTCGGTGTGTGGTCACGCGCCCTGCGGGTCCGCACCGACTTGCGCCGCCAGGGCCCGCCCGACCTGCTGTACGGGCGTGACCTACGTGCGCTGCTCGCCTGCTCCGACCTCGCCCCGCTCGTGTACGAGACCCATCTGCTCTGGTCCAGCCCGGTCGTCCGCGGCCTCGAACGCCTGCTCCTGCGCAGCAGCAACCTCCGTCGCGTGGTGTTCGTGTCCCAGGCGCTCGCGGATGACTACCGTGCCGCCTTCTCCGGCATCGACTCGCTGCGCGGCGCCGACCTGGTCACCGCTCATGACGGCGCCGACCCGGTCCCCGACACGGGCCCCGTTGCGCAGCTGCCCGGCCGCGCCGGGGCATTGCGGATCGGGTACGTCGGACACCTCTACCCCGGACGCGGCATCGACGTCATCCTCGGCCTCGCCGAGCGTCTTTCCGAGGCCGACTTCCACATCGTCGGCGGCACCAGCACCGACCAGGAGCACTGGCAAAGCCGGAGCCGGCTGCCCCATGTCCACTTCCACGGCCATCTTCCACCGGCCCTACTCGGCTCCTACTACCGGGCATTCGACATCGTCCTGGCGCCTTATCAGCGCAAGGCCTACTGTGCCGGAGGCGTCGGCGAGATCAGCCGGTGGGTGTCCCCGATGAAGCTCTTCGAATACATGGCGTACGGCAAGGCGGTCATCGCCTCGGACCTGCCCGTACTGCGCGAGGTTCTCACCGACGGGGTCAACTGCCTGCTGTGCCCGCCCGACTCCCCGGAGGCGTGGGCGGCGGCCGTGAAACGGCTGGGCGAAGACCCTGATCTGCGTATCGCTCTCGGCAACGAGGCACGGCGCCGACTACTGCACCACCACACGTGGCGGGCCCGCGCCGAGCAGGTACTGCCCAGCGCGCCCGGACACCCCACCGCCGGTGAATGCTGATGCGGGCGGTGGTGACAGGAGCAGCCGGATTCATCGGCTCCCACCTGTGCGCGCGCCTCCTCGCCGCCGGCGACATCGTCCTCGGCATCGACGCGCTCACCGAGTTCTACGACCCGGCTCTCAAGGTGCGTAACCTGCACACGCTCAGGCCCCACCCCGCATTCACCTTCCACTGTGCCGATCTGCTGGAGACCGACCTCACACCGCTCCTCGCCGACGCGGAGGTCGTCTACCACCTGGCAGGGCAGCCTGGCGTCCGGCCCTCGTGGGGCACGGAGTTCGAGCTCTACGTCCGTCGCAACCTGCTCGCCACCCAGGTACTGCTGGAGGCTCTGCTGAACCGGCACCGCAGCCGCCCGTTACGCAAGCTTGTCCATACTTCCAGCTCCTCGGTGTACGGAGACGCACCGACCTTTCCCACTCCTGAGACAGCCCTCCCCAAACCGGTGTCGCCGTACGGCGTCACCAAGCTGGCGGCCGAGCACCTGTGCGAGCTCTACCGTTCTTCCCACGGTCTGCCCAGCGTCTCGCTGCGCCTGTTCTCCGTGTACGGGCCCCGCCAGCGGCCCGACATGGCCTTCGCCCGGCTGATCGCGGCGGCCCGCATGGGCGAGCCGTTCCCGCTGTACGGCGATGGCGAGCAGACCCGTGACTTCACCTACGTGGACGACGTCGTCACCGCCCTCCGTAACGCGGCCCGCTCGGGCTTCACCGGAGTGGCGAACCTTGGTGGCGGCTCCCCGGTCTCCATGAAGCACGCGGTCGCGACCGTCGAGCAGCTCATCGGCCCGGTCACTGTCCAGCGGAACCCCGCCGGCCCAGGAGAAGCCCGCCACACGGGGGCCGACATCGCCCTCGCCACCCGGGCCTTCGGCTACCGGCCCCGCACGGAATTGCACCACGGGCTGACCGCCATGGCCCAGTGTGCGGCCAACGAGGGCCCGATCCCGTCGGCCCCCGCTCCCCCGCACCTCCTTGCCGCCCGCCGAGGAGGCCGCCCATGACCGGCGCCCCGATCCGCCCGGCCCGCCCCAAGGTCTTCGGCCTGGGCCTGTCGCGCACCGGCACCCGATCGTTGACCGCGGCATTGCGCACACTCGGCTTCGACGTCGCCCACTACCCGAGCGATCCCGCCACCTACCGAACCCTGCTCGCCGGCACCGCCCGTTTCCCCCTTCTCAACCAGCGGGACGGGATCACCGACATCACCGTCGTGCCGTACTACGAGGAGCTCGACCACATCTGGCCGAGCGCCAAGTTCATCCTGACCGTACGAGACGAAAGCAGCTGGCTCCGCTCGTGTCGGGCGCATTGGGAACGGCCGACAGCGAGCAAGAGCGACTGGGGCGAGAACTACGCGGAGCTTCAGCGCTTCCTGCGCGCCGCCGTCTACGGCTGCCTCGACTTCAATGCCGACCGGTTCGCGCGGATTCATCGTCGCCACGTCGAGCAGGTGAGCCACTACTTTGCAGGCCGCCACAGCGATCTGCTGGTCCTCGACATCGTCGGCGGCGAGGGCTACGAACTGCTCGCGCCATTCCTCGGCGTCAAAACCCCCGGCACGCCCTTCCCCCACGTCAACCGCGGAACCACCGTGACCGGGCCGACATGACCAGCACGCCATGCGCCCCTGTGCGGCGGTGGGTCGCGACCAGGCGGGCAACCGGCTGAACTGGGCAGAACGCGAGCGCGCTCGGGGGGCCACGAGCCCGGCACCCAACCTCGCAATTCGCCACGGCCGACCCGGCAAGGCTCACGTCGTCCAGCAACCCGCCCACTCACCTCGGCCGTCAACCACCGGCACCAACCACACCCATGCCGGAGCGGGACGACCGCAGACCTGACCGGCACCTCCGGTGCCACCGGGCACGCACCCGCAGCACGATGGCAGAACGCAGCAGGCCACAGGGGTACCTGCACACCGAACCACAAGCGGCCCACCTGTCGACAGCACCCCGCGTCCTCGCGCCCTTGCGCCCTTGCGCCCTTGCGCGAGGAGGCCGCAGCGTCAAAGGGCCGAACGCGCACCCGTATCGCGACCGTCGCCCGGCCGAACCCGGCACTGGCCGGACGGCCACGGCCGGACAGGCGCGACCTGTGGGCTGTCCGGTCCCTGACGGGGACGCTTCGGCCCATGTCGACGGGGCCCGTCTGCGTACGACGCTGAGCGTGACCGGGCAGCAGGAGACCACGGGCCGCGTGCAGGCGACCGAACGGGTCAGCTGGCCGCACCAGGAAGGTGGTGAACGGTGATGAAGACCATGACGGGGCGGTTGGGGGCCCTCTCGGCGGAGCAGGGCCGGAAGTTGATGGCGTTGGGGCACGAAGTGTCCTTCCCCGCGGGTACACGGATCTTCGAGGAGGGCCGACCGGCCGATCGGTTCTGGATCCTCCGCAGCGGCGCCGTCCAGCTCGACCTGCATGTACCGGGCCGACGGTCGGCAGTCATCGAGACCTTGGGTCAGGGGGACCTGCTCGGCTGGGCGTGGCTCTTTCCGCCCCGCAGCTGGCACCTCGGGGCGGAGGCACTCAGTCTCGTACGGGCCTGGGAGTTCGACGCGGAGACGGTACGCGGGCTGTGTCATGAGGACCCGGTATTGGGACGTGATCTGGTACTGGCCGTTGCCGAGGTGATCGGGCAACGGCTGCAGTGTGCGCGTACGCGTCTGATGGATCTGTACGGGCCCTGCGGGAGCGGTGTGTAATGCCCCTGCCCCTGCCCCTGCCCCTGCCCCGGAAGCAACCGCCGCTCACCTCACCGGTGCACCGGTCGGTGCCCGCCAGCCGGCCTGCTCGGCCCACTTCCTCGACCTGACCGTCGACCGTTCCTGAGGAGTACGTCATGCCCGGCACCCCTCCCGTACCGCAGTCTCCGCACACCGTCGACGACGTGATGACCCGCACGGTCATTGCGGTGGGCCGCGACGCTCCGTTCAAGGAGATCGTCAAGACGATGGAGCAATGGAAGATCAGTGCGCTCCCCGTCCTGGAGGGCGAGAGCCGTGTCGTCGGCGTGGTCTCCGAAGCCGACCTGCTGCCCAAGGAACAGTTCCGCGACCACACCCCCTCCCGCATCGAACAGGCCCGGGAGCTGGAGGCCCTGGTCAAGTCCGGCGGCATGACCGCCAGTGAGCTCATGACCGCACCGGCCATCACCGTGCACGCCGACGCAACGATCGGTCAGGCCGCCCGCACCATGGCCGTCTACAAGATCAAGCGGCTGCCTGTCATCGACTCCGAAGGGCGTCTGGAAGGCGTGGTCAGCCGCAGCGACCTGCTGAAAGTGTTCCTCCGGGAGGATGCCGACATCGCCGAGGAGGTCCGTCGCGAGATCATCGGCCCGCTGTTCCACTCACACGGCCAGGAGGTCACCATCGAGGTGAACGACGGGGTGGTCACCGTCCGCGGTGAGATCAAGGACTGCTCCCTGGTCCCGGTGGCCGCCCGCCTCATCCGCAGCGTGGAAGGCGTGGTCGACGCCGACATGCACCTGACCGGGACCCACCACCGCTCGCCGTCCTGAGCCGTGCAGGACCGCTGGAGACAGCTCGTGAAGTACCTCGACGAATACCGCGATCCCTACGCCGCGAATGACCTGGCCATGCGGGGCGGCATGCCGGTCGTACTGCCCCTGGTCCTGGTCCTGGTCCTGGAAGAAAGAGTTCCCTTCAGAGATCTCCGCACGGTGATGGGCTCCGTGGGAAGGACGGCGAGCGGCGCGGACATGCCGTTGGAGAACAGCTGCCCCGCATGTGCTGACGGTCGCGATCCGGCAGGGCCGACCGGCAGCGGGCAGGGCTGGCCGGCCCATGGCTGCCGTTCCCCCGTCGGCGCACGCTTGGGTCGACTCTCCGGGAGGTGAGTGACGTGATGTACGGATACGGCACCGGCATGACCGGCTGGGGATTCCTCGCGATGGCGATCGCGCAACTGATCTTCTGGGGCCTGCTGCTCGTCGGGGTGGCGTTTCTCGTCCGGAACCTCGTCCGCAACCACCCTGATGCAGGCATACCGCCCACTCATCAGACGCCGCAACAGGTTCTGGCGGAGCGTCTTGCGCGCGGCGAGATCGATGAGGAGGAGTACCAACGCCGCCTCACGGCCTTGCGGGGCAGCTGACCCGATGTCCCGGAGTACCGGCGCACAGGCCTGCCCCGTCCGTTGCGCTGAGGCTCGACTCGTCCACGACTGCCAGGACGGTATCCCGTCGCCGAACCCGGCGGCAGCAGTTTCGGGCTGCAGCTCGGTCTCGTCAACCACACGGTGTTGCGCGCAACGTCCGGACGCCGAGCGCGTCCACGCCGCCGATGCGCTCCGACCAGCACCAGGTCGACGGTGTGCGATGCCGAGCGGCCCCTGTGACCCACAGCCTGGCGGAACCAATCCCCCGCGCATGACCACCAGGCAAAACGGCCGGAGGAGGTATGTATGTCTCAGCCGCCGCAAGCACCGCACGGCCGGGTGGTCGTCGGATTCGACGGCTCGGCGCACGCCGAACGGGCTCTGGACCGCGCGGCCGACGAGGCACGGCGCCGAGGCACGGCCCTGGAGATCCTGGCCGGCTGGCCCTGGCCCAAACGCCCGCTGCCCGACTACGGGGTACAGGACGACGAGGGCAAGCTGCTCTACAGCAGCGCACGACGAATGATGGACGGCGCCGTGGCACGAGCACGATCGCGCGCGCCGAACACCACCATGATCCCCTCGTTGACCACGGAATCCGCCGCAGAGGCACTCCTGCGTTGCGGACGCACCGCCTCACTGACTGTCGTCGGTACTCGCGGACACGGCGGATTTGCAGGTCTGCTGCTCGGTTCGGTCAGCCTGCGGGTAGCGGCACACTGCACCAGCCCGGTGATGGTGGTGCGCGGCGACGTGGACCGCGTCCGCGACACAATCATCCTCGGCCTGGCGTCGGAGGCGGAAACGGACGTGAAAGCCCTGCGTTTCGCCTTCGACGAAGCAGCCCGTCGTGACGCCGGACTGCGGGTACTGCACGCCTGGCGGTCCCCGGCCCCGCGCTCCGACCAGGCCCGGCCCTCGCAACTGGGCTGGGACGATGTCGAAGGGCTGCGCAAGGCCGCCGAAGCGGTCCCCCAATACGCCGTCGCCAGTCTGGCACAGGAGTATGCCGACGTCCGGGCCTCCGCAACGGCCGTCTGCCAGAGCCCGCCACAGGCGATCGTCGAGGCCAGCCGGGAGGCCGATGCCATCATCCTGGCGGTACACCGCCGACCGCGCCACTTCGGTCTTCAACTGGGCCCGGTCACCCACGCGGCCCTCCACCACGCCCACTGCCCCGTGGTGCTGGTACCCACGGACTGACACGCGCCAGGAAGGCCGGCCTCCGAGGAGGGCAAGCGACGCTCGGCTCACTGCGACCACCTCGATGCTGCCGTGCCAAGAGTTGTCGTGACCCCACTACACCGCGCGATGCCGGCATGCCGGCATCGCGCGCGAACCGTCCCGCTGTCCGCTGGTGCGCCATGCGGACGAGGCAGTCAGGCCGGGCCGTGGCCCGCGGCTGCGGAGGTCACGCAATACGGCCGTCCGCCGTGGATGCGGGCGTTCTAGCCGAACAGCCTGTCCAGGTGCTGATCCACGGCCGTGAGGACCTCCTGGGGTTCGATCACGTCCAGTTCGATCAGGGTAGCGAAACCAGTGAGCGCGAAGAGCAGGTTGGTCTCGGTCCTCGGGTCACGGTCGGAACGGATGTGTCCGTCCGTGATCGCCTGGCGGATCAACTTCTCTACCTGTGCCCGCGCTTGGAGCATGCCGTCGCGTGTGCGCGTGAGGACGTTCTCGTCGTGCAGCGCCTCCAGAACGTACGCGGCGTTCATCCGGCTGGTCGCGCGAGCGTCGGCGTGCAGTGGCAGCATCTCCGTGAGTGTCAGCCGGAGCACGTCGCGAGGGTGTGGTGAGCCACCGAGTTCTTCCAGCCCCCGGCTGACACGCAGCGAGGTCTGTTCAGCGGCGAGATCCATGGCGAAGGAGAGCAGGGCCTGCCGGGAGGCGAAGTAGTGCTGCAGTTGCCCGTGGGAGATGCCGGCCTCCCGTGCGACCTCGCGCAGGCTCAGATGCAGGACTCCGCGCTGGTCCACCACCCTCCACAGTGCTCGGGCGATCGCTTCGCGGCGCTCGCGGTGGTCCACCTGTTTCGGCATCGTCCGCTCCTCCCTTCGTTCCAATACGGTTGACATAATACAGTTGACCGATAACGCTGACAAGCCTGCCGAGACCCGCCGAGGGAAGGATCTGCCATGCTTGAGCCGCCGAGGGTGCGTACCGCCGAGGGCGTCGTCGAAGGTCGTTGGCAGCAGGGGTACGCGGTGTTCCGCGGTATTTCCTACGCTCAGCCACCAGTGGGTGCGCTCCGCTTTGCCGCTCCCGTCCCGGCCCGGCCCTGGGAGGGCATTCGGCAGACCACCGAATTCGGCCCCGTCGCACCGCAGTCAGGGCCGACTCGGGCAGCACAGCCGGAGGACACGGACTGGCTGACGCTCAATGTGTGCACACCGGACCCCGGCAGGGCCGGACTGCCGGTGCTGGTGTGGATCACCTGCGGCGGCTATATGGCGGGGTCCTCCGGCGACCCGATGTACGACCCGACGGCACTGACCGCGGCGGGACTCGTCGTCGTGAGCATCAACTGCCGTATGGGAGCCGAGGGATTCGCTCTCCTCGACGGCGCCCCGGCCAACCGCGGCCTGCTCGACCAGGTCACGGCGCTGCAGTGGGTACGGCAGAACATCGCCCGCTTCGGCGGGGATCCGGACCTGGTCACCGTGGCCGGGCAATCCGGCGGGGCGGGGTCGGTCGCCGCACTCCTGACGATGAAGCCGGCGCGTGCTCTGTTCCGGCGTGCCATCACACACTCGGTGCCAGGCCTGCACTGCACGCCCGCGCTGGCGAAGCAGGTCACCGCCACGCTCGCGGACCGCCTCGGCACGGCGCCCACCGCCGCGGCACTCGCCGACATCGCCCCGCAACGCATGGCCGACGAAGTCACCGCCCTGTGCATCGACCTCCCCCAGTACCGGGAGCGCTGGGGGCGGCTCGCCCACCTGGGTATCGCGGTGTGCCCCGTGGTCGACGGCGGCGTCCTCACCGAGACGCCGTGGCCCGCCCTGACCGGTGGCCGCGCGGCCGGAGTCGACCTGCTCGTCGGCCATACCCGCGATGAATTCCGGCTGTTCAGCGTCATGATGGGCCGACGGGGCACGTTCACCGAGCAGGACGCCCGTACAGCCCTGGACGTGTTCGCCCCGGCACCGGGCGGCCCGGACGCCTATCGCGCCGCCCACCCGCACGCGAGCCCGGAAGAACTGCTGGAGACGGTGTACTCCGACGCCGCCTTCCGCATGCCCTCCCTACTGCTGGCCGAGGCGAACACCGCGGCGGGCGGCAGTTCGTTCCTCTTCGAGCTGCAACTCACCTCACCGGCTTTCGGCGGCGCCTGCCACGGCCTCGACGTCCCCTTGGCGTTCGGCACGATGGACAGCCCTACCGGCAAGCAACTCTTCGGCGATGAACCTGCGCCCGAGGCCGTCGCAGTGTCGCGTGAACTCCAGCAGGCGTGGGTCCGGTTCGCCACCACCGGTGAGCCCGGATGGCCCTCCTACGAGCCCGGCCAGCAGCTCACCCGCGTCCTGGCCACCGAATCGAGGACCGCTCCCTATCCCGAGCAGGCCTCGCGCCAGATCTGGCAGGGCCGGCCCCCCGCCCCGTTCGACCTCACGTAGAGCTGACAGCGGCGTACGGCTCCCGACCACCGCGAGGACTTGTCAACCACCCCCGGGGCTACCCTGCCAACGCAACGGGCGCAAAATCTTCCACCGGGCACAACTACCGGGACATGCTGACAGCAGCCCGGCGGAACGATCACGCTCGTCCGGGGCAACCCCAACCTCCACGTGCCGGGCCGGGCCCTCATGCCGTGCAGTGGTTCAGCCAATCGGCGATGAGGGGGTCGACATGCTGCGGGGTTGCGTATTCGGCCGGGGTGGATGGTCCGATGCCGTGGAAGAACGGGGGTGTCGGCGTCATGGACACGGATATCGGCTTCCGGGCGGTTGGCCAGGCCGCCCCCCCCCGCCATCGGACGAGATCGTCGGCGACGGTGACACCTGGTAGCCGCGTCCTCCTTGGAGGATGAGCATCGGCTTGTCGAGTCCGGCCGCGATGGCGACCCCCGTTCGTAGTCGCGCAGTTCGAGCCAGTACCGCGCGGGCAGGCCGAACGGCAGATCCGCTGCGGAGGTCGAGGGCGTCAGCTCTGCGATGTCGACGAGCAGTGCCTGCCGTTGAAAGGTTTCGATGGCTGTGGGCGAGACCTGGTCGGGGATCACGGTGGCGAGGTAGCTGATGACCCGGACGGCGGCGTGGTACAGCGGCATGTATTCCTGCGGCACGGTCACGTTCGGCGCCGTGGCGACCTCGCGGTGGGCGTGTGTCGCCTTACCGAAGCGCAGCACAGTCACCCCTGGCTGGCGATCCCCCGAGGACGCTCACCGTGCATGGCACAGCAAGCGTGCCTGTGCCGACCGCGGCCTCCTGCTCGCTGAAGCGGCCGGGCTCGGCATAGGGGACGCGACCGAACGGTAGACCCCATGACACCCGAGCACAAACGTTTCATGCCGACCGGGAGAGTCAAATGCTCCCCTGTGTGCTCCCGCGTGCGAGACGCTGCAGGACGACAGTAGAAGAAAAGCGCAGACGCGAAGAAGAGTGCGCGAGCATGCCTGGCGCCTCTCTGGCTCGTGTGCGCCCGAGAGCAGCACGCTTGAATCGTGAACGTTAGTCGCGCTGCTCGCTTCGCGGCTCACCGAACGACCAGGCCTCCACTAGAGAGAGTGACCCATGGTCGGCACCTGCAACGCCAACATCAAGACGCCCGACGCCGACGGGGGCAAGACCCGTCTCGTATTCTGTGCACGTGAGTTCGGCCACTACGACGGCGAACTCCAACCGACGATCCACAACGACGGAACCATCGACCCGGGCGGATGGCACCAGTCGGCGGCGCAAGGGGAGAACCTGCCCTGGACGTGGGCCAACTCTGCCGAGGATGTCGCGGAGGGACATACGGCAGCGTAGTGGAGCTGGGCGCGGCGCCATTGCCGAGTGCCGCAGTCCACGCCGGCCACCCAACAGTTGGAGGCCAATCTTCAACGCGACAGCTACTCGTACGCGTCGCGCGTGATGTCCTGCGCGTCAGCACTTTGGCCGCCGTAGTAGACGCCCTCTCCCTATCTACGGACAGACAAGTCGACAGGGACGCCGTATCTGAAACGTCCGCCTGGTGCGCCGCTTGTCGGGCTGGGCCAGTCAGAGCGTAGAGATAGACGAAGGCGCCGTCGGCCACGCGGCGGGCGATGCAGGCCGGCAGGCCGCTGTGGCCTGCTCAATGACGCCGGGCAGCAGTTCAGCGCGCTCCTGCCGCGCGAGCGCACATGGCAGGCAAAGCGGCGCGAGGCCGTGGCCGGGGGTTTCCCCTGGCCACGACTCCGACGCATCGAGGCGTGTCACTGCGGTCAGCAGCCGCCGGAGGAGGAGGGAGCGCCCACGCCGATCTGGAGAGTGGTCGGGGTGGCGCAGCAGCCGTCACCGGACTGGTCCGCCTCGGCGGTCTCCGGCTCGTCGAAGAGGCCGGCGCCACCGCACACACCGGTCTCAGGCAGCGAGAGCTCGACCCGTTCGGCCGCCTCCTGGTCACCGGCCAGGGCTGCGGCGATGGAGCGGACCTGCTCGTACCCGGTCATCGCGAGGAATGTAGCCGGTGGGTGCAAGCAGCTTCTCGGCTGCGGGGTCGACGACCTCGGCCCACGGGGAGAACAGTCGGACGTGGCCCCACTCCCCCACCGCGGCGCCGGCGCCCGCGCCGGCCTCCAGCACCAGCGGCCTCACGCTGTTCTCGCCGGCGCGGTACAGCTCGCTCCGTGGGCTTTCCCTCGGGGGTGAGGGCGATCGCTACCCGCATCGCGATGAAGTCGTCGCCTCGCTTCTGCGATATGCCGACCACTTGGACACGGATGTCCGCGCCAGTCAGCGCGTGACCGGCGTCCGCGCCGACGGCAACCCCTTGTCCCTCCAGGACCGCTCCCGACTCGGTGCGCGAGCGTTGGTGGCGGCCACCGGGGCTTCGACCGCCCGTACCTGGGCTTGACTCCCTCCCGCCAGCCGTAACCGGTGAAGTCCGCCCGCCGGCGCGCGCTCAACCGAGACCTGTACTTCTGACTTACCGTCATCGGTCTCGACAGCGTCCCGCTCGGCCGGGTCCTCTCCACAACGCCGACTCAGCCGGTGATCGACGACGGCCGGTACCGCACATCTCCGTCATCCGGGGCCCCGGACCGCCGACCGATGTTCACCGGCGTCGACGGCTCCCGCGTGCCCCGGCCCGACGGCCCATCGAAGAGGCGTGGACACGCTCATCCTGGCCACCGGATACCGCCCGGATCTCGGCTATCTGGCACCTCTCGGCGCCCTCGACGAGTACGGGGATCCGCACCACCGCGACGGGCGCTCGCCAGTCCATTCCGCGCTCGCCTCCGTCGGGCTGGAATGACAACTCAGCCTCTCCTTTGCCTCCATACGAGGCGTCGACAGGGACGCTCGTCGCGCGGCCCGCCGTCCGGCGGGGCATCTCACCCGTTGACGCCGCCCACGGGAGCGGCCATACGACCCTGGGCCCTTGGTTCGACGTATGCCAAAATAGACGTATGCCGAATGCCAAGTCGCAGCCGCTGCTGGACTCCGCTACGGGCGTGGAGCCGTGTTGCCCGCCACTGACCGAGCGGCCGCTGACAGCGGAGGAGGCCATCCGGACCGCCGCGATGTTCAAGGCTCTCGGCGATCCGGTGCGGCTCCGCCTGTTCTCGCTGGTCGCCTCGCACGAGGGCGGGGAGGCGTGCGTCTGCGACATCTCCGACGTCGGTGTCTCCCAGCCCACCGTGTCCCACCACCTGAAGAAGCTCAAGGAAGCCGGTCTGCTGACCTCCGAGCGCCGCGGTACGTGGGTCTATTACCGGGTGGCGCCCAGCGTGCTCGCTGCCATGGGACAGCTGTTGGCCACCGCTGCCTGACGGCCGCTCCGTCGCCCTCGACAAGGACGCGTTCAGGGGCGGTCAACCACGAATGCGGCTCATGGCCGACGGCGGGAGCGACACCTGCCGAGCTTCCAGCGCGGCGCGATGTGCTTCGCCGAGGACTCCTTGGCGGCCATCCGCAATCCCTACAGTCACGAGGGCGGTCTGCCCGAGCTTGCGGAGAACGAGGCGCCCGTCCATCTGGCGGCCGTCAACGTGCTCGCCCGTTGGGCGGATGCAACACCGTCACCCGTCACCCGTCACCCGTCACCCGCTGAGCCCGTCCGCGATTGCTCGGGCCTGACCTTCGAGCCGGGTCGAAGGTTTACCGTCGAGAGGCGAGCACGATGCGTATCTCTCAACTTGCCGAGGGTCCGGCGTCCCGGCCACCTCGCTGCGCTTCTACGAGAGCGCCGGACCCCTGCCGACAGGCCGCACGGCCTCCGGATACCGCACGTATGGCGAGGACTCCGTCGAACGGCTGGAGTTCATCGGGGCGGCCAAGCGTCTCGGGCTGCCCTTGGAGGAGATCGCCGAACTGTTGGCCCTGCGGGATTCGCAAGTGCAGTCGCGGCTCGTCCACGGCGTGGGTGCCGGTGGTGGCGATGTGCCCGCGGCGTCCGCGAAGGCCCAGCGGAGCGAGGTGGGAGAGGGCGGGGCGGAAGCCGGTGCACCAGATCACCGCATCGGCCTCGGCCCGGGTGCCGTCCGCCCACTCCACGCCCTCGGGCACCAACCGTACGAACATCGGTGAGGCTTTGAGCAGCCCGGCATCACGGGCTTCGCGCACTGGCGGTACGGCCACGATGTCTCCCAGCGAGGCGACGCCTCCGGTGTCGGGGCGGCCCTCCTCCAGGGCGTGGCGGCGGGCGGTGGCGGTGTCGAAGAGGGCACGGCCGTCGATGTCGTCGGACAGGAAGCGCGGCGGGCGCTGGGTGACCCAGGCCAGCTCGGTCTCGGTCGCCAGGTCGGCGGCGATCTGGGCGCCGGAGTTGCCGCCTCCGACGACGATGACTCGCCCCCCGGCCTTTGGCCAGGGACGCCCCGCCCCCGGCGAAGTCGGCGGGGCGGCGGTAGTCAACGGTATGCAGCTGGCGGCCGCGGAAGACCTCACGACCGCGCACGGCGGGCAGGAAGGGACGCCACCAGGT
Source organism: Streptomyces sp. NPDC047117 (assembly GCF_040643545.1). Lineage (NCBI taxonomy): Bacteria > Bacillati > Actinomycetota > Actinomycetes > Kitasatosporales > Streptomycetaceae > Streptomyces > Streptomyces sp. NPDC047117. The sequence goes on along the minus strand of NZ_JBEYUN010000003.1, from coordinate 411,441 downwards.
GCCGGTGGCGCTGATCACGGCGCGGGCGTTCCAGGCGCCGCTGCCGGTCTCCACCCGCAGCCGGCCCACGCCGTCCCGGTGAACTGTGGTGACACGCACCGGGCGTGGGATCGGGAGTGCGTACCGCCGCTCGTACTCGGTGAGGTAGCCGACGACATGGGCCGCGTCCGGGTACGTTTCGCCGGGTTGCACCGGCATGGGGCGGCCGGGCAGCGAGGAGTAGGCCGCCGGGGAGAACAGGCGCAGCGAGTGCCAGACGTGCTGCCACGCACCGTCCGGCGTGGACTGAGCGTCGAGGATCACGAAGTCCACGCCGAGACGGCGCAGGTGGTAGCCGGCGGCGAGCCCTGCCTGGCCGCCGCCGATCACCACCACATCCGCACGCTGCGTCATGCACTCACGCGTACGTCGGTGAACTTCTTGCGCCAGGCCAGCGACACGTACACCAGCGCCACCAGGACGGGCACCTCGATCAGCGGACCCACGACACCGGACAGGGCCTGGCCGGAGGTGACGCCGAAGGTGGCGATGGCGACGGCGATGGCCAGCTCGAAGTTGTTGCCCGCCGCGGTGAAGGCGAGGGTCGCGGTGCGGTCGTAGTTCAGGCCGAGGCCCTTGCCGAGCAGGAAGGTGCCCGCCCACATCACGGCGAAGTAGACCAGGAGCGGCAGTGCGATCCGGGCCACGTCCAGGGGCTGTGTGGTGATCGTCTTCCCCTGGAGGGCGAAGAGGATGACGATCGTGAAGAGCAAGCCGTAGAGCGCCCACGGGCCGATCTTCGGCAGGAACGTGGACTCGTAGCGCTCGCGTCCGAGCTTGTTCTCGCCGATGCGGCGGGTGAGGAACCCGGCGAGCAGCGGTACGCCGAGAAAGACGATGACGTTCAGGGCGATGTGCCATACCGGGACGTCAAGGCCCTGTCCGTCGCCCAGGCCGAGCCACTGGGGCAGCAGGTCGAGGTAGAACCAGCCCAGCAGCCCGAAGGCGATGACCTGGAAGACCGAGTTGAGTGCGACGAGGACGGCGGCGGCCTCGCGGTCGCCGCAGGCCAGGTCGTTCCAGATGATGACCATGGCGATGCAGCGGGCCAGCCCGACGATGATCAGTCCGGTGCGGTACTCCGGCAGGTCCGGGAGGAAGATCCAGGCCAGCGCGAACATCACGGCCGGCCCGACGAGCCAATTGATCACCAGCGAGGAAATCATCAGCTTCTTGTCACCGGTGACCGCGTCCAGCTTGTCGTAGCGGACCTTGGCGAGGACCGGGTACATCATGACCAGCAGGCCGAGCGCGATCGGCAGCGAGATGCCGCCGACCTCGACCTTGCTCAGGGCACTGTTCAGGCCGGGGATCAGGCGGCCCAGGCCGAGACCGACGGCCATCGCGAGGAGGATCCACAGCGCCAGAAAACGGTCGAGAGTCGAAAGCTTGGCGACGATCGAGGCGTCCTCACCACTCGGTGGTGAGGTGGTGCCGGGTTCGGTCGCGGTCATCAGCAGGCTCGCTTTCGGTCGGTCTCGCTCGTCGTACGTGCCGTGGCGGCCAGCTCACCGAAGGCTCCGGCCAGGGACTCCAGCGCCTCCGGGCGAAGCTTGTAGTAGGTGAAGCGACCACACGGCTCCGTCTCCACCACACCCGCTTCGCGCAGCACGCGCAGGTGGTTGGAGAGATTCGTCTGCCGGGCCCCCGTCTCCGCCACCAGGTGCGTCGTGCACAGGGTCTCGTGGGCGAGCAGGGACACGATCTGAAGCCTGAGCGGGTCGGCGAGGACCCGGATCAGATCAGTATTGGCTGACGTCATCATGGACTGATACTGTCACATCAGCGACTACTGATGCCATCGAGTGCTGACATCACCTGCGCCTGACGCGATACGAGACGAGAGTGTCCTCCTGATGCCCGACAAGCCCTCTGTCCTGTTCGTGTGCGTCCACAACGCCGGCCGCTCCCAGATGGCCGCGGCGTGGCTCTCCCACCTGGCCGGGGACCGCGTCGAGGTCCGCTCAGCCGGCTCCGCCCCCACCGACCGGGTCAACCCCGCTGCCATCGAGGCCATGCGCGAGGTCGGCATCGACATGTCCGCGCAACAGCCGAAGGCGCTCACCATCGACGCCGTCCAGGCATCCGACGTGTGCATCACGATGGGCTGCGGTGACGCCTGCCCGGTCTTCCCCGGCAAGCGCTACCTGGACTGGAAGCTGGAGGACCCGGCCGGTCAGGGCGTCGAGGCGGTCCGCCCGATCCGCGATGCGATCAAGAGCCTGGTGGAAGGCCTGATCAACGAGATCGCCCCGGACGAGAAGAAGTGAGCGACGCCGACGTCCGTAGCGTGACTTTCATCGACTCCGAGCTGCGGGCTTCTTCGCCGCACTCCACACTGCAAGCGCCTCGCTGTTGCGTCAGCGTGGAGTAGACGACTTCCGGCAGCACGCGGCATGACCGTGAGCCGCCGGATGTTGCGGCAGACGGTCGAGGAGGCGCCACGTGTTGTTCACACGTCTCATCCAACTGCCCGGCTGCGCAGTGCTCAAGGGATCATGAGAGTCCTTGACGCAGGCCTGATGGCTGCTGCTGCGAGGGCCGGCTCCGTCCCGTCATGTGCCTCAGGCCAGGCCGGGGACGGCCGACAGCAGCAAGTCGATCAGTTTGATGCCGACGAAGGGCAGGATGAGCCCGCCCAGACCGTAGAGCATGAGGTTGCGACGGAGGAGGTCGTGGGCCGAGGCCGGGGTGTAGCGCACGCCGCGGAGCGCCAGTGGGATGAGCGCAATGATGATCAGGGCATTGAAGATGATGGCCGAGGCGATCGCCGAGGTCGGGCTGTGCAGTCCCATGACGTTCAGCGCGCTCAGGCCCGGATAGGCTCCGGTGAACATCGCGGGGATGATCGCGAAGTACTTGGCGACGTCGTTGGTGATGGAGAAGGTCGTCAGGGCGCCTCGGGTGATGAGGAGCTGTTTGCCGATCTCGACGATCTCGATGAGTTTGGTGGGGTTGGAGTCGAGGTCGACCATGTTGCCGGCTTCCTTGGCAGCAGAGGTGCCGGTGTTCATCGCGACGCCCACGTCCGCCTGGGCCAGGGCCGGGGCGTCGTTCGTGCCGTCGCCGGTCATCGCGACCAACTTGCCGCCGGCCTGCTCGCGCTTGATCAGCGCCATCTTGTCCTCGGGCGTGGCCTCGGCGAGGAAGTCGTCGACGCCCGCCTCCTCCGCGATGGCCTTGGCGGTCAGCGGATTGTCGCCGGTGATCATGACGGTCTTGATGCCCATCCGGCGCAGCTCGGTGAAGCGTTCGCGGATACCCTCCTTGACCACGTCCTTGAGGTGAATCACACCGAGTGCCCGCGGACCGTCCCAGTCGTGCACCGCCACCAGCAACGGTGTGCCGCCGGCCGCCGCGATGGCGTCGGCGAACCAGCGGGCTTCGGGCGGGACATGGCCGCCGTACCGCTCCACCCAGTCGATCACCTCCGGTACGGCTCCCTTGCGGACGTGGCAGACGGCGCCATTGGCCCAGCGCAGGTCGATGCCGCTCATACGCGTCCGGGCACTGAAGTGCACGAATCGGGTCCGCTCCAGCTGATCCACCGGAGGCTTGCGCACGCCGTACTTCTTCTTGGCCAGGGCGACGACAGAACGGCCCTCCGGTGTCTCGTCGGCCAGCGACGAGAGCTGGGCAGCGTCCGCCAGCCGCAGTTTCGGGATGCCAGGAAGCGGGACAAGGGCAGTGGCTTGGCGGTTGCCCAGTGTGATGGTGCCGGTCTTGTCGAGCAGCAGGGTGTTGATATCACCGGCCGCTTCGACGGCGCGCCCGCTCATGGCGATGACGTTGCGCTGTACGAGACGGTCCATGCCGGCGATGCCGATCGCGGAGAGCAATGCGCCGATGGTGGTCGGGATGAGGGTCACCAACAGGGCGACCAGGACCGTGGTGGACTGGGCGGAGTCCGCGTAGCCGGCCATCGGCTGGAGCGTGACCGTCACCAGGACGAAGACGATGGTGAGCGCGGCGAGGAGGATGTTCAGCGCTATCTCGTTGGGCGTCTTCTGCCGGGACGCGCCCTCGACCAGTGCGATCATGCGGTCCAGGAACGTGTGGCCGGGGCGCGAGGTGACCCGTACGACGATGCGGTCGGAGAGTACCGACGTACCGCCCGTGACTCCCGACCGGTCGCCGCCCGCTTCGCGGATGACCGGCGCGGACTCACCGGTGACCGCGGATTCATCGACGGCGGCCGCACCGTCGACCACCTCACCGTCAGCGGGAATCAGCCGGCCCGCCTCGACCAGGACGAAGTCGAACGGCTGGAGGTCGGTGGCCCGGATGGTTTCGGTCTCGGCCCGGTCCAGATTGATGCCGACCCGCCAGTTGTCGCGCAGTCTGATGGCCACCGTGTCCGTTCGGGCCCGGCGCAGCGACTCGGCCTGCGATCTGCCCCGTCCCTCGGCGACGGCTTCGGCGAGATTGGCGAAGATCACCGTCAGCCAGAGCCAGCAGCTGATGACCCAGGTGAAGACGGTGGGGTGCAGCAACGCCGACAGTGTGGTGAGCGCGGCGCCCACAGCGACGACGAACAGTACCGGCTTCCTGATCAGTGCCCGGGGGCGCAGTTTCTGCAGGGCCTCGGGCAGGGACGACAGCAGCTGCTTGGGGTCGAAGAGCCCGGCCGGCGTGGCCCGCCGTCGTCTTCCGCGCCCGGACCGCATGACCGGAGCCCGGTCCTTGGCTGACGGCGGGGTCTTGGCCGTCGTAGGTTCGGCCGGTGCCTGCTGTGGGGCGGCAGGGAGCATACGAGGTGACCTTCTGGGGTGTGGGCGGCGGTGAGTGTGCGGGGCCGGGGCGGCCGGAGTAGTGGCCGCCGGCCCCTGCTGGGGCCGGGGTCCCGGGTCCCAGCAGAGGTGCGCGTACGTGGCGGGTTGAGGGTGCCGCCACGTACGCGCCGTCCGTCCGGACACGCACTCCGGCCGTACGTCGGTGGGTGCATCCGGGCGCTCCGACGTGGAGACGCCCGGGGCCGTCGTCCCGATGACGACCGGGGCCTCCGGCGGCCGAGCAGGAACGTATCCGAGTCGGATGCGGTGAGACGGGGTGCGGCGAGGGTTTTGTCGGCTCTCTGACGGGCGGAGGTGACGTGGCGTCAGGCCCCCGTCAAGAGAGCCCTGGGAACCGTCAGGGCGACGTCAGGGGATGCGACTGAGGTGCGAAGACGATCAGAGACTGAGCGGCGCGGAAACAGGTAACCGTCCGTCGCACGGCACGAGCAGGGCCGTGCCGGCCGCGTCCACGGGGGCGCAGCCGGACGGGCCGCGCATCAAGGCCGCGTCAGTATGCCCGCGGAAGGCGCCAATGAGGCATCAAGGCTTGAGCGTGTCGTCCATGGCGGCGGTGCGCTGCAGGAAACCTCTTCTCGCGCACATCGCGCACGCATTGCACGCCCATATCCCCTTCCCCCGACGGGAGACATTCCCCCGATTTTCGCCCGTGATGGGCAGCAAGGAGCTGATCAATCGTGACGGTGGAGAACGTCGTCGGGCTGATCGTGGCGGCGTGTCTGGTCGGGTACCTCGTGTTGTCCCGGGTCTTCCCCGACCGGTTCTGACGAGGGTGCCACGCGGTCGCCCTCAGCCGACGTGTACCCGCGGCCGCCGTTCCGGGTCCCGTTCCGCGCGGCGGAGGACCTCGCGCGTGACCGGGGCGACCTCACCGTCGCCGAAGACCAGGAAGCGCAGCAGGTGGCCGATGGGGTGGCCTTCGGTCCAGTTGAAGTAGGCGTGCGGGATCCGGCCGGTGCGGTCGCGCAGTTCCATCAGGACGGCGGCGATGGTGTTGGGCATCACCGGGCCCGCCACGCGAAGCCTCCGTACGCCGTACGCCTCTTCTCCGTGCACGGTCAGGTCGGTGGTGAAGTCCGAGGAGTCCTGGAGGAAGACCTCCAGGAACAGGACCGGCCGGCCGTCGGGGATGTGGGTTTCCTCGCGCCGGCGGTGCTCCTTGGTGGCGTATTCGGCGGCGCTGCGTTCGTCCGGGTCGTTGGCGATGATCCGCAGCGGGCCCGCGCGCGTGGCCTCGTCGACCAGCCGGGCGGCCGTGTCGTCGAAAGTGACGCCCACGGCGCGCAGTTCGAACGACCTGTGGACGCGGGAGGCGAAGGAGGTCAGCAGGATGCCGAGGATTAACAGCGACGCGATCTTGATGCCGTCGGGCCCGTTCGACGACATTGGTGACCAGCGTGTAGGCCATGACGACGGTGATGACGGCGAATCCGTACGTCGCGAAGCGGTGGCGGGTGTGGCGGGCGGCGACGGTGGAGGCGAAGGAGGCCGAGAGCATCAGCATCAGCACGCCGGTGGCGTACGCGCCGCTCTGGTCGTCGACGCTCGCGTTGAACCACAGCGTGATGAAGACGGCGATCGCCATGAAGACCAGTACCAGCGGGCGCACAGCCCGGGTCCACTCCGGTGCCATGCCGTACCGGGGCAGGTAGCGCGGTACGAGGTTGAGCAGGCCGGCCAGCGCGGAGACACCGGCGAACCAGAGGATGGCGATGGTCGAGACGTCGTAGACCGTACCCAAGGCCTCCCCCAGGTGTTCATGGGCGAGGTGCGCCAGCGCACGCCCGTTGGCGGAACCGCCGCTCTCGAACTCCTTCTGCGGGATCAGGAGGGTCGTCGCGAGGCTGGAGAGCAGCACGAAGCAGCTCATGATCAGTGCGGCCGTGGTGAGCAGTTTGCGCGTGTCGCGGATGCGCCCCGCCGGCTTCTCGTACGTGTCACCGGTGTCGCCGCGTACCTGCGGCATGACGGCCACGCCGGTCTCGAACCCGGACATGCCGAGCGCCAGCTTGGGGAAGACCAGCAGCGCCACGCCGATCATGGCCAGCGGTGAGGAGTGGCCGGCGGACAGCGCACTCGTCCAGTCGCCGATCCGCGTCGGTTCGGTAATCACCTGCCATGCCGAGGCGGCGATTACGACGAGGTTCAGGGAGAGGTAGGCGCCGACCAGGACGACGGCGACGTCGATCGCCTCGCGGAAGCCCTTCAGGAACACCGCGCCGAGGGCCGCGAGGAGAACCAGAGTGATCCAGACGTTCTCACCGTGCAGTCAGTGCGGGGCGAAGGGATTCTCCACGACGTGCGCTGAGGCGTCCGCGGCCGACAGAGTGATTGTGATCATGAAGTCGGTGGCGGCGAATCCGAGCAGCACCAGGACGAACAGCTTCCCGGCCCACCACGGCAGCAGCCGCTCCAGCATGGCGATCGAGCCCTCGCCGTGCGGGCTTTCCTTGGCGACGCGGCGGTAGACCGGCAGTGCGCCCAGCAGGGTGAGCGCGACCAGGACGAGGGTCGCCAGCGGCGAGAGCAGTCCGGCCGCGAGCGCCGCGATGCCCGGCTGATAGCCGAGGGTGGAGAAGTAGTCCACACCTGTCAGGCACATCACCCGCCACCACCGGTGGCCCTTGTGCTCGGTGGGTGGGGTGCCGTGAGGGCCTGGGTGGCGAGCGGTCTGCTCGCTCAGCCCTTTCAGGAGCCAGGCCCGCCAGCGATGCGGGCGGACTCCTGCTGCGGCTGGTGCGGCGACTCGGTGCCGGTCATCTGCGCGCTCTTCCTGCTCGGGGCCGGCGGATCAACGACATGCTGGTATCCAGCACATCGTCTCCTGAATCACGATCGGAACCCGGCAGGAAACTCCCGGACTACTTCAGGCCGGAGGTGGTGAAGAGCAGGCGTGCGGTCTCGCTGTCGAGCCTTCGCGAAAGCAGCCGTACCACCGTTGCGCCGCTGCCCAGCAGTCCCCGTTCGCCGGACGTGACGGCGCCCTGGTCCAGCAGGTGCCTGATCATGGGGTTGGCGACGAGCACTCCGGGGTCCAGCTCGACGCGGCCGCCGTACAGGTCCCGCAGCACCAGCCGCCGCGAGACGCCGTCCAGCAAACGCACCGAGACCAGGCAGTCGGTGCGCACTCGCCGCTCGCCGAGCAGACCGCGGGAAGCCAGCCACCCCGGCCCCGCGGCGACCCGCGGCGGCAGCAGTACAACCAGTAGCAGGGCGGCGAGCCCCGCCCACAGCACCGCACGCAATGGCGTCAGCTGCCCCGAGCAGCCATCGACCAGCAGAAGTAGCGCAAGGACTACGGCGGCACACAGGACCGCCTCTCGCCGGTCCCCCGCCCACTGCCGATCGCACACAACCCCATCGACCGACCACGGCTTCTCATCGACGCAGTGCTTCATGACAGTGAAGCTAGGGAATCAGCCGGCCGGCGCCCGCTGTTTTGACGGCTTGCTGGCGCGTCTTCGACGCGAGCCTGACGCCGGGGGCGCGGGGCGCGGCGGTCTCTGCCGTATGCCTCGTCAGCATCCCGTCAACGGACGCCGCGATCCCGGCAGCATCGCATCCGTGCCCGGCAGCATCGCGTCCGTGCCCGTCCGGCATCGCCGTCGCGCGGGCATGACGTACTCGGCGGGCCCCGGTGTACGGCTCCCCTCCGCACCGCACCGGGGCCCTTGCCCCACGCGTGGAACACCCGCCCCGTCAAGGTCTCGTGAAGACCACGGCCGTCGGCGCGAAGACGGCGTAAGGACAGCACGCTGTTCGATGTCGGCGGCCCGAACCTGGGCGGACCCGCGTAGCAAGGAGCACCCGCACATGTCCGTCCTGACCACGGAGCCCGGCAGCGCCCCCTCACCGGAAGCGCCGTCCGCCCCGCCCGATCCAGGTGACCGGCACCGGCTGACCGCGGTCACCGGCCTGGCCGCCCTGTCGCTCGACGCGATGGCATCGGTGGCGTACGGGCCCGAGGCGATCGTGCTGGTACTCGCCACGGCGGGCGGCTACGGGCTCGGGTTCACCCTGCCGGTGACGCTGGCCATCGCCGGACTGCTGGCGGTGCTGGTGGCGTCGTACCGGCAGGTGATCGCGGCCTTCCCGGACGGCGGCGGCTCCTACGCCGTGGCCAGGACACACCTGGGCCGGCCTGCGAGTCTGGTGGCCGCCGCCTCTCTGGTCCTGGACTACGTACTGAACGTCGCGGTGGCGATCACGGCCGGTGTCGCGGCGCTGACCTCCGCTTTTCCCGTGCTGTACGCGGACCGGCTGTGGCTGTGCCTGGTGGTTCTGGTGCTTGTGACGGGCGTCAATCTGCGCGGCACCGTCGACTCGGCGCGGGCGTTCCTCGTGCCCACCGCGGTCTTCGTCGTCTCCATCCTCACGCTGATCGCGGTCGGGTTGTTCCGTTCGGCTCCGGTAAGCACCGAGGCCGCCGCCGGACACGCCTCCGTACTGGCCGACAACGCCACCACGGTCGGCGCGCTGCTCCTGCTGAAGGCATTCGCCTCCGGTTGCTCCGCGCTCACCGGCGTCGAGGCCATCGCCAACGCCGTCCTCTCCTTCCGCACTCCCCGCGCCCGACGAGCCCAGCACGCCGAGATCGCCCTCGGCGCGATCCTCGGCGTGATGCTGATCGGGCTCGCGGTCCTGATCTCGCGCTTCGGTCTGCAGCCGGTGCAGGGCGTCACGGTGCTCGCCCAGCTCGCGGACGCCGCACTGGGCCACAACTGGGCTTTTTACGTGGTGCAGTTCGCCACGATGATCCTCCTCGCGCTGTCCGCCAACACCTCCTTCGGCGGCCTCCCCGTCCTGCTGAAGCTGCTGGCCCGGGACAACTATCTGCCGCATGTCTTCACGCTCAAGGCCGACCGTCAGGTGCACCGCCACGGCGTCCTCGCGCTGGCCGGGGTGTCGGCCGCGCTGCTGGTCTTTTCCGGCGGCGACACCAACACCCTCGTCCCGCTCTTCGCGATCGGTGTGTTCGTCGGCTTCACCCTCGCCCAGACCGGGATGGTGCGGCACTGGCGTCAGGAGCGCGGCCGCAGGTGGCGCACCAAGGCCGTGCTCAACAGCACCGGCGCGGTGCTCACGGGCGTGTCCGCCGTGGTGGTCACCGCCACGAAGTTCGCCGAGGGTGCATGGCTCATCGTGATCGCTCTGCCCCTGCTGGTAGCAGCATTCCTCACCGTGCACCGGGCGTACGCCACGATCGGCGAGCAGCTCGGTCTCGGCCGGATCCCCGACTCCCCGCACCGGGACCGTTCACTGGTCATCGTCCCCGTGTCGGGCCTGTCGAAGCTCACCAGCGAGGCGCTGACGGCCGCGGTCTCCTTCGGTGACGAGGTCCGGGCGGTGACCGTCTGCCACCCCGATGCCGAGGACCGGGCTCACAGCGAGGCACTGCAGCGCGACTGGGCACTGTGGGATCCGGACGTACCGCTGGTGCGGCTCGACTGTCCCGGCCGGGCGTTGGGCCGGCCCATCGCCGCCTACGTACGGGAACTCACGGCCATCGAGCCAGACACCCGGGTCACGGTGCTCATCCCGGAGGTGGAGCCCGCCCGGAGATGGCAGCGCATGCTGCAGAACCAACGCGGCGCCGTCGTCGCCCGCGCCGTCCGCCGGGACACCGATGCGGTCATCTGCCGACTGCGCTTCCGCCTCTCCTGACCGCACTCCGCCTGTGGCGGCACAACGCGCCTCCTGACGACATCCCCTCGTTGCCGGCTCCGTGCCGAGCCAGGTGGGGCATACCCCAGCACCAGGCACCCGGCCCGCTCAGCGCTGCGGGTCGATGGTCCGCAGCTGTCAGCCGGCCTTCGGCTCCTCCTGCTGGCAGCGAGTGGCTGGGCGGCGCGGTCCAACGACCGCCCTCCCCTACTCGCTCCCGGCCTCGTCGTGGTGGTGGACCGGAGCGAGCACTTCGTCGGCGGTGCGGGGTTCTGTGCGCGGCTGCTTGTCGAGTTCGTGGCGTTCGATGCCGGATCGCTCTCGCCCACGTCGCCGATCAGATGCGCACGCTCGGCCATACCTTGGCGGAACGCCCGCGGGAAGCTGTCCAGTGACTCCTGGGGCACTCCCAGCGCCCGCAGTCCCTGGTACGTGAATGCCACCGCAACCCAGGCGCCCTGACTCGGGGCCGCGCTGGGGAATCCGCCCTCGACCGATGGGAGCAGATGCCGCAGCAGGGCGCGGCCCGCATGGCGGTCATCGACGCGCAGGAAGACGAACCTCCCCACGTACGGCACCGGCCGTGGATGCAGCGCCCCGCTCTGGACATCGGCGATCTCGACAGCCGCTCCGGACCTGCTCGTGTGAGGCGGCCCTGCCGACCCTGCCGATGCGTTCATGTCGCCTGCGCCTCCGCAAACAGTCTCTGCCTGGGCAATCCCGCGGCGGCCGGTTCGCTCCGGCCAGCGCGGGACCATGGAGTGCCGGCCGGAGCGAACCGGCCCACCGCCGCCATGACGCGGACGCGGGCGACTGCCCGCTTCACTCCGGGATGTGCCGCCGGTCGGCCATAGGGCGAACTTCAGCCTGCGGCTTCCTCCATCAGCTTCTGGAAAGCGGGTGTGGCCCGCAGCTCCGCGGTGGCCGGGTTGTCCAGCATCGCCCGGAACTCGGGGGTGTCCAGCACCGCCTGGAACGCCTCGCTCACGCGTTGGTCCTTCCAGATCTGCTGAACGGTCAGGTCGGGACAGGAGCTGACGAAGATCCCCGCGGGGGCCTGGTGCGCGACACCAGTGCTTCACGCCTGGGTCGCTGATGCCGGGGAACCCCTCGGTGTGCGAGAAGATCCTCTCGAAGCGCCCGCCGACTGCCGTCTTGCCGAAGTCGTCGATGCAGGTGTCCCAGGAGCCGTCGAAGACACTCGCGAACATGTGCCGGGTGTCGTTGTCGAACATCACATGACGTGCGTCGTGCAGGGTACCGATCTCGCGTAGCGCCCCACGGTTCTCCACGTCAGCCGTTCCGCCGGCGAGCGTGTCGAGTTCCTTACGCAGCTCCTCCGCATGGCCCGACTTGACCTTGGTGAAGACCGTGAACTCGCTGCACACCCCGTCCTTCATGCCCGGACGCTCGGGCCGGCCCGACGAGGTGGCATCTGATGTCGTAGCCATTGTGAGTCACTCTTGCCACGAATTCATCTGAGGGTCGCCAAGCGCTCGGAAAGTGAGGCGCCATCGCCCTCTGCCCCTCTCTCCTTCACAGCGCGCCACCTGAGCCCGAGCAGCCCGGAAATCGGGCCACCGTGGGTTCGGGGCGCGGCTGTCCGGAAGCTGAACAGAGCGAACGCCGCGTGCGCCGTCCATCACGCCGTCGTTCGCCCTCCCAGCCGGATGGCCGTACGCCGACGGCCTGCTGCCGGACCGGCCTGGACCTGCGGTGACGCTGTGCAGCGGGGGTAGCGCAGGACGGCTCTCGGCCAATTCCCTCGCTTCCCGGGCATGTCGCGGAAGTCGTCGAGCTCCTGGAAGAGCGCCGCGCTGGTTATGAGGAACATCGCGTTCATTGTGCGAACATAACGCTGGAAAGGGTGGAGTGCATGCCCCGTTGAACATCGACTGTTCCTCACTGCTCGGCAGTGAGTGCTCCGGCTGAGCGGCGCGCGGTGACCGGCTGTGTAGTGGTCGGCCTCATGGGCGGCTCCACCCCCGACACCCAGCTCCGAGGCAGGCGCCTGTCGGCTCAGGGGCCCGCTGAAGGAAATCAACCGGGCGGAGGAAGTTTTCAGCAAGACGTTTCCGGCAAGCCCGTACTCACCACTCCGGAGAGATCGGACGATGAGGATCGCTGAAATTTACGTCTACCGGCACGAGCTGCCGGCCCCCAACGCCCCCTACCAATTGGCCCATGCGGAAGTCCGGTCTGTGTCCACGACACTGGTCGAGCCGGACGCCGATAACGCGCTTGCCGACTGGGGCGAGAGCTTTCTCAGTATCACCGGGGAAGAGCTGACCGCCCGTGCCGAGCTGGCCCCGCCGCACCGGCCCCCGGTCCCGGGCCACGCCTGCGCACGCCGTCACTGAACACGTTGCCCAGGCCGGGCCGCACACCACTGCGGCTTCCGCTCCCTTCAGGGAAGCGGTGCGCGGCAGATACTCCGCGCCTGAGCAACTGACCGAGGTGTACGCGTAGTGCACCGGCGCAGGTCTGCGACACACCACGAAGGTCTCCGACACACCACCGTCGTGCGTTGCTTCGCGCTGCGCGCTTCCGTTCGTACGCTGCCGCGCTGCGACGAGAACGCCCCGGACCGCCCACGATGCCGACGACCCGACCGAGTCTTCCCCTCCCACTCCCCCGGTTGCGTCATGCCCTGGACCGTGGGTGGACCTTCAACTCCGAGCAAAGGATGAGCTCTTGCTGCCCGAGACCATGTCCGCCGTGCTCCTGACCGGCCACGGCGGAATCGACAAGCTGGACTACCGAACCGACATCCCCGTCCCGTCCCCCCAGCCGGGCGAAGTGCTCATCGAGGTGGGCGCCGCCGGGATCAACAACACCGACATCAACACCCGCATCGGCTGGTACTCGAAGAAGGTGACGTCCGAGACAGAGTCCGGCGGCGCCCAGGGCTTCGACACCGTCACCGACGACGACCAGGCCACCTGGTCCGGTACCGCCCTCACCTTCCCGCGCATCCAGGGCGCCGATGTCTGCGGCCGGGTCGTCGCGGTCGGGGAGGAAGTGCCCCACGAACGCATCGGCGAACGCGTCCTGGTGCGCACCATGCTCCGCGGCCCCGTCGACTTCGCTCCCTACGCCTGCTGGACGTACGGCAGCGAGTGCGACGGCGGCTTCGCCCAGTACGCCACAGCGCCGCCCGCCGATACCTACGCAGTCGAGAGCGACTGGAGCGACGCCGAGCTGGCGGCCGTCCCCTGTGCCTACTCCACGGCCGAGAACATGCTGCACCGGGCCGACGTAGCCGCCGAGCACGTGCTGATCACGGGTGCCTCGGGCGGTGTGGGACTCGCCGCTGTGCAGCTCGCGAAGCGGCGCGGAGCGACGGTCACCGCCGTGTGCTCGGCCGCCAAGGCCGACGACGTCCTGGCCCAGGGGGCCGACCGGACCCTCGATCGCGGCGCCGATTTCGTCGCCGAGCTGGGTGCGGGCTCCGTGGACGTGGTCGTCGACCTGGTGGTCGGGCCACAGTGGCCGAGCCTCCTGGACGTGCTGCGCACCGGTGGGCGGTACGCCGTCGCCGGGGCCATCGGCGGCCCGATCAGCGAGATCGACCTGCGCACCGTCTACCTCAAAGACCTCACCCTGTTCGGTTGCACGTTCCAGCCCGACGCCGTCTTCGAGAACCTCGTCTCCTACATCGAGCGGAACGAGATCCGTCCTGTCATTTCCGCCACCTATCCCCTCGCCGAGATCGCCGCGGCACAGGAGGAATTCCTGAGCAAGAAACACACCGGAAAGCTCGTTCTCGTACCGCCGGCCACCGGGCGCGACCACTGACCGTCCGTCCTTACGCGAGGAGACCGCAGCCATGAAGATCACCCAGATCGAACTCTTCCAGGCCGATCTGCCCTACTCCGGCGGCACCTACCTGCTCTCCGGTGGCCGTACCTACACCTCCTTCGACGGCCTCCATCGTCCGCATCACCTGCGACTACGGCACCCAGGGCTGGGGCGAGTCCACCCCGTTCGGCTCCACCTGGATCGCCTCGCACGCGCGCGGCGTACGGGCCGGCATCGAGGAGATCGCCCCGCATCTGCTGGGCCGCGACCCGCGCCAGAGCGACCGTGTCAATGACGTCATGGACGAGGCCCTCACCGGCCACAACCACGCCAAGACCACTATCGACGTGGCGTGTTGGGACGCTTTCGGCAAGTCCTTCCCCGACGAGCAGCTCCCGCCCACGCTGCGGGAGGGCAACCGTGGGGGATCGCCCGGCGCGTCGACAGTGACCGTGAGGTGCAGACCCAGATGTGATCCGGACCCTCCAGTCATGGGCCTGCCCATGACTGGAGGGTCGGCGTTCTGCGGAAGGGGGCGCCACACCGGACCGCACAGCCGGTGTGGCGCCCCCCCTTGGACTGTCGCGAGGCCTTCGGTTCAGACGGCCTGGAACTCGACCTTGCCCAGGCCGTCGAACTCGGCCGTGACGACGGCCGCACGCTTCAGCGGTACCGCCTCCAGGCAGCTGCCGGGCAGGATGACCTGGCCGGGCTCGAAGACGATGCCGTACCGGGAGAGTTCGTTGGCCACCCAGGCGATGGCGGCGATCGGGTTGCCGAGGACGGCGGAGGCCGGGCCGGAGCCGACCCGCTCGCCGTCGTAGCGCAGTTCGCCGGTCATCGTCGAGAAGTCGATCTGCCCCAGTGTCTTGGGCGTGGTGCCGAGGACCATGCCGCCGACGGAGCCGTTGTCTGCCAGGGTGTCGCCGATCTGGATGCGCCAGTCGGTGAAGCGGGAGTCGATGATCTCGATGGCGGGGACGACGTACTCGGTGGCGCGGAGGACGTCCGCGACCGTGACGTGGGGTCCTTCGAGCCGGTCCTTGAGGAGGAACGCGGGCTCGACCTCGGCGTACGGCTCGATGAAACCGTCGAGGCGTACCGGCATGTTCTCGAAGTGGAAGTCGCTCGCGAGCAGGTGGCCGTAGTCGGGCCGGCCGACGCCGAAGGCCTCCTGCATGACCTTGGCGATGTTGCCGAGTTTGTAGCCGACGAGGCGGTCGCCGGCCGCTGTCCGCCGCTGGACGTTGTGCTTCTGCACGGCCATGGCATCGGCGAGCGTGAGATCGGGGTGGGTGTCGGTGATCGGCTGGATCGCCTTGTGGGTCTGGCGGGCGGCCTCGATGGCGTCGGCTATCTCCGTCAGTTCGTGTCGCATGGGCTCGCTTTCTGGTGGTGCGTGCAGGCGTCAGTCGCTGTTGTGCGAGGGCGACGGCTGGTGCTTCCGGTGGTGCGGGCAGCGGGAGTCGTCAGTGTTTGGTGCGCGGTGCCGACGTGACGGTGAGCGGCTTGCCCTTTGTCTCGGGGGCGGTGAGCTGGGTGACGACGGCGCCGACGGCGCACAGTCCGGCGGCGACGAGCATCGTCGAGCCCACACCGATGGTGTCCAGGGCGACGGGCACGAGGAAGGTGCCGGCCGCCGCTCCGATGCGGCTGGTGGCGGTGGCAAGGCCGATGCCGGCGCCTCGGATGTCGGTGGAGAAGACTTCGTTGGGGTAGACACCGGTGACCGCTGTCGACATCGCGTTGGTGTACGAGAAGAGCAGGAAACAGACGAGGATCAGCAGCGGGGACGCGGCCGGGAAGAAGCCGACCACCGCGAGCGCCGCGGCGCCCATCCAGAACTGCGGGATGACCAGCAGTCGGCGTCCGACCCGCTCGATCAGGACGAAGGTGGTCGCGGCGCCCGCGAGAGCGAGGCCGTTCACCCAGAGTGCGCCGAGGAACCCGTCTCCCATGCCGAAGCCCGACAGGACGGTGGGTGCGAAGGAGGCAATGGCGAAGTAGGGGGTGACGGTGCAGAACCAGAAGACGCAGACGAAGGCCGTGACCTTGCGGTAGTCGGCGGAGAAGAGACGCCAGAAGTTGGCCTTGCGGGTCTCTTCGCCGGCCAGGTCGGCGATCTCGTGGGCGTCCTCGAAGTACTCCTCGGCGATCTTCCGGGCCTCTTCGGTGCGGCCCTTGCTCATCAGCCAGCGCGGCGACTCGGGGGTGCCGATGCGGGCGATGAGGAGGAGGACGGCCGGCACGGCGCTGGTGCCGAGGATGATGCGCCAGTCCAGGTCCAGGGCGTGGCCGACGCCGTAGCCCACGGCGTAGGCCGCCAGATAGCCCAGGTACCAGGCGAATTCCTGGAGGGCGAGCAGCTTGCCGCGCAGGCGGGTCGGGGAGAATTCGGCGAGCAGCGGCCAGCCGATGGAGTACTCGGCGCCGATGCCGATGCCCATCAGGAGGCGTACGGCGAGCAGCTGCCAGCCGTTGTCGACGAAGAACTGCAGCACCGAGCTGGCGACGAACACCACCAGGTCCAGGGTGAACATGCGGGCGCGGCCGAACCGGTCGGAGAGATAGCCGCCGAGCGGGCCGCCGAAGAAGATGCCGATGAGGGCGGAGGCAGCCACCAGGCCCTGCCAGGTGAGGGAGAGCCCCAGGTCTTTGCTGATGGCGGCGTTGACGGCGCCGATACCGCCGAGTACGTAGCCGTCCAGGAACATCCCGCCGGAGGAGACGCCGGCCAGGTGGCGCAGGAATCTCTTCCGTCTGCGGTCGCTGCTCGGTTTTTGCGGCGGGCTCACGGTGATGGCCGTCATCGGCGACTCCAGCTTCGGTGGTACGAGTGGAACGAGGGGCCGTTGCGCGGCGGGCGGTCGCGGACGGTACTGCGGGGCTTCGTCGGGCGGGGGTGCGCCGAGGGCCGACCGGGCAGCCGCTGAGGGTGCGCGGCACCGGAAGGCCCGAAGCCCGGTGCTGCGGGAACGTCGGTACGCGCACGCCGAGGCAAGAAGGCGGCGTGGCCGGCTGCATTGTTCGTCCCGAACGCTGCGTTCATAAATCACCGGCCGCACCGCCGACCGAAAACTTCCATGGGCTCCGGGGCGTGTCAAGAGGTGCGCGCGAGGTCGTCCACGGCAGCGGTGACCGCACGCCGAGGTTCCTCAGGTCGCCGTCTACCTGTAGGGAGGCGGCATCGCAGGCAGTCGGTCAAGTCCTGTGAGGCGGGCGCGAAAGAGCTCGATTTTTCCTTCCTCGACGCCTTGACGGACTCGCTGGTCACTCTCAATATGAACGTTGCGTTCGCATTATGAACGTCCACGCGGCCTCGCAGTAGAGCGAGGAGCCGTGGGAGAGCTCCTTGCTCGCGCTCCGGGAGGGACACCATGAGCACACAGCCCCTGAAGCTTTTCGCCTTCGACGTCTGCGCCCCCGCCCACCTGACGGCCGGATCCTGGCGGGACGCCGCCGACCAGGGTTTCCGCTACACCGACCTGAGCTACTGGACGGACATGGCGAAGATGCTGGAGGAGGCCCGGTTCGACGGGCTCTTCTTCGCGGACAACGTCGGCTATCACGACGTCTACGGCGGCAGCCCGGACGCGGCATTCCGGGACGCGGCCCAGTTCCCCATCAACGACCCGACGCTGCTGATCTCGGCGATGGCCTCGCACACCCGCCACCTGGGCTTCGGTGTCACCGCCTCGCTCACCTACGAGGCGCCGTACTCACTGGCCCGCCGTTTCTCCACCCTGGACCACTTCACCGGCGGCCGGGTCGGCTGGAACATCGTCACCTCCTACAGCGACGCCGCAGCCCGCAACTTCGGCCTCTCACAGCAGATACCGCACGACCAGCGCTACGACATGGCCGACGAATACATGGAGGTCGTCTACAAGCTGTGGGAGGGCTCCTGGCAGGACGACGCCGTCATCCGCGACGCCACGAACGCCAGCTACATCGACCCGGCCCGCATCCACTCCATCCGGCACAAGGGCCAGTACTTCGACGTCCCCGGCATCCACCTGTGCGAGCCGTCCCCGCAGCGCACCCCGATGCTCTTCCAGGCAGGCACCTCATCGCGCGGCATGAAGTTCGCCGCCAACAACGCCGAGGCCGTCTTCGTCAACACGATGACGCCCGGGATGACCCGCCGCAGCGTCGACAAGATCCGTGCCGCGGTCGCCGAGACGGGCCGTGACCCGCGCTCGGTCAAGGTCCTCGCACTGCTCACCGTCATCGTCGCCCCGACGGACGCCGAGGCGCAGGCCAAGTACGAGGAGCACGTACGCAACGTCTCCTACGACGGCGCGCTGGCCCGCTTCGCCGGCTGGACCGGCATCGACCTCTCCGGCGCCGACCCGGACATGCCGCTGGAGTACGTGGACGTCGAGGCCTCCCGGTCGATCGTCGAGATGTTCACCAAGGCCGACCCGAACCGGAAGTGGACCACTCGCCAGGTCGCCGAGTTCATCGGCATCGGCGGCACCGGCGCCGTGATCGTCGGATCGCCGGAGACGGTCGCCGCGGAGATGCGCAAGTGGCACGAGACCGCCGACGTCGACGGCTTCAACCTCTCCTACGCGAGCAAGCCCGGCAGCTGGGAGAACTTCATCGAGCTGGCGCTTCCCGTCCTGCGCAACGAGGGCCTGGTCCGCACCGAGTACGACAAGGACACCGCCACCCTGCGCGAGTCCTTCTACGGCGCCGGCCGGCGCTACACGCTCGACGGCCACCCGGCCACGAAGATCCGCTCCGCCGCACCCGGCACCGGCGCCGACTTCGCGAGCTGATCCCCGCGGCCCGTCCCGCACGGGCCGCCACCCGCACACCTCATTTCCGCCCCGCACGATGACGTCGAAGGGACCGCTGTCATGAACGCCTTCTCCATGGCCACCGCCGCCTCCGCCCCGGCCGCCTCTTCCGCCTCGGCCTCCGCCGAGAACGCCGTCGACCAGCGGGCTTTCCGCGATGTGATGGGACATCTGCCGACCGGCGTCGTCGCGATCACCGGCGTCGAGGCGGAGACCTCGCAGCCCGCCGGGATGATCGTCGGCACCTTCCAGTCGCTCTCCCTCACCCCGGCCCTGGTGACCTTCAGCGTCGACCGGTCCTCCACCAGCTGGCCCAAGATCCGCACCGGCGGCCGGTTCAGCGCCAGCGTCCTGGCCGAGCACCAGACGGACGTCTGCAAGGCGCTCTCGCGCAAGGCCGGCGACAAGTTCGAAGGCGTGGAGTGGGTCCGCTCGCCGGAGGGCTCCCCGCAGTTCCTCGGCGCCTCGGCCTGGATCGACTGCGAGATCGAGCAGGAGCTGGACGGCGGCGACCACGTCATCGTCATCGGCCGCGTCCTGCGCATGGACGGCGGTTTCGCCAATCCGCTCGTCTTCCACAAGGGCAAGCTCGGCGGATACCGCGCTCCGGTCGCTGCCTGAGCCCACGCAACGCACCGCGACAGGCACCACCGCGGCCGGCACCGCCGCCGCACACCCGCACCACCCGCACAGGTCCCGGGCCGTTCTCACGACCCGGGCCCCGCACCCGCGAAGGACTCCCGTGAACCACCCCCAGCCCGCCGAACCCGAGACCCCGGCAGGCGAACTCGAGGGCCTGCTCGGCCTGGCCACCACGGCAGCCCCCGCCTGGGCCGCCTGCACCCCGCGCGAGCGGGCCACGGCCCTCGCCACCGTCGCAGACGCCCTGGAGAGGAACGCCGATCACCTGGTGACACTCGCCGACCGGGAGACCGGACTCGGCCACGCCCGGCTCTCCGGCGAGGTCAAGCGCACCACGGGCCAGCTGCGCTCGTACGGCGAGTACGCCGTCAGCGGCGCCCCGTTCGGCGTCACCATCGACCACGCCGATCCCGACGCAACCCCGCCGCGCCCCGAACTCCGCCGCCACCTGGTCCCCCTGGGGCCGGTCGAGGTGTTCGCGGGCGGCAACTTCCCCTTCGCCTTCTCGGTCGCCGGGACGGACACCGCCTCCGCGCTCGCGGCCGGCTGCCCGGTCCTGCTCAAGGCACACCCCGGCCACCCCCAGACCTCCGCGACGACGGCCACCCTGGTGCGCGAGGCACTCGCCGACGCGGGAGCACCGCTTGGCACCTTCGGGATGTTCACCGGCCGTGAGGCGGGCGTGACCGTGCTGCGCGACGAGCGCGTCCGGGCCGCCGCCTTCACGGGGTCGGTCCGGGGCGGCCGCGCCCTGTTCGACATCGCCTCCTCCCGTCCCCGTCCCATCCCCTTCCACGGCGAACTCGGCAGTGTGAACCCGGTCGTCGTCACGGCGGGTGCACTCGCCGAGCGCCGCTCCGAGATCGCCTCCGGGTTCGTCGCCTCCTTCACGCTGGGCACCGGCCAGTTCTGCACCAAGCCCGGCGTCCTGCTGATGCCCCGCGATCCGGAGACGGTCCAGTACCTCGCCGCCCAGGTGCGGACGGCGCACGCGCTGCCGATGCTGTCGCCGCAGATCGCGGAGGGCTACCGGCGCCGCCTCGACGAGGTCGCCGCCGCTCAGCAGACCCGCACGCTGGTCGACGGCACCCTCACCACCGACGCGGACGGCCGCCCGCAGGCCTCCCCCAGCCTTTTCGTCGTCCCCTCCGTCGAGCACTTCCTGAAGGAGGCGGACGACCTGCTGGAGGAGTGTTTCGGACCGGCGGCCGTGATCGTCCCGTACGACACCGAGGACGAGGCCGCGCAGGTTCTGGAGGCGCTGGAGGGCAGCCTCACCCTCACCTTCCACACCGCGCCCGATGACCGGCCGGCCGGCCTGGTCGCACTGGCTCAGCGCAAGGCGGGCCGGGTGCTGTTCAACGGCTGGCCCACCGGCGTCGCCGTCACCGCCGCCCAGCAGCACGGCGGCCCGTACCCGTCCGCCACCTCGGCGCACACCTCGGTCGGCCCCTACGCCATCGACCGCTTCCTACGCCCCGTCGCCTACCAGGACGCCCCGGCGGACCTCCTCCCGCCCGCCCTGCGTGACGACAACCCGCTCCGGTTCCTGCGCACCGTCGACGGAAAGCCCGAGACGGCCGCCCCTTGAGCAGCTGAGCAGCAAGACGCCTCCAAGGGAGCGGAGGAGGCGGACGGAGCGCGGATTCCGGCGGGCGGGGCGGCGCCCTCCGGAACCGCACCCGAAACGCACTGACGGCACACCGAACGACCCGGAAGGGGACCCCATGGGAACGGAACAGCACGAGCAGGTCGACGTCGCGATCGTCGGAGCCGGCGTCGCAGGCCTGGTCGCGGCCCGCGAGCTCGGCCGCCAGGGACTGAAGACCCTCGTCCTGGAGGCGCGGGACCGCCTCGGCGGCCGCACCTGGACCGACCACCGCCTCGGCCGCGACCTGGAGATCGGCGGCACGTGGCTGCACTGGACCCAGCCGCACGCGTGGGCCGAGGTCAACCGCTACGGCCTGGAGGTCACCCGGGGCCCGCGCTCCGAGGAGACGTTCTGGCTCGCCGGCGACGAGGTCCGGCACGGCACCCTCGATGACTTCATGAACCTGATCGACCCGGGCATGACACGTCTTCTCGAAGAGACCATGGCCTGGATCCCGCGCCCGGACGACCCGCTGCGCAACCCCGACCTGGCCAAGGCCGACGCCTGGACCGTCCAGGAGAAGCTCGACGAGCTGAACCTGCCGGTGGCGGAGAAGAACGCCAACGAATCAGCCTGGGTCGGCCACTTCAACTCCCCGCTCGACCAGTGCTCCTTCGTCAACGCCCTGCGCTGGACGGCCGCTTCGGCCGGTGCCTGGCACCTGATGCACGAGTCCTCGGCCATCTTCCGCCTGGCCGGCGGCACCAAGGGCCTGGTCGCGGCGATTGCGGCGGACGCCGAGGCCTCAGGCAACACCGAGATCAAGCCTTCCTCGCCGGTGACGTCCCTTGCCCACGACGCCGACGGGGCGACCGTCTCCTACGGTGACGGGCAGACCGTCCGCGCCCGCCGCGTGATCATCACCCTCGGCCAGAACCTCCTCGACGGCCTCGACGTCACCCCGGCCCTGCCCGAGGAGAAGCTCGTCCCCGCCCGCGAGAAGGCCGCTTCCCAGGGCGCCAAGGCATGGATCCGCGTCCGCGGCCCGATCAAGCCGTTCTTCGCCTACTCCTCCCAGCATCACCCGCTCTCGGTCGTCCGCACCGAGTTCCTCGGCGAGGACGATGCCGTACTGGTCGCCTTCGGCGCCGACGCCACCCGTATCGACGTCAACGACCGCGACGCGATCGACGCGGCACTGAAGGTATGGCGCGATGACCTGGAGGTACTGGAAGTCGGCGGCCACGACTGGATGGCCGACGAGCACTCCCGCGAGACGTGGCTGATCCAGCGCCCCGGCCAGTTCACCGGCCACCACGCCGCACTGCAGGCACCGTCCGGCGTGCTGCACTTCGCGAGCGGCGACATCGCCAACGTCTGGGCCGGCTTCATCGACGGTGCCGTCGAGAGCGCCACCCGCGTCTCCCGGCAGGTCCGCGAGAGCCTCGCCTGACCGCCATCACCGGACTCCGGATCGGTACAAGGGGGCCGGTCCGGGCCGTCCGCGGCGCTTACCTGGGACAGCCGCCGCGGACGTGACGCGGCCCCGCCGGGCCTTCCTCCCGGCGGGGCCTCTCGGCGCTCCGCACGGCAGCGCCGCACAGCACGGACCGCGGTGCTCCCGTACGGGGTGCCGTCGAGCACGGAAGGAGGGCGCGCGTGCGAGGCGAGCCCATGGAAGAGCAGCGCGCTTACGCGTCCGAACCAGGCGGGCTCCCACCCTGGGCACTGCGACGAGCCGCGTCCGTCCTGTCCATCGAGGGGGCCCGCGCAGGGAACGGGCTGCCCGCGGGGACGGCGAGGCTGACCGCGGCCGAGCTGGCCCGCCGCACCGGTCTCAGCCGCAGCCTCGCCCGCCGCTGCCTGCACCGACTGCGCTCGGATGCACAGGCGCGCTGAAGCTGTGTACGCGCGTGTACGCGCTTCAGTCCGTCTCGTCCCACAGAGCCGCCGCAAGCCGCTCCACCGTGGTCCGCATCAGCTCCAGCGTGCTGGGGATCTGCTCCCGGGTGAAGCGGTAGCGGGGGCCGTTCACGGTCAGGATCGCGATCAGCTCGCCCGCCGGGTCACGCACCGGTCGTGACAACGACAGCAGGCCCTCCTCCAGCTCGTTGTCGATGATCCCGTACCCCTGCTCCCGGACCTGGTCCAGCTCCCGCAACAGCTGAGCCCGGTCCGTGATCGTCCCCTCGGTGAACGCCTCCAGCCGCTCCGGCAGCAGCGCGGAGACCCGCTCCCGCCCCAGCTCGGCCAGCAGCACCTTCCCCGTCGAGCTGGCGTGCATCGGGAAGTGCTGACCGCGCATGCCCTTGTTCATCACGCTGACGACGTGTGAGCCGTACGCCTCGGCGATCAGCTCAAGGTTGTCGTTCGGCGTGGCAATGGACAGGGTGACCGACTCGTTGAGGTGGTCCGCCAGCTCCTGCAACAGCGGCTGCGCGCGCTGGGCCACACCGGAGTGCGGATCCGCGTACCGCCCGAGCCGGGCCAGCTCCCAGCCGAGCACGTAATTGTTGTCGATGCGGTCCACGAACCCGGTCTGCTCCAGGCTGAGCAGCAGCCGGAACGCGGTCGGCCGGGAGATCCCCACGGCTTTCGCCAACGTGGTGACGGTGGCGCCGGCACGCGGTTGGGCCGCCAGTTCACGCAACAATCGCGCCGCCTTGACCACGGACTTGTTGGTCAGCTCTGCGGGGGCGGCGGAGTCGTCGCTCATGGGAACCTCTCGACGGCTGGACAATTACGGACTGTGCGGTAGCGGACCACCTTCACTCTACTGACCACTCGTTCGCATTTTGAACGCCTTGGTAAACATGGTGCTGGTCACACCTCCGGAGCTGGGATGATCCAGCGCGGCCGCCTACGCGGGCCTCCCCGGGCCAACTGGCCTAGCCGTGGCCTCGCGACTCGGGGGCCGGGCTGTTACGGAACGTAACTCAGGCGTCGATCACCAAGTTGTCCAACGGTTTCGAGCAGCACAGCAGGATGCCCTGCGTGCACGAGACCGGCAGGGTGATGCCCGCATGGGACGCGGCCAGGACACGGGTGCCCGGGTCGCAGTCGAATGACGCAACGCTTCCCCCTCGACCATTGCGTGTCCGTGTCTGTGGGATATACGGCCCTGCGGACATGGCGGCCGGACCCCATGTCGAGAAGACTCGACATTATGACGACGAACGCTGACGCAAACAACAAGACCACGGTGCGCGTGCCGGACACCAAGTTGGCACGGGAAGCGACCGAGCTGGTCCGCGAGCGCACCAGCGAACTGATCTACCACCATTCACGACGGGTGTACTTCTTCGGCAGCCTCCAGGGCCGCAACCGCGACCTCAGCTTCGACCCCGAGCTGCTGTACATCGGCGCGATGTTCCACGATCTGGGGCTGAACGAGCGGTTTCACACCAGCGGACGCCGTTTCGAGGTCGACGGTGCCGACGAGGCGCGCCGCTTCCTGCAGGCGCACGGAGTGCCGGAGGACAGCGTGCGCCGGGTGTGGACGGCCATCGCCCTGCACACCACCCCCGGCATCCCCGAGTTCATGGAGCCGGAGGTCGCCCTGGTGACCGCCGGTGTGGAGTACGACGTGCTGGGCATCGGCTACGCGGACATCCCCACCGAGGAGCGCGAGAAGATCGTGGCACTGCACCCTCGCCCCGACTTCAAGAAGCGCATCCTCAGCGCGTTCACCGACGGCATCCGCCACAAGCCTGAGACGACCTTTGGCAACGTCAAAGCCGATGTGCTTCAGCACTACGTGCCCGGCTTCGAGCGCGGCGACTTCGTACGCACCATCCTGGACTCACCGTGGGCGGAGTAGCGCCCGTCGCACCGGGCACGCCCCGGGTCGTCGTCATCGTGGCCTTCGACCAGGTCCAGTTGCTCGATGTCAGCGGACCACTGGAGGTCCTCACCACCGCCAACCGCTACGGCGCCCGCTATGACGTGCACGTGGTCTCCCCTGCCGGGCTCGACGTACCCACTTCCTGCGGGCTGCGGATCGGGGTGACCACGCGTACCGAGCGGCTTCCCCGCAACGTGCACACGGTGCTGGTGCCCGGACGCAGAGACTGGCAGCGCGCCACCGCCGACGACGCACTGATGTCACTCGTCAGCGCTCTCGCCGCGCGGGCACGGCGAGTGGCGTCGGTCTGTGCCGGCGCGCTTCTGCTGGCTCAGGCCGGGCTCCTGGACGGGCGACGCGCCGCCACCCACTGGGAGTTGGCAGCGCAGCTGGCGACCGCCTTCCCCCGCGTACGAGTGGCGGCGGACCCGGTGTTCGTACGCGACGGCCACGTCGTCACCTCCGCCGGGGTCACCGCGGGAATCGACCTGGCCCTGGCCCTGGTCGAGGAGGATTACGGAGCGGACATCGCACGGGAGGCTGCGCGCCAGTTGGTGGTCTTCATGGCCCGGCCGGGCGGGCAGTCCCAGTTCAGCATTCGGATGACGCCACAGCAGCCGAAGCATCCGCTGGTGCGCCGGGCGATGGACGAGGTCGCCGCGGATCCCTCGCTCCCACACGGCATCGGCGCGCTGGCCGCGGAGCTGGACGTCAGCGGTCGGCATCTGTCCCGCCTTTTCCGCCAGGAGACGGGCATGACACCAGGGCAGTACGTCGACGCCGTCCGCGTGGAGGCCGCCCAGGCCCTGCTGTCCTCCGGCACCACCTCGGTCGAGGAGGTCGCGCAGCAGGCCGGCTTCGGCTCATCGGAAACCATGCGCCGAGTGTTCCAGCAGACCCTCGGCGTCTCCCCCACCGTCTACCGGGCTCGCTTCCGCACCACAACCGCTTCCCCGACCTGATCCGCCTCGCTCCCCCGCCGGCTACCCGACCACGCGCCTGGTGGCGAAGCCGATCGCCGCGGCGACGGCGGCCAGGGCTGCGACACTGGCGAGAGCGGTTGGCAGGGAGAGCCAGCCGGCTATGAAGCCGATCGCCGGAGGGCCGAGGAGCATGCCGCCGTAGCCGAAGGTGGAGGCGATCGCGACGCCGCTGGGACCGGCGACGGCTCCGGCGCGTTCCACGGCGATGGGGAAGAGGTTGGCCAGCCCGATGCCCGTGACGGCGAAGCCGAGGAGTGCCGCCCACACCGACGGCGCGAAACACCCGAGTAGCGTGCCGGCCGTGGCGGTGCAGCCGCCGGCAACGATGGTGCAGGTGCGACCCAGCCGTTCGATGAGGGTGGTACCCGTCAGCCGCCCGATCGTCATCGCCAGCGCGAAGCACGAGTAGCCGGCCGCGGCGACACCCGGCGAGGCGGCCAGGTCCTGTTGGAAGTGCAACGCACCCCAGTCGGCCATGGCCCCCTCGCCGTACGCCGTGCACAGCGCGACCAGCCCCAGGACGGCGACCACGCCACGGGTACGGGCGTTCAGGCCTCGTGCTTCGGGCCCGGCGGCGGGCGGCGCCTTCGAGAGACCTCGGTCCGCCGGCGCCGGGCGCTCGTGCCGGAGCAGCGTACGACCGTAGACAGCGGTGACCAGCATGCCGATCACTGTCAGGCACAGCAGGTGGTAGACCGGGGAAAGGTATCCGGCTACGACCCCGCCGAGACCGGCCCCCACCATGCCGCCGAGACTGAAGGCCGCGTGGAAGGTGGGCATGACCGGCCGCTGCAGTGCGGCCACCAGATCAACGGCCGCGCTGTTGAAGGCGACATTGATGCCTCCGTAGGCGGCGCCGAAGAACATCAGGACAGCCCCCAGCGCTGGGGCGGAGTGGGTCAGCGGCGGCAGGGCGACGCTGAGCGAGAGCAACACGGCGCAGACGACGGTGACCAGGTGACTGCCGTAGCGACGGCACAGGCGTCCGGTGAGAGTCATCGTCACGACAGCTCCTGCCGAGACACCGAGCAGAGCCAAGCCGAGCACTCCGGTGGAGGCGTGGGTCTGGTGCTTGATGTCGGGAATGCGCACGACCCATCCGGCGAAGACGAAGCCGTCGAGGGCGAAGAAAGCGGTGACAGCGACACGGAGACGCGTGAGCGCGTTGTCCCGCACAGCGGTGCGCAGGTGCACTTTGTTCATCAGGGGCACAAATTCAGGCTAGGAGGGCGTCCCCAGCAAGACAAGAGGCAGCTCGTCCGCGCACACAAGGAGGCGCGGGCCCGGCTACTTCCAAGCGCGGTCAAGGAAGTCGGCGATGAGCCGGGCGATCTCCGGCAGGTGGGTTTCGAGGGCGAAGTGACCGGTGTCGAAGAGGTGGAGTTCGCCACTGGGCAGGTCGCGGAGGTAGGCGCGGGCTCCGAGTTCGGTGAAGAAGGGGTCGTTGCGCCCCCAGGTGATGAGGGTGGGCGGGGTGTACTCACGCAACCACGCCTGCCAGCGGCCGTAGCTCTCGATGTTGGTGTGGTAGTCGAAGAACAGCGCCAACTGGGCTTCCTTACGGCCCGGAAGGTCCAGGAAGTGCTGATCGAGGGTCCAGCCGTCCGGGGCGATCAGGTCGGTGTCGGCGACGCCGGTCTCGTACTGGCCGCGCGTGCCCTCGAGGGTGAGAAAGCCGCGCAGGGTGTCCTCGGCACCGGGGGCCTCCGGCTGCAGGGTGAGGAGATCTCGGGCTGCGTCCGAGAGTCCGTCCTCGTACGCATTGCCGTTCTGCGTCATCAGCCCCGCGATCCACTCGGGATGCCGTTCGGCGAGACGGAAACCGACCGGCGCACCGAAGTCGAAGACGTACATCACGAACCGATCGAGGCCCAGCCGCTGGACGAAGCCTTCGGTGACGTCGGCAAGCCGGTCGAACGAGTAGGTGAAGCCGTCCGGCACCTCGGTGTGGCCGAAGCCCGGAAGGTCCGGGGCGATCAGCCGGTAGCGAGCGCCCAGCGCGTCGATGAGCCGGCCGAACTGGTGCGACCCGGACGGGAAGCCGTGCAGGAGCAGCAGTACGGGCGCGTCCTCTCGCTCGGGAAACGACTCACGGTAGAAGACGCGGACGCCGTCCACGTCCAGCTGACGGTGAGCAGTGCGGGCAGGCGTAGCGAACATACCTAACTCCTTCATCGGCGATGTATGCATTAGGGATGTACGCATTAGGTATAGCGGTGGAGGGCTAACGCGTCAATGCGGCGAGGTAGCATTAGGTGCATGAGTGATCTCGTGCCGCTGACCGGCGAGCCACTGGCGCTGGACCTGGTCAACACCCGCCCCACCGTCGGCGAGCTGCTCGCCACCCCGGAGGATCTGCGCGCCTGGGTGGCGATGCAGGCCGAGCGGCTCCCGGACGCGCCGGAGAAGATCACCCCCACCGAGCTGGCCGCTGTGCACGCCGTACGGGAGCACGCCGCCCGCGCACTGGAACACGGCCGTCACGGCACCCGGCCTTCACAAACCGACCTGGACGCCCTCAACGAGGCACAGCGCTCCGCGCCCGCCATCAGCGAGGTGGCGTGGAACGGGACGGGGCTCACCGTCACCCGTCGCCGCGGCGGCTCATCCGCCGAGCAACTGGCTGCCTGGCTCGCCGAGGCCACCGCCGAGCTCCTGGCGGACCCGGCGATCACCAGGATCCGCCAGTGCGAAGCCGACGACTGTGTCCTGCTGTTCCTGCCCGCCCACCCGCGCCGCCGCTGGTGCTCAGCCGCCCGCTGCGGCAACCGCATGCGCGTCGCCCGCCATTACCAACGCAACAGAGCGGGCTGACCGGAGGCCCCACAGCGAATCCGGTGTCGACGTATGGGCGGCGCTGCCGTCCGCCGGCGGTACCACCGATCTGCGGTGCGGAGCTGCCGCAGCCTCTGCCGCACGCGTGCCTCGCCGGAGTGTGCGGAGCTGGTGGGTCAGCTGGACCGCCTGAAGTCAGCTGGGCGCGGTGCCATCGAGCTCCGGTTCGGCAGCAGGCCTTTCGGAGCTGCGGGGTGTCTGGGTGCGGTAGGAATGGCCGAGCTCCGGGCCGAGCCCGAAGTAGTGGCGGAAATTGTAGATGAGGGGGCTCCAGGCGGCGGGGTCGATGTGGTCGGTGCCAGGAACGACGATGCGGGGGTCGGCGTGGACTTTGCGCACGACGGCCTCGACGAGGACGAATTCGCCGGAGACGTCCGGCTGCACCCGCTCGGCGCGGGCCTCCAGCTGGATCGGACATTCAGCGACGCGAGGCGGCCGGACCAAGTGGGATGGTTCGCTGTTCAGGCCGGCTGCGGCAAACTTGTCCGGTTCAAAGCGGCAGCCCTTGGGCTTGTTCGGCGGGACCGGGTTGCGGCCGGTCAGCGGCGCCAGCTGCTCGACCGCCGGCCACTGCGCGGGGGCCGGCAGGTTGATCACCAGATCGGGGCGGCTGCCGAGGTTGCATGCGGTCTGTCCTTCACGGCCGAGTCCAAGGACAACCGTGTGTCCGAGTGCCCATGCAGAGGACATCGGGGCGAGGTTGAACGAACCGTCCTGGTTCTCCGTCGAAAGCAGCACCACGGGAGTGCCGAAGTACAGGACGCTGGGTTCGATCTGCCGGTGGGTGATGGCTGCTTCCGCAGGCAGGGTGAGGAGAGGTGCTGTGTTCACGGCAGGCAGCCTAGGGGCCGGTCGTTTCGGCGAAGACCGAAGCATCATGGGCGAGAATTGACCCCATGGACACACGGCACGTACATGGGGCCGGCCCCGATCTGGCCTCCGTGGCGAGGCTTCTGGCCGATGGCACACGGGCGGGCTTCTGTCTGGCCCTGCTCGACGGCCGCGCGTGGACGGCGACGGAACTGGCGCGCCATATGGGAGTGGCACCCTCGACCGCGACCGAGCACTTGCACGCGCTCGTGCGCGGGAACCTGCTGGCCGAGGAACGGCAGGGTCGCCACCGGTACGTGCGTCTGGCGGGCCCGCACGTCTC
Source organism: Streptomyces sp. NPDC047117 (assembly GCF_040643545.1). Taxonomy (NCBI): domain Bacteria; kingdom Bacillati; phylum Actinomycetota; class Actinomycetes; order Kitasatosporales; family Streptomycetaceae; genus Streptomyces; species Streptomyces sp. NPDC047117. The sequence continues at coordinate 381,291 of NZ_JBEYUN010000003.1, read as the reverse complement.
TGAGCTGATCGAGAGCCTCGCCGCAATGGCGCCCGAACGTGCCTCCGCTCCCCGCTCACTCTCGGCGGCCGGACGCCGAAAGGCCCTTTCCCACGCCCGCACCTGCTACGACCACCTTGCCGGGGCGATCGGGGTCGCCATCACCGACGCAATGACCGAGCGACGGCTACTGGACCTGGCGCACGGGCTCAGGCTCACCAGCGACGGGGCGACCTGGCTCGGAGATCTCGGCATCACCGTCCCGACCGGTACCCGCCGGCCGTCGGTGCGGTCGTGCCTGGACTGGACCGAACGCCGTCCACACCTGGCGGGCGCCATCGGCGCCGCCCTGTGCCGCCATGCGTTCGACACAGGCTGGATCACTCGCATCGGCACTACGCGCGCAGTCGCCGTCACCCCCCTCGGCCGACAGGCACTCCGTCACCATCTCGGCTTGCCCGCCGATCTCCTTTCGCAGAACTGAGCAAGGACCGCCTGCGCGGTGAGGGCTGCGTACGCCGAGGAGTCCTCAGCGGCGGTGGACGCTGACGGCATAGCCGCCGGCCTCGTACGGGTCGGCGTCCCAGGTGGCGAAGCGGTCAACGAGGGTCAGGCCGGCTGCGGCGCAGGAGTCGTCGTACTCCGACAGCGTGATGCTGGGCGGCACAGGCAGGTGGGCGGCGTCCAAGCCGAAGCCGGCGACCAGCAGACCGCCCGGTCGCAGGGCCGCGGCCAGGCGCTTGACCACCGTGGCTTCGGTGCCGGGAGCGAGCAACGGGAAGATGTTGCCTGCCGCCACGACGAGGTCGAAGTCGGCTGCGATGCCGAGCCGGTCCGGCTCGAACTCGGCCAGGTCAGCTTGGAACCAGGGCAGGTCCGGCGCCTGTTCCCGCGCCACTGCCAGCATCGACGCATCGAGATCCACTCCGACGCAGTCGTAGCCGAGCTCCGCCAGTCGGATCATGACCCGGCCGGTACCGCATCCGGCGTCCAGCACCCGCGCCCCGGCAGGCACGAGAGTCGCGCAGAACCGCGCCTCACCGTGCACATCCTTCCCACTACGGGCCAGCGCCGCGAACCGCGCGGCGTAGTCACTTCCGGACGTCTCTCCGGTCAGCTCATTCCAACGGCTCATGAGATCAACAATAGATCCACCGCGGGCCTCCCCCGGTCACCACACGGGGGTCATGCACGGGGCCTGAGCAGGCCGTCCAGCCCTGCTGGCGTGACACGGATGCCGAGGTGGCGTACGGCTTCACCACTACAAGAAGCCGGTGTGAACCGGCCCTGGGGTCGGCTCACACCGGCACTGTTACCGCAGTTGCGCCTTCATGGCACCGGCGGCAGGAAGACGAGACAGAGTCCGTCGTAACCGGCGACTTGGACATCGACCGACCGCAGGTCGTTGACCACGTTCACATCCTTGCCCGTCAGGGCGTCATGGGCCGTCCAGCCCGGCTCGAAGTACTCCGAGGCCACGGAGCCCGAGGCCGGCTCGGGACCGAAGTTGAGTACGGTCGCCTGGATCCTCCCGGCATCGTCGAGCCGGTGCACCATGATGAGCAGGGCGGGGTTCACCACCGACGGGATCTCGATCTGGTCGGCCGTGGCAACGCCCGTATCCTCCCGCACCCGCAGCAGGTGTTTGAGGCGCGCCGCGAAGGAGTCGGAGTCGGCGAGCTGCTCAGGGAGGCTGCCGTAGAGGCTGTGCGCCTTGGGCATGCCCGAACCGGATGTGGTTGCTTCGGGCCGGTAGCCCATCAGGTCGTAGGAGCCCCGGTGGATCCAGCGGGTGTCGCCGGTCGCGAGCAGGGGCCCGACGGCCTCCCGGTCCAAGGTGAGCAGGCCGCACAGGTCCCAGCCGGAGAGCGCGAAGACGCCGGGCTGCAGGGCATTGAACATCGCCAGAAGCAGGTGAGCGCGCTTGATGCGCTCCACGTCTTCCTGCGTGAAGCGGTCGAGCGTCGTGTACCCGAGGGCGGCCGCGATGACGCTGACCGTCGTGGAGGCGATGCCATTGGTGGTGAAGACCGCGTTGTACGGAGCATCGGGCCCGACCAGTGTCTGCACCAGCTCGCCGCGCACGTGCTCGGCGAGCTGTTCGCCTGTCACCTCAACACCGTGATAGGCGAAGAGCTCATCCTTCGACGTGGCGAAGTGCACCAGTTCGTAGGTGAGTTCGTCGTGGTTCTGCAGTGCGTGGACGAGGCCGGCAGCTGCTACCCCCTTCTCCAGGGAGAGGTTCAGCGTCAGTCGCAGGAACTCGGTGTCCCCGGTGGCCAGGGCGTGGTGGTAGGCGGGACGGTTGACGAAGTCGTACGAGAGGTCCGCGCCGGCCTCGGAGGTGACCTTGATGTCGTCGATAGTCAGGTTGAGCTCTTGGAAGGTGAAGCCGCCCAGCTTGCGCACCATGCTGGCGATCAGCTGATTGGCGGCCTCCGACAGCGGGTGCCCTTCCGACCAGGCCGGCAGGCCCTCGGCGCTCTTCTCCACGCCCAGGAAGCCGTTGGCGTCCAGGCGGAGTGCGCCGGAGCCGAGGTCGCCGAGCGAGTGAAGGGCGTCCCCGATGACGAGCCTTATGCCGGCGAAGGTGGGGTCGAGCCAGTTGATGGAGGGCTGCCCCTCCTTGAAGTAGTGCAGGTAGACCCAGCGCCGGCTGATGCCGTCCGGCCCGAGGACCGCGCGCGTGGCGCTCCAGTTGGTGTCCTTCACGCCGGGGTCGTGGAAGATGACCCGCTGAAGGCGGCCGATGATGTAGCCCGCCTTCTCCAGCGCCTCTTCGGCCTCGACGTCGAGGTTGACCGAGTCGCGTTCCGGCGGCACTTCGGGCAGCAGGTACCAGTCCTCGGGCTCGATCTGGACCATGTGGTAGATGCCCGGGTAGTCGTCGACGTTCATCTCGGCCAGCCGGAAGTCCGGGCCCTTGCCGGTGTGCCCCGGCACGATGTCGTCGATGACCGTGCCGCCCTGTTCCGCCGCGACCTCGCACATCCGCCGGAAGTCGTCCTCCGTGCCGAACGCCTCGTCGATGGCGGTGCTGATGCGGTCGAAGTGCCCGTCGACGGTGGGCGTGGCGTCCCATCCCGAGATGCCGCCGGCGCGCTTCACCGGCCCTGTGTGGACTGCCCTCACTCCGAGGTCGGAGAAGGCACGCCACAGCTCGGGGTCGGCCAGGGTGCCGAGGAAGCTGTCGCCGGGGCGGGTGATGAAGGAGATGGGGTACGCCGTGAACCACACCGGGGCGGCTTCGACGGCTGCCTTGGGATTGGGCCGTGCGAAGGGGTTCTGCCACATGATGCCCTGGCCGGTGAGCTGCACCGACAGGTCTCTGGCGTCCTGCAGCATGGAGTGGCGGCGCAGCCAGGCCACGTATTCGGGGTTGGTGCCGACCGGATCCTGCCGGCGTTCGGGAGGCTGCGGCTGTTGCTGCTGCCGCAGCCGTGCGCGCGGCCGCAGGGACCGGGGCCGCGCCGGGTAGAACTGCTCCGAGTAGGTGATCTCTGTTGGTTCGTGCCGGGTCTCGTGCGGATCGCCGGCCGTCGCCTGCTCGTCGGTCATTGACACCTTCTTTCTGCCGCTCAGCTCGTCTGCATGCGTTTCCGACCTGTGGATATGAGGGGGTCGGACGAGGTGGGCGACCCGCGCAGCAGTGATCGCCGCGCAAGCTGCACGTGTCGTTGAGCGCATGCCGGTGGCAGGGGGCACGTGAGCGACCGGTTCACGAGACCTTCTTGTGGAGTGCTGATGAGGGGCTACTGGGCGGGTGTCGTTGCCCGTTTCTCAGCCGGTAGAGCGAGCTGACGCTCTGCCGCGTCGAGAACGGCGACGATGTTGCGGGCGTAGGCCGCGTCGAGCGGATGAGCTCGTCCGTCGTGGCCGGCCACTGCTTCCTGAAACTGGTCCACCGCACGGTGGCAGGCCTCCCGCAACGTGCCGGTCGGCAGTCTCAGGGACTCGCGGCCCGCCGGGCCCCAGACGGTGATGACCGATTCCTGGGCCTTCTCGGGTGCGGTGACAGTCAGGGTCAATGAGCTGACGGGTCCACCGATATGTTCATTGCCCATATGTACCGTATCGCGCATTCCTCGTACTGCAGCGACTCGTTCCACAGGGGGCAAGAGCGACAGGATCAGGGAGAGGGCATGCGGGCCCCAGTCCCACAGCCCTCCTCGCTCCCGGCGCCAGGCCGACGCGGCGTACGGGCTCCCCGGCGTGTCGATGCTGCCGGCACAGCTCACGGATACGCCTTCCCAGGGGCCGTGTGCGGCAGCAAGGGTCCGCATACGGTCCAGCCAAGCCGCCACCTCCTTCTGGAACAGGAAGGTCATGAAGCTGAGGCTGATGACTCCCGACTCCGCGACAGCCCTGACGACGTCGTCGGCGGCGGGCACGTCCAGCGCGAGGGGCTTGTCGAGCAGGAGGTGTTTCCCGGCCCTCGCCGCCCGGACTGCCAGGGGCGCCTGGACGTCAGGTGGCAGGGCGATCGCGACCGCGTCCACTGCGTCGAGCAGCGCGTCCAGGTCGGCGAAGCCCCGGCCGCGGCCCACGTCGGCCGCGGCGTGCTCGGCCTTGGCGCCGTCGCGCCCCCAGAAACCGATGAAGTCCACATCAGGGCGTTCGGCCAGCACCGTGCCGTGACACCACCGGGCCCAGTAGCCGGTGCCGAGGACGGCGAACCGCAGCGGCGAGCCGGTCGGCCGCCGGCCTACGGCCGGGGCCGGGGCCGTGGCCGGTGCCTGGTCGGGACCCGTCATGGTGTTCTCCCGTGGGACGTTCAGGGGCGAGAGCCTACGGTACGTCAAGAGTTCTGCGCTAAACCGAGGTTGAGGCCACCTCGGCTCGGATCGAGCCAACAGGAGGTGATGACCTTGCCGCGGGTGAAGAATCTGACTCCCTCCATGCCGTGAGCGTGGCTGTCGCCGAACGGTGAGCCCTTCCGGCCGCCGAGGGAGTAGGAGGACACGGGACGCGGGGCGGGGCCGGGCATTGACGCGAAGGCGCACCAACACACCGCGGTGTCCACACAGGGCATCACCGACGAGATCGCGGCCGCCGCGCAGAGCGCCGAGGTCATCCTCTCCGACCGCGCCCCGCTGGACGCCATCGCCTACCTCCACACCGCCCTCGAGTTCCGCGGCGAGCACCTGGACGAGCTGGAACGGGAGCGCCTGCGGCTGCTCGCCTCGATCCAGCTGGGCGCGCTGCAGAGCGGAATGGGAGTCACGTGCACCGGTACGTAGGGCGGGCGGCGGCCCCCTTCACGGCGTACGGCAGTGCCGGTGTGCGCACTCGGCCGTCTTGGTCACCAGCAGCGGGTCGAGCGAGCCGGTCCCCTCGCCGATGGTGTTGATCTCGGCATTCGACCTCGAATCCCCCGCGTATTCGACACCGAACCCGAGGTGCACCGGATCCTCACCGAAAGGCTGTGCCCGCAGTGGGCAGATGTTGTCGCCGTCGAGGACTGGCTCAAGGCTCAAGGCCATCGCACCGCAATAGACCGTCTGGCCCCTCACGCGCGGGTCCACCGCGGCGTCACCTCCCACGCCACCGATGAAGCCGGAAACGGCCCGGCCCCTCCCCCGGTGATCAGCCCTTTTCTGCGCCACCTTGAAGAACGAGCCGACCGACGCCCGCCCCTGGCCCAGCCGGTCCGCGGCCCGCATCTCGACATTCCAGTGGATCGAGAGCTGGTACAGCTTGCAGTGGCTGCACAGCGGCCTCGGCTACCACACTCCCGCCGACCACGAGGCCGTCGTCGTGGCTTGACCACCACACTGATGGTGGCCGTCAAAGCGAAAACAGGCTCAGTCGACCAGGTCTTGTTCGGCGAGGCAGATGCCGTCAGCGCCGGCGTCGTCGGTCGGGTACCTGGGAGTCCAGGTGGCCGGATGGGCACCGCATATCAGGCGGGGCCCTACCGCGCGCGGCCGTCGCTGATTCGCATGAACTGCCCCCGCGCGATCCGCACCCCTCCCCCGCCGTCAGGGTGTACGGCGCCACGTGGTACACCCGTGGACTCCCCGCGGAGCCGATCCGCTCCTCAGCCACTCCTCGATCCGTTCTGCCGTCAGCGCAGGTCTGCAGCTCGCGGGCAGCTCGTCGGCAGCCCGATCGTGCGGCCTGAAGCCTGTCTCTCGGTGCGCGCAACGCCCTACGCCACACGGCCGACAGGCGATGCCGGGCCGAAGGGGATTCGGACCCGGACCGGAATCTCCTGACGACGTGACGGTCACCGCAGGGCGGTCTTGGCCACAGTCCAGCGTGGCCAAGACCGCCCCATCACGGAGTTACGAAGCCTGCCGCGGCGCCTCGAAGGCGGTGAACGCGCTGCGCTTCGGCAGGCGGTAGACGTCGCGGCCGGTGATGGCGTTGAGGATGGCGGCGTTGCGGATGGCGCCGATGTCGAGGTTGGGCGCGGAGACGCCGTGAGTGTGGATCTCGGCGTTGGCGACGAAGACCCGGCCACTCACCCCGTCGGCGAGTTCGATGGAGTGGTCGGCACGGACGACGGGGCGGCCCTGCGGGTCGCGGTGCAGCAGGTTTTCGACCGGGTCGAGGAACCGCGGCGGGCGGTTGCGGTAGCCGGTGGCCGCCACGACGAGGTCCGTGGTGTGCTCGAAGAGCTGGTCCGTGTCGCGGTGCCGGCAGGTCAGCACCGTACGGCCGGACTCGTCCACGGCCGCGTTCTCGACCGTGATGCCGAAGCGCAGTTCGGCCTCGGCCAGTCCGTGCTCCAGCTGGCGGCGGTAGAGGAGTTCGTGGATCTCTTCGAGGGTGTCGGTGGAGATGCCCTTGTAGAACTGCCACTGCTCCTTGATGAGCCTGTCCCGGACGGCCTGCGGCAGCGAGTGGAAGTACTGCATGTACGCCGGAGTGGTCAGCTCCAGGTTCATTTTGGTGTAGTCCAGCGGAGCGAACGAGGTGGTCCGCGTCAGCCAGCTCACCGCCGGACCGCCCTCAAGATTGCGGCTCAGCAGGTCGACGGCGACCTCGGCGCCCGACTGGCCGGAGCCGACGACGGTGACCTTCTGCGCGGCCGCAACGTCCGATTGCCGGTACAGGTACTCGGAGGTGTGCAGAAGCTTGTCCTGCGGCAGGCCGGCGAGCGCCTCGGGGACGAACGGCGCGGTACCGATGCCGAGGACGAGGTTGCCGGCGCGCATCCGCAGCCGGGCGCCGTCACCGCGTACGGCTTCGACGGTGAAGCGTCCGGTGGTCTCGTCCCAGTGCACGGCCTCGACGCGGTGCGAGAACTTAACGGACGGGAGCTTGGCCGCGGCCCAGCGCAGGTAGTCCTCGTACTCCCGGCGCGAGGGGAAGAAGTTCTCGCGCACGGTGAAGGTGTAGAGGCGGTCCATGTCGTGCAGGTAGGACAGGAACGACAGGGGGTGCTGGGGCGCGACCAGGGTGACCAGGTCGGCGAGGAAGTTCACCTGCATCGAGGCGTCGCCGAACATCATGCCGCGGTGCCAGGTCAGTTCGGGCTGCTCCTCCAGGACGACCAGATCGAGGCCGTCGACGGTGGAGGCGAGCGCCGCGAGGCCCAGGTTGAAGGGGCCGCAGCCGATGGCCAGCACATCGTGTTCGCTGCTGATGTCTTCGGCGCCCGGGGCGCCGACAGCGGTGGGGAGGGTCTGTGCGGTCATCGGGGCATGTCCTCCTCGCCGCGCGGATGGACGACGAACGCGGCGGTTTTGTCGGGGAGGACGACCTCTCCGGCGGGGCGGAATCCTGCGGCGTGGAACGCCTTGATCGAAGGCGCGTTGCCGGCATCGGGCTCGGCGATGACGCGGCGGCACCGGGGATCGGCCGCGAGCAGTCCCTCGGCGACGGCCCGCAGGATCTGGCGGCCCAGGCCCTGTCCGGTGCGGCTCACATCCCCGATGGCGATGTGCACGCCCAGGTCGTGCGGCGCGTGCGGGTAGTGCTCGGCGAGCCGGTCGTGCAGGACCCGGTACACCTCCACGTACGCGATGGGCTGGTCGTCGAGGCTGATCAGGCAGGGCAGGATGGCGTCCCCCGCGAGATGCCCGGCGATTTCCTCGACCCAGCGTTCGCGGGGCCATGCCTGGTGCCAGAAAGCCGCCACGTGCGGTTGCTGATTCCAGCCGTGCACCAGGTCGACATCCGCGCCGTCGGCCCGTGCCACCCGTGCGGAGAAAGGGGCGTCGAGCCTGGGGAGCGGCGGGCCGGGGATGGTGGCGTCCTGGTGAGCCACGTCTTGCTGTGGCGATGTCATCGGCGGGCCTCCATAAGGGGGTTGGGCGCGTCGAGGTAGACGGACTGGGCGTCGAGCGGCGCGACGACCTCGTCGATGCCGTGCAGCCGGGTGAGGAGGTTGCCCTTGCACGGGAGGGTGGCGGCGTCCAGCCAGCGGCGGGCGAGCCGGTCGCCGTCCGGGCCCGCCTGGGCGAGTCCGGGCAGGGCGGCGCGCAGCCGGTCGGCGAGGACGGCGAGCAGGTCCTGTTCGGTGGCCAGGCCGTCGACGGCGAGGCAGCCGATGACCGACAGGGCCTGGTTGCGCAGCAGGTAGTAGCAGAGCCGGTCGTCGACGATGGCGTCGTCGACGACGGCGAGCGTGGAGTCGTCGGCGCCGCTCAGCTTGAGCAGTCCGGGCAGGTGTGAAGTGGCCAGATAGTAGCCCTGGTTGTCGCGGAAGGTGGCGCCGGTGACCCGGCCCTGTGCGTCCAGCCGGACCAGGGTGTTCTGCTGGTGGGCCTCCAGGCCGATACCGGTCGCGGCGTACAGGTGCAGCATGGGCACCAGCACGTTGTCGGTGTAGTCGGCCATCCAGCGCTCGGCGCCGTCGGCACCCTGGGCGGCCACCAGTTCGCCGAGCAGGCTCCGGCCGACGCCGGGCCGCGGTGCGACCAGACCGACCAGGCAGCGCAGACCGTCGATGCCGTCCGGGACTTCGCGTACGGCGACATCGAGGCCGGTCAGCCGGGGGCCGCCGGGGCGGCCGGGCTCGTCGACGGCCAGCCACGCCGGGTCGCGTGTGATCCTGAAACCGGGGTGGGCCCGGAACGTCGGGTCCGCGTAGCCCCCGTCGAGCAGCCGGTTGATCTCCAGGCCGCGGCGCAGTTCCGTACGGGTGGACTCGCGGCGGGAGTTGGTCAGGCGCAGGCCGAGCGACAGCTTCAGCATGACGTCGGCGTCCGGGCGGTAGAGCGTACGGACGCTGGAGGTCGCCCACCACTCGGGGCCGCGCTCGCCCAGCGGCTCCAGTGCGCCGGACGCGATCAGCTCAGCGACGCGGGGGCGGTGCAGGACGTCCCGCGCCTGCCAGGGGTGGGCGGGCACCAGTACCCGGCCGTCGGACAGCCGCTCACCGGCGAGGTCGGCCAGCAGTGCGACGGTGTCACGGCCCGCCAGCGAGGGGGCACCCGCAACGGCGTCGTGCGAGACGATCGACGGGTCGGCGGCGAACCAGTGCAGTTTGAACGAGCCCCGCAGTTCCGGGGAGAAAGCGGCGGAGTCGTTGTCGGAGATGCCGTCCCGACTCTTGGGCGCGGGGTGGTGCAAGTGCCCGAGCAACAGGGCCTGTTCGGCGTCCAGGAAGCCGTCGACCGCGGCGGGCGGCTCCGGGTTCGTACGGCGGTCCGCGATGAAGGTGGCGACCCGGCGTACGGACTCCGCGGTGCGCTCGACGAGGTCGGCGACCTCGCCGGCGGGTACGCCGCCGGTGCGGGCGCCACCGCTGACCGCTGCCTCGGTGGACAGCAGTGCGACGGCGGTGACCGGGTCGGCAGTGGCGCCCAGGAAGCCCCCACGGCCTTCCAGGCGGACCGGGCCGAAGCGGTGCCAGCCGGTCGGCGAACAGTGGGTGACCTCGGTGACCAGGGCCAGGCCCGCGGTGGGCAGGTCGATGCGCAGGGGCCCCGCGGTGAACTCGGTGTGCGTCTCGCGCAGCCAACAGCGCAACAGCGCTTCGAGGTGGGCGTGTTCGGCGGCGCCGCGGGAGCCCAGGGTGTGCAGTGGGTCGGTGGCCGTGTCGTACGCCGTTGCGTTGGGCGACGTGGCGGACGGTGTGATCGGGGTCGTGGCGTCGTGGGACACGGCGAGTGACGCGCTCGGGGCCGTGGAGTTGGTGATGCTCATGCGGCCTCCTCCTCGGTGGGACCTGTGCAGTCGCGGCCGGCTTCGAGGACGGTGCCGATGAGACCGTCGATGTCCTCGGCCGTGGCGGTGGGGTTGAGCAGCGTGAACTTCAGGCACACGCTCTCGGGCGCGTCCGGCCCGTCCAGGCGTACCTCGGTGCGGCCGATGAGGGCGCTGCCGGACTCCAGGAGGCGGCGGCGCAGGGCGCCGTTGAGGGAGTCGGCGAGGGCCGGGTCGGCGGTGCGGTAGCGGAAGACCACGGTCGTCAGCTCGGCCGGGGAGACCAGTTCGAGTTCCGCCTCGCGGCGGATCCGCTGCTCGGCGTGGCGGGCGAGGTCATGGCAGGTGTCGATCATGCGGCCCAGTCCGGCGCGGCCGTGCGCCATCATCGTGGCGACGGCCTTGACGGCGTCCGGGCGGCGGGTGGTCTGCAGGCTGCGGCCGAGCAGACCGTCGTAGCCGGCTTCGGAGTCGTCGGCCGGGTTGAGGTAGGCGACCTTGCGGTCCAGCGCGGTGAACGCGGTGGTGTCGGAGACCAGGAGCACACTGGTGGCGGCCGGCAGCCAGCCGATCTTGTGCAGATCGAGGGTGACCGAGTCGGCCAGCTCCAGACCGGCGAGCTTGCTGCCGAGCCGGTCGGAGAAGAGGGTGCCGAAGCCGTAGGCGGCGTCCACGTGCATCCAGATGCCGTGATCGGCAGCGATCTCGGCGATCTGCGGGAGCGGGTCGATGGAGCCGAAGTCGGTGGTACCGGCGGTGGCGATCACCGCGAGCGGGGTCCGGTCGGGGCCCAGCTCCTCCAGCGCCTTTCTGAGGGCCTCGGGGCGGATGCGGTGGTGCTCGTCGGTGGGCAGCGGGTGGACGGCGGACTCGCCGAGCCCCAGTGCGGCGCAGGCACGGTGCACCGAGAAGTGCGCCAGTTCGGAGCAGAAGACCACCGGTCCGGACAGCGCCGCCACCCCGTCCTCGCGGGCGTTGACGCCGCGGCGCAGGGCGGCGGCGTCGCGGGCGAGCAGCACGCCGAGGAGGTTGGACAGCGAGCCACCCGGGGTGAGGACGCCGTCGGCACGCTCACCGAAGCCGGCCAGGCCGGTCAGTACGCGGATCAGCCAGCGCTCGACGGCGATGGCCGACGGGCCCGAGTCGTACGTGTCCAGCGAGGCGTTGCCGGCGCTGGCGAGGGCGTCCGCGGCGACCGCGACCGACAGCACCGGCGGCTGCAGATGGGCGGCGGCCTTGGGGTGGGACAGGTCGATGCCGTGCTCGACGAGGACGGACGTCAGTTTCTGCAGGGCGGCCTTGGTGCCCAGGCCCTGGGCGGGGAGTTCTGCGGGGCCGAGGTCGTCGGCCGCGGCGGCCAGGACATCGGCGGGGGTGCCGGCGGGGATCGGTCCGGCGGGGCGGCGGGTGGCCAGGGCGGTGTCGACGGCCTCGGCCAGGGCGGCGGAGACCTCGATGAGGCCCTCGCGGGAATGGGCGAGGACGGACGGGGGGAAGGGCGCCGGCACGGGGGGAGCCTCGGTCAGGGGTATCACTGCATCTCCGCGGTGTGTGCGTAGCGGCTGCTCAGCCTGTAATGGTCGTTCCGTCAGAAGAGACCTGACAGATCGGCGATTTTCAGCCTTCTTCTGCGAGCGGGTTGGGGTGAGTGCCGTTCGGATACAGGGCGTGGCGCAGTGCGCGGTCGCCGTAACGGGTGACCACGAGCCGGTCGCGGTTCAGTCCGTAGCGGGGAATCTCGGGGGTGAGCAGGTCGTACTCGGCGAACCGCTCGGCGAGTTCGGGGAACCTCTTCTGGAAGTCCAGGATCGTCTGCCGCACCAGGCGCCAGAACGTCTTCTCCGGTACGCCCAACTGGTCGGCGCACAGCGGCGCGAGGTAGCGGAAGTGGCCCACGAAGACCTGGTCCACGACGTGCTGGCGGATGACCGAGGGGTGCTTACGGGGCAGCACGTGGTCGTGGCCGTCGGGCTCCGGGCCGCGCTCGGGCACATCGGTGAAGGACACGCAGACGTCGTCGACGAAGTCCTTCAGGTACAGGCGCGTCGGCACGTCGTTCTCGTCGTAGCCGATGAGGGTGTTCTGGCCGTGCGGGTTGAAGGTCACGCCGTAGCGGTAGAGCACGTGCATGATCGGCACCAGCAGGGTGTCGAACATCTTGCGCAGCCACTCCTGCGGGGCCAGGCCCGAGGAGCGGACCAGTTCGGCGACGAAGGCATCGCCCTTGCTGTCGACGTGCAGCAGTGAGGCGAAGGTGCGCGCCCGCTCGTCCGGGTCCTTGCGGGCCGAGACCGAGTCGCGCCAGATGCAGCCCAGCGTCTCCAGGTGCTGGTACGGGGTGTCCGCCAGCTGCGAGAGGTAGGGGTGACGCACCGTCACCGATGCGACCTCGCCGAGGAATACGGTCCGGCACTCCTCGGTCAGGAAGGGGTCTCGCGCGACCAGACCGCGCAGCCACTGCGTGACGACCGGGGCGCCCATCGTGCAGTGCGGGGGTATACCGCGCCAGACCAGGGTGTTGAGGATCTTCAGCGGCAGTTTGACGTCGTACCGCTCGGGGGTGCCGACGTTGGCCATCGTACGGATGGACTGCCCGGGCAGGTACGCGTCCGGGCTGTCGCCCAGCGGGATGATGCGCTTCTGCGCGACGTCGGCGGCGTGCAGCATCTGCACGGCGTGGTCCCACTGCCAGGGGTGCACCAGCATCCAGACGTACGCGTCGGGGTCGACGTCTGCGTCCGTGAGGACCTTGGTGAAGCGGGTCCGGGTCCCCTCGTCCAGCTCGCGGGCGATGATCTCGCGCTCGGACAGCTCGGAGGTGCCGCGGAATTCGGCGAGTCCGCGATGGACGGCCAGCCACCGCAGTTTCAGCGACTGTGCCGACTCGGGGGCGTACTGACGGACGTCGGTGGCGGAGAAGCCGATCCGGCCCTTGTTCGCGACGAGCAGGTTGTGGCCGGTCATCCGGCACTCCAGCTCGGAGTGGCCCAGCTCGCGCATCTCGGCGACGGTCTCGCCGCCGTGAGTGATGCGGGCGGCGTCCACGGCCAGGGTGGCGGACAGTTCTGTGAAGTACGTCGAGATCGTCGACGCGTCGGTGCCCAGGGTCGAGGCGGATTCGAGAAGGAATCGCTGGGCGTCCCAGGCGGGTTCGGCGACCGAGTTGCCGAGCATGCTGGTGGCGGTGCGGGTGATCGACTCCGGGTCGACGCGGAGCCAGCCGAAGGCGCCGGGGGTGGCTCTGAACTCGTACGTCGTACCGCTGTCGAGGTCGACACGGTAGCGGCCGTCACCGGCGTGCACCGCCTTCAGCATGTCCTCGAAACACCACTCGCCAATGGCTTTGGCCAACAGCACGCGGTTCGCTTCGCGCCAGGCGGCCGGCTCGACGTCCGCAAGCTCGGGCACGGGGTGGTTGGGGGGAACGGGCATCAGGCATCTCCGATGTCTGTCCGGATCAAGGCAGGCTCGGTGGGCAGACCCGAGCCGGGGGGAAGATTAGGTTAGCCTTACCTAAGTCGCAAGCCTTCATTCGGACATCATGCGGCGCGCGACGTTCCGTTCGAGCCAAAGTTAGGTTAGCCTCACCAAACTGCATATGGAACCCAGCTCGAGGTGATTCACGGTGTCTTCCCGTCACCGCACTCCCCGATGGACACTCGCCCTGGTCAGTGCCGGGGGCGTGGTGATGACCCTGGACGTCACCGTCGTGAACGTCGCCCTGTCCGCCATCGCCCGGGACCTGGGCGCCGGGCTGGAGCGGGTCCAATGGACGGTCTCCGCCTATTCGTTGGCGTTCGGGGCGCTGATTCTGACCGCGGGGGCGCTGTCCGACCGCATCGGCCGCCGGACCGTGTTTACGGCGGGGATGGCTCTGTTCACTCTCGCGTCGGCCGGATGTGGTCTTGCGCCGGACGCCGTTACCCTCATTGCCGCCCGCGCGCTCCAAGGGCTCGGCGGCGCCATGGTCTTCGCGCCGGCCCTCGCGCTGATCGCCGCGGCGTACGAGGGCGCCCGGCGCCGGGCCGCGATAGCGGCGTTCGCGGCCGTCTCCTCCGCCGCCGGTGCGCTGGGGCCGGTGCTCGGCGGAGTGCTCGTCCAACTCCTCGGCTGGCGCTGGATATTCCTCGTCAATGTGCCGATCGGGGTGCTGGTCGTGGCCGGCGCGCTGACCCGGATGCCCGAGTCGGCGGCAGCGGACGAACGGCGCCGCATCGATCCGCTCGGTGCGCTGCTCGGCGTCGGCACGCTCCTGGCACTGCACTATCCGCTGGTCAGCGGTCCAGAAGCCGGGTGGACGGCACCCGAGGTGCTCGTCTCGGCGGCCCTCGGGGTCGTACTCGCGATCGCGCTGGTGATCAGTCAGCGGCGAGGTGACGGCCTGATAGATGTACGGCTGTTGCGGATCCGTGCCTTCTCGGGGGCCGCGGTGCTGGGGTTCCTCGCCCGGACGTCGAGTCTGGGCGTCCTCGCGTTCGTCACACTGTGGCTGCAGAGCACGTATGCGTACGGGCCGATGGAAGTCGGCCTCCGACTGCTGCCGTTGACGGGCAGCCTGCTGCTGGCGGGCCTGTTCGTCGCCCGGCTGCAGAAGGTGCTGTCGGCTGCCGCACTGGTCGCGGGCGGCTTCGCGCTGCAGGGGCTGGGCCTGCTCGGTCTGGCCGCGGCCGGAGCGGGCGGCGGCCAGGTCGCGACGATCGCCGGTCTGGTACTGCTCGGCGTCGGAGGGGCCGTCATCTTCCCTCCTCTGATGGGGCTGGCGGTCAGTACGGTGCCCGCCGACCGCGCCGGGATGGCCTCCGGACTGACCAACGCCTGCTCCCCGCTCGGTACCGCCACGGGTGTCGCGGTGTTCGGCGCCCTGTTCTCCGCCCGCATCGAATCCGGCCTCGGGCCGGCCTCCGGTGACCGTTCCGCGGTCGCGACCGGGCGGTTCGACGTCGTCGCCCCTGTACTGCGGCCGATCGCCCACTCCGCCTTCTCCGGCGCCTTCGTGACGGTGTGCCTGGCGTCCGCCGCCGTCTGCCTGATCGCCGTACTCGTCGCCCGCGGCACGCTCAGGTCCGAGCACACACAGGCGTCAGGCGACGCCGCGAGCCGTCCGCTCTCCGGCGCCGCCCAGTCGTCCTGAGCCAGGCCTCCGCCGCCTGACCGGCGAGAACACGCCGACCTGGCACGGCACTTAAACCCGGGACCAAACACCTGGCAGGGAGCAGAACGCCCTCTCAGGCCTCCCGGGTCCGGCGCAGCAGCCACACCAGGTACGGAGCGCCGACCAGCGCCGTGACAATGCCCACCGGAATCTCGGTCGGGGCGAGCAGCCAGCGGCCCAGGGCGTCGGAGGAGACGACCATGACGGCGCCCACCACCGCGGCCATCGGCACCATGCGGGAGGTGTCGTTGCCGACGATACGGCGAGCCAGGTGCGGGGCGACGAGACCGACGAAGCCCACCGCGCCGACCGCCGCTGCCGTACCGGCGGCCAGAACGGCGCCCGTCGCGAGGACGAGCAGCCGGGCGCGGCCAAGCTCCAGGCCGAGCGCGCGCGGCAGTTCGTCCCCGAGGGCGAGCATGTTCACCGGCCGGGCCACCACCACGAGGAGCACCGCGACCACCGCGGGCACGGCCAGCCAGCCGAGCGCCTCGTAGCCGCGGGCGTACGTACTTCCGGCCAGCCAGGTGAGGGCGGACGAGATGTTCATCTGCGAGCCGACCACCATAATGTTCACCAGGGCCATCGAGGTGGCGCCGGCGCCGAGCCCGACGAGCACCACACGGGTCGGGTCCAGTCCGGCGCGGCCGCCGTTCCGCGAGCCCCTGGCCACGAGGATCACCAGGCCCAGCATCAGCACTCCGCCGATCGCCGCGGCGATCGGCAGGGCGACCAGCGGCGCGGCCGGGACGACCAGGATGACCGCCATCGCCGCCAGCGCCGAACCGCCGGTCACGCCGACCAGCCCCGGTTCGGCGAGGGGATTGCGTACCACCGACTGCACCGCGGTACCGGCCACGGCCAGGCAGGCGCCGGCCACGGCCGCCACCAGGATGCGCGGCAGCCGGTAGGAGACGACCGCTTCGGTCATCTGCTCCCCTGAGCCGAACAGCGTCGCGCCCAACTGGCTCCAGGTGATGCCGACATCACCGATGCGCAGCCCCACGGCGATCGCCACGATCAGCGCCAGCACACCGCCGCCGATCGCGACGGTGTAGACGGGAGTGCGGCGCTGACCGGCGACCGCGACCGCCGCGCCGGTGTCGGCGTCGCCGGTGCTCACCTTGCGGGCCAGGGCCATGAAGACCGGCCCGCCGACCAGCGCGGTCACCACACCGACGGGGATCTCCGCGGGCTGGTTGGCGGACGGGGAGACGATCAGCTGAGCGATCGCGTCCGCCCCCAGCACCAGGCCGGCGGAGAGCAGCCCTCCCATCGGGATGAGCAGCGCGTGCTTGCGGATGCCCAACTGCCGCACGATGACCGGGGCAATCAGCCCGACGAAGCCGATGGGGCCGGCGAGCGATACTGCGGCCGCGGAGAGCAGCACCGCGACGAGGAGCGCGGCGGGCCGGATCCGTTCCACCCGTACGCCCATCGCCTCGGCCGTCTCGTCGCCGAGCGCAAGCAGGTCCAGCGGGCGGGCCAGGAACGGGGCGAGCAGGGCGACCACGGCGACGACCGCGCCGAGCACCAGCGGGCGCGTCAGGCTGGTCTGCATCAGGGTGCCGTTGCCCCAGAAGAAGAGTCCGCGGGTGGCCTGGACGTCCAGCATCTGCAGGAACTCGGCCGCCGCGGTGCAGGCCAGGGCCACCGTCGCGCCGGCGAGCAGCACCCGGCCCGGCGTCAGTACCCCGCCGCGGCTGAGCGTATACACCACGGCGATCGCCAGGAGGCCGCCGAGGAACGCGGCGCCACCGGCCGGGATGGGCCCCAGACTCACCCCGGTGAACGCGACCGCGACGACCGCGAGGTAGGCGCCGGCGTTCACGCCGAGGGTGTCCGGTGCCGCGAGCGGATTGCGGGTGGCACCTTGGATGAGCACGCCGGAGACGCCGAGCGCGACACCGACGACCAGTCCGGTGACCGTCCGCGGCAGGCGGGCGCCGAACAGGACGTCTTCGGTACGGGGATCGCCGCCGTGGCCAGTGAGCAGCGCGGCGATATCGCCGATGCCCACTCCGGAGGCACCGAGGCCGAGGTGGACGACGGCGACCAGGCACAGTACGAGCGACAGGGAGCCGCCCACGAGCAGGGCTCGTGGGCGGCGTCCGAGCGGATGAGCCAACGAGGTCATCAGACCTTCAGTGCCTTACCGGCCTCGTCGAGCACCTGAAGGGCGGACAGCGGACCGCCGAACAGCCAGGTACCCGGGTCGAGCGCGCGGACCTTGTCCTCCTTGACGAAGTCCAGGCCCTTCCAGACGGCGTTGTCGGCGAGTTCGCCGGTGAACGGGTTGTCCGCCTTCGCGGCCACGTACAGGAAGTTGGAGTCCTTCTCGACCTTGGTCAGGCCCTCGACGCCGGTCGTGGTCATGCCCCAGGCGTCGGACTTGCCCTTCCAGCCGTTCTTCAGGCCGGCCAGGTTCAGCACCTGGGCGGAGAAGGCGTCATCGGTCAGCATCCGGATCGAGGCGGAGCCGTTGGCGGTGAAGCCCTGCGCCAGCGCGTACTTCATTCCGGCCTTGTCGGCCTTCTCCAGCCGCTTCTTCAGGTCCGCGGCCTCGGTGTCTATCCGCTTGGTGACCTCGGCGGCCTTGTCCTCCTTGCCGACCGCCTTCGCCAGCTCGGTGAAGTTCTTCTCCATCGTTTCGAGCTGCGGCTTGGTGGTGTACTTGAAGGACGCCACCGGGGCTATCTCCCGGAGCGGCTTCAGGTTGGCCTTGGAGCGGTCGTCGTCGACCACGATGAGATCCGGCTGCAGCGCCTTGATCTTCTCCAGGCTGGGCTCGTTGCGGTCACCGACGTCGGTGACGTTCTTCGGCAGATCCGCGCCCTTGGCGGTGATCCAGGTCTTGTAGCCCTTGTTGTCGGCGTTGCCCACCGGAGTCACGCCGAGCGCCCGCAGCTCCTCGGTGTACGTCCACTCCAGCGTCACGACCTTCTTCGCCGGCTTGTCCAGGGCGACCTTGCCCCGCGCGGTCTCGATGGAGACCTTGCCGTTCGTCGCCTCGGCCCCCCCGGCCTTCTCTCCGGTCCCGCCGACGGTTCCCGAGCCGCAGGCGACCGCGGTCAGCATGAGTGCCACGGCCGTGCCGCCCGTCGCGAGGGTGCGCCGGATTCTGCGCATGATGGAATCTCTCCTTATTTACTGAGCGGGGAAAGCGGGGACTGCATGGGGGGTGGGTCCGGATCCAGGCCGGATTCAGGTCCGGATTCAGGTTCGGATCCAGGTCCGGATTCAGGTCAGGACGCGGCCGCGGACCGGGGCCGCTCCGGGAAACAGGCGAGGTATCCGGTCGACGGATCGCGGACGACGTTGACCCGCAGGCCGAACGCGTCGTCGATGACGTCCGGGGTCAGCACCTCTTCGGGAGTCCCGGACGCGGCGACCTTGCCGTCGGCGACAACCATGACCTCGTCGCCGTACGCCGCCGCCTGCATCAAATCGTGCAGCACCACGCCGCACGCGATGTTGTGCTCGCGGGCCAGACGTCGGACCACGTCCAGCACCTCGAACTGGTGCCGCATGTCGAGGTAGGTGGTGGGCTCGTCCAGCAGCAGGACGCCGGCCCGCTGCGCGAGCACCATGGCGAGCCAGGCCCGCTGACGCTCACCGCCCGACAGCTCGTCGAGCCGGCGCTCGACCAGCGGAGCGGCGTCCGTGACCTCCAGCGCCCACTCGATCGCTTCGACGTCCTCAGCGGTGTGCCGGGCGAGCGCACCGCGGTGCGCGTAGCGGCCGTGGCGTACGAGCTCACGCACCGTCACCCCGGCCGGTGCCAGCGAGGACTGCGGCAGGAACGCCAGCCGCTGGGACAGCGCACGACGGCCGAGCGACGCCAACGGCGCACCGTCGATGTGCACCTCACCGCCGACCGGCGGCAGCAGCCCCGCGACCGTGCGCAGCAGCGTGGACTTGCCACAGCCGTTGGGGCCGACCAGCACGGTGATCGCACCGGCCCGCAGGGACAGATCCACCTGCCGCAGCACCGTACGGCCCGCGTGCCCGACGTCGAGACCTTTCGCCACCAGGCGAACGTCGCCTTCAGACGACACCGAGTACCTCCAACCATCGGGACCAACGGGCGTCACTCTACAGTTTAGGTAAGGCATACCTAACTGCGCGCAAGCGATTTTCCTCGCCCGTAATCAGGTCGATATCTCCCGCAGATCCGCGCGCCCCCGGTGCACGACCACAGGACCCTATGCAGAGATGGCGACTTCGCGTAATGGGCCCGGGACGACGAATCCCTTCACCGGACACGGCGACACGTGGGGACGAGGCACCCGGGATACGAGGCGAGACGCTCGCACGCCCGTCCTCCCCTCTCCGCCGCCTCGGGCGTCATGCGCGTACGCGGCCGGACTGCCGAAATCCGCGAGCGGAGCGCATCCCCTACTCCAGAGCAGCATCCGTCGAGCAGAGAGCCGCCCTCCCGCGCCTCTTGGGGAGTCTCAGGGGGAACGGGCCCCGTTGGAGAGTCCATGGGGAGTTCCGGCCGCACCAACTCGTACGACACTGAAACACGGCGAATTCGACCTCGCCAGCGCCTGTTGCGGCGCCCCCATCTTCGACCACACCGGCCACGTCGTGACAGCCATCAGCGTCGCCGGCCTCAAGGACCGCGTGGAACCCGCTCTGTGCCGCCTCGGCCCCCTGGCCGTCGCCACCGCGGAGGCCGTCTCACGCCGCCTCGGACACAACCCGGCGCCGACGCCCGCCCAGCAGAGCTGCGCACCGAAAGACATCGCACCCAGCGGCTTGCTGGGCCATGTCTCGGCTGGCAAACGACCAATGGCGTCTGGAGTCGGCAGCTTCGACGCCCCCTCTTGTCCGGACATCGGGGGTCAGCGCCAGGCCTGTCGTTCCTGGCTGCGGGGGTCGTCGACCTGGGTCCACGCGGCGTCGATGTGCATGGTTGACCTGCGCTCGGTGTCGTACGGGTCCCAGCCGGGGTTCCCCGTCCTGGCGAACCGGACCCAGGTGGCGTGCATGCGGGCGGCGAGATGCGTGGGGGGCTTGTCAGGGCCGAGCAGGGCGGCGCGGCCGTGCAGCTGGGGGAGGTGGGAGAGATCGAAGACGAAGGGCAGTTCGACCGCATGGGTGGCGCCGAGCTGTCCGTCCAGGGCCTGGGAGCGCCAGGCGAACTCGTAGGCGTAGGTGGCGGAGCGGGGGTGGGCGGCATGTGCGCCTGCCAGGGCCCAGCTGCCCGCGCCGAACAGTGCGTCGCCCATGAGGGCGGAGCGCAGTTCGCCGAAGGACGCCTCGGGGCGTGTCCTGCGGTAGGTCTCGACGAGTTGCGCCGGATTCGGGTGCGAGCGTGCCGCCGCGTCGTCGACGTCCTCGGCGGTCGAGGTGGCGTACTTGTCCACGGGCACCAGGTAGAGATGCCCCTCTTCGGTGTTGGTCCCGATGAGCAGATCGATGTCGGCGCCGAGGCCGGCGGCGACGGATTCAGCGGGTTGGGTGTCGAGGACCAGGCTGAAGGGGCTGAGTCCGATCAGCGGGTCGTGGCGGGTCTCGGTCTGCAGGTCGATTCCCGCGAGCCGGGAGGCGGCCTCGACCAAGCGCTCGTCGGAGATTCCCGCGAAAGCGGAGAGGTCGGGTTCGATGCCCAGAACCTCGGCCGCAGCCTGAGTGACGCGGGCGGCCTGCTCGGTGGTGAACGCCCCCAGGCCGCTGCCGCTCTGGATGATCGCCCGGCGAAAGGGGCCAGTGGCTTCCGGGGTGGCGAGGACGCCGCCGACGATGGTCGCCCCGGCCGACTGACCGAAGAGGGTGACGTTGTGCGGGTCACCGCCGAAGGCGGCGATGTTCTCCCGCACCCAGCGCAGCGCGGCCACAACGTCGAGCAGCCCTCGGTTGGCGGGCGCGCCGGGGATGTCGAGAAACCCTGCGATGCCGAGCCGGTAGTTGAGGGTGACGAGGACGACGCCGTCGCGGGCGAAGGCGGAGCCGTCGTACAGCGCGGACCGCGTCGATCCGGCAACGAACCCGCCGCCGTGCACGAACACCATGACGGGCAGGTCGACGGGCAGATCGGCAGGCAGGCCGCTGTGCGTGGCGGCGGGCATCCAGACGTTGGCGGTGAGGTAGTCCTCACCGCGGCTCCAGCCGGTGCCGAAGTAGGAGGACATGTCGACGCTGCCGAGCTTGCGCTCGGACTGTGGCGCGTTGGGGCCCGGCACGGTGGCGTCCCGTACGCCCTCCCACGGCTCGTGCGGCTGGGGCGGAGCGAACCGGCCGGCGCCTCGGGGCGGGGCGGCGTAGGGGATGTTCAGGAAGGCGGTGGTGGCGCCCTGGCGCAGGCCGCGGACGGCTCCCTGCGCCGTGGTCACGATGGGGTCGGGGTGGTGGTTCATGTCTCGCGTCTTTCCGCAGGGTCTCAGGCCTGCTCGGTGTACGGGGCGAACGGGGCCCAGCCCTTGATGGCGAACTTGCTTCCGTCTCGCACCACTTCGGCGGCGCCGTGGCCGCCCAGATGCGCGGGGATCACGAGTGCGTTGTTGTCGGCCGCCCAGCCCAGCACCTTGCGGCGAGTGGCACGGGCGCCCGCGGGGTCCTCGCAGAAGCAGCTGTTGGTATCCGGTTCGAGGATCTGTGCCGGGCTGTGCAGCATGTCGCCTACGAACACCGCGCGGTCCGTGCCGGAGGTGAGGGTCAGGACGGAGGAACCGGGGGTGTGTCCGGGAGCCGCGTCCAGGCGCAGGCCGGCGTCGATCTGGTGACTGTTTTCCCACAGCAGCGTCCGGCCGGCGCGGTGCACCGGAGCCACGCTGTCCTCGAAGACGTTCTGGTTGCCTCGGCCGAGCAGCGGCTTGTGGCCGTTCTCGGGATTCCAGAAGTCGAAGTCGTCCTTCGGCATCAGATAGGTGGCGTTGGGGAAAGTGGGCACCCATTGCCGGCCGTCCAGGTATGTGTTCCAACCGACGTGGTCGATGTGGAGATGTGTGTTGATCACGATGTCCACGTCCTCGGGCGCGACTCCGGCGCGGGCGAGATTCGCCAAGAAATCCGTCTCGAGGTGGCTCCAGACCGGCGCGTACGGGCGCTCCTTGTGGTTGCCCACGCCGGTGTCGACGAGGATGGTCTTGCCCTCGCTGCGCAGCAGCCAGGTCTGGATCGCAGAATTCACGAGGTTGGTGTCGGAATCCAGGAAATGCGGCGTCAGCCAGGAGTCACCGCCTTCCCACACCTCCTTCGGGCTTTCCGGGAAGAAGGTGTCGGGCGTCATGTCGACGGAGCCGAAGTATTCCCATACCCGGGTGACGCTGACATTGCCGAGTGTGATGTGGTCCATGAGGCATCCTTGTGAATTCGGAGGAATTCCTGAACCGTACGAGCGGACTCGGCAGCCGGGGTATCCGTCACGTGACTGCACCTGCGCGCCCAGCCCGGGGGCGGGGTGCGGCCGCTTGTAGCCTGGGGACCAAGGCAAGGCGGCTCCCGTATGTGAGCCACGATTCGTGGAGACCCCGTGGACGAGCACACAGGCGACCTCGATGCGGCCACGAGACCGGAGCTGGAGCCGCAGCCGGGTGAGCCGTTCGTCGGCCGGGACGCGGAGCTGGGAAGTCTCTTCCGTGCGGTGGAGTCGGCGCCGGCCGACCCAGTGGTGATGCTCGTCGGTGGCATGGGCATGGGGAAGAGCGCCCTGCTCGACCGTGTGGCGCGTCGAGCCGAGGCGAGCGGTGCTCGCGTACTGCGCGCCGAAGGCAGTGAGTCGGAGTCGAGCCTGGCGTTCTCCGCCCTGCATCAGTTGCTGCGGCCGCTGCTGGCGGAGGTGGACGGCCTGCCGGAGAGGCAGCGCGCCGCGATCCAGGACGCCTTTGGCGCGGGACCGGCCACGCCCCCGCAAGCGAGCGCACCCGATCTGCTGTTGATCGGGGTCGCCGTACTGAGCCTGCTCTCAGCCCTGGGCGACCGACAGCCCGTCCTCTTGGTGCTCGACGATGCGCAGTGGTGCGACCGTGCATCCCTGGACGCGCTGTCCTTTGCTGCCAGGCGGCTGGCAGGTGAACCGGTCACGATGCTGATCGCAGCCCGTGACGGCGACCACCTCCCGGGATTCGACCGGCACATTCCCGCGCTCACCCTCGAACCGCTCGACAACACTGCGGCGAACCGGCTGCTGGACCAGCAACCGAAGAGTCCCACCGGCCACACCAGGACACGCATCCTCGACCAAGCAAGCGGCAACCCCCTGGCACTGGTGGAACTCGCGAGGGCAGCCACCGCCCAGGACGCGGCCGCGGGGCTGCCGTCCGCGGGCCCGCTCCCCCTCACCGATCATCTGGAGCGGATCTTCGCCGCTTGCCTCGACGACCTCCCCGCCAACACCACTCGGGCCCTGCTGCTCCTGGCCGCCATGGACAGCATCGACTCCCCCATCGCCGTCTCGGCCGCGCTGTCGAACGCCAAGGCCGACGCCTGGCTGCCGGCCGAGCAGGCCGGACTGGTCCGGCGAACCGGTCCGAACCTCCGGTTCCGCCACCCACTGGTCCGGTCCGCCGTGTACCACGCCTCGTCCGCGGACGCCCGGCGCGAGGCTCATCGCACGCTCGCCGAGCTGCTGCGGGACGAACCGGACCGGCGTGCCTGGCATCTGGCCGCCGCCTGCCCGGGTCCGGACGCCGCCGTGTCGGCGGAGCTGGAGCGAACCGCCGACCGGGCCCGTCGTCGCGGCGGCCACTCGGCGGCGGCCAAGGCCCTTCAGCGTGCAGCGGAGCTCGCGCCGCTGCACGGGGAAAGCGCGCGGCTGCTGGTCGAAGCCGCTTCGGCGGCCGTGTTCACCGGCGACCTCGCTTGGGTCGAGGAACTTGCCGCTGCGGCCCGCACCCGCACGAATGACCCGTCGCTGCTGGCTTCCGCCGCCGTGCAGGCCGGTCGGCTGGCGATCCTGACCCTGCGCCACACCACAGTTTTCTCCCGACTGGCCGATGCAGCCGAGGGGTTGGCGGTCTCCCAGCCCTCCGCCGCGCTGGATCTCTTGGCCGACGCCGCCGTGGTCCGTTTCTACTCCGGCGAGGACGCCCAGCGCCGCCGCATCCAGGAAATTCTGGGGCGCCTTCCCGAGGACGCCTCCTCCGCAGGCTTGCGCTCCTGGGTGAGGGCCGTGTCGGACCCCTTCAGCAGCAGGGACGAATTCATCTCCCTGCTCCCTCAGTTGACCGCCGAGGCGGAAGCCCGGCCGGAACAGCTCGTCACCGTCGGAATCATGACGTGGCTGCTGGACGAGACCCCGCAGGCAGTCCGCGCCTTCGACAAGGCCTTCGACCGCTGGCAGGTGCAGGGATCGCTGCCGGAGGGCCTGGGCGGCGCGGTCGCCTGGGCCTATGTGGAGCGAGGACGGTGGGACCAGGCCAGGGAGTCCTGCGCTCGCACCATCGCGGTCGGCCAAGCATCCGGCCTCGACCACGCCGCGGCGTGTGCGGCAACCGTGGATGCCACCGTGCTGGCTTACCAGGGGGACGCGCCGGCAGCCCGCGCCCGGGCCGATGAGGCGCTCACTCTGATCGATCCGCTGGAAAGCCGCTCGGTCGCGGTCTATGCCCGTCGTGCGCTCGGCGCCGCGGCGATTGCGGACGGCGCGTACGAGACCGCTTATGACCAACTCCGCATGGCTTTCACGGCAGATGGCGCGCCCGTGCACTACCACGCCTCCTACCCGGCCCTCGCGGATCTGGCCGCCGCCGCTGTGCGCACCGGCCGCCGAGAGGAAGCCGCCGCGATCGTCGAGCGTTCCGCCCAGGAGCTCGCGGACAACGCCTCACCCCGCCTGCACGCGCTGCTCAGTCGAGCCCGTGGCCTGCTGGCCGATCCCGAGGACGCCGAGCCGTACTTCCGGGCCGCCCTGGCCGACCCGGTCCTCGAGCACTGGCCCTTCGAGCGTGCCCAGACCCTGCTCGACCTCGCCGAGTGGCTGCGGCGCCGTCGGCGCATCGCGGAGGCGCGGGCGCCGCTCACCGACGCCCTGGAGATCTTCCGCCGGCTGGGCGCCCGCCCGTGGATCGAGCGCGCGCAGGCCGAATCACGCGCTGCCGGCCTCGACGTCACGGACACGGCGCCCGACGCGCTCGCCGAACTCTCCCCGCAACAGCAGCAGATCATCAGGCTCGCCGCCCGTGGGCTGACCAACCGCGAGATCGGCGAGAAGCTCTTCCTCTCCCCGCGCACCATCAGTTCGCACCTCTACCGCAGCTTCCCCAAGCTAGGCATCACCGCCCGCTCCCAGCTGCGTGACCTCATCGACGGCGCCCTCGCGCGGGCCGGCCACCAGGAGTGAGGGCGCACCCGGCCACGGAAGCAGTCACCTGAGGCATTGGGGCATCGAAGGAGCTGCCGGCGTGCGGGCGCTGGGACTTGACAGTACCGGCCGCGATGACAGCCACCTCTCGTTTAGTGGCCCGCATACCACTGGTCGTCTCCAACCTGCTCCGCCAACCGCGCCGGCCCCCTTCCGCCTCCCGTCCGGCCCGGTTCCGCCCCGTAGTCAGTCCTCAATCACCAGGCCCTTCGCTGCGTTGAGCAGCGTGAGGTTGCAGATCTCGGTGACGAACGTGCCCGGTGCCGTATCCAGGGTCGTCCTCCGCCGGGACGCGGGAACGGCCACCGCGCGGACGCGGGTGGGGCCCCGCTGCGCCCTCGGGGCCCACTCGCTTACGGACTCGGCGTCAGATCATGCGTCGGTCAGGAGCCGCCGACGTAGTCGTGCTGCCAGCTGGTGGCCTTGAAGTGGTATTTGTCGCCGGGCTTGAAGGCGAACTTCACCTTCTTGCCCTTCGAGCACGACGGCTTGGACTGGTCGGTGTCCTTGAGCCGACCGTTCTTGTACCACCACACGACGGCCTTGTAGCAGCCGGAACTGGTGTTGTTCCTGATCCAGCCCGAGGCGCCCCTGCTGTTGAGTTTATTGAACTTGACCGTGGCAAGCCTGTCCTTGGCGTCCACGGTCCGGTGCTGTGCCGGCGCAGTCGACGTTTCGGCAGTGGTGGCGGTGGCCGTCCCGGCAGTACCGAACAGCATGATTCCCACCGAGGCCACCCCGACGGTGGCCTTGGTCCGTGCGTACATCTGTCGCTCTCCTTGCTGCGCCGCTTTCCCCCGGGACGGCGCTTTCCCCGGTTGTTGCATGGAGCGCTCCAGCCACGACCGTAAACGCGAACACTGCTGATCCCGCAGTGTTTTCCGTCAACGTCACCACTTCGGCACAACAGGCACATTTCGCTCCGCTGACACCATGAACGTCAGATCGCCCCTGGTGCCGGAGCACACCCAGCCAGAGAGAGCGCCGCTGATGATCTCCTGGTCGGTCCGCACCAGCGCGCGGCGAGCGGCGTCGCCCTCATCACACGCTCAGCACGTACCAACGACCAGTTCAGGCCGCCAATGATGAGTGTGGGGACTCGTCCAGAACACGACGTCTACCCCTCGGCAACAGTTCTCGGGGAAGCAGAACAGCGCTGGCGCGTCACCCCGTGATGGCCTCCACCACGACCGCGATGTCCTCGCGACTCGTGGGCTCCTCGTCCACAGAGTTATGGATGATGAGCCCCTCGATCAGGGCATCCAGCGCGCGAGCCGTCCTGGTGTCGAAGTGGCGGCTGAGAGCGGCACGACTCGCCTGCATCCAGGAGCGCATCACCGACCGCAGCTCGGGGTTGCGGGCAGCGAAGGCGTAGAGCTCGTAGCTGAGGAGGAGTTCTCTCTCGTTGCCCACCTGCTGCCCGCAAATGATCTCCACGACGGCTTCCCGTGCCTCCTGCGGCGTACGGGCGCGTTCGAGCAACGCCCCGTATCGCGAGGACTCGGACTCGGCAAGCCGAGTGAACGCCTCGCAGAGCAGCTGCTGAAGGGAGTCGAAGTAATAGGTCACCGAGCCCAGAGGCACCGCCGCGGCCTGCGCGACGCTCCGGTACGTCACGCTGACGACGCCGCGCTCCGCGACCAGCTCCAAGGCCGCGTCGATGATGCGGTCCCTTCGACCGGGGTCATTGGGACCACGCGAAGACCCTGTCATACCACTGTGCTCCTTACGGCCGTCCGCCCAACAATGTACATTCGTACACACTTCTTGAGACTCTCGAAATATGAACATGGCCCCGCTT
The DNA here is from genome assembly GCF_040643545.1 of Streptomyces sp. NPDC047117. NCBI lineage: Bacteria > Bacillati > Actinomycetota > Actinomycetes > Kitasatosporales > Streptomycetaceae > Streptomyces > Streptomyces sp. NPDC047117. Next base: position 353,949 of record NZ_JBEYUN010000003.1, on the reverse strand, counting down.
CCTCGCCTGTACGGAGCTCGCTATGGACCTCGCCACTCGCCGATGGCGCCGATCCCTCTTCCTCTTCTTCTTCCTGACCGGCCTGTCGATCTCCTCCTGGGTGACGCGCACTCCCGACATCCGGGACCGGCTGGGAGCGTCGACCGCCGAAATGGGCATCATCCTCTTCGGCCTCTCAGCGGGCTCGATGGTCGGGATCCTGTCCTCCGGCCCACTCGTGAGCAGGTTCGGCACCCGCCCCGTCATCGGCGTCGGCAACTTCCTCATCGTCATCAGCGTGTCGCTCATCGGTTGCGGCAGCCTGGCCTCCTGGGCGCCCGCCGTGTTCGTGGGACTGTTCACCTTCGGTGCGGGCATGGGAGCTGCCGAGATCGCGACCAACGTGGACGGGGTCGAGATCGAGCGGACCACTGGCACCACGGCGATGACGACCCTGCACGGTTGCTTCAGTCTCGGCACCGTCATCGGCGCGGTGTGCGGCATTGCCGCCACCACACAGCAACTGCCGACGTACTGGCACCTCCTGGCGGTCACCTGCGTCTCCCTGGCCATGTTCCTGTACGCCCTCAGGGCCGTCCCCTCGGGCACCGGGGTACGTACACCCACGACCACAACGCACGAGGAATTCCCCGTGGCTGCGCCGAAGGTGTGGCGGGACCCCCGGCTGGTCCTGATCGGCGTGATCGTACTGGCGATGGCTCTGGCGGAAGGCGCCGCGAACGACTGGCTGCCGCTGCTCATGGTGGACGGCCACGGACTCGATGCCGCACAGGGCTCACTGGTCTACGCCGGCTTCGCCGCGGCGATGACCATCGGGCGCTTCTGCGGGAGCTTCTTCCTCGACCGCTTCGGACGGGCCATGGTGGTCCGGGCGGGCGCGGTGTCAGGTGCTGTCGGCGTCGCCCTGGTGATCTTCGCCGACAACGCCCTGCTCGCCGGCGCCGCCGTGCTCTTCTGGGGGCTGGGCGCCAGCCTCGGATTCCCGGTCGCCCTGTCGGCCGCCGGCGACTCCGGCCCCAACGCCACAGCGCGCGTAAGTCTGGTGGCCACCATTGGGTACGTCGCGTTCCTCGTCGGACCGCCGAGCCTGGGCTTCCTCGGTGAACACTACGGACTGCGCACGGCCATGATCGTCGTACTCGCCTGCGTCACCGTGGCCATCTTCATCGCCCCGGCGGCCGGCGGTCGCGCCTCCACTGCGCAGGTCAGCGGATCGGCCCGTGAAGCCACGGGACTCTCGGAGCGTCAGTCCGAGCGACGGGGGTGAACCCGGGACGGGGCGGCCGAGGCGGATGCGGCTGCGGACGCGGATGCGGATGCAGTGAGTGACGCCCGGCGGGTCACATGCAAGCTCCGGGCCCGAGCCGTGATGCCGGCCTTCAAATTCCACGGACGACACGAGCGGGATTGCCGACCGCCACGACGTTCGCGGGAAGGTCCCGGGTCACTACGGCTCGACCACATGAGCCGCTTTCTACGGGGCCGATGGTCTCCCGTCCACCCGGCCGGTCGTCAGCCCCGTAGTGTGCATCCTGATCCCGTACTGCGCCCTTCTGCGATGGCTGAGCAACACCAAGGGACGGCGGCGGACGCTGCCGCGGCGAGTGGCTTCTCGCCGTCCACGCGGGCAACTCGCCCCCCGAAAGCGAGCCCTTCTGCTCAGCCCGTATCGGCCGGGGCGCGTATCGAACCAAGTGTGGTCACGGCTCACGACATTGGTTTCCGGGGAATAGCGGCCCGGGCCGGCCGGTTGCCGGAAGCACAAGATCAATACGACGGTTCGGGAGGGGTCATGGCAGTCCACGGCACGGTGGTCGCCGGTTTCGAGGGAGTACGGGAGGAGTTCGCCACCTTCCTCGCGGGCGAGGAGCAAGCGCCTGGCGCGCAGCTGGTGGTGATCCGGGACGGCGAACGGGTGGTGGACCTCTGGTCGGACGGGGTGACCGGGGAGTCGCTGCTCGGTGTGTTCTCTTCCACCAAGGGTGCGGCGTACCTGGTCGCCGCGCTTCTGGTCCAGGAGGGCATCCTGGACTTGGACCGCACCGTGGCCTCGTACTGGCCGGACTTCGCCGCCGAGGGCAAGGACGGCATCACCCTGCGCGAGCTGCTCGCGCACCGGGCCGGGGTGATCGGCCCGGACGCAGGCTTCACCCAGGAGGAGCTGGCCGACGACCGGGCAATCGCGGCGCGCCTGGCCGGGCAGCGCCCGTTCTGGCAGCCGGGGCAGTTCTTCGGCTACCACGCGTTCGTCATCGGCGCGCTGGTCGGTGAGGTGGTGTTCCGGGCCACCGGGCGCACCCTGCAGGAGTGGTACGAGGAGCGGATTCGCGCCCCGTACGATCTCGGCCTGTGGCTGGGCCTCCCGGAGGCCGAGGAGTCGCGTTTCCTCACCACCCTGCCGATGCTGCCGACGCCGGAGCAGGCGGCCGAGATCGAGGCCGCCGCGCACAGCCCGTACAGCCTGGCCGGCATCGCCTTCAACGAACACGCGCGGGGCAACCGTGAGCTGTACGACTTCCCGAACTCCCGCACCGTCCGCGCGAACGGCCAGGCGTCGGCGGGCGGCATCGGCACCGCACGCGGCCTGGCCGGCATGTACGCGGCGGCCGCGTTCGGCCTGGACGGCCGAGGCCCGCTCCTGAAGCCGGACACGGCCGCGGAGTTCGCCCGGATCCACTCCGAGGGCAAGGACCTGGTGAGCGGCGAGCCGCAGGCGTTCGGCCTGGGCTTCCAGACCTACGGCCCCGACTTCCCCGCCGTCGGCGTCGGCACCTTCGGCCACAGCGGCGCCGCGGGTTCCCTCGCCCTGGCCGACCCGCGGCAGGGCTTCGCCTACGCCTACACCCGCCGCCGGTTCGCCTTCCCGGGAGGCGCGGCCCCCGAGAACGAGCGCCTGCTGTGGTCGGTGGTGCGGGCGCTCGGGTGACGAGGGTGGGGCGCGGTCCGGCGATCCGGTCCGTGCCCCGCTCGGGCGTTCCTGTGCACACGGCCGTACCGTCAGCGGGCTCCGACCACATCCATGAAGGACTCGCGGAGGCCGGTGGCCGACCGCTCCGGCCGCCGCGTCGCAGGCGGTGGGCCCGCTGGTTGGCCAGGGGATGAGGATGACCACACAGATGCAGTGCGTGCGCAGGTGGCCGCGTACCGAAGGGAAGACCAGCCAACGGCCGATTCACGCCGACTGCGCATCGGACAACGGCCTGCCTGGACCAACGACCGGCTGTTCACACGAAACTGCCTAGTGGTTGCGGGCGTAGGCCGGCCCCGTCTCCCACCTGGTTGTCCGCCCCGCCTGACAGGCGGCCTCGTAGGCCCCGTCGCCGATGGCGGAGCGGGCCTGCGTCTCGCACCGTTCGCGTGCGGCGCCCCAGTCGGGCAGCCCGAGCTGCGGCCCAGCGTCTCCCACGGCTGATGGGCCATGCCGAGCAGGTGCGCGGCGCACTCGCCGAGGCCCGCAGCAGCCCTGGCAGCGACGATCAGATCCAGGCACATGGCCACGCCCAAACGGTCGTTCAGCCTCTGCTTGACCTCAACGACGGCTTGGCCGCGGTGTTGTGTCCGCAGGACAGCTCGGCCCGAGTGAGCAAGTACTCGGCGTAGGCCCGCATCCACACCTCGCCGTACCGCTCTCGCAATCGGCGCACAGATGCTCAAGGACGGCGACAGCCCTTTCCATCTCTTTCTCGAGGGTGTGCGCGTGTCCGAGAGACAAGGCGGCCGCCAGGACAGGCCGGCCCGCCCTCGCACCGGTGCCCGTCGAACAGACCCTGCACCAGGTCCTTGGCGCGCTGGGTGTCGCCACTGATCACCGCGGCGAAGGCGACCATGGCCCGTACCGCGTCCGCCGCATCGGCGTCCCCCAGGCGTTCGGCCACCTCTGCACATTCCACGGCCCGGGCCTCGGCCGACCGCGCATCTCCCAGGGGCGACAGGACCAGAGAACACACCCACAGCGCCCGAGCACGTGCTCCGACTGACCGGCAAAGCCGACAGGGTTACGCTCCCCCACGAAAGCAACACAACCCGGCGCAGCAACATGGCACGCCCCGAGCACGTGCTCCGAGCACGTCTTCGGCCGCGGGCCGGCGGTCAGTCGCCGCCGACGAATGTGACAGTTTCCCCAAGCGAGGCCCGGCCCGTACGGGCACGATCCATCGGGGCATCCACGTACCCGATCGACATGCCGCAGAAGAGGACGAGTTCGTCCGGGGGCGAGACGACCTCCGCCACGGTCTTGTGAAACTTCGCCCACGCCATCTGCGGGCAGCTGTGCAAGCCTTCGGCCCGGAGCAGCAGCATCACGGTCTGCAAGTACATGCCGACGTCGGACCACTGCGGCCGCCCCATGGCGCGGTCGATGTAGCAGAACAGGGCGGCGGGTGCGCCGAAACAGTCCCAGTTTGCGGAGGCAGCCCTCTGACGTGCCTCTATGTCCTCGCGCGGAATGCCGAGTGCGCCGTAGCGCTGCTCACCGAAAGCGGATCGGCGCTCGCGGTACGGGGAGCTCAGCGCGGGCGGGTACTGCTGGTACTCCGGCTCGTCCCAGGGATCACCTGCGGCCAGACGCTCGCCGGCACGTTTCTTGAGTACGGTCAGTGGTTCACCGGTCAGCACGTAGGTGTGCCATGGCTGGATGTTCGATCCGGATGGCGCCCAAGCCGCGGCAGACAGTACGCGCTCCAGCGTTTGCCTTGCGACAGGCCGGTCGGTGAATTCGCGCACCGCCCGTCGGCTCGTGACCGCCTCGTAGACGTCCATGCCCGCTCCCCCCCTGCCCGATCGACACAGCACGCTTCGTCACACCCAAGATGGTATCACTCGATACTTTCTCGTGTATGACTACTGCCGAGGTTGGATTCTTCAGCCTTCGGCACCCTGCCTCCGGGCCTGGTCTCGGGAAAACGCCATGGCCACGCTGATGCACATCAACTCGTCCGTGTTTCCCGGCGAGGCGGCCACATCGCGTCCCCACATCACCACCGACGCCTGACCCTCCCGGCTACGCCGCTCCGGCACGGGACAGTGGTCCACCGCGAAAGCCGTACAGCGACCGGGCGCGCCCGGTCACCATCAGGCGCAGGCAGGCTTACGCCTTGCCGTCCGCGGGGTGGGCGAACCGGGTCAGCAGATCCATCAGCTTCTCGGGCTCGCCGGGCCCCAGTTCGGCAACCAGGCGCTTTCCCAGCGGATCCGCCGCCACATGAGCTGCGTCGAAGAGTTCGAGGCCTTCGGGCGTGATCTCGACCGCCCGCGCCCGCCGATCTCCCGGAACGGCCTTGCGTACGGCCAGCCCTTTGCGTTCCAGGTCATCCACGACCCGCATGATGCCGGCCTTGTCCGACCCTGTCGCCGCCACCAAGTCCCGCTGCACCGTGGGCCCGCGGTTGGCCAACTCGATCAGTACGGCAAAGTGCCGCAACTCGATGCCGAGCGGCCGGAGCGCCTCCCCCATCACTCCGGCCGCGTGCCAGTGAGCCCGACGCAACAGCAGACCAAGGGCGAACGGCGATGCATCCCCCGGGCGATCGGTCGCACGCGAGGCGGGGGTTCGGTGAGGAGCGTCGGCGGCCATGGATCCACATTACCGCCATTCGTTCATTCGATACGGTATCGCTTGAAACCAAATGACTGGACCCACCGCCCGCATCTCCCAGCACTGGTGCGTCGACGTCATGAACCCTCGGCTGGCCCTGCCTCGCGCGAAATCCGAAGTCAGTGAGGGGACGCCACGGCGTCGCGAGCCTCTCTCGCGCCTGCCTGGGTGCATGCTCGCCCTATGAGCGACCTCTCCGCACCCGGCACAGTACGGATGGCCACCGCCCAGGGCCGCTGGGTCCTGCTCACGGCCGTCCTCGGCTCGGGCATGGCAATGCTGGACAGTACCGTCGTCAACGTCGCCCTGCCCCGTATCGGTGCCGACCTGAACACCTCACTGGCCACCCTCCAGTGGACCGTCAACGCCTACCTGCTCACCCTGGCCGCCCTGCTCCTGCTCGGCGGCGCACTCGGCGACCGCTACGGCCGGCGCCGGATCTTCCTCATCGGCATGGTGTGGTTCGCCGCATCGTCACTGCTGTGCGGACTGGCACCCAACGCCGCGGTACTCCTCACCGCCCGCGCCCTCCAGGGCGTCGGCGGAGCCCTCCTCACCCCTGGCTCGCTCGCCCTCATCCAGGCCGTCTTCCACCCCGACGAGCGGTCCCGTGCGGTCGGTGCCTGGTCCGGCCTGGGCGGCGTGGCCACCGCGGCCGGACCCTTCCTCGGCGGCTGGCTCGTGGACGGCCCCGGCTGGCGCTGGGTGTTCTTCCTCAACGTGCCCGTGGCGGCAGTGTGCGTACCCCTCGCCGCCCGTCACGTGCCCGAGACCCGCGACCCCACCGCGCACGGCCGGTTCGACGTCCGGGGTGCCGTGCTCGGCGCGCTGGCGCTGGGCGCGGTGACCTACGCCCTGATTGCCGCACCCGGCCGGGGCACGGCGCCCGACGTACTGCTCGCCGCGGTCGCCGGCGTGCTGCTCGCGGTGGCCTTCCTCCGCGTCGAACGCAAGGACCCCGACCCCATGCTGCCCCCTTGGCTCTTCGGGCTGCGGCAGTTCACCGCGGTCAATGCGGTCACCGTCTGCGTGTACGCGGCCTTCGGCGGCTTCTTCTTCCTCACCGTGCTGTATCTGCAGGTGGGGGCGGGGTACTCCGCGTTCGTCGCCGGGACCGCGCTGCTGCCCACCACCGTGCTGATGTTGCTGCTCTCCGCCCGCTCCGGCGAACTGGCCCAGCGCATCGGCCCGCGCATCCCGCTCACGCTCGGCCCGCTGGTGTGCGCCACGGGAATGCTGCTGATGATGCGGGCGGGCACCGATGCCTCGTACCGCACCGAAGTCCTGCCCGCCGTGACGGTGCTGGGCCTCGGCATGGTCCTCCTGGTGGCACCGCTCACCGCCACCGTGCTGGCCTCCGTCGATGTCACCCACGCGGGACTGGCCAGCGGAGTCAACAACGCGGCGGCACGCGCGTCCGGCCTGCTCGCCGTGGCGGCCCTGCCCCTCCTGGCCGGCATGGGACCGGAGGCCTACCGCTCGGCCACTGCGTTCGCGGCCGGCTACCGGCGGTCCCTCGTCCTCTGCGCCGTCCTCCTCGTCATCGGCGCGGCCCTCGCCTGGTTCACCCTGCGCCCCCGCATCCCGGAACGCGGAAAGGCGGAGACGACGCCGACGGTCCGGGAGAGCCAAGCGCGGGAACAGGAGAGCAACGTTCAGGAACAGCACTGCCGTCCTCAGTGCACCTACCACTGCGGCGTATCGGCACCGCCTCTCGACCCCGGCACCCCGCAATCGGTCCCGCCACGTACGAGCGGCGACTGACTCCTGTCCTGAGCGAGCTGTTTCGCGCCGCCCGTACGACCGCTGTACGGCCGGCCGTCGTCACGGACGTGTAAGTGCGCCCACATGCACGTCCTCCGGGCCCCTGCGGACCCGGAGGACGTGTACGGCGTCATCGCGCGCTCTCCGTTGCTCGACGGAGAAGACGCTCAGAGGCCCATGGAGGCCCGGAACTCCTCGAACGAGACCTTGCGGTCACCGTCGGTGTCGATGGTGTCGATGAGCGCCTGCGCGGCCTCATCGGTGACGCCCTGCTCGCCGAGTTCCTCGACGACCTTCCGGTACTCCTCTGCGGTCAGCTGACCGTCACCGTCGAGGTCGTAACGCTCGAAGACCTTCTGCGCTGCGGCTGTCATGTCTACCACGTGGGCGCCTTTCTCTCGCTGTTCCAAGACCGGCCCCACCCTAGTAGGCGTGGTCGGGTTCGTTCTCCGGTGGTGCGTCCGGGGGAACGCCTGTTCCGATCGCGTGCGTCGGCTGAGGAGGCGGATGCAGTCCGGAGGTCTTTGCAGCGGATATCTGGGAGCCGTTCGCGCGAGCCGATCTGCAGCGGCGAGCTGGGGGCATCTGCAGAGACAGGTGCTTGCTGGGCAACGTTCACGGGATGTGGTGGGTTACCGGGTACCGCCCGTGTGCCGGTCAGGCGACGTGACGCTCCGACTGCTGCGGACGAGATGGCACGCGACGTCCGGCCGGACGAGCGACGATGCAGTTCCGCCCAACTGGTGCATGGCGGGTGATGGGACCGCAGCCAAGTGACTGTCAGACGATGATGTCTCCGGGCCGCGACTGTACGGCGTTCAGGGTGGAGAGAGTCTGCTCGTCGAGTGTGATGGCGCCGACGGCGACGTTGGCCTCGAGGTGTTCGGCGTTGGCGGTACCGGGGATGAGCAGCACGTTCGGGGCGTGGTGGAGCAGCCAGGCCAGAGCGACCTGGGCAGGTGTGACGCCGAGGTCACGCGCGGCGGTGAGGACCGCGGGTTCGTCGGTGACCTTCGGCATGCCCGCGAAGGCGCTGCCGAGGGGGAAGTAGGGAACCCAGGCAATGCCTTCCTGAAGGCAGAGGCGGAGCATGTCCTCGTCGTCGCGGGCCACGAGGCTGTAGGCGTTTTGCACACACGCGATGTCCGCGGGCAGGGCGGTGCGCAGGACGTCGAGGGAGACGCTGCTGAGGCCGATCGCGCCGATTTTGCCTTCGCCGCGCAGGGCGGTCATCTCGGCGAGCTGATCGTCGAGGGGGACAGCTTGGTCCCCTTCGGCACGCAGGCCGGGGCCGGTGTCGGTGCGGCGGAGGTTGACCAGGGGGATCTGTTCCATGCCCAGTGTCGTCAGGTTGTCCTCGACGGCGGCCCGCAGCTGTTCGGGGCGCTGGGCGAGGCGGAGGGGAAGCGGGCCCTCGGTGTCGGGCTCGGCACCGACCTTGCTCACCACCATGACGTCGTCCTCCGGGCGGACGGCTTCGCGGATCACTTCGTTCACGAAGCCGTGGCCGTAGAACTGTGCGGTGTCGATGTGGTCGATGCCGAGCTCGATGCAGCGGCGCAGTATCGCGATCGCTGCCTTGCGGTCGTTGCGCAGGCGCTCCAGCTGCATCGCGCCGAAGCCGATCCGGGAGACGGTGCGGCCTGCGAGGTCCCCAGGGCCGCCGGCGCGCTGCGCGCCGGTCGCGGTGACGGGAAGAGATCGGGCGGGGGAAGCCATGGGCTCTCTCCTTCGCGTGGGATCATAGGCAAAACGGAGTCACTCCGTTTTGCTCACCGCTTCACCGTAGCACTAACCGGAGGTCCTCCGTTTTGCCTGAGACCGAGCCCCCGACCACCGGCAGCAGCGCGTCGGCGCCCGACCGGCCCGCACGCGCCGACGCGCGACGCAACCGCGACAAGCTCCTCGCCGCAGCCCGGGACGCCTTCGCCGCAACGCCGGACGCCGTTCCGCTGGACGCCGTCGCCCGCGCGGCCGGCGTCGGGATCGGCACGCTGTACCGGCACTTCCCCACCCGCGAGGCGCTCGTGGAGGCCGTGTACGCCGCGGAACTCGACAAGGTCGTCGCCAGTGCACCACCGCTCCTCGACGAGCTGGAGCCCGCGGCCGCACTGCGCGCATGGCTGACTCAGTACGCGGCGTTCTTCAAAATAAAGCGCGGCATGTCCGACACACTGCGCGCCGGCTGGGCATCGGGCACCATCGCCACGCCCGCAACCCGGGAGCGCATCACCGCCACCATCGCCATGATGCTGAGCCGCGGCGCAGAGGCCGGTTCGCTGCGCTCGGACGTCGACCCGGAGGACGTCACGATGATGGTCCTCGGCGTCTTCCTCTCCACCACGGCGACGGACTCGACGGAGAAGACCGACCAACTCCTCGACCTGATCGTCGACGCACTCCGCCCGCGCCCCGAGCCGAAGAGCCGCTGACGGGCCCGCCGCTGAACGCGTGTCACACTTAGGTTAGCCTAACTTTGCTTGATTGGGTGGAGCGAACTCCGCGGGACGCAGTCAAGGAGTGGACATGGGGAACCTCAGCGGGAAGGTCGCGCTGGTCACCGGCAGCAGTCGGGGCATCGGGCGGGGCATCGCCGAACGCCTGGCCCGGGACGGCGCTCTGGTGGCCGTGCACTACGGCAGCAACGAGGCGGCGGCCGAGGAGACCGCCACCGCCATCGCCGAGGCAGGCGGCCGGGCGTTCATCGTGGGCGCCCAGCTGGGCGTTCACGACGACGTGGACACGCTCATGGCCGGGCTGGAGACCGGACTGGGCGCGCACGGGGAATCGGCGATCGACATCCTGGTTCACAACGCGGGGCTCAACCTCATGGGGCGACCGATCGAGGTTCTCACCCCTGAGGAGTTCGACCAGATGGTCGCGGTCAACGTCAAAGCACCGTTCTTCCTCACTCAGCGACTGCTGCCACGGCTGCGCGACGGCGGCCGCATCATCAACATCTCGTCCGTCTCCACTCGGATCGCCTCCGCCCACGGCATCGGATATCCGCTCACCAAGGGCGCACTCGAAGTGTTCAGCCACACCCTGGCCAAGCACCTCGGCCCCCGCGGAATCACCGTGAATTCCGTCGCCGTCGGATTCACCCGTACCGATATGACCGCCGAAGTGCTGGCCGATCCGGCGAATATGGAGCGGAACATCAGCCTGACCGCTCTCGGCCGGATCGGCCAGGTCACGGACATCGCCGACGCGGTCGCCTTTCTGGCCTCCGACGATGCCCGCTGGGTCACCGGCACCAGGGTCGACGTCACCGGCGGCGTCGGCCTGTAGCAACCTCCGTCGTCACCGGCCGGCCAGCGTGACGAGGATGGTGGCGGCCAGCGCTGCTCGCGCGAGCATGCCGGATACGTACGTGCTCTCCGAACGGGCATGGGCGCCATGGCCGACCGCACCGATGCCGTCCAGTACCGGTACGCCGGCGGCTGCGAGGAAGTTGCCGTCGCTCGCTCCGCCGACCGAGGCCTCGGGCAGGTCGTACCCGAGCAGTCGTGCACAGGCTTTCGCCAAGCGGGCGAGTGCGGCGACTTGCTCGCTTCGTTCGAAGACGGGTCGGTTCCAGTCCCCCGTGACCTGCAATTGTGTACGGGGGTCGATGGGTTTCAGGGCTCCGAGGGCCTGCGTGATGCGTTGCTGTTCGGCGGCGGATGCCACGCGCACGTCGAGGCGTGCGGTGGCTCGGCCTGCCGTGACATTGCTGCGCGTGCCGCCTTCGATCACTCCGACGTTGAGGGAAGTTCCGGCTTCGTGGTCGCGCAGTTGCGTCAAGTGGAATATCTGGTGAGCCAGTTCGTCCACGGCACTGGCTCCTGCGGTGGGGTCCAGTCCGGCGTGGGCCTCGGTGCCGATGACCGTGAGGGCGAATAGTCCGACCCCCTTGCGGGCGGTCTTGATGGCGCCGTCGGCTGCGCCTTCGAAGACCATGGCGAGCCGGGCGTCGCGGGCTTCCTCGACGATGGCCTCGTGCGAGGCGAGGCTTCCGGTCTCCTCGTCGCCGTTGAGAATGAGGGTGAGGGCCGGGCGGGGCAGGTCGAGGGCGTCGAGCGCACGTAGCGCCCATACGGCCTGGACGAGGCCAGCCTTCATGTCGAAGACGCCGGGCCCGGTGATGAGGTCGCCCTCCCGGCGGAAGGGCCAGGTGTCCAGGGTGCCGGTAGGCCACACGGTGTCGTAGTGGCCCACCAGCATGACGGTCCGGTCGTCGGCCGCTGTCGCCCCGCGCGCCGGATAGCGGCGGATCAGGATGTCTCCGGCCTCGTCGCGCGGGAGGACCTTCTCCGTCTCCGGTGCCCCCAGGCGCTGGTCCAGCCAGTCGCGCAACCAGGTCAGGCAGGTGTCCAAGGCGTCCAGGTCGTCGCTGGCACTGCCCTGCGCCGTGTACGCCGCGAGGTCGGCGATCATCTCTTCGCGGTGGCGCTCCAGCCAGCGCTGCACTGCCGTGGCTTTGTCGCTGTCGGGCACGGAGTCAGCAGCCGGCTGTGTGGCGAGCCTGTCGAGTTCGGCGATCCGGGCTTCGGTCATCTTCTGGGGTGCGCCTTCGAGTTCGTGCAGTCCGTCCATGACGGACTGCAGCAGGGGCGTGGGCAGGCCCTCCTGTGCGGCGTACGCGATGATGTCGGTGTAGTGCGTGGTGACTTCGACGGGCCGGTGGCGTACGGCCAGGTCGCGCCAGATGCCGCTGCGGTCCTTGGTCTGAGTGCGCAGCCAGGCGGTGAGGCGGTCGAAGGCGGCATGGCATGCTGCGACGTCGCTTCCCTGCCTGAAGGGGTGAGGGTCGAAGGCGTCGAACCGCTCCAGCTTGACGCCGCGTTGGTCGGCCACGGCGAAGATCTCCCCCGTCAGCCCGGCCATGGCGGGACGGTGGCGGTCGATGAGGTCCGCCATGGGGGCGTCGGCGAGTGCTGTGGCCGCGAGCATGGCTCCGAACCCGGCCTTCGCCCACAGGTAACCCTCGACGTTGACGCTGGCCTGAGCGGGGCCCCAGCTCTGCAGGTCGGCGACCAGGTCGCGGACGCGGTCACTGACAGGCGCACCGTTGGGTTCGCCGATGACCAGGGCTCCGGCGCCACCATCTTGGATCACGCCCGGTTCGATGACGTCGGCGAAGATGTTGACGAAGGCCGCGATGGTGCGGTGGGCGCCGATGCGGCGGGCGATCAGGTCCTCGTTGAACCCGTTCTGTACGGAGACGACGTACCCGTTCGGGTCCAGGCGAGGGGCGATCCAGTCGATGGCGCTTTGGGTGGCCTGTGCCTTCACGGCCAGGAGGACACGTTCCAGGGGGCGGGTGAACTTCTCCGATCCGGCGACCGTATCCGATTCAGTGAATTCCTCCGGCGTGGCGGCAGTCACCGGGATGCTCGTTCGGCCGTCGCCCCGGGCGAGGACGAGTCCGTGCGTACGTATGGCGTCGATGTGGGTGCGGTCGGTGTCGATGACGGTGACCGGGTGGCCCGCGCGGGCGAGGGCGAACGCGAGGGTGCCGCCGATCGCTCCCGCACCGACGATGGTGTAGGCGGCTCGTTCGGAGCTGTGGTCGGCTCGTTCAGGGCTGTGGTCGCTCATCCGGCGTGTTCCTCGTGTTCCTCTGTCGTGGTGGCTGCCGCAACGGGCTCGGCGGCCGCGGTGGCGCGGGTGTCGTGGGACTGCCAGATGCGGGGCAGGTGGAGGGCTCCCGCGCTGGACCCGCCGTCGACGCGGAGGATCTCTCCGGTGATCCAGGAGGAGTCGGGCCCTGCGAGCCAGCACACGGCCCGTGCGATGTCCTGTGGCGTACCGGGGCGGCCGAGCGGGTTGGCGCTGATGGCCTCGGCGTACTCGGCGGAGACCGGATTGCAGTCGCTGTCGACCAGGACGAAGCCGGGGCTGACCGCGTTGACGCGAATGGCATGCCTGCCCAGTTCCAGGGCTGCGGCCCGGGTGGCCATGTCCAGCGCCGCCTTGGAGCTGGCGTACGGTCCGCCGCCCGGCCGTGAGCGCAGGGCCGCGCCGGAGGAGATGTTGATGACGGCACCGGGCCGGCCCGCCGCGATGGCGAGGCGGGCGAAGGCTGCGGTCGTCAGCACGGGGGCGCGGAGGTTGACCGCGAACAGCCGGTCCCAGGCGGCTGCGTCGACGTCGGCCATGTCCAGGGAGGGGTAGAGGCCCGCGGCGTTGACCAGGACGTCCACCGGGCCGTGTGCGGCCCAGGCCTCTTCGACCAGAGTGGCGGGTGCATCGGGGTCGGTCAGGTCCGCGGTGCGAGTCGCGGCGCTCGCACCGAAGCGGGAGGCGGTGGCGTGGAGTGCGTCGGGGTCGCGGTCGGCGAGCGTCAGGGAGGCGCCCTGTGCGGCGAATGCCTCGGCGATCGCGCTGCCGATGCCGCCCGCAGCGCCGGTGATGAGTACGTGCGGCATCAGTGGAATTCCTTGTCCTTGGTCTCGGGCATCGTGAGGTAGACGACGAGGGAGATCAGCGCGGCGGCGGCCACGTAGATCCACAACATGTCGCTGTGCCCGCTCTCGTGCAGCCACGTGGTGACGTAGGGGGCCGTACCACCGAAGAGGGCGACGGCGAGCGCGTAGGGCAGGGCGATGCCGGTGGCGCGCACTTCCGCCGGGAACTGCTCGGCCATGATGACGGCGCAGTTGGCGGAGTAGCCGAGGATCATCAGCATGCCTACGAGCTGGACCAGGAAGAGGCTGAGGAAGTTGTTGTGGAGCAGGTGCAGCAGCGGCCAGGCCAGGACGACGAATCCGCCGGCGAATCCGGCCATCGTCGGCTTGCGTCCGATGCGGTCCGAGAGCAGGCCGGCGAACGGCAGTGCGATCACGAAGATGATCAGGCACAGGGTCTGTGAGAGCAGGGCCGTCTTCAGTGGGATGCCGGTGGTCAAATTCGCGTACGTGGGAAGGTAGTTGACCCAGATGTAGTAGGTGAGGGTGCCCGCGATCGTGATGCCGACGACGCGGAGGGTGGCTGCCGGGTGCTCGACAAACATGGCCTTGACGGGGTTGGTGCGAGTGCGGCCGCTCCCCTGGGCCTGGGTGAAGGACTGGGTGTCCTCGACGGAGACCCGCAGCCACAGGCCCACCAGTCCGAGCAGTCCTCCAAGGATGAACGCCACGCGCCAGCCCCAGGAGTGCAGCGTTTCGTCGCTGAGCATCGAGGTGGTGAGGGTGCCCAGGAGCGAGGCGATCAGGACGCCGCCGGCGACCGAGACCTGCTGCCAGGACCCGGCGAAGGCGCGGCGGCCCCGGGCTGCGGATTCGACGAGGAAGGCGGAGGACGAGCCGAATTCACCACCGGCGGAGAAGCCCTGTACGAGGCGGGCGATGAGCAGCAGCAGGGGCGAGAGCACACCGATGGTCTCGTAGGACGGGGTGATGGCGATGATGAATCCGGCGCCCGCCATCAGGGCGACGGTGAGTGCCATGCCCTTCTTGCGGCCACGGCGGTCCGCGTAGGCCCCGAGTACCGCGGCGCCGACGGGGCGCATGACGAATCCGACCGCGAACACCGCGAGGGTCGACAGCAGTGCGACCGCGCCGTTCCCCTTGGGGAAGAACTCGTCAGCGATGATCTTCGCGAAGATCGAATAGAGCGCCCAGTCCACCCATTCGACGGTGTTGCCGATGGTGCCTGCGACGATGGCCTTGCGCTGGGCGCCATTCAGTTTGCCTGTGGGCGAGCCGCCGCTGTTCTCTCTTCGGGAGCCGGCGGGCGTGACAGATCCAGTGTTCATGGCGAGTGCTCCGGGGCGTCAGAGGCGGGGTGGGATGAGGCGGAGCTGTTCAGCATGTTGCCTGCGGTGTCGGCCAGTTGGGCGTGGGTGGCGAACCAGACGTCGCGGTGTGCGGTGATGTGGTCGAGCAGTTCCCGCAGCACCACCAGGCGTGAGCGGTGGCCGATGACATGTGGGTGCAGCGTGAGCTGGAAGACGCCGCCGGCACGGTAGGCGGCGTCGAACTCGTCCCGCCAGATCTCCCCGACGTCGCGGGGCCTGGTGTAGGGGCGGGCGGATCCGTAGCGGTCCATCGTGAAATACGGCGCGTCGTCCCGGATCCAGTCGACGGGGATTTCGACCAGTCCGGTGGGCCGCCCGCCGGCGACGATCTCGTACGGCTCGTCGTCGGCCATGAGCGAGGAGTCGTAGGCGAATCCGAGTTCGAGCATGATGTCGAGGGTGGATTCCGAGAAGTCCCAGGAGGGGGTCCGGATCCCGACCGGGCGCTGTCCGGTCAGCGTCGTGAGGGTGTCCAGGGCGCGTGCGGTCAGCTCGCGCTCATCGCTGTGGTCCAGGAGCATGTTCCGCTCGTGGATCCAGCCGTGGACGGCCAGTTCGTGCCCGTCCCGGGTGTAGGCGCGGGCTTCTTCCGGGTGGAGGAGCGCCGAGACGGCCGGCATGAAGAACGTCGCGGGTACGCCGTAGTGCGCCAGCAGTCGCAGGATCCGCGGGGCGCCGGCGCGTGCACCGTATTCGCCCTGGGCCAATCGGCCGGGGCTGGTCTCGCCGTCGCGCAGGGGGATCGTCTCGTGGTCGGAGTCGAAGGAGAGGGCGACGGCGACGCGGGCACCGTCAGGCCAGCGCTCGGGGAGCAGGCGCCGTCCGGCGCGTACGGCGTCGACGTGGCCGCGCCACGTGCTCTCGGGCCAGCGCCAGCTCTCTGCGGGCAGGCTGAAGCCTTCTGGGGGCATGATGACTCCACGGTGGTGATACGGGGCTGGGGCGGAGCGGCGATACGGCCGCTGCGGGCGGCGACGATGTGTCGTGCAGAACCGGTGGGACCAGCGGCTCAGGTGGTCAGCCGGATGGTCGGGTGGTGCGGTCCATCCGGTGCCATGAGTACTTCATCGTGACGAGGTGCAGTGTCACGTCGGAGGCGATGAGTCCGGGCAGCGTCCCGATGACGTCGCTGGTGTAGTGCAGGAGGTCGGCACGCCGGGGCAGCACCATGTGTCCGGCGAGGTTGAAGCGCCCGGTCGCCGCGGCGAGGAATTTCGTTCCCGGGTGCCTGGCGAGCTGTCTGCCCGCGGCTTCCAACTGGTCGGGCTTGATGGAGAGCCACACCATGAACTCCGCGTCGTAGCCGAGGAGGGATGGTTCGACGAGCGTGCGGAACTGGAGGATGCCGCGGGAGATGAGCCGGTCCAGAGCACGCGCGACACTGGACTCTGCACGGTCCAGGCGCCGGGCCAGCACGCTGATCTGTGTCCGGCCGTCCTCCCTCAGCGCTGTGATGATTTCCTGCTCCAGCGGGGTGAGCGCGTGTGGCGCACGGTCCCGGTCGGCGCGGTCGCAGGAGGCCGAGGACGAGGCCGGTCTCAGGTCGGCGGCTGCCGCGGGAGGAAGCAGCCCGGTGTCCCACATCGCCGCCGAGGTGAACGCCCGGATCACGGGGACCGCCTCGGTGCTCGTGATGAGGTCCGCCGCCGGCAGGTCGGTGAAGAGCATCCGCATCATCTCCTCGTTGTCACGGGCGACGAAGTCGACGATGAGATCGGCCGACCCGGTGACGACGGCCACGAAGCGGACATCGGGGCTCGCGGCGAAGCGGTCCGCGACCTCCAGTCCGCGACCGGGGCGGGCCTGCACCCGGACCAGCATGGAGGAGCCCTCCCGAGTCCGGTCCAGTTCCAGGGTGCCGATGACCCGTAGCAGCCCTCGCTCGCGCAGGGCCGTGTAGCGGCGCTGGGCGGTGGTCTCGCTGGCACCCACCCAACGCGCTACCGCGCTCCACGGGGCACGACCGTTGAGCTGGAGGGCTGCGATGACGCGGCGGTCCAGCTCGTCGATGGAGTCCGCGAGGGCTTCCTGGGTCATGTGCCGAAGCTAACCAGCGACTTTCCGCCAGTCAATGGCGGAATCCTGCATCAATGCTGGTCAGCGCGCTGGTATCCGGCATCGCGAGCCTTGAACGGAAGCAAAAGCGCAGATCCGGCCCGCTCAGGCGGATGAACAGCGCATGCAGGATTTCACCACGGCCGTTGCAGGAAAAGCCCCGCTGAACTGCCCCACTGAACTGCCCCATCGAATTGCCCCGCTGAGAAGCTCCGCTGGAGAGCTCCACCGGGTGCCCTCCCCCGGCCGAGACCCGCGAGCCGTGCCACGAGCCCTGCTGCGGGCGGTCAGCGAAGGGCTGTGGCGTTGGCGGGTGAGCCGACTCCGCCGGTGAGGTTGAGCGGTTTGACGGTAAGGAGGCTGTCCCAGCGGCCGGTGGCGCGGCAGTCCTGAGTGAGGGCCGTCAGGTTCCACAGTTCGCCCAGGGGGAGGCCCAGTTTGGCGATCAGCTCCTGATGCATCATGCCGTTGTCCTCGGGTGCGCTGTGGTGGAAGTCGCTGTTCTCCAGTACGGGGAGGACTTCGACGGCGAAGGTGTCGGTGGCCATCAGGGCGATGCGATGGTCCCAGCACCACGCGGCGAAGGCACGGCTCTGCGCGAAGCCGGTGGCGTGGCGCCGGTCACGGGTTTCGGCGCGCTGTTCGGGGGTGGTGGCAAGGTACCAGTCCGCCCAGCCGGTGTGCACCATGACCAGGTCACCTGATTCGACGTGGCAGCCCTGTTCGGCCAGGGCGTCGTCGAGGAGGTCGGGGGTGAGGGCGGGTCCGTCGGCGTGGTGCAGGGGTGTGCCGCGGTCGCGAAGCAGTCCCTCGACATCGATCAGCAGGCCGCGGCCGGCCAGGGGCAGCTCGGCCCAGAGCTGCACGCCCAGGCGAGGACTGCGGGGCGAGATGTCGTGGTCGGGTACGCCGTTGTAGAAGCCGTGTCCGGAGGCGCGGCGGTGGCGCAGTCCGTCGATCTGGGTGCTTGCCTGGAGGTGGAAGTTGTCCAGGACGTCATCGCGTGCTTGGTCGTGCTTGGCGGTGATGCGGTGCTGGGGAATGCCGCGGGCCTTGGACATGGGCGGGTCGAAGGCGTCCAGGGGGTAATCCAGGTTGAAGGCACTGCCCTGAACGACGGTGCCGGCTGCGCGGCGGATCTGGGGTGGGCCGGCGAAGTTGGCCATGCCTCGTTCGGGCTGGTCGGTGAAGAGATGCCAGCTGGAGCCTGCCGGGGCGTCGGTTCGTTCGGTGAGCTGTCGGTAGGTGGGCAGAGGCACGTGGGCGACTTTCTGTCAGGGGCAGCGCGCCGCGACGGCGTCGGCTGCCCTGCGTACTTCGTTGATGAGGCGTGTGTGGTCGTCGTCGGTGAGTTCGCCGCTGGATCCGGTGATGCTGAGTGCGCCCAGTACGTCCTCGCCGTGGCGGATGGGTGCGCTGACGGCGGTGACGTTCAGGGCGCGTTCGCTGAGGGACAGGGCGTAGCCGTCGTGCTGGACCTGCTGGAGATCGGCCCTCAGATCATCGGCGGTGATGTGTTCGCCGGAGATACGGGTGAAGGGGGCGGCCTGCTCGATGAGGGTGTCGAGTTCGGTGTCGGGCAGCCATGCGGCCAGCGCCTTGCCGGCGCCGAGGTGCAGGGGGAGCTTCTCGCCGATGGGGAGTTGGTAGCGCAGGGGGTTGCGGCCCTGGACACGCGCGATGAGTACGCGGGCGAGTCCGACACGTACGTACAGGCTGGCCGTCTGGCTGGTGGTGGCGGCCAGTTCCTGCAGGACGGGAAGGGCGATCTGGCTGAGGCGGTTGTTGACCAGGAAGGCGTGGGCGGTGGCGACGGCCGCGGGGCCGGCGACGTAGCCGGTGTCCTCCTTCGCCGCGTAGCCACGCTCGATGAGCACATTGAGGATGCGCTGAACGGTGGCGACGTGCAGGTTCGCGCGGCGTGCCACCTCGCTCAGGCGCAGGGGCTGGCGGGTGTCCTCCAGGACGCCCAGGACGTCGAAGGCCCGGTCGAGGGACCGCATGGCAGAAGCGGGTGGGGTGGTGGCCACGGAAGGACTCCTCGATGGTCTGCTCGGCACACGTTGGTCTTGATAAGAGTTATCAGCATGCGAGCGGGAAGTGGATCGCACAAGATCCACCCAGGAGGCAGAGCAATCCGGGAACAGTGGTGTTCCGGGGAGTGGTAACGATCCCGTAGACAGTGGTCCTACTGCGCGCGGCCGGCGTTCGCCGTGTGCTCGGGGAGCCGGTCGTTCTCCGCGTCGTCCCGGGCGTCCTGTGACCGTCGGTAGGAGAGGACGAAGGAGAGGATGCCGCAGATGCTCGCGGCGATGCAGGTCGGCGGCTGGGCACTGCTTTCCACCTGCATCACCCACCGGGCGTCGCCGAGGACGATGCCGAGGGTCTGACCGAGGACGGTGACGACGCCGCCGGCCAGGAAGACGAGGATGCTGAGGCGGAAGAGAGGTTGCAGGAGACGGTGAGCCATGGTGCGGCCTCCGGTTCAGACGGGCAGGACGCCGGTGGCCACCGCGGCGCCGATGAGCAGGATGGGAACGCAGTAGTAGGCGGCCAGCGGCAGGAACGTGCGGGACGGATCGATGCCGGCGATGCCGCTGGCGACGTAGATGGGGGCGCCGGACGGAGGTGAGGCGCCCTCGGTGGAGGCGAAGATGAGCACCGCGACGCAGGCGGTGGCGGGCGGTACTCCGGCGCCGACCAGGGAGGAGACGGCGACCGGGCCGATGGCGGCCATGGTGGCGCTGGCGGTGAGGGGGATGGCCACACCGACGACGAGTACGCCCACGATCAGCGCCATGGCCCACAGCGGGGCGTCCACCCCGGCCAGCAGATCCGTCAGCTGCTGCGGCAGGCCCAGCTCCCCCAACACGTTGGATGCGGAGAAGGCCGCCACGATGGTGACACCGATGACACCGAACTGGGGTGCCGCGCCGCCGAGCACCTGCCACCACTCACGGCCGGAGCGCGGCAGGTGGCGCCGTCCCAGGATCAGGACCGTGGCGATCAGCAGGACGGGTATCCAGGTGATCAGGCTGATGGCGTCGGACATCGTGGTGCCGACCCGGTCGCTCAGGGCAGCGCCGGAGGGGCCCTTGGTCAGCAGCAACGGCACCACGATCGCGGCAAAGAGGAACAGGCTCGTCCAGCCCGCGCTCAGGCTCCTGCGGAGCGGCATCAGGTCGGCGCGGTCCATCGGCTGGATCTTGTGGCGGCGCACCATGATGAACGCAGCGACCATGCGGTAGCCCAGACACCACAGGCCGCCCAGGAACAGGGGCAGCACGATGTCGTCGGTGGTGGCCATGGAGGCCACACCGGCGGTTCCCATGAGGATGAACATGGTGGAGCTGAAGGGGAAGGTCACGCCCATGCCGGCGCCCCCGGCGGCCACGGTGGCCGCGAGCTCGCCGCTGACCTTCGAGCGCTTCATCCAGGGAATCGTCACCGACCCGACCGCCGCGGTCACCGCCGCGCCGACATGGGCGATGGCGCCGAAGATGCCGGCGGCCAGGGTGGAGGTGTAGACCGGGCCACCCCGCAACCTCCCCAACAGGGAGTTGAGGATGCCCAGCAGTTGGTCGAGGACGGGGGTGCGGGCGAGCAGGTAGCTCATGAAGACGAAGGCCAGCGCGGCGAAGGTGACCTCCTCCTGCATGGCCTCGGCGAACCCGCTCCACATGACGTGCCCGATGTCCCCGCCGGCGAACAGGCCGGTGACCAGGAAGCCGACGATCAGCGCCTCGCCGATGTTGCGTTTGAGGACGGCGTTCCACACGATGATGGCCACCACGTAGCAGCCCAGTGCCCATACGGCGATCACGATGCTCCTCCTGGCGTGCCGACGGCCATGGCGCGGATGTCGGCGCGCCGCCGTGCTTCCTCGGCCTCGACTTCGCGGGCGGCGACCAGGACGGAGGCCGCGCGGTCGGCCGGGACGACGGCAACGCCGTCGCCGTCCGCCGCCACGAGGTCACCGGGCCGGCAGACCACGCCGCCCACGGCGACCGGCACACCGACCCGGCCGGGACCGAACTTGTACGGGCCGGCCGGAGTGACAGCGCGCGCCCACACCGGGAAGCCCATCTCGGCCAGGACCTCGACGTCGCGGGCGGCGCCGTCGAGCACCATACCCACCACGCCGCGTGCCCTGGCGCGCTCGGCGATCAGCTCTCCGATCAACGCACGGGACACATCGCCCTCACCGTTGACGACCATGATGTCACCGGGCTCGGCGACCTTGATGGCCTGGTGAAGCGCCTGATTGTCACCGGCCCGGGTCCACACCGTCAATGCACGGCCCACCGCCCGTGCCCCCGGCCACAACGCGCTGATGCCGGAATGCAGCAGCCCCAGCCGCTCCGTGGCATCCCCGATGTTCGCCGTCGGCAGGCCCGCGTAGGAGGCCAGCAGTTCCGGAGTCAGCCGGGTGGTGTCACGCAGCCCCTCGGCGCGGCCCGCGAGGAAGTGCAGCCGGCTGATTTCGCGCGCCAGCCCCGTATCGAGGCCGAGCTCCGCCACGAGCTCCGCGGCCGCCGCCACCTCGCGCCCCCGGCGGTCGGCGTGCTTGAACGTACCGTGGTACAGACGCTCCAGCGCACTCTCACCGTCGACGAGTTCCTTCGCGATCTGCTCGCGCACCCAGGGCTCGTCACCGGCCGCACGCCCCGCGTCCACGGCCTCCACGATGACGGCCCCCAGACCCTTCATGAACAGGCTGCGCAGCAGCTTGCGCGCCGAGGCCGCCCCGGGCTCGTCCCCCAGATCCTCCACCGGCGCCCCGAGGGTGCCGAAGTAATCCGCGATCACGGATGCTCCCTGGCCACTGGCCACCAGAGCGGTCCGGTGGCGGTACTTCGGCACTGACCCGATCACGGAAACATCCGCGAAGACCGCCCGGGAGCCCTTGGAGATCACGTCGGCGATCTGCCGCTTCAGCTCCGGCGCACCGGCGTTCATATCGGCGTAGACGGTCGTCGCCTCCAGGTGCGGGGCCACGTCCTGCGCAACGGCCGGCGCAGCCTTGGCGCCCGTAAGGCTCAGTACCAGGTCACAGCCCTGCACCGCCTCGACCGCCGTGGCTGCACGCGCCACGCCCGACGGGGTGGGCACATCGCCCGGATCGAACCCGCTCACTTCCCAGTCATGTTCCGCGAAGCCCGTCGCATACAGGGCACCGGCTTCACCCAGGCCCAGAATTCCGACCTTCATTGCCATCCTCTTCTCACACAGCGATAAGTTCTCTCATGGAGTGCGCGAGGATGTTGCTCTGTCGCAACGCAGGCGTCAAGAGCCGGCGAATGATCGATCAAATTCGGCCACGGACGAGGTCCATTGGTGAGGGTTGGGGAGGCGAGTGGGGGCGTCCGGAGAAGCCGATCGATCCGCAGGACGGACCCGTCGCGCGGTTCGCGTACGAGCTACGCAAACTCCGCGCCGAGGCAAGCACTCCGGGCTACGCGCCATGGCCCGCCGTGCGGGCTACTCCCCCGAGTCCCTCTCCCAGGCCGCGGCGGGCGAACGCCTGCCAACGCTCCCGGTGGCTCTCGCCTACGCGCAGGCCTGCCACGGTGGCGCGGAGGAGCGGCGGCACCGCTGGGAGCGAGCGCACGCAGAGGTCACGGCACTGCCGCGTGCCTCCGGACGGGAGCCGCATCGTGACCACAAGTGCCGACGACTCCGCGCGTCTGCGGGACCTCAACGCCGACTGGGTGATGGCCGCCGCCCCCGCAGTGAAGTACCCATCCCCGTCGCCCCTGTTCAGGTGGTCATCGCGTTGTAGTGCGCGGCGATGCGGTCGCCCGGGAGTTCGTACGCGTACACCGCCACCTTGCCGATGCCACCGGGGAAGAAGGAGCGGAGACCCGCGGTGGCGATGCGCATGGGGGACGTGGTGTTCGCGGGCTCGATAGTGAGCGTGGCGAGGGAGTCCTGGTCCCTCTGATCACCGTTCTTGAAGATCTTGGTGTATCCCATGGGGTACGGCGCGTCGCGCACAACGGTGTTGATGACCAGCACGTAGTAAATCCACTCCCCCACCTCCACCGGGTCCTGGAAGTAGGAGCCCACGCCCTCTCCACCTTTCCGGTTGAAGGCATAGCCGGAGATGCGGTTGGCGCGGCCCTCCGTGTTGTCCAGGGAGTACATACGAGCGGCCCACTCCCGGTTGTCCCCTCCGCCGTAGGTGATCTTCCCAAGCCAGTGGACGTAGCCACTGCTCTCCACGTTCGGCGGGGTGAGATTGTCCGGGCGCATCCAGGCCTCGATGGTGAGGATTCCGGTGGTGGGTACGGACAGCGAGTCGTCGTCGGGCACCTCGACGTACTCCGCCGGTGTGCCATCGAAGACCGAGGCGGTGTCCCCGTTGGGGAGAGGGCCGGTACCCGGGGTTCCGTGGTACGCGGCAGTCAGGTGGCCCGCCAGGGATGTCTCCTTCTCCCTGCCGCCCAGTGGGAGGTAGAGAACGGGAGTGTCGGAGAGAACGATGTCGTCATAGGCGCTCATGAGCACGTCCTTGGAAGAGCGCTGACATTCTGAAAGTCACGGCCGAGCTGCCGTAGTGCCGCTGTGAACAGCGGTGCTGGCGCAGACAGCTTGCCTGCGCACTTCCATGGTCGTACGAGGGCTGTTCTTCGTCAGGCACTGCTTTCGGCCAACGTTGCCGGGTGACCCTGGCAGTCACCTCAGGGAGAACCCTGAACCGGGCCCTGGCGCCCTTCCTGCCTGCGCGGCGTACGTTCGCGGCACCGCCGGCTTCTGGCTGGTCGACGGCTGATGGACGAGGGCCGAAGGAGTCGTTGAGCATGTCACAGTACGGGCTCATGCCGAGCGAAAGTGATGGCTACGAGACTGAGTTCGCCGCCGAGATGCAGGACCCCGGTGAGTTCGAACTTCAAGGCGCCGAGGCCGAGTTCGGCAGCGCGTCCGAGGAGTGGGAAGGTCTGCAGGAGGGCGGTGAGCCCGCGGAGAGCACCCTGCCGTCCATGGAGAGCCCACTCGGCGAGACGGACGAGGTCCAGTTGGCCGCGGAGCTGATGGAGGTGACGACCGAGGCCGAACTCGAGCAGTTCCTCGGGAAGCTTTTCAAAAACGTGTCTCGCGGGGTGGGCGGCTTTCTGCGGTCCCCCGTAGGGCGCTCGCTGGGCGGCATCTTCAAGAACGTCGCGAAGGCCGCCCTGCCCATTGCCGGCAGGGTACTCGGTTCGTTCGTCGCGCCGGGCGTCGGCACACTCATCGGCGGCAAGCTGGGATCGATGGCGGGCAACCTCTTCGAGGTCGACACGGAAGGTGCCGACCGCGAAGAGCAGGAGTTCGAGATCGCCCGCCGCTTCGTACGGCTGGCAGCCACCGCAGCGGGTAACGCCGCACTCGATCCCCGCAGGGCCGCGCCTCAGATGCTGGCGCGGGACGCCGCACTGTCGGCCGCCCGCCGTTATGCTCCGGGCCTCGCCCGGCGCTTCCGTGCCTTCGCATCCCCGGCCCCCTGGTACTGGCCGGCACCGGTGCCCACCTGCTCCTGTGCGCATGGCCAAGCCGGCTACTCGCCCCAGAGCGCGGGCCAGGAGATGCCGGTAAGCGAAGAGACCGGCCCGGATGGGATGGTTGCCGACGGTCAGGCGACTGCCCGGGCACGGTCCGGTCGCTGGATACGCCAGGGGCGCAAGATCGTCATCCTGGGGGCCTGAGCACCATGGAGGCGTACGCGGAAGCGGGCTCGTATCTGTCCGGAGAGGCGCATGCCCTGCTGGCCCGGCTCGACCGGGTGCGTCCCTTCGCGCTGTACGAGACGATGGTGCCCGCCGCCGCCCTGTCACCGGACGCACAGACAGCGATCGAACACTTCCTCGCCCGTGGCCAGGCGGATCTCCGGCGTCGGGTCCAGGCGTTTCTCGCCTGGCTCGACAGCACCGGCCGAGCGACACCGCCCGAAGTGGCACAGCGCCGCTTCGTTGCGCTGCGCGGCGGTTTCCATGACGTCCTGGGCCAGTTCGATCTGTTCCAGGAGGTCATCACCCAGCGCAGCGAACGGGAGACCGGGGTCTGGCTCTCCGGGCTGGACGTCGCCGCGGTCGAAGCGCTCACCGTGCCGGGTACGGTCCTCGACACACCGGTGCCGGTCGCCTGTTACCTGGACCGTGGGCCGGGAGGCGCGATCCGTCGGATCAACACCCGCGTACCCGGCCGCGCTCGCAGCCCCCTCGCACTGATCAGGATCCCCCGCGAACGCATGATCGGCCACGGGATAGGGGCTTCCCTGCTGCACGAGGTCGGTCATCAAGTGGCGGCGTTGCTCGATCTCGTCGGTTCGCTGCGGGCCGCACTGTACGACGCGGAGCGCCGGTGCCGGGACGCGGCTTCCCGCACCGCCTTCGCGTACTGGGGCCGTACGGTCTCGGAGATCGTGGCCGACTTCTTCGCGGTGGGAAAGCTCGGGATCGCCGCAACGCTCGGACTGATGTCGGTCGTCAGTCTTCCCCGGCGTTTTGTGTTCGTTGCGGTACCGGGCGACCCCCACCCGTTTCCATACATCCGGG
Source organism: Streptomyces sp. NPDC047117 (assembly GCF_040643545.1). Classification (NCBI taxonomy): domain Bacteria; kingdom Bacillati; phylum Actinomycetota; class Actinomycetes; order Kitasatosporales; family Streptomycetaceae; genus Streptomyces; species Streptomyces sp. NPDC047117. The sequence continues at coordinate 328,220 of NZ_JBEYUN010000003.1, read as the reverse complement.
TGAGACTGAGTTGCGCCATGGGCGATGCACTGCATCCGCACCCGCAGTGGCGCAGTCTCAGCAACCTGTGGGGGACGCTCTACCCCCTGCCGCGGGTACCGGATGAGCTGAGCGTTCTCGTTCGAGCGCTGGAGGGCTCGATGCCGCGCTTCGTGGATCTGCTGCTGCGGCACCGCCCGCCCTCATTGAACGGCGCGCGGATGACCGAACTGGTGCCACAGTCCGCACGTGCGCCGCAGCTCCTTGCGGCCAGGTACCGGAGTTGGGTCGTGGAGCCGTCCCTGATGCGCGCCGCACCACCGTCCGTCGTCTTCGCGGTCCTGGGCCAGGCCAGGAGCACCGCGTTGATCACCCCTGAGGAGGAGAGCCGCCTCCTGGGTGATCTGATCACGCATTGGGCGCTGTCCAGCACTCTCGGTACCGCCACGAGGTGTGCGGCACTGCCCGGCAAGGCATTCAGCGAGAGTTGAGGGGGCCGGTCATGCCCGTCACCATCGAACCTTCCTCTGCAACCGTCCAGCAAGGCGGACGCATCGCCTTCATCACCAAGGAGCAGCCCCCCAACCTTCCCGTCGAGTGGGAAGTCCTCGGAGTGCAGGACTCTCCGGTGAAAGACCGCCGTAACCCGTACCGTGCGTGGTGGAACGTGTCGCCGGAACAGTCTCCGGGTGACTACATCGTCCGCGTGGTCATCACCCTCAAACCAGGCCAGACGATCGGCACCACCGACCCCAACGACCTTGCCAACGCGGTGATGGCTGTCAACGAGGTCGACGTCGGAGAGATCACCATCCAAGTGGTCCCTGCCATTCGGCCTCCCTTCTCCTCGGGGGACAACGTCCAGGTCCAGATGAACCCCGCGGCGACCTTCCCCGAGGACGACCAGGCGCTGTGGAGCCTCATCCGCAACAGCACGGACCGCATCTCGTTCGAGGAGTACGACGCCTGGCTGGAACCGATCATGTGCAACCCCGCGCTGCTCAACGCCGCACTCAGCAAGATCGTTCCACCGCGGGAGAAGCCCGACTTGGCAGCGCTGCCGTTCCCCGGTGTCGACGCCTACCAGTTGCTCAAGAGGGCCACCGAGGTCTTCCTGCTCGCCGAGTGCGGTGTTTTCGTCTCGTCCAACAAGGACGTCATCGATAAACTGGTGGGCCGACTCGACCTGCGGGAAGAACGGGAGCGGTACGGCGAACGGGTCCTACCGGACGACCCGTTCAGGCAAGCGATCACGAACCGCTGGCGGAGGTACATCTCCGCCGATCCCAAGGGGGCAGCGGGCCATAACGACCCCGCGGTACTGCCCTACCTGGGAGTGATCCAGCGCAACCTCCCGGGGGTACTCCTCAGGAGCGCCCACAGCTTCGGCGTCGACACCTGCTACGGCATCCTTGAGGACAAGCTGCGCTACCCCTTCCTCCTGGAATTCATCTGGTCCTACTGGCATGAAGAAGGCATGCTGTGCTCCTCGCTGGACGCGGTGGCCAACCGCTTCCAGAACCTGCGGGGCACACTGGGACCCGACCCTCTGGCCCAGTTGGAGACCGACCCGCTGCGCGCGCTCGGCCAGCTGCTCTGGGGCTATGTGCAGGACGAACAACACCGGTTGACGGCAGTACGGCGGGCCTACGAGTACGACCACCAGTACGGCATCACCCAACTCCCGCTCGGCGCACCGGCGCTGCGGCCGGCAGACAGCAGGCCTCGCTTCCTGGAGGCATTCCACACCCTGCTGAACCTCACCTCGGTGTTCTTCCGGGAGGACGACGACACCACCGTGCTCGCCGACGGTTTCCCCGTGCTCAACGCGCTCAAGGACGTGCATCTGCTGCTCACCGAAGGCCAGCACAACCAGTACGGAGACCTCCCGTGGACAGCACGGCAGGAGATGCTGATCCAGGAGTGGCTGCTCTCGCGGCGGGAGATGCGCGAGTTCCTCCCCACGCGGACGATGGTCGCCTACCCGGAGCGGTGGATGGGCCAGGTCGACTGCATGAAGCGGCTGCAGGGCTGGTCGCCGGACAGTGTCATCCACTTCCGTGATCTGGGGCAGTTCGGTGAACAGCTACTGCTGTCAGTACGGTTCGGCAACTGGAACGCCGTGATCGACCGGTCACAGGCTGCCCAGTGGGCCCGCTACTGGCGTACGGAGATTCAGGGGTACGTGCACGCGTACCGCTCGGTCACCGGCGTCGACCTCGGTGTCGAAAGGACCGATGCGCGCATCGACGTGACCATGCCCGCGATTCATCTGCGCCGCCGACTGGCCGACCAGTCCGGCAGGCGGACCGTTTCCGGTGCCGAGTCCGCCACCGCACCGGCCGTTGGGTACACACCGCGAGCCCAGCTGTCGCCGCAGCCCGTGCGGCAACTGCCCGCCGTTCAGCCCCGTGTTGCCTTTCCCGGCCGGCCGTCCTCCGGTGCGCCCGCCCAGCTTCCGCCGGGCACACCGAGCCGGCCCCTGCCCGGACGACCGGAAGGCAGGTAGGGACATGACAGCTGTGCCTCCTGTCGCTCTGCAGCAGAGCACCGAAGAGGTCGCGTCGACCGCCCTCGCCCGCAAGGTGGAACGGAACCGGCAGTACGCGGCATCACTGGGGTGGGGAGCCCACCTGCCCGCGCTCCGGCGCGCGCTCAACCCCAAGCGCACCGGATGGGACGACGCCGCGCTGGTGACCGAGGCAGCCAAGTGGCAGGCCAGGACCGGTCTCGCCGCTGACGGCCTGATCGGCCCGGCAACCTGGTCCTTGCTGCGTGTCGCCGCGGGGCTCGGCAAGGACCCGGCGATATCGGCTCAGCTGCCGGACAACGGCCCCGGCTTCTACGGCACGGGCCCGGCCGACCGTCGCTACGGAAGGGCCGAGACGGTTCGGGCCCTGCAAGCGGTGGCGGCGGCCTGGCAGCAGGCGCGCCCCCGCGGCCCCAGGATCGGTATCGGTGACATCGGTCTGCGTGGCGGCGGTCCGATCACGGGTCATGGATCACACCGGCTCGGTCTGGACGTCGACATCCGGCCGCTGCGGGACGACGGTCGGGAAGCACCGGTTGTGCAGGGGCACCCCGGCTATTCCCGGGCACTCACTCAGGAGCTCGTCGACCGGCTGCGCGCCAACGGTGTACTCCGCGTGCACTTCATCCTGTTCAACGACCCGGGCGTGCGGGGCGTGCAGCGGTGGGACAACCACGACAACCACCTGCACGTGCGCTTCGCTTCCCCGAAAGCAGCACCGGCCTCGCAGACCGCCGCGCCGGCCGCCGCGGTACCGGTCCCACAGCACGCCGGCGGTGCGGCGGTCCGGCCGGCCGCGGCGGGCACAATAGCTCTCGGCACTCTGACGACACTGGCGCCCGGCCCGGCAGGTACGGCGCCTCCCTACCGGTTCAGCCCGGAGGACCTGCTGTGGACGGCACGCTTCATCATCGGGGAAAGCGGCGGCCGTGACGACCTGGAGACCCATGCGGTCCTGTACGCCATGTTCAACCGCTACGCACTGCTGACCCGCCGCCATTACGCCACCTTCGAGGCATTCCTCAGGGCCTATTCGACACCCCTGCAACAGGTCCTCAAGGACTGGCGCGCCGCCCGTCGCCATATGCACCGTCCCGACTACGTCCGTACCGGTGACACCTACAAAGCGCCCGCCCCGCCGGGAATCCCCCGTGGCCAGTTACGAGGGTTCCACCGACTGCAGCAGTCGCGGTGGGACCAGCTGCCCGACGCCGCCCGTAGCGCTGCCTTTCGCGCCCTCACCGGAGCGATTCCCAACCCCATCGGCAACGCGACCGAATTCGGCAGCACCTGGCAGTACTTCCGCGACGCACATCGCCGAAGCCCGAACCTCGCGGAATGGCAGCAGTACACCGTGGCGCTCGCACAGCGGAAGGGCTGGTCGTGGATCGGCCCGGTGCCCGGCATCGACCAGACGAAGAACGCCTTCTTCACCGACCGCAGGCTCGCCGGGCTCCCCCGCGGAGCCGTCCGCATCCTGCCGCCCTGACGGGAGAGCGGTCATGATCGTGGACTGCCATTGTCATGCGGGGCGAGGATCCGGCCTCAGCGGCCCCTGGGACACCGTGCCGTCGCTCGCAGACTACGAGTCCCGCGCCCGGGGAGCCGGCATCCGCCGTACCGTGCTGCTGCCCGTCTTCCACGAGGACTACGCGGTGGCCAACCATGACCTGGCCCGGATCGTGAGCGAGCGGCCCGAGCGCTACATCGGCTTCGCCATGGTGCACCCGGCACGGGACGCCGGCCGGGTGCACGCCCTGGTGTCGGAGGCAGTCGGCAGCTGGGGATTCCGCGGTATCAAAGTGCACCGCAGGGACGGACGGATCACCCGCGAGGTGTGCGAAACGGCGCGCCGCTTCCGACTTCCCGTGATCTACGACGTCATGGGTGAGACAGCACCCCTGGAACTGCTGGCCCGGGCCTTTCCCGACGTCAGCTTCGTCATCCCTCATCTGGGCAGCTTCTCCGACGACTGGAGTGCGCAGCTGTCCCTCATCGATCACCTGGTCCGCCATCCCAACATCCATGCAGACACCTCGGGGGTGCGCCGTTTCGATGTGCTTCGCCAGGCGGTGCTCAGAGCAGGCCCGGGAAAGATACTCTTCGGGTCCGACGGCCCGTGGCTGCACCCTGGTCTGGAGCTGGAGAAGATCCGTGCTCTGCGCCTCCCGCGCGCTGCCCAGGACCGGATCACCGGCGGCAATCTCCTGCGGCTGCTTCACAGCACGCCACCGCTCGGGCATTCCCGCAGCTGGGAGGAGCCGTGCGATTCGTCATCGAGCTGTACTACCGAGCGGATGAGGTGTACGGCCGGCTGTTCGCCGAGGGAGCGGCCGCGCCCGTACCCTTCCGCACCTGGCTGGAACTGCTGAGGCTGCTGGAGCGGCCCACGGGGCGGGATGAGCAGTCCGGCGATGCCGGGCGCGGCCCGGCACCCGGCAATGGGCACGATGCGACTTGAATCGCCGCGTCGGGGCCGCCACCGTGGTGGGTAGAGCAGAGCCCACTGACACACGTCAGGGCAGGGGGTGGCCATGCCGCATGCCGATCCGCTGCGTACGCCTGATGATGCCGCCTCCGATATCCCCTTCTTCGGCAGGGAAGAGGAACTCGCCGCCCTGAACTCATGTCTGAGAGCCGCCGCAAACGGCACCGGCCGACTGGTCCTCATCGAGGGTCGGCCGGGTATCGGGAAGACGGCACTGGTCCGGCGCTTCCTTCGGCTGGCGGACCATGTGACGACACTGGTCGCCGGCGGTGTCGAGGACGAAACGGCTCTCGCCTACGGCGTACTGGGCCGCTTCCTCTCGCCCGCCCCGGCCTCGGCGAGTGTGGCCACCGCCGAAGCCCTGCGCGAGAGAGCCGATGTCTTCGCTGCGGGATCCTGTCTGCTGGACCGGGTGAGCTGTCTTGAGGACGGCCGTACCGCTGTCCTGGTCCTGGACGACGCCCACTGGGCCGACACACCGTCGCTGCGAGCCCTTGCCTTTGCCCTGCGCCGGCTGGACACCGACCGGGTCATGGCCGTGCTGACCGTACCGGACCTGGGCGACGCCCGGCTCCCCGAGGGACTGCATCGCCTGCTCGACGACGACAGCACGCTGCGGCTGCCGCTGCGCGGCCTGCCCGTGGCCCAGCTCGCGGCGCTCAGTGCGAAGCTCCTCGCCGAACCCCTGCCCTTGTCCGCCGTCATGCGACTGCACGAACACACGCATGGCAACCCCCTGCACGCGTGTGCCCTGCTGCGGCAGGTTCCCCCGGCTCTGCTGGCATCCCCCGACACGGACCTGCCTGCGCCCCGCTCCTTCGGGCTGCTCGTCGTGGCGCGCCTGGCGCGCTGTGCGTATCCCACCCAGCAACTCGTCGCGGCGGCCAGCGTGCTCGGCGTGACCAGCCCTCTCCCACTGGCCGCCCGTCTCGCAGCCATCGAGGACCCTTTACCGGCGGTGGAGGAGGCAGCGGCCCAGGACCTTCTCCACCTGCCCCTCACCGTCGGTGCCCCGAGCCTCGCCTTTCCCCACCCCCTGATACGTGCCGCCGTGTATCACCACATCGGCCCCGCACGCCGGGCCGCCTTGCACACCCGGGCGGCACTTCTTGCGGAGGACGACTTCAGCACCCTGAAGCACCGCTTGCTGGCTGCTGCCTTCCCGGATCCACCGCTCGCCGCCGACCTGGCCGCCGGAGCCCGCCTGGCGATGCGCGCGGGTTCCGGAGCCACTGCCGCGCTACTGGCCGGCCACGCTGCCCGGCTGGCGGCGACGGACACCGCACGCGCACAGCTCGCCGTCGAGGCAACGGACGCCCTGCTGCATGACGGACGAGTCCCGGAAGCCACCGAGGCGGTCGGCGCATTGCCGGGCGATTCCGCATCCGCGTCGCACCGCTACGCCCGGGGGCGTATCGCACTCGTACGAGGCGAGGCACACGACGCCCGTGCCCTGCTCCAAGACGCATGGACCCGGTGCGCCGAACCCGCCTTGGCCCGCCGGATCGCGGAACAGCTCACCTGCACCTGTCTCATCCAGTGCAGCACGGCATCCGTACTGCACTGGGCGAACCTCGCGCAGGCCCTGCCACCAACCGCATTCGGCAGTGGGATGCTGCGATTCGCGCACATGGCCGCCCTCGGCATGGCCGGCGCCACTACCGAGGGTCTCGCCCACGTGCAGGGGCTTCCGGACCGCGTCCTGGTCCAGGAGGACGACGCCGACCTGCTGATCGGCCGGGGCGTGCTGCGCCTCTGGTCGGACGATGTCGAAGGAGGCCATGCCGATCTACGAGCGGCCCTCCCGCTCTGCCGACGTGGTCCCGCCGCACTTCAAGTGCTGGGCGGTGTGCTCCTGGGCGAGGCCGAATTCCGTCTCGGCCGATGGGACGATGCGCTCCTCCATCTTGAGTCGGCCTCTGCCACCTGCACCGACACCGGACAGCTGTGGCTGGAACCCATGGCATACGGTCAGACCGCCGTCGTACTGGCCGCCCGGGGAGAGCAAGGGCTCTCCGCCCGGTACCTCCATCCCCTGCGCTCCGGCAACGAGCAGTGTCACAACGAGCTCGGCAGGCTCCACAGCGCCAGGGCGCTGGCACATCTCGCAGCGTTACGCGACGCTCCTGAGCAGGCGGTGAGTGCCCTGCGCCCCCTGCTCGAGGGCGCTGCCCGCGTGGATCCCGGCGTGGTTCCCTGGACAGATCTCCTCGCGGAGTCCCTTGTCGAGCTCGGTGAGTACCACGAAGCGGAGGAAGTCCTGGGGCACCTGGAGGAAACGGCCTCCGCACGCCTCCGCCACTCAGCGCTGGCATCCCTCGGCCGTATCAGAGGTACTCTCCTCGCTGCCCGGCATGACAAGGAGGCCGCGGAGCGTGCATACCTCGACGGTCTCGGACACGCGGACCACGTGCGGAATCCCTTCGAACGCGCGCGTATCGGGCTGGACTTCGGCGCCTTCCTCCGCCGTTCCGGCCGCCGTTCCGAAGCCGCGGTTCATCTCCGACGCTCCATGGCAGTCTTCACGGAACTGGGTTCCGCACCGTACCTTGCCCGCTGCGAGCGGGAGTTCGCCGCGTGCGGATACGGTGGCACGTCCATCTCCACGCGAATGCCTCCGCTGACCCCTCAGGAGTTGACCATCGCCCGGCTGGTCACCACCGGCCGGACCAACCGCCAGATAGCCCGTGAGCTGATGCTCAGCATCAAGACCGTCGAATGCCACCTCAGCCATATCTACGCCAAGCTCGACAACAGCTCACGCGTGGCCCTCATCAACCGGCTCTCTGCTGGGCGCTAGGGCCTGTCCGGCGGAGCTTGTCGGCGGGCACGGGGCGGTGCCACGAGCGAGGCATGCGTGCCGGACTGCGCGGGACCCTGCAAGGTCCGCCGGACAGGCCTTAGCGGAGGACCTGCTCGATGTGGTGGTCGAGGACGCGTTCGGCGGCTTCCGGGGTGCGATAGCCGAGGGCGATGTCCACGCCGAGACTGGTGGCGAGGGACCAGCAGATGTCGGCGTCGGTACGTTCCTCGCAGCGCGGCTCGCTGCCCCGCTCCTCCCGGGCTGCCGTGATGAGGCCGGCGGTGAAGGTGAGCAGCTCGTCGTCCCCCGGCGCCAGGACCTTGGCCATCGTCGGATCGGAGACCGCCCGGCCCGCGGCCGCCAGCGCGAAGCGCATCAGCCGCGTGCTCTCCTCGGCCGGGCTGATCAGGGCGTAGAGGCAGGCGCGGAGAACGGCCTCCGGGCTGGTCGTGTCGGCGGCGGTGACCGCGTTCTCGATGGTGGCGTTCACGGCCCGTACGGCCCGGTCGAGGGCATCGCGGATCAGGGCCTGCATCGAGGAGTAGTAGTGCTGGATCTGGCCCATGGAGACGCCCGCTTCCTCGGCCACCTTGCGCAGCGACACCTGCTCGATGCCGCCGCGCACGGCCAGTGACCAGACGGCCTCGACGAGGCGCGTCCTGCGCGCTTCGTGATCCACGATCTTCGGCACGGTACCGCCGCCTTCCTCGTCACCTTCACCATGCGATCGCATTGTAAAACGAGCCCCGCCGGTTTACAGTGCAAGTGCATGGTAACCGCAGTCAGACCGAGGGGGACCCCATGAAATACGGCCTCTACCAGGCGCTCGGCATGGCGCTGCTCGTCATCGGAGCCCAGGGCGCAATCCGCCAGCTCGTCGACCACGACAACGCCGGCCTGCTGGGCTGGCTACCGGGAGGCTTCGCCGCGAGCATCACCGTGTACGTACTGGCCGTCGTGATCGGCGCGGTCATCGCGGGGTGGGCTCACGATGCTCGTAAGGCGGCCGGCGACTGACTCGGCGCGGGGGGGGAGTTGGCATCGGATCGTGGCAGCCGCGATGCCGTCGCGCCTCGGGATTCGGTGCGAGTGGATTAAGGCCTGTCCGGCTGATCATGGGCGAAGCCGGGGTCGGATCGAGGCGACGGTGACGGTGCCGTGGAAGACGTAGACGCGTCTGTCGTATCTGGTGGCCACGGCTCTGGAGTTCTTGAGGCCGTTGATCGTCCGCTCAACTTCGTTCCCCCTCTTGCAGATCGCCTTGTAGAAGCCGGCGAGCCGGCCACCCCTGCTGCCTCGGCCTCGTCAGTTGGCTCGCTGCTTCTTCGACTCGGAGACGGTGTGCTTAATATGGCGTCGTCGCAGATAGCGGCGGTTGCGGCGAGAGAAATACGCCCTGTCCCCGCCGAGGTGATCGGGTCGGGTGCGCGGATACCCGCCGCCGAGGCGGCCGACGCAAATGCGTTCCATGACCGGGATGAACTGCGGGCCGTCGCCCCACCGGGTGAGCAGCAGCACCAGCGGACGGCGGCCGCCTTCACCGGCGAGGTGGATTTTGCAGGTCAACCCGCCCCGGGAGCGTCCGAGTCCCTTGTCGGGGCGGTGCTGGCGGGGCGTGCGACTTTCCCGGCACGCGCGCCGCTCTCCTGCGGGCCCCGGCGGCGTACTGGTGGGCCCGGCAGGAGGTGGAGTCCACGCTCGCCATCGACCAGTCGATGCGACCCTCGTCTCCGCGTCGGCGAGGACGGCAGCGAAGACCTCGTCCCCCGTGCCGTCTGCCGTCTGCCGTCTGCCGTCTGCCGTCTGCCGTCTGCCGTCTGCCGTCTGCGCCGCTCGTACCGTCCTCCATCTCCCGAAACGTGCAAGCAGATCCCTGCACGGCACCCCTGTGCGGTTCCGGTACAAGATGCCGTTGATGGTCCTGCGATGGCTCGCCCAGCGGCCGCCTCGCTTGCCGGGCTCCGGCAGCTACGGCTTCAGCCGGACCCATGCATCGTTCAACAGATCTCCCCGCCCCATGAGCATGCCACCAACCACAGGTCGAGGAAGTCACATGATCCACCGGACAGGCCCTGAGGAAGTGGCAGGTCCGACGCCGAGTTTCACGCTGGCACTGCTCGTGCTGTCTCTTCGCCGGCGAGTCGTTCTTGCAGGAGACCGTGGCGGAAGAGGTGGACGCCGCCGCTCTGGCGCAGTACGCCGTGGTCACGGGCGTCGTCGAGGAAACGCAGGACGTTGAACGGTAGTCGTCGGCGGAGCGCCAGCCAGGCGCGAGTGAAGACGAACTGGCCCCACGCACTGCTCACCAGCGAGATTTCAGCCGTCATCAAGAAGCAACCGGCGAGCACGGCCAACGCCACCCTCACCCCCGCTCGTGTTCCCTGGTCCGAAGCAACCAGCGCGCCCATGGTCACGGCAAGGACCGAACCGTAGATGATGCCGGCGATCAGGGAGGTGCCCAGCGCGTAGGCGCGGTCACGGCGCAACACCGCGTCCGGGCTGGGCTGTTCGGCGCCGACGAGGGGAGGCACGTCCCAGAGCCACAGCAGGGCCAGTCCGCTCAGGCCGCCCGCCACGGCGATGGCACCTGCCGACGTGGCCGCGAGCAGCAGCCCCGCGCCGGGCTCGCCCGCGGCCCAGCCGCCCAGCAGGGCAAGCGTGCCGAGGACGCCTGCCGGCCCGAGCCCGATCGTCAGCACCCCCACACTGAAGCGACGATGCAGGGGCGTATGGCGCTCAGTGGAGCGCCACTGAACAGCAGCGGGCGGGGGCGGTGTCGTTCTGCTGGTGCAGGCACCGCCCATGATCAGGCCGACGATCCCGAAACCCGGGCCGAAGAGGGTACCGAGGCTCACCATTCCCAGGAAGGCGGCCGTCACCACGGTCATCCCCCGCAGCACCCGACGCGGCACTGCCCGGTGCAGCTCCCACCAGGCCAGCTCCTGCGTGTGCAGGCGGGACAGATGCCGGGCGAGGAAACGCAGCCGCTCCGGGGCACGGTGCGGCAGGCTACGGCCGTACGCGGTGCGGAGGAACGCATCCAGCAGGTGGTTCTCGATCTGCTCGCGGGCGGCGAACCGGCGGTCGTCGACCAGCTCCGACGGGGTGGCGTCGGCATCGCTGTACGTGGTCCGGACGAGCGTGACCATCAAAGGGGAAGAGAGCGCTTGCGCCAGCTGGCCGTGTGGTTGGTCGGCCAGTCGGTTGAACACCGGCCGCCAGATATCGGTGTGCTGCCGGCGGGTGGACAGACGGAGGTAGTCACGGATCTCGGCACTGGACAGTGGCTGGAGTTCCACGACAGCCGCACCGGTGAGTACCCGGTTGGTCAGGGCGGTTTCGTACTCCTTCGGCCGGCTGGTGAGGACGAGTGGTTCTCCGTCCGTGAGGCTGCTGTCGAGTTCGTTGATGGCAGTGGTGCGCAGGGACGGTGCCAGCTCGTCCAGGCCGTCCAGCAGCGGCATGATGCGGTGGGCGTCCACCAGCCGCCGGGCCAGAGTCGGTGCGGTCTCCGCCTGCACGCGCAGGTACGGGTAGTCTCGGCTCAATTGCTCGGCGAGCCACTCACGGAAACCGGTACGCACCGGATTCCAGGAGCGCAGCGATACCACTACCGGAATGGGACGGCCGGGCTGCCATCGTTCCAGCAGACGCCTGGCCAGGCGGGTGACCAGGACCGTCTTACCGGCCCCTGCCTCACCGAGCAGGACGAGCCGCCGCGACGGGATGCGTGCGAAGACTTCAGGAACATCCCGTACGGGGTCGTCCAGCGCACCTGAGAGGTCCAGTGGGCCGGCCGCGTCGGGAGAGCGCCGCACGACTTCCCAGTGGTCGGCCACCGGTCGGTGGGTGTTGGCCCAGCGCACCGGCAAGGGCAGTGGATCCTGCAAGCGGCGGTCCGCCTCGTCCGCCAAATAGCGGTGCAGCAGGTCCTCGTGGACCTGCTCTTCGGGGGCCCGGTCCGGTGCGTTGTGCTGTCGGCGGTGCAACGCCCAGGCGAAGAGGGGGCCGAGAAGGGCGGCCATGGAGCCCGCGACCGCAAGAACGTCCTTGAGTCCGCCCAGCGAGTAGGCGGACCACACCCAGGCCGCCATGGTGAGGAGGACCGCCGTGGCCGATCCGGCCACGGCCCAGCGCAGGTGCGTCGCCCTCCTGTGGCCCATGCCCCATGGTCCTGCGCCGGCCACGGGCCGCATAGGGAGGACGCGGCGAGCGGGCTCTGCGGGCCCGGGGCCCGGTGCAGCCGGTCCGCTCTGCAGTCGGCGCTGGAGTCGGCGCTGAAGCCAAGATCGATTGTCAGTGGTGGGTGAGAAGGTATGAGTACCGAGTGGGAAGAGGGGGACCAGTCATGTCAGCAGTGATGTCCGGAAGCCAGAACTACATCAACCACGTTGCTCTCGTGTTGGATGCCAGTTCGTCCATGTCACACCTGAGCCGCAAGGTCGTCGACGTCGCCGACCAGCAGATCGCCTATCTCGCCCGCCGATCGAAGGAGCTGGACCAGGAGACCCGTGTCACGGTGTACGTCTTCGCCGACAAGGTGGAGTGCGTCATCTACGACAAGGACGTGCTGCGGATGCCGTCCCTGAAGCAGCTCTACCGGGTCGGAGGCATGACAGCTCTGCTGGCAGCCACACTGAAGTCGCAGCAGGAACTGGCGCAGACCGCCCAACTGTACGGCGACCACAGCTTCCTGACCTTCGTACTGACCGACGGACAGGAGAACGCGAGCCACCGCTGTCCGGATGCCCCTGCCGGGAATCCGCGTGAACTGGTGCAGGCCGTATCCACGTTGATGGCAACACAGGAGGACAACTGGACGCTGGCCGTCCTGGTGCCGGACCAGATGGGCAAGCGCGAGGCCATGCAGTGCGGCTTCCCGAAGGACAACATCGCCATCTGGGACGCCACCAGCACCCAGGGCCTGGAGGAGGCAGGGCAGGTCATCCAGCAGGCCACCGAGAACTTCATGGTGGGCCGGGCCAACGGCATCCGGGGATCACGCGCGGTGTTCTCCACGGGCGCGGAGGCAGTCAACAAGGACACCATCAAGAAGGCCGGTCTCACCCCGGTGAACCCGTCGGAGTACCAGCTGATTCCGGTGGCTCGCACGGCGGCGATACGTGAGTGGGTCGTTGAATGCGGTCACACGTACCGCACCGGTTGTGCGTTCTACCAGCTGAGCAAGTCGGAGAAGATCCAGGCGCGGAAGCAGATCGCGGTGCTGGAGAAGAAGACGGACCGGGTGTACACGGGGCCGCAGGCCCGATCCCTGCTCGGCCTGCCGGACGCGGAAGTCCGCATCACCCCGGACCACAACGACGACTTCACGATCTTCGTGCAGAGCACCAGCGTGAACCGCAAGCTCGTACCGCACACACGGCTCCTGCTGATGATCTGAGCCTGAGGCAGGCATCGGAGGGGCTCCGCCGGCACGGACCGGCGGAGCCCCTCCCCGTTCAGTGGCGCAGAGGTGCAGTGGCGCAGTGGTGCAGTGGTGCAGTGGTGCAGTGGTGCAGTGGTACGCAAGCTGGGCCTACGCGGGCCCGGCATCACATCAATCACAGCGGCAACGATCTGACCTTGTAGTTCTCACCGCCGTAGAGGGACTCGTAACGAATGTCGATGAGCATGCGCTGGGCAATGAGGTCCCAGAACCAACCGTGTTCGTCTCCGTCGAAATCGTCGATGTGGATAAGGAAAACCTTCTGCCCCACGAGGACGGCTCCTCCCCCGACCAAGGTGGAGACCTTGGGTTGCATCGGGAACGACCGGATCACCGTGCGGTACGTCTCCAGGTCCCACTGCCCGATGACCTCTCCGTCGAACGTCACCACGGTCTCGATCACGATTGCCGGTCCGAGGCCGGCGTTGATGACCTCAAGACGCGCAATGTTGTCCTTGAATTCCTTCACCCGTCGGATCTGCAGCAGGGGCCGCACGGACTGCCGGTTGTGTTCCCGGACCACCTTGGTTTGAGCAAAGCTGATCGCGAGAGAGCCAAGTGCTATCGCGGACGCGCAGACAGCAATGCCCGTATCAGTGTCCACTGCCACCCCCACTGCCGTGCAGCTTTCGGTGGAGGACGAGCCTGACCTACACGCGGTTCCGCTCATGAGGCGTTCCTCGCACCTGGCACACCAACAGGGGTTTTCGATCTCCCCCACCCCAATACGGGACTCGGCGCCCAGGGACACGAGCATCACGTGCCGACCTGGGTTTGACCCCTCATCACCTCCTGCCACCTTCGTTTCGAAGACGTCGAGGCGCGGCGGTGCCTTCGATTGGCAAAAAATTACGCCCCTCTCGCCTCGCTCCCCCGCACTCCGACCTCCCTGCCCCGGCCTAAAGGTGCGCGTCACTGCCGCTACGCCCAACCGGGTCAGGATTTCTGGCGCGCGGTAGCGGTCAGCGAGCCGAGGAGGGTGAGGGCCTCGCTGCTGGGCGAGGCGGGCTCGGCGTGGTAGACGACGAGTTCCTGACCCGGGGCGGCGCGGACGTCGAAGGTCTGCATGGTCAGTGTCAGTGGCCCGACGTCGCGGTGGACGAAGCGTTTGCTCTCCAGCGCCTTGCCCCGGACATCGTGGCGTGCCCACAATTCGGCGAACTCCGCGCTGCCTTCCAGCAGTTCGGTCAACACCTGCCGCACCCGCGGGTGACCCGAAGCCGCTCCGTGGTTGAGCCGGAAACCGGCAACGGAGTTGCGCGCGACCTCGTGCCAGTCGCGGTAGAAAGCGCGGGCGGCCGGGTCGGTGAACACCACATGCATGAGGTTGCGTGAGTGCGCCCAGCCGTGGAAGAGCGCGTCGGCGATCGCGTTCGATGCCAGGACGTCGTACGCGTGGTTGTAGACGATGGCCGGGTTGTGCGGCCACGCGTCCATCAGGGCCAGCAGACTCGGCTCGACTCTGTCCACCGTGGCGGCGGCCCGGGGCTGCGGGCCGAGGCCGGCAAGCCGGAAGAGATGCAGGCGGCCGTCCTCGTCCAGCCGCAGCGCGGCGGCCAGGGCGTCGAGCACCTGCGCGGAGGGCGTACGCTCCCGGCCCTGCTCCAGGCGTACGTAGTAGTCGGCGCTGACTCCCGCGAGCAGCGCCACCTCCTCACGCCGCAGCCCCGGCACCCGGCGGTGCCCTGTGACGGGAATATTCGCCTCGGCCGGAGTGATTCGAGCGCGCCGGGTAGTGAGATAGGCGCCGAGTTCTGAGCGTGCCATACCGTCATCGTAGGTGCGGGCCCTCCCGTCATCCTGGGTGCGCTGCACCCAGGAACAGGTCGCCCTTCCTGCGGGTCCTCCGGCCGGGCCAGGTTTGAGGCCATGACCACACAGCCATCCGCGCCGCAATGCGCACAGCAATCCGCACCGCGAAGTGCACAGCAAACCGAACGCGCCATGCCGACCGACCGCAAGGTCGTCCTCGTCACCGGCGCCAGCAGTGGCATCGGCGCGGCCGTCGCCACTCGGCTCGCAGCGGACGGGCACCAGGTGGTGGCGGGGGCCCGCCGCACCGACCGGTTGCAGGCGCTGGCCGAGACCACAGCCGAGGCAGCCGACCGCTCCGGCGGCGACCTGCTCCCCGTACGGCTGGACGTAACGGACCGCGCGGACGTCGCTGACTTCGTGCAGGCAGCGCGCGGCCGCCACGGCCGGGTCGACGTCCTGGTCAGCAACGCCGGCGTCATGCCCCTGTCGCGCCTGGACTCCCTGCTCGTCGACGAGTGGGACCGGATGATCGACGTCAACGTACGTGGCCTGCTGCACGGCATCGCCGCTGCGCTGCCCGTGTTCACCGCACAAGGCTCGGGGCACTTCGTCACGGTCGCGAGCACCGGCGCCCACGAGGTCGTGCCCACCGCAGCCGTCTACTGCGGCACCAAATACGCGGCCAGGGCCATCACCGAAGGCCTGCGTCAGGAGTCCGCCCCCTTCATCCGGGTCACGACCGTCTCGCCCGGCGTCGTCACCTCCGAGCTCGCCGACACCATCACCGACCCGAAGGCCGCCGAGGCCATGCGCGCCTACCGCGCCCATGCGATCGGGCCCGACGCCATCGCCGGGGCCGTCTCCTACGCCCTCGCCCAGCCGCACGACGTCGACGTCAACGAGATCGTCGTACGCCCCGTGCACCAGCGCTGACACCCACCGAAAACCAACCAGAGCACCCAACCGGAGAACCTCATGACCACGCCCCCGCATCGTGCCACCGCCCCCGCCACGTGGGACCTCACCGGGCGAGTTGGCGTCGTGACCGGAGCCGCCCGCGGCATCGGCCACGCCACCGCGACACTCCTGCACGCCCGCGGCGCCCGACTGGTCGTCACCGACCGTTCCGAGGCCGTCGAGGAACTCGCCGCGAAAGACCCCGACAACATCGCCGCGCTCGTCGGCGACGTTGCCGACGAGGCGCTCGCCCGGGACACGGCGGCCCTCGCGACCAGCCGCTTCGGCTCGCTCGACATCCTGGTCAACAACGCCGGCCGCACCTTGAACAAGCCGGTCACCGAAACCACCGTCGAGGAGTTCGACGACCTCCTGCGCGTCAACGCCCGCGGCAACTTCGTCCAGGCTCGTGAGGCGTTCCGCGCCATGGATGCCGGTGGTGGCGGCGCGATCGTCTCCATCGCATCCGTGTCGTCACTCGTCGCCTTCGCCACGCAGACCGCCTACGCCGCGTCGAAGGGCGCCCTGGCTCAGATCACCCGGGTACTGGCCACCGAGGGCGGCCCCAGAGGCATCCGTTCCAACGCCGTACTCCCCGGGGTCATCGACACCGACATCATGGAAGGCGTCGTCGACAAAGGCCGCGAGATGCTCGCCTCCTTCGGTTCCGCCCACCCGATCGGACGGATCGGGCACCCCCACGAGGTCGCCGAAACCGTCGCCTTCCTCGCCTCCGACGCCGCCTCCTTCATCACCGGCGCACTTTTGACCGTCGATGGTGGCTGGACCGCACAGTGACGGTGGAGGGTGGAGGGTGTACGCGGCGGGCAGCAACACGCAGTCACCCTTCTCCACGACGTACGCGAGTCGCGCCGGCAGGCCCCGCCTCCGCACGAGCGCGCTCGGCCGCGAAGAAATCCACCAACACCTTGGCCGTCTCCTCGGGCCGGTCCTCGGCAATGAAGTGGCCGGCACCAGGGATCGTGACGCGTTCAGCGCCGGGGATGGCGGCGGCGAGCCGGTCACCCGTGGCGGGTGCCAGCCACTGGTCCTCCGCGCCCCACACAACGAGGGTGGGGGCGCTGACTTCGCCCAGGCGGGCCACGGCCTCGCGGGTGTCCTCGAAACTGACGGCGCAGACCTGGTCGATCCAACGCTGCTGCCCTTCGGCGCCCGCCCAGGGGGCACGGTAGGACTCTGCGACTTCCTCGGACATCGGCCGGTGGACAGCGGTGCGGAGGCGGGCGGTGACAAGGTCGTCGAAGATGTGCAACGGCATCGTGCGGTACGCCTCGGCGTAGCGCTGCTGGTGTTCGGTGAAGGGGGTGTTCCAGGGGCCGAGAACGGCGGCGTCGAGGAGCGCGATCCGAGAGGCCGGTACGCCTTCGAGCAGGTGGGCGCGCATGACGACGCCACCGCCGATGTCGTGTCCGACGAGTGCGGGAGTTTCGAGGCCCCAGTGCTCGACGAGTTCGGCGAGGGTCCGGGCCTGCTGGGCGATGGAGGGAGTGGCTCCGGGATCGAGGTCGCGATCGAGGCGGGAGGCGCCGAAGCCGAGGAGGTCCCAGACGTAGACGGTGTGGTGGCGGGCGAGAGTGGGGACGGCGTTCCGCCAGAGGTAGGAGGAGGCAGGCGTGCCGTGGACGAGGACGACGGGCGGGCCGTCGCCGAAGACGCCGGTGGCCACCTCGCCGGCGGTGACCTGTACGTACTGGTGGAGGTGCCACGGGCGGGTGCGGGAGTGCGTGGTCATGCCGACCTCTCCATAGCGGTAATGGGTATACTCGCCTTTCTTCGATTACCGTAACATGGAGTAAGGCTTGAAGTTTCTTTTTTCTGATTACACGCTCGGGGCGGGCGTTGCCACCGGCCTGATCAACACCTCTGCCCGGGTTCGCAGAAGCACCGGCGAAACGCTCACGGAACCGGCCGTGCTAGGCCGATTCCTGAGCGAGCACCATGTCCCCATGGACGCCACACCCTCCGGCGAACACCCGACCCAGCGGGACCTGGAGGAGGTGCTGGCACTCCGTCACGAGCTGCGCACTCTCCTGGAGTCCGACAGCGAGGACCGCGTCGCCGAAGGCGCGAACGCCATGGTCGCCACGGCAGGGGCGGGGCCACTCCTGGAGCGGGATGCGGACGGCCACTGGCAGTGGTACGTCGCCACCAAGCCACAGGCATCGCTCGCCGAAGGGCTCGCCGCACTGATCGGCACCGGCCTCCTCGGAGTGTTGCGCACCCTGTCCCACCACCGCATCCGCCACTGCGCCTCGCCCGTGTGCGACGGGATGTTCGTCGACACCAGCAAGGCGGGCCGGCGCCGGTACTGCATGCCCGATCTGTGCGGCAACCGCCTCAACGTCGCGAAACACCGCGCCCGCCGGCAAGCCGGCACGGGCCAGAACAGCGAGTGACACCACGACGAGGAGAGGTGAGGGCCCACACCACTGGCCAGGTAAAGGAGATCCCCCTCATAACGGTCAACAGGTGTCCGTAGGCGACATCGAGCCCGGCGGTGCCCCCGCAGCCTCCGGACCTCCGGAGTCTCCGGGAAGCATCGCTCTGACCTGATGTCACTCGTCGACGGCATCGGAAGGCGTCGGTGCAGCAGGAGCCGAGCCATGGCCCCGTACGCGGACGAAGGCGATCAGCACGATCACGCAGAGCAGAGCGACGAAGCCTGCGAAGTACTGCACTGCGGCGAGAAGTCCAGCGAGGGTAGCGAGGAAGCCGACTCCGATGACGGGCACGCCGACGCCGAGGTAGATGATCACGTAGAAGCTGGACAGCACGTCGGCGCGGCGGTCTGCCGGAGCGGCTTGGCTGACCGCGGTGAGGCCGCCGAGGAACGCACATCCCTGCCCGAAGCCGGCGACCACCGTGGCGAGGAGTAGCAGCGTCAGCGAGGACAGGCCGCCCGCGAGGGCGAGCAGCGTCAGTCCCGTGGCCAGCAGAGGGAGACCGACCAACTCCAGGTTACGCGCCGACCTTCCGTAGCCCATGAGTTGGGCGACCACGGAACAGGCCAGCATCAGTGCCACTACGGCACCGCCCAACAGGAGATTGTCGCTGCCCGCCAGAGTGGCCACATAGGTGGGGATGAGCGTGAGGAACAGCCCGATGACGGCGAATGCGAGGAAGCCGACCGTCCCACTGGTGGCGAAAGCCGCCCGCATCGCCGCGGGGATCTCCGGTCGACGAGGGCGCCACCGAGCCGCTGGGCGGGTTGCCGGCAATGTGCTGATCGCTGCCGCCGCCGGCACCAACAGCACGATCTCCACTACGAACGGCAGCACATGCGGAGCCGGTGCGTACTGAGCGAGTACGCCGGCGAGCACAGGACCCAAGCCGAGGCCGCCCACAGAAGCCACGGTCGCCATCAGTGCCGCCTTGCGCCGGTTGCCGGCGGGTTCGAGTTCCGCCAGCGATGCGGTCAATGCCCCCGAGGCCGCGCCGAGCGCGAGTCCCTGCAGGATGCGCGCCGCGAAGAGCCACTCCGTGTCCGCGGCCAGGGCGAAGGACGCCGCCCCCAGCACAGCGAGAGCCAGCGCCGGGAGCAACACTTTCCGGCGGCCGATCGCGTCCGACAACGGGCCTGCCACCAGCAGGGACGGGATCAGTGCGGCTACGTACGCCGCGAAGATCAGCGTGACGACCAACGGCGAGAATCCGAACTGTGCCGCATAGCCCCGGTACAACGGCGTCGGCAGATTCGTACCGGTGAGCAGGATCAGGAGTGCGTAAGCCGCAGCCCAGAACCTCCACTTCCCCACCGGACCGGTCCGCGCGGCCTGGATCGTGTTCGGTAAGCCCGAGGCCTCGGCCTGGGCGGCAGCGCGGCACGGCGTCCCGCCGGCGTGGGCAGCGTCAAGGCGATGGGGCAGCATCCGTTCCTCCACAATCTCATGTTCGGCATTCGCGAACATAGCAGATGTTCGCGCTTACCGAACATGCTTGGCTATGCTTCGGGGATGGCTAGCCGTACCGCAACGAAGCTTGTGCACCCCGACCGCGCTCGGTTGCAGTTCACTGCCGTTCTGGCTGCCCTGAGCGACCCGGTGCGACTGGCCATCGTCGCCCGACTGGCAGATGCCGAACCCGACGGCGAACTGGCATGCACGACCTTCGCGTTGCCGGTCAGCAAGTCCACCCAGAGCGGCCATTTCAAGGTCCTGCGGGAAGCAGGCGTGATCCACCAGCGGGACGAGGGGACGCGACGGCTGAACCGGCTCCGCCGAGAAGATCTCGACGCCCGCTTCCCCGGCTTGCTCGATATCGCCATCCCACAAGGGCACGACGTGATCGCCAGCTGGTAACGACGCCTGTCGGCGCTCTCACGAGGGGGATGAAGCGATGACATTGCATTCCGATGTGGCCGAGTTGCTGGCGGAGGCCGGCATCCTCGACGTGGACGTCGAGGATGCCGTCGCAGACGAGCACGTCCGATCGTCCGCGTACCAACGCGTTGTCTCGGTGACCGCTTCTTCGCGCAGCCGTGACCGGGACCGCGCGATCGTGGCCACGATCCTGCGCGACCCCAACGAGATGTCATCCAAGGGGGCGGTGGTCGCCCTCGTGGACAGGATCGCGATGAAGGCGACCGGTCCTGCCGAGTTCCGGCGGTGGTCGGCCGAACTGCTGCCGGAGATCGACCAGCTCAAGGCCGAGGGGTACCGCGCGTTCATCCGCCGCCGCATCCACGACTGGCTGTTCTACCTTTCCATCGAGGACGGCCACGTGCCGACACCGGCCGAGTTTGCGGAGGTCACGGACTGGATGCAGCGCTTGCTCGCCGAGGTGTCGATGTCGCCGGCGGTACTTGCCCTGATCGCCGAGTCGGCCAACACCAAGAAGACACGGAACATCGCGAAGAACCGAGCCGGGAGCCGCAAGCTGCGAGTGAAATGAGTCGGTAGTGGTAATCGGCTGGAGCGCCGACTGCCTCACCCATAACAACGGCGCTGCAGCACTGAGCGATCGGCATCCTCGTCAATACCGGGCTGGCCGTGATCGGCTTCGTGGGCGTGCTGTTGCCGGCGAAGGACACCATGGCGAGTGGACCGTATGTGAATTCCCTCCTCCCGGCCCAAATGGATGAGAGCTGATAGGTGTCAACCCCTGCGTCTCGCGGGATAGTTGAATGCCATCCGCTTTCTCATGGCCTCGCCGGGGCAGAGGAGATGAAGAGATGATCACAACGAGACGGCTGTTACGCACAAGAGCCGCCCTGTTCAAGGGCGCAGCCGTTGCCCTCGCCGCACTCGCCATGCTGACCGTACAGGCGGGGCCGGCTGCTGCCGCCGAGGAAACGTCCTGCGCGCCGCATCAGGTCGGCGGCGCCATCTTGGCGAAGTACGTCGAGATGGGCGGGGAGGGCTCGCCTCTGGGCTGCCCGACATCCGATGAGCTGCCCACCCCGAACGGGCGCGGCAGGTACAACACCTTCACCGGCGGTTCGATCTACTGGACCGCCACGACCGGCGCCCACCCCGTCTGGGGCGCCATCCGCGACAAGTGGGGAGCCTTGGGCTGGGAGGCCGGCAAGCTGGGATTCCCCCTCACTGACGAGCTGACCAATCCGGACGGCCAGGGCAAGCGCCAGCAGTTCGAGGGCGGCACCGTCTACTGGCATCCGACGCTGTCCAACGGCGCGCACCCCGTGTGGGGACGAATCGGGGAGCTGTGGGCAGAGTACGGATGGGAGGGCGGGGCGTTCGGCTACCCCACCTCCGACGAAGGGTGGGACGAGGCCTACAAGTCGGTTTACCAGACATTCTCGTCCAACAACCTGACCCTCTTCTGGAGCGCCGGCGGCGGCGTGGAAGGGTGCGTCAATGAGTGCGTGGGCTACTCGGGCACCACAGGAACCGACTGGTTCAAGGAAACCCGGGTGGAAATCCCCGTCGGAACCGGCGACGTCGTCGTCCGCGCATACCCCACGGAGGACGGTTTCCTCAACGCCCGCACCGATTTCGTCGGGGCCTGGGAGCAGGCGTGGAGCCTGGCGCCCTACCCGAACGGAGTCAGCAACACAGAGCACCGGTCCCTGTATGAACAGTTCGCCTGCCATGCGGTCTTCGCGGACAAGGACACGCCCGGACACTGGAACACCGGACCGAGTTGGGATCTGGAATCCTGGCGCAGCGACGTCAGCATGGACTATGCGACAAGCCCGATTTACGTCCTGAAACATCGGTGCAACTGGGACTGACTGCGTCCCGTAGGCGACCTCTCCCCGTGCGCCGCCCGAGGCAAGCGAGCCAGAACCCACCCGGCACGGCGCGGGCCAGCCTGGGCTTGATGCGTTAATCCACACTCTCCACCTTCGATTCGAAGACGCCAGGGCGCAGCGGCGCCTTCGATCATTCGGCCAGCAGCCAGGGCGAGCGGCGCCTGCAACCGTCCACTTGCGACCGTAGCTGGGCCGCCCGGGGCGTAGATCAGGAAGCCTGACTCCCGTGTCTCATAAGAGCCCTTTGGAGGTAATGACGCGTTTCTGACTGACGTGACGGCCGGTCGGCAGGAAGGATCAAGCGCGGCCAGGGGGTCGAGCCGCTGAGTGTCGGCCCCGTCCTGCGTCTACCCACTGAGGAGCATTTGTTGATCACGCGCCGTTCGGCCGCGCTCGCCGCGCTGGCCGTTGCTGCCGCAACGCTCACAGCACCCAGCGCACACGCTGCCGACACCCCCGACACGTCCGCGCCCGTCGCCGCAGCCTCCATCACCCGTGCCGAAGTGCTGGCCCGTACGAAGTTCTGGTTCGATCGCCAGGTGCCCTACAGCCAGAAGCGCACCGCCCCCGACCCGCAGGGCAGGGGGTACCGCACCGATTCCAGCGGCTATGCCTCCATGGTTCTGAAGCTGCCCGCACCGGGACGCAACACCCAGGGGCTGGCCGACCCTGCCATCACCCAGAAGATCACCAAGGCTCAGCTCCAGGTCGGCGACCTGCTCCTCAACAAGACCAGGCACGTCGTGATCTTCGCCGGCTGGGCCAACGCGGCCAAGACCAAGTACTGGACGTACGAGCAGACCCCGCCGAAGGTCCAGAACCGCATTGCTCCGTACCCGTACTACCCCAACAACGGGAAGTTCGAGCCCTACCGCTACCGGTTCATCAAGTAGCACTCGCGGCTGCCGGCAGAACCTCCGCCCGTCTGATGGCGGGTGATAGCGCCGTTGACACTCAGCGCCGGCCAGGCCACCGGCCACGACTGCCGCTGATATCGGCGTTATCACCCGCCTCAGCCTGTTGTTCAACTGCCGGAGGGCCACCGTCCGGCGAACTCAACGCCTGGGCTTCCGAGCTCAACGCCTGGGCTGCACGACGCACCGCGATGCGGCGACGCCGCTTCCGATGGCGCGAAGCAGCAACGAAAGTGCAGGGGAACCGATGACTTTCGTCGATGCCGCGCGGGGTGCCGCGCTTTCTAATCTCCTGCCATGCGAACAACAACCGATCACCCCAACCGGCTCAGCAGAACTGCCCGGACGACTGCCGTAGCCGTCGCCTTCGCTGCGCTGCTCGCGCCCGTAACCACCACGAGCGCCACCGCCGCCGCACCACCCGCTGCCGGGGCCGGGGCCGGGGCCGCGGCCAGAACCGGTGCCGGGCAACACACAGCAACTCAGCAGGCGTTGCAGGCTGTGGTGGAGGAGGGCCTGCCGGGGGTGGCCGCCGAGGCCTGGACAGGGAAGGAGAGGTGGTTCGGGGAAGCCGGGTACGCCGACACCTCGACTTACCGCAAGCGTTCCCGCGCGGACCACTTCCGGGCCGCGAGCATCACGAAGGTGTTTATCGCCACTGTCCTGCTGCAGCTCCAGCAGGAGCGGCGGCTCGACCTCGACGACACCGTGGATGCCTGGTTGCCGGGGGTCGTACGCGGCAACGGTAACGACGGCCGGAAGATCCGACTGCGCCAGTTGCTGAACCACACCAGTGGCCTGAGCAACTACACCGACGACCCCGAATTCGCGCGCCGCGCCGCCGGCCCCGGGTTCGCTGAACACCGCTACGACACCTACCGCCCCGAAGACCTGGTCGCACTCGCGATGAAGAGTCCCCCGCGTGACACGCCGGGTGCGGCCCACTACAGCAACACCAACTACATCCTTGCGGGAATGGTCATCGAGAAGGCGACCGGTCACTCCTACGCATACGAAGCCGAACGCCGCATCGTGCGACCGCTGGGGCTGCGTGAGACCACCTTCCCGGGCCTGCGGGCGGCCATGCCGCGCCCGCACCCGGTCGGCTACTCGCGGCTGCACAGCAAGGAACCCAATGCCCCGATCGTCGACGCCACCGAACAGAACATGTCATGGCTCGGCGCGGCGGGCGAGGTCATCTCGACGACCGGCGACCTGAACACCCTCTTTCACGCCCTGCTGCGCGGCAGGCTGCTGGCTCCGGAAGCCATGCGGGAGATGCTCACCACCGTGCACTCCGAGGAGGACGGCTTCGACTACGGACTCGGTGTGGAGTCCGTGACGCTCTCCTGCGGAGTGCGGATCTACGGCAAGACCGGCCGTACCAACGGCTCCCTGTCCGGACTGGCCGCCACCAAGGACGCCAAGCACCAGCTGGCCTTCAACATCAACGGTGACTGGCCCAAGAACGCCGCCACGTACGTCGGCGTCGTCGACGCCGAATTCTGCGCTACCCGTACGCCCTGACCCGACCCGCGCCATGGCCCCCGGAGCAGGACCCGGGGGCCATGGGATTGAGCCCCTACCGCCCCGGATAGTTCATAGGCACGTACAGGTATCTCTCACGATCCGCACGACCCCTACGACCCCGGCGACCCCAGCGACCTCGCGACCCCACGATCCCCACGATCCCCACGAGAAGAAGAGTCCTGCATGACCGACGGCCCGCCCGCATCCGCGTTCCTCAGCTATGCCAGCGCCCTCCTCGACCTGCTGTCCGGCACGCCCGCACGCCCCGTCATCACGGCTGCCGACGGGCGGCAGATCACCGCCGGCGAGCTGCGCGACAACACCTACCGGCTGGCCTGGGAACTGGCCGGACGGGGCTTCGGCCCGGGTACGACCGTTTCCCTCCTCACGGGCAACACCCCGGAGGCCCTCACGGCCCGCTACGCGGCACACCTCGCCGGCGCCCGGGTCGTCCACCTCCACAATGGCCTGGCCTCCGCCGTGCTCGCCCGCATCGCCGAGAGCACCGAGACCACACTGCTGCTCATCGACTCCACCCGGCACACGTCGGCGAAGGAGCTGCTGCCCCTGCTCGACGGCCCCGCTGTGCTCGGGCTGGGCCCCGCTCCCTTCGGTGAGGACGTACTGGCGGCCGCCGCCCGGCGTGAGCCCCGCGCCTTCACCTCGCCGGTCGGACCGGAAGACGACCTGTACATCCAGCACACGGGTGGAACTACCGGTATCCCCAAGGGGATCCGTACGACGCATGGTCCGTACGGGAGGGGGGTGGGGTTCCCGCTGCCCGATGCGGGGGATCCGCCGCGTTATCTCGCCTGCACCTCACTCGCCCGGCTCGCCGGCTTCCTCACCGACAAGACTCTGATGCAAGGCGGCTCCGTCGTCCTGCAGCACCCTTTCGAGCCCGGTGCCGTACTCGCCGCGATCGCTCGCGAACGCATCACCCACCTGTGGCTCCTGCCGGCACAGCTGCACCAGCTCCTCGACCACCCGGACCTGCCCCGGACGGACCTTTCCAGCCTCACCCGGATCACCTACGGCGGCTCGCCCTCCTCCGCCACCCGCTTGCGTCAGGCGGCCGAGGTCTTCGGCCCGATCCTGTACGGCTGGTACGCCCAGAGCGAGATCCCCGCCATCAGCGAAGCACGGCCGCACGAACACACGATCACCGGTCCCGGCGGCCGTATCACCGTCGGCCGCCCCGTGCCGGGCGTCGCCGTCGCCATCCGCGACGAAGAGGGCAGGACCCTGCCGCCGGGCGCGGAAGGCGAGATCCAGGTGCGGTCCCCCATCGTCATGTCCGGCTACTGGAAGCAGCCCGAACTCACCGCCGCAGTCCTGCGGGACGGCTGGCTGCGCACCGGCGACATCGGTTCCCTCGACGAGGACGGCTATCTCTTCGTCGCCGGCCGGCGGGACAACGTCATCATCGTGGTGGGCGGCCACGTCCATCCCACCGAGGTCGAGGACCTCCTCCTCTCCCATCCGGCCATCTCCCAGTGCGCGGTGTTCGGCGTCCGCGACGTCGACGAGACCGAACGCATCCACGCGGCTGTCGTCCCTGTGCCCGGGCACAACCCCAGCCTGGAGGAGATCCGCGCCTTCGTCAGCGCCCACAAGGGGCCCCGGTACGCGCCCGAGGCACTGCACCTGCTGACCGATATCCCGCTCACCTCGGCGGACAAGCCCGATATCGGGCTGCTGCGCACGACGCTGGCAGCACATCTCGTACCCGAAACGAAGGACTGAGCCGCCACGCGAAACGGGGGCGGACGTCGCACCGGCGCCCGCCCCCGCACGTCAGCCCGCGGTTTTCGTGTGCCAGATCGCCCGGCCGTTGGCGTAGATGACGACATTGCCGTCGTCCTGCACCGAGAGCTGGGCATCGTCGTTTCCACCGGTGTCGGAGTGCCACAGCCGACTGCCGGAAGCGTCGTACACGGCGAAGTCGCCGTTCGTTTCCAGCGCGGCCGTTTCCCCGTTCGGATACACGTTCTCTGCCTGCCAGGCAGCCTTGCCGTTGCGGTAGAGGACGAAGTTGCCGTCCTCCTGAAGGCGCAGAAGGGTGTTGCCGTCACCGGATGTCCAGGCCTGGTTGCGACCGATCAGCGTCCTGGGCCGGAAGTCCGCATTCGCCATGTCTTCCCCCTCGCATCGGTCCGGGGCCGTTCCCCTGACCGCCCGTCACAGTAACTGTGCCGAACCGAGGTATCGCGGGGGAAATAAGCCGACTTATTCGGCCGGTACGGACACGGCGATGGCCGTCCGGCAGGAGACCCGAGAGCAAACGGCCCCGCCGCTCACATCGCGAGGACGGGGCCGGCATGGAGCGCTGGGCAGGCAAGGAAACCGGCCGAACGCGAAAGGCCGCCCACGCGACCGCCCCGCCGCCCCGACCACCTGACCGGGGCACCCCGCCACTCCGACGGCGTAACGTGCCACGGCCTCCCGCTTCCCACTGGACACCCACGCCAAGCACCGTCGAGCTCACTGCCCCACCACCGCTGCGCGGGCGACGCTCCCGCAGCGGTGGTAGCAAGGGAGCAGGATTGCGGCTCGAGCACGGGAGCGACGAATGAGTACGGAGAGAGCCGCGTCCGAGGTCATCGAGGTCGTCCTCGTGCCGGACGACCCGTCCGACGGTGCAGAGAACGCATTGCGGGCCGGTCTCGCCGAAAGCCCGCGGCGGATCCCGCACCGCTACGGGTACGACACGACCGGTTCACAGCTGTTCGAAGAAATCCGGCGCCTGCCCGCGTACTACCCTCCCCGCGCGGAAGACAGGCTGCTGCGGGACCATGCGGGCGAGGTGGCGCACCTGTCCGGGGCCACCGAACTCGTCGACCTCGGAGCCGGCAGCGCGGAGAAGTCGGAGCTCCTTCTGTCAGCCATGGATGCGCACGGCCTTCTCCGCGCGTACACGGGGATCGATGTGAGCCCGGGGCCGATGAAGGCCGCGGGACGACGATTCGTAGCCCGGTGGCCGGCCGTACGGGTCACGACGGTGCACGGCGATTTCAGCGCTGCCCTGCCGTGGCTCCGAGGCCGCGGGACCGGCCGCCTCGTGGCAATGCTCGGCAATACCTTCGGCTGCCTGACGCCGCCCGAGCGATCCCGCTTCCTGCGCTCGCTCCGGGACTGCTGCGGGCCGGACGACCACGTCCTGCTCTGCGTGGACCTCTACCAGCCCGTCGAGGCCGTACGGCGGGCGTACGGAGCGGGGTTCGACGGGGAACGGCCGGTGCGCCGGCTGTTCGCGCTCAACACGCTGGCTCACCTCAACAACGAGTACGGCGCCGACTTCGAGCTCGCCTCCTTCGAGCCGGCCGTGGTCTACGACGTCCCGCTCAAGCAGGTGAGGGGCGAGATCCGCAGTGTGGCGCAGCAGCGCGTGTCGCTCCCCCGGCTCAACATCTCGCTCGACTTCGCCAGGGACGAGACGTTCTTCCACGACGTGATCCAGAAATTCGAACTCAGCCAATTGGTAGCGGAGTTGGCGGCCTTCGGCTTCGAGTGCCGGCGGCATTGGGTGGAGGAGGAGTACCAGTACGGGGCTCTTCTGCTGCGCTGAAGCAGCTGCGCTCCCCACGGGCATGGGCGTGAAACACGACCGGCCGCCGCATTACAGTGGACCGTACAGTCCATTCTGCAGTGCATCTCTCTGAGGAGGCGGGGCATGCCCGGGCAGCTGACGGCGAAGGGCATGGCGACTCGGAATCGGGTCGTTGAGGGGGCCGCAGCGGTGTTGCGGGAGAATGGTGTCGCATCGGTGACGCTGGACGACATCATGGCGCGGACTCGCACCAGCAAGGGGCAGCTGTTCCACTACTTCCCGGCCGGCAAGGAAGAACTGCTCGTTGCCGTAGCCCAGTTCGAGGCAGATCAAGTCCTGGAAGACCAGCAGCCGTATCTGGACTGCCTGGACTCGTGGGAAGCCTGGGAGCAGTGGCGTGATGTGGTGATCGAGCGGTACGAGGCCCTGGGCGACGAGTGTCCGCTCGGGGCGTTGTTTCTTCAGGTCGGGCGCTCGACGCCCGGGGCGCGGGCGATCGTCATCGAGTTGATGCGCCGCTGGCAGGCGAGTCTGGCCGCAGGCATCCGGGCGTTGCAGTCGGCCGGCCTGCTCCCCGCCGAGCTCGATGTCGATGCGCGGGCTGCGGCACTGCTGGCCGCGGTTCAAGGCGGTGTGTCGATTCTGTTGTCGACCGGACAGTCCGCCCACCTGCGCGCCGCCCTCGACCAGGGGATCGCGGACCTGCGCCGCGCGGGCAGCGCGGCGCAGTGACCTGGCGCCTGGAGGGGCCCGGCGGCTGGACGGATCTGGCGGCTGGGTGCTCGGTCAGCCGGCGATGACGGCAGCGGCGGTGCGGCCACCGTCGACGTCGAGCACGGTGCCGTGCACGAAGGCCGACTCGTCACTGGCCAGGTACGCGGCGGCGTTCGCGATGGCGTCGGGAGTGCCCACGCGGCCCGCAGGAGTGCCCTTCATCATGGCCTCGCCCGGGTGGGCCTCTCCCGGCGCGGGCGGCAGCACCACACCCGGGGAGATCGCGTTCACGCGTACGCCCTGCGGCCCGAACTCCGCAGCCCACGCTCGGGTCAGGGTTTCCATCGCGCCCTTGGTGGAGCTGTAGAGGGCGCCGACCGGGACACCCAGGCGGGCGATCCACGAGCCCAGTTTGACGATCACCCCGCCGCCGGTGTGCACCATGGCGGGAGCGACGGCCGCGGTCAGGAAGAACGGGGCTTTCACGTTCACGGCATAGACCTGGTCAAAGGTCTTTTCGTCGGTGGCAGCGGTGGTGTCGCCGGGGTAGATGCCGGCGTTGTTGACCAGGACGTCGATGCGGCCGCCGAGGACCCGCGTCGCCTCCTCGGCCAGGAGCTGCGAGGCGTCGACGCTGCCGTCCAGATCGGCCCGGACGAAGTCGGCGCTGCCGCCGCGGGCCCGAATGCCGTCGACAACCTCCTTGCCTCGGTCGGCACTGCGGCCCGACACAACAACGTGCGCGCCCTCGTCGGCGAAGGCCTCCGCGATTGCCCGCCCGATGTTGCTGGTCGCTCCGGTCACCAGGGCCGTCTTACCCTCAAGGCGCATCGACATCGTCCACTCCGTCGGTCGATTGTTCACGGTGAATACGCCCGGCCGAACCGCATTCAGCGGTCAACCGGTCGGCGCCCCGTGCATCCAGGGCGGAGTGCCACTGTGCGACGGCAAAAATGGACCCGCAAGTCCAAAATAGGAGGGCCGAAACGGGAGGCCGCAACGGGAAGGCTGCAATCGGCGCCACTCCGGCCGGACTGCCGGACTACTGGGCTACTGGGCTACTGGGCTACTGGGCTACTGAGAGACGCCTATTACGGCCGTCGTGAAGGCAGTGCCTGCAGCTCGGGCCAGCGGGTGAGCATGCCCGTACACATGGCTGCGGCGAGTCGGCCGAATTCCTTCAACTCACCATCCTCGGAACCCATTTGGCCGACGACCTGAAGACGGTGTGCCAGCCGTTGACGGGCGGTCGCAGTGCCCCATTTCCAGTCGCGGCTCGGGAGTTTGCCCAGGTAGTCGGTGGTTCCCCGCTGAGCCCGCTGGACCAGTGCGTCGCCCCGCAGCAGCCAGCCGGCGCATGCGTCGGTGAGATTGCCGTCGGCCTCGGTACCCGTCGCGTCGCGCCACGCCGTGCGGTACGCGCACTCTGCCGCTTCCAGCAGTGCCGGCGTCGGGGCGGTGACGCACCAGCAGGTGGGGAAGCCGATGCGGAGGTAGGCAAGCTCCACAATCCCGTTGCCCAGCGCGGCCTGTTCGAAGTCGATGAATCTGACGCCGCTGCTGGTGTGCAGGTCGTTGCCAGGACAGGGATCGCCGTGCAGCAGCGCAGTACGGCCCGGGGCCCGGGCCAGGCGCTCCAGCAGGCCTTCCAGCTCGGTTCGTACGCCGGGCGGCACAGCGACGTCCATCGCCTGCGCAAGCGCGAGGAAAGAATCGGTGTCGTCCCCACTCGGGCCCGACCAAGCGGGAAGGCCGTCCGCCGCGTCGCCGGTAGGGATCGTGTGGAGCCGGGCCAGTGCCGTCGCGTAGTCGACCACCCAGTCCTCGCGCGGCGCTCGCTCGTCGACGTACTCCAGTACCAGCACCCGCTCGTCCGGATCGGTGCCGAGAAGCAGAGGCACCACGGGTGGGTCGGCCCCGGACGCGAGCTGCAATGCCGCCACCTCTCGGGTGTAACCCTCAGAGGCTTCCGGGCCGCCGACGAGCTGCTTGATGACCACGCGCGTGCCGGACAACTCGGCCCGCCATACCCGCGATCGCGGGCTGCTCGCCAGCTTGCGGACCCGCCGGGGCGCGCCCAGCTCGGCCCTGAGCCTCTCCCCCAACGGCAGTCGTGACCACATGAGGTCATACTCCCATCCGCCCGGGCTCGCCTGGCCGATGATCCTCCTTTGACCCGCCAACTGGCTGATCCCGATGCGCAGAAGCTTTGGCGATCTTCAACTGCGCTACCGCCTGCGCTCCGTACACCCAAGGAATATGCCTAGCCATACGACGAAACAGCCGGGTTGACCGCAAGATCAATTTGAAGGCGTGGCGGAGAGCGTGACCGACCGCTGCCGGCTTCCCCGTGGTGAAGAATGGCCAGCCCATGCGTGCACAAGCCGGCGTCGAGGAACTCGGCGCGAGTCAGGACGAGCCCATCGCGATCGTCGGGGCCGCCCGCAGACTGCCCGGTGAGGCACGCTCCCTCGCTTCGCTGTGGCGGTTGTTGTCGGCGCGCCGGGAAACGATGCGAGAAGTTCCGCGCGAACGGTGGGGGCAGGAGGAACCGGCCGGCCTGCCCGCGCAGGTGGCGGACCGACTGCGCTACGGCTGCGTCCTGGACGAGGACGTCTATGCCTACGAGCCGGAGTTCCTCGGGATCAACGGTCAGGCGCCCTGGGTGGATCCGGAGCACCGGTTGCTGTCCGAGGTGGTCTGGGAAGCCATCGAGCACGCGTGAATTCCGGCCCAGCGACTGTCGGGTACGCCGACGGGCATGTTTTCCGGGGTCTACCAGAAGGACTACATGCTGCGTGTGCAGCGGCCTCTGGAGGAGGTCAACGCCTACGCGATGTACACCGACTTCGACAGCATCGAGCCCGGTCGCGTGGGGTTCATGCTGAACCTGAAGGGGCCTGAGGTCACTGTGGAGAGCGCCTGCGCCTCGAGGCTGGTCGCGGTGCACACCGCCTGTCAGAGCCTGCGGACCGGCGAGACGGATGTGGCACTGGCCGGGGCCGCCATGCTGACCCTGGGGCCTGAGGGTGTCATCGCCCCCGCGTTGTGGGGCGTGTTCTCCCCCACCGGGCGCTGCCATTCGTTCGATGCCGCCGCGGACGGTTACGTACGCGGTGAGGACTGCGGAGTGGTCGTGCTCAAGCGGCTGGCGGACGCGGTGCGGGCCGGGGACCGGGGGCTGGCGGTGCTGCGCGGTACGGCGGTCAATCAGAACTGCCGGGGCACGCGGCTGAGCGCTCCCTCGGAGCCGGCGCAGATCGATCTCTACCGTATGGCGCTGGAACGCGCGGGCGTCGAGGCCGGTGACGTCGGGATGATCGAGGCACACGGCCCGGGCACGGCGGTGGGCGATCCCATCGAGTTCGGTGCGGTGGCCGCGGTGTACGGCAAGGGCCGGGGGCGATGCGCGCTGGGCTCGGTGAAGACGAACATCGGCCACACCGAACCGGTTTCGGGCGTGGCGGGGCTGCTGAAGGCCATCGGCGCCGTACAGCACGGGATGGTGCCTGCCAGCCTGCATTTCCAGACCTGGAACCCGCAGATCGACCCCAGTGGCACCCGGCTGTTCGTGCCCACCGACACCACCGAGTGGCCGGTGCGGGACGGCACGCGGTTGGCCGCGGTGTCCTCCTTCGGAATCAGCGGTACCAACGCACATGTCGTACTGGAGCAGCCGCCCGCTTCCTCGCCCGCTCGGCGGAAGGCAGTCCGCCCGGTTCCTGCTGCCAGGACGGGCCCCGATCGGGCCGGTGCCCCGCTCGACCAGGCAGGTGCCGCGCTGGACCGAGCCGGTGCCGGGCTGGACCAGGCCGGTGTCGGCCTGGAGGTGTACCCGCTGTCCGCCGGTACGCCCGTAGCCCTGCGGTCCGCGGCCGCCCGCCTGGCCGGCTGGCTGAGTGGCGAGGGGTCACGGGTTCCGTTGGGCAACGTGGCGCACACGCTGGCCGTACGTCGCTCGCCCGCCCGGGAGCGTGCCGCTGTCGTCGCTGCCGACCGGACGGAGCTGGTGACACGGTTGGAGGAGCTGGCGGCCGGGACCGCTCCCTACGTCGGGGTGGCGACCGGCAGAGCGGTGCCGGACGCCGGCCGCGGCATGGTGTGGGTCTTCTCGGGGCACGGCTCGCAGTGGGCGCGTATGTGCCGGCAGTTGCTGGACCGGGATCCGGAGGTCACCCGAGTCATCGACGAGCTCGAACCGCTCGTCGCCGAGGAGTCCGGCTTCTCGTTGCGGGAGACCCTGTACAGCTCCGAGGTGGTGACCGGCTTCGACCGGGTGCAGCCGGTGATCTTCGCCATCCAGTTGGGTCTGGCGGCGATGTGGCGGTCCCACGGCGTCGAGCCGGCGGCCGTGATCGGCCACTCCATGGGCGAGGTGGCTGCCGCGGTGGCCTCGGGCGCGCTGAGCATCCAGGACGGTGCACGGGTCATCTGCCGCCGCTCCCGGCTGATCCTGCGGGCCTCCGGGAAGGGGCTGATGGCCTCGGTCGCGCTGGGGCGTGCAGAGGTGGAACGGTTGCTGGCGGAGGAGGACGTACAGGGGGTGACCGTCGCGGTCGTCGCGTCGCCGGAGAACACCGTCGTCGGTGGGGATGCCGATCGCATCCGCCGCCTCGCGGAGGAGTGGGGCTCACGCGG
The DNA here is from genome assembly GCF_040643545.1 of Streptomyces sp. NPDC047117. Lineage (NCBI taxonomy): Bacteria > Bacillati > Actinomycetota > Actinomycetes > Kitasatosporales > Streptomycetaceae > Streptomyces > Streptomyces sp. NPDC047117. The sequence goes on along the minus strand of NZ_JBEYUN010000003.1, from coordinate 294,681 downwards.
CGTGGGCATCCGCGTGGTCGAGGTGGACGTCGCCTCCCACACCGACCACATGGACGCGCCATCCTGCCCGCGCTCGCCGCCGCCCTCGGCGACATCGCCGGCAGGACACCGGGTACGGCCTTTTACAGCACCGTCACTGACGACCCACGCGAGCACGTTGCCTTCGACGCCGCGTACTGGGCCGACAACCTGCGCCAGGTCGTGCGCTTCGCCGACGCGGTACAGGCCGCGGCCGAGGACGGGCACCGGCTGTTCGTCGAGATCGGCCCTCACCCCGTGCTGGCTCATCCGGTGCAGGCCACGCTCACCGCGCACGGCCACCACGACACTGCCGTTGTGCCCTCGCTGCTGCGTGACACCGATGACGCGCTGGCCTTTCACACTCACGTGGCCGCGCTGCACTGCGCCGGCCATCCGCTGGACTGGGCGGACCGGTACGGTGACGGATCTCTGGCCGATGTGCCGCCGACCACCTGGGAACGCACGCGGTACGTCGTCGACGTCTCCCCCTTTCCGCATCGGCATCGACATCGGCGCCCGCATCCGCATCCGAGGGCACGTGCGTCACCGCCACCGTCGAGGCAGCAGGCCCGGACACCGCTCACTGGCGGGTGGCCAGCACGGCCTCCGACGGAACCTCCGTCCAGCACGCGCAAGCGCACCTGCATCTCACCCCCGCGGACGGCCCGCTCCCGCAGGACTGCGACCTGCAAGCCCTGTTGGCACAGTTCCCGCACGCCGTGGAGCCGACGGAGATCTACCGGCAGATGCGCGAGGAACGCGGCGTGCACCACGGTTCGCCATTCCTCGGCCTGCAAGCCCTGCACGCCGATGACGCACCGGCCGACCGCGCAGGCGCCCGCCTCCTCGCCAGTCTTCAGGTACCCGACGAGGGCCGGGCCGGCGCGCAGACGCTGCACTGCCATCCGGTCGCGCTGGACACCTGCCTTCAGGCCGTCGCGGGCGCCGTACTGCGCACCGGTTCCGTACCGGTCGGCGGCATCCTGCCGCGTCGCATCGAGGCCCCGCGTCTGTACGGGAAGCTCCCGCTGAGCGGGTACTGCCTGGTCACCCTGCGGCAGGTGGACGGCGACCGGTACGTGGCGGACTTCCGGCTGTGGGCCGACGACGGGTCCGTGGCCGCGGACGCCACCGGAGTGGAGTTCCGCCACATGCCCGCCGAGAGCGCGGAGGAGCTCTTCACCGGCCGCCTGCTCCAGGCGTGCTGGGAGCCCAGCGAACGTCCGGAGCCGAACCCGGTGCCCGGTACGTGGACCCTCCTGGCGGGACCCGGGCGCCACTCGTACGCGGCCGCCCTGGCGGAGGCCCTGGAGAAGCATGGCGCCACAGTGGACATCCGGGCCCTCACCTCAGAGGGCACCGTGGACGGCGGGGACGCACTGGTGACGCCCGCCGAGTCCGAGCACGACGCAAAGGAACCGTGCGTACCCCAGGCCGTGGTGTACCTGCCGGCCGCCGGCACGGGACCCGACTATGGCTCCGACGGTGGTCCCGACAACACATCGCTCGCCCATCGAGCGCACGAGCAGGTCGCGCACCTGGTGGCAACCGTCCGCGCACTCACACAGAACGCAGACGGCGGGACCACGCCGCGCCTGTGGACCCTCACCGGCACCGCACAACAGGTCATGCCCGAGGACCGGCCGGACCTGGGACAGTCGGGTCTGCGTGGGCTCGTACGGGTCCTCAGCTATGAGCACCCCGAGCTGCGCCCCAGCATTCTGGACGTCGATGGGCACACGCAGGTCGCGGAGGTCGCCGCCGAGCTGGTGTCCTGTCCTGCCGAGCAGGACGAGATCGCCTACCGGAACGGGACACGTCACCTGGCACGGTTGCGCAACACCCCGCTGACGGAGGAGGAACGCCACCGCACCACCGTCGACCACGGCCGCGACCAGGTGGCACTGCATCTGGCACACGCCGGCGACCTGGACTCCTTCGAGCTCGTCGCCCAGTCCCGCCGCCGGCCCGGACCGGGCGAGATCGAAATCCGCGTCGATGCCACCAGCGTCAACTTCATCAACGTGCTCCAGAGCATGGGTGTCTACCAGCGCTTCAATGCGGACGAAGAGCGCGAGCACTCGGAGGTCTGCGCCTTCGACGGCGCGGGCGTCGTCACCACCGTCGGAGACGGTGTCCAGGACGTACGGCTGGGCGACCGCGTGGCGGCGATGTTCGTGGACGAGGCCCAGTCCGCCGTCATGGCCTCCTTCGCTGTCGTACGTGCCGACTGCGTCCTGCCGGTCCCGGACGCGGTGAGTACAACGGACGCCGGAGCCCTCCCGTGTGCCTATCTGACCGCCTGGTACGCCTTGCGGTACCTGGCCCGGCTGCGGCGGGGAGAGAAGGTGTCATCCACTCGGCCAGCGGCGGCACCGGCTTGGCCGCGCTGCACCTCGCGCGGGCCTGCGGCGCGGAGGTACTGGCCACCGCAGGCAGTGAAACCAAGCGGGTGTACTTGCGCACGCTGGGCGTCGCTCACGTCATGGACTCCCGCACCCTGGACTTCGCCGACCAAGTGCGCGACCTCACCGAGGGCCGCGGCGTCGACGTCGTCCTGAACTCCCTCACCGGCCCGGCACAGTCCGCGAGCCTGGACCTGCTGGCCCACCGGGGCCGGTTCATCGAACTGGGCAAGCGGGACATCTACGCCAGCACCCGGCTGGGTCTGCTGCCCTTCCGACGCAATGTCACCTTCACCGGCGTCGACGTGCTGATGATGATGCAGCAGGACCCCGACCTGCTCGCCGAGGGCTACCGCGAGCTGGCCGGCATGCTCGCCGACGGTTCCCTGCCGCTGCTGTCCGTCACCGAGTACCCCGTGGCCGACGCATCGTCAGCTTTCCACACCATGGCCTCCGCCTGGCACACCGGCAAACTCGTTCTCACCTCGCCCACCGAAGGCACCGGCACCCTGCCCGTGCGGCCCGACGACGCCCCCGTCGTACGGCCCGACGCGAGCTACCTGGTCACAGGCCTCGGCGGGCTGGGCCTGCTGGTCGCCCGGTGGCTGGCCGAACGAGGCACCGCGGCCGTGGTGCTCACCTCCCGCACCAAACCCAACGCGGCCACCCGTACCGCCCTCGATGCCCTCACGGCCGATTTCGGCACCCGCGTGGACATCGTGTGCGGCGACCTCGCCGAGCCGGGCGTCGCCGACACCCTCGTACGTGCCGCCCAGGACACACCGGGCACCCCCTGCGCGGCGTCGTCCACGCCGCGGCCGTCGTCGAGGACGCCACCGTTGCCAACCTCTCCCCCGCCCTACTGGAGAAGGCCTGGCACCCCAAGGTGACGGGGGCCTGGCTGCTCCACCACGCCGTCCAGGACCGAACCCAAGAGCTCGACTGGTGGGTGAACTTCTCCTCCGCCGCCTCCCTGTTGGGCAACCCCGGCCAGGGCGCCTACGCGGCCGCCAACGCCTGGCTGGACGAATTCACATCCTGGCGCCGTGCCCAGGGCCTTACCGCCACCTGCATCAACTGGGGTCCGTGGGCGGAAGTGGGACGCGGCACCGGAATGGCGGAACGCGGCTACACCATGATCGCGCCCGCAGAGGGCATCGCTGCCCTGGAACGCCTCCTCTCCCACGACCGCAGCCGTAGCGCCTACACGCCCGTCGACCTGACACGGTGGCTGGAGTCCTACCCGGCCACCGCCCGCACCGCCTTCTTCGCCGAACTGGCCGCACCGGCGGCGGGCGCGGACTCCGCCGGAGGCGCCGGCAGTGCCCTACTGCAATCCCTGCGGGAGGCAGAGAGCCCCCAGCAGCGTCAGCACCTCCTCCAGCCCCAGGTCATCGACCACATCGCCACGGTCCTGCGCCTGAGAACCGACCGCTTCGACGCCAACACCTCCTTGGTCACACTCGGCCTGGACTCCCTCATGGCCCTTGCGCTGCGCAACCGCCTGCAACGCGAACTGGCCCTGGAGATCCCCACCACGGTGATGTGGACCCACCCGACGGCCCTGGCCCTCACCCGCTATCTCCTGGGCCGCCTCTTCCCCGAGCCGACGTCCACCAACGCCTCCTGACCGCCCCCGCTCCCAACTGATCGACGGGCCCACTCCCCCGTTCCACCCAACCGCTAGGTGAGCACCACATGCCCCCTCCCACCGACTCTGCCCGCACTCCCGGCACCTGGGACGTGATCGTCATCGGCGGCGGCCCGGCCGGAGCCACCGCCGCCCGCGTCGCCGCCGAGAACGGCTGCGCCACGCTGCTACTGGAACGCGCCGCCATCCCCCGCTACAAGACCTGCGGCGGTGGCCTGATCGGAGCAGCCCTCGACGCCCTTCCTCCCGGGCTTCCCCTGAAGAGGTACGACACGGCCGGGCAGTTCACCTTCACCCTCAACGGCCGCAAGGAACGCACCCTCGCCTGCGCCTCCCCGACCTGCGCCATGGTCTACCGCAGCGAACTCGACGCTGGCCCTGACCGATGCCGCCGCCGCGGCGGGCGCAGAGGTCCGGGACAGTACCGCGCTGACCGCCCTGGAGCAGCAGGGCGGCACCGTCACGGTGAAGACCAACCGTGGCGACACTCTCCACTCCCGAGCCGTCATCGGTGCTGACGGCAGCGCCAGCAAAGTCGCCCGGTACGTGGGGGTGCGGTGCGCGCAGGTCGACCTCGCCCTGGAGGTCGAGGTACCGGCCGACGAGCGGACAGCAGAACGGTGGCGAGGCCGTATCCTGATGGACTGGGTACCGCTGCCGGGCTCCTTCGGCTGGGTCTTCCCCAAGGGCGACGTCATCACCGCCGGCGTGGTGGCCGCCCGTGGCAACCCCGTAGCCCTGCGCGCCTACAAGGAGGACTTCCTCAAACGCCACGAACTCCTCGGCCCTCGTCCCCTCCACGACACCGGCCACCTGACCCGCTGCCGCCACCCCGACTCCCCGCTGGCCCGCGGGCGCGTACTGGTCGCCGGTGACGCCGCGGCCCTCGTCGACCACTGGTCCCGAGAAGGCATCTCCTACGCCCTGCGCTCAGGTGACCTCGCGGGCCGTGCCGCCATCCGCCTCGTCACCGCCGCCGACACAACGGAGGAGACCACCGCAGCCGACCACTACGGACGGCAGATCAACCACGACCTCGGGGGTGAAATGCGTGCCAGCGGCTCGCTGTCGCACCTCTTCGCCCGCAACCCCGGCCTGCTCCACACAGCCCTCACCCGCGTGCCCCCCATGTGGCGCCAGCTCGACTCCTACATCGCCGGCCACACCAGCGTCGCCACCATCATGACCACGCCTTTGGCGCGCACCGCGGCGGCCGTGGGCACCCGCCTCCCGCTCCCGCGCAACAGGCGAGCAGGCGACCCTGCACGCCAGCCGGAAGGTGCAAAGGGCACGGCCGGCTGATCGAGGCTGCGAGGAGGCCCACGGAAGAGCCCGGCGACCGCCCCGGGCATTCGACCGGTCAAGACGACGACCGACCTCCGGGGATGCACCCAGACCGTCAACTTCGGAATTCCCTGGCCCAGCCCGCTCGCCTACTTCCAGCGCTGGGCCATCGGAATACGGGAGGTCGCCGCCGCACCTCAGGCATGGAGTGGCGTATCCGTGAAGGCGTCGAGGGTGGCTGCATGCGGGGCTTCATGGGGCTCGGGGTGAGGATGGCCGGCTGCTAGGACGTAGAGCGGGGTGTGTCCGGTGTTGTCCAGCGTGCAGCGCTCGGCGAGCAGCGTGTCGACGAACGCTCCGGTCTGGGCCGGGCCGAGTCCCAGCGCGGTGGCGGTCAGAGCGAAAGTCTGTCCCAGGTGTCCGGCGTTCAGCAGGCATACCCGGTAGCAGCGAGGGGTGCTGTACTTCATGCTCATGCGTTCCAGCCGGGCGGCGAGGACCACGAGGAAGGCCGCGTTGCCTGCCCAGTCCTGGTCGGCGCACAGATGCGCTGCTTCGTCGTTGGTGAGGCCTTCGGACAGCAGTTCCAGGGAGTGCTGCAGGCTGTTGTAGTGGTACCAGCCGGGGGCGAGGCCGGCGACGTTGAGCGCGCCGAGGTAGGCGTCGAGTTCCTGGCGAGAGCCGCCGGACGGGCTGGTCCGGCGGAAGACCGCGCCGTGGCCACTGTCGATGAAATCCACCGGTCCGAAGACGGTGCTCAGAAGCGTGGCCAGCGTGTCCAGCGATACCGGAGTCGAGGTGAAGTCGCGGTGCGTGCGGCGGTCGTAGAGCACCTTGTCGTAGGCGGTGCTCAGTTCGGCGCGGCGCCGGGGCAGCAGCAGGCGCTCGGCTTCCGGGTAGCTGGTGAAGAGGGGTGGCATCGCTGCTGTCTCCGGGGTGATGTCGGTGTCCCCGGTGTTGATGCCGCTGTCGACGTAGTCGTTCTGTGTGGCGTAGTGGAAAAAGGACGCTTCCGGGTGCCACGTGGCCCAGTGGCGAGCGATGTCCTGGTCCTGGGCGGCGGAGGGGCTGTCCTCCGCCAGCAGCGCTCCGGCGTCCGCGAGGGCGGACACGGCCTCTTCAATGCTCTCGGGCGCAAGGTGGTCGAGGTTCTTGGCTGCTTCGTCCGGTGTGGTCCAGTCCTCGAAGGCGGAGAGGATCTCGGCGGCCGCCGGGTGCAACGAGGTAGGCGTGCCACGGGGGTAGGGGTGGACGATGAACATGCCCTGGTGCCAGTAGCAGGTCAGGCAGCGGGAACGGCGAAGGCGCACGGCTACTCCAGCGGCGGAACACGGCAAGGGGGCCTGGCCGAGGAACGGCGGGGGTTTGTGGCCCCCGCCGTTCGCGCGGGCTCACTTCGAGCCGTAGCTCCGGAAGCGGGCCAGGTAGTACCCGGCTCGACGGTCGGCACGAGCAGCTGCCTGAGCGTTCATTGTGATCTTGCGCATGACTGTCGCCTCCTCAGGAGATGGAGTATGTCGAAATTCGAACTAATGGCTCGAATTCGGTCATACGCATGCCCGCTCACAGCCTCAGCACTCAGAGCCACCACTCGAACCACTCGTTTGGCGGCACGGGGCCTTTGTCGAGTTGCCATCCCAACCGGGGCAGCGCGGCCACGGCGCCCCCATGAAGTACACGACTCGAAGTCCATTCACGGGCCTTCTGCTTGAACTTCAACCTTGTGCGAGGTGGCCTTGGCTCTCAGGTTGGCGGCGATGCCGCGCAGCCTCGGGCAGACAGACGACGGGCGATGCAGGCCGCGATTGCAGGGGTGATCGCGAGCAGCTCCGGCCGCCAGCCAGGGACGGCATTCACCTCGCAGACCGTGTAGGCGTTCTCCGAAGTGAACAACAGGTCCACCCCCGGCGATGTCCAGATCCAGGGCACGTGCGGCGCACACCGCCAGCTCCTCTGCCTGCGGATAGCGGCCCGTGCACAAGGTGGCGGAGCCACCCGTGGCGATGTTGGCGGTAAGGGTGCCGTTGCGGGAAGCGTGCAGTACTGCGCCCGTGGGTTCGCCGTCGACAACGACCACGCGAAGGGTACGGCCGTGCGAATGAGCCACGTGCTCCTGGAAGAGAAACGGCGTCTCCTGTGAGAGGCTGCCGGCCACCTCGCGGAGCAGGTGCGGGTCGGGAGCGAGGAAGACCTGCCCGCCGTTGGCGCCGCTGACGGACTTCACCACGCACGGTGTGCCCAGGCGGGGGCTGCGCACGACGCCTTCCAAGGGAGCAGTGGCGTAGGAGATGGTGTCGGGCACCGGCAGCCCGGCCAGGGCGAGTTCCTGCAGCTGCCAGATCTTGTTACGAGACGTCAGCTGGGCGTCGACCGTGTTGATGAGGGTGCTGCCCATGCATTCAAGGTGCCGCAGCAAAGTCACCTCACGGTCGTTGTCCATGGGGCCGGCCACCTGGCGTACGCACACCACCTCAGGAGCGGGCAGGTCCACGCCGGCCAGGGTACGTAACGCCAACCGGCCGCCTTGGACGCCGAAGAGCAACTCGTCGGTGTGCCAGACCGCGAAGCGGGAGCCGTAGATGTCGGCAAGTGCTTCAGCCAGTTCGCGAGTGGAGCGGCGCAGCACGGCCGGCCGCTGCCGCACCAGCATCCATACATCGGCGAAGCCCGGCATCGCCGGCAGGGCACGGTGCACTGTGTCCACTCCGACTCCTCACCTATTTGCCACCGCCTGTGGGGCGCCGACGGGCCAGACTCTCAGTTCGGTTGTCGCAGTGTCATGGGAGCGTAGAACGCGAACGTCGTCCTGCTCGGCAGCAGAGCACCTGCGGCTGCCAGCTGCGTCGCGTCGGAAACACGACGTTAAAATTCAAGCAGAGCAGAGCCACGCCGGCCACGGGCGCGACGGCCGTCGTCCACGAACCCGGCCGACCCCGCCAGCAACGCCTTCTACCAGCGCATCAGGTACGTGCCAGGGGGAATCGGCGTGCGAGGCGGCCCTGGCCCGATTGTCCCGAGCACGTCCCGGCCAATGTGAGTCGCTGCCGTGCGCGAGGTCCTGAGCTGCGGGAAGCTGAAGCCGCGCCGTGGGGCGCGTGGGACGGTGACGCATTGATCGCGGGGTGCGCGTGGGATGCCTGCCATCGCGTGCTGCGGAATGCGGCAAGCCACTTGCCTGGCAGGGAATCACGTCCGTGAGCATCTTCCCCCTTTCGCAGGTGCCCCGCGTCGGTCCAGCCTTATCCAGCGCGCCTCACGGCATATCGGCGCCTTTGTTTCATTTCGTACGAGTCAAGTGGGTGGCCGATGCGGGCATGGATGAGAACCGACAGACGCAGCCGGCCATCCGCCTCCGCAGCGTGACCCGGACCGTGAGCTGATCGCTCGAACCGGGTGCCCGTTCCTGCCTTGCCGTGAATCCCCGAGCCGCGCCGGCGAAAGGCCATCGACCACATCGGCCGCGGGCGATTTGTGCCGTAGAACGACGTTTCCCCATTCCCCTTCGGCAGTGACAGCCATGTCCGGGCAGGCTTCACTTCCTGTCCTGTCCTGGCTTTCCTGTCCTGGCCCGGCCTGGACTGGACTGGACACAGGTCAGCAACCCCGCGGACTCGGCAGCAGTTTCAGCCGGGACCCGGCCAAGACCGAGGACGCGTTCCAGCTCGGCAGCGTGTCCTACCCCCAAACGACACACGACGGGAGTGCCCTCATGCCTCAAGAACAATTCCTGATCTCTCCGGGAGGCCCGGTGACGATGGACCGCAACGGCGAGGTCAAATACCCCGGCATCGAAGTGGAGGCCACCGGCGAGGGCGGCAGGATTCCTCCGCAGACCATTTCCGTGACCCTCCCCTCGGGCAAGGGGCTGCGGTTCACCGGATTCACCGGCCGGCTGGTCGTGGGGAACATGCAAGGCGCCCAATGGGTGGAGAGGGAGCACCCCGACGGGGTCCTGTCGCACGACGGGCGGGTGCTCACCGTCCAGGGCGTCGACCTCGCGCTGGCGGGCAAGGGCTCAAAGTCCGCGGTTCTGGTCGAGCTGCAGGCCTTGGCCAATGCGGTGCTGGGCGACACGAGCCTGAGTTTCCTCGTAGGCACCCAGCCCGCGTCTTCCTCCTCGCTCATCCGCATCCAGCAGTAGGCCGGCTCACTTCAACACTCACACCAAGGAGTGGTGGCCATGACCGAGGCCTCTCCGCAAGTCCGCACGGCAGCAGCAAGGGACAGCGAGAATCCCAACCTGCTGAAGAACGGGAACCTGGAACAACTGCCCCCGGTAACCCCTCAGCCGAGGTCGAACCTGTATTACGACAGGCCCGTCAAGCGGCCTGGCGTGGACGGCAGCTACCTTCCCGAGTGGGATGTCTACACCAGGCCGGGCTGCGACTATGGCGGCAAGGAAATTCTCGACGTTCTCCAGCGTCTCGGCCCCCAGAACAACGATGTGGCGAAGTTTCCGGAAGCGTTCATGCGGGAGTTCCCCGAGTGGCGCAAGGCCAACTTCCTCGAAGTCAACGGCGACCGGGTCTACGGCGGCATCTCTCAGGAGATCGCGACGGAGAGCGGAGCGGAGTACGAGGTCTCCTACTGGGCTGGCAAGTCGCCCTGGGAAGGCGAGAGCAAAAACTGGGCCAACGGCATCGTCGAGGTCCGTGACAGCTACGACAAGGTGATTCACAGCGACAGCTGGGGGGTCAACAACTCCGGTACGCGGGACGCCCTGAACGTGTTCAATCCGAACTGGGAACGGCATTCGTTCACCTTCACCGCCCGCGGGGACACCACCGTGGTGAGCTTCCTCGAGGACGGCTCGCATGAACCCGGCCTCAGCCACTGCGACCCGGGCTATCACGGCGGCGCCTCGTATGCGGGGATGGTGGTACGGCTGGCCGCCCCCGCACGGCAGTTCCAGATAGCCGAGACCAGGCCGGCAAGTTCCTCGGGAAGCCCGATCACCACACCGCGGGACACCCCCTTCGGTGAGTTCGCCCTCCGCATCCTCGACACCGGCAACCGGCCGTTGTCCGGGCAGCAGGTGACGCTGGAGCTGCAGCCGCGCGGCACCGGTTCCTATTTCCTCTCCGGGGAGCGCCCCTCGGAGACGTACAAGACATCCACGGACTCCCAGGGCTGGCTGACAGTTCCTGCGGGCGCCCTGCAGGCAGGCCCCAAGGAGGGCCCGATGCAGGTCTACGCCGTCATCAACGGCAAACGGCTGACCGGCCATGCGGACCTGCAGGTCGGGGCGGGTGCCGCCGCGTTCTCGGTGTCGGCGCCTCCCCCGTGGGACCTTCGCTCGACACCGGTGGGCGCGGTCGGATATCCGGGCGTACGGGTGCGCGCCGAGGACGCAGGCCAGGTCGCCCGTCAACGGGTCTCGGTATCCCTCCCGTCGACCTCGAACAGGGGTATCGAGTTCGTCGCCGAGCGGGACAACCGCTACCAGCTGACCGTTATGAGCGCCGGCCAGGGTATGGCGTATTACCCCGGGACCTTGGCCGGGCAGACTCTCACGTTCGAGGACGTAGACCTGGCCCTGGCGGGCAAGGGGTCGGTCTCCACGCTCTGGGTCGCGGTGCAGGTCACCGGCGATGCCTCTCCGGGAGAGGTGTACCTGACCTTCCAGGTGGGTGACCACGAGCCGGTCTCCACTCCCGTCCGCGTCGTCACCGCGTAAGAGCGGGTCAGTCACCACGTACAACCGAGTTGCCCGCCGGCGCCTTCCCGTCGGCGGGCATCCGTATCACGTTTCCGTCAGCTCACCTTTCCGTCAGCCCCCACCCAGAGGGAGTGCAAGCACGTGGACACGGTGGCATCCCGCCCGCACCGGTTATCCGCAACCTCCACCCCACGCAGCATGTCCATCGCGGCCCGGGTCTACGGATATCCACCGACCCACAACGCGGGCTCGGAATGGATGCTCCACTCCATGCTGCGCCCGCTGGCCGAACGCGGTCACCGGGTCACGGTCTGGCTGTCCCACCCGGGGACCATCGAGAAACGCTATGACATCGACGGCGTGCGGGTCGTCCCCTATCAGGAGGGCACCGACTTCGCCGCCCACGCCCAACGGGCGGACGTGCTCCTGTCCCACTTCGAAAACGTGCCCCTCGTCTCCGGGCTCGCCGCCGCCCGCCGCATCCCCGTGATCGTGATCTGCCACGACAACTTCGCCAACAGCTTCCACAACGCGGCCGGCGCCGACCTCGTCGTCTACAACAGCGAATGGATCCGCCGGGAAGGAGAGATCTACTACGCCCGCTACCCCAAGGAATTCCTGCCCAAGTGCACGGTCGTCGTCCGCCCACCCGTGCTCGCGGAGGAGTACCGCACCGACCCCGGCAACAACGCCACCTTGGTGAACCTCAACCCCGACAAGGGCGGCGAACTCTTCTGGCAGATCGCCGCCTGGACCCCGGAGTGGAAGTTCCTCGGCGTCCGGGGCGCGTACGGACAGCAGATCATGCCGCCGCCCAGGCTCCCCAACTGCGAAGTCATCGACGGCGTACCGGGCAAGGAAATGCGCGAGCACGTCTACCGGCGCTCCCGCGTCATGCTGATGCCCAGCCTGTACGAATCCTGGGGACGGGTCGCGGTGGAAGCCTTCGCCTCCGGCATCCCCGTGATCGCCCACCCCACCCCCGGACTCGTCGAGTCCCTGGGCGAGGCCGGCATCTTCGCCTACCGCGACGACGTCAACGCCTGGATCCACGCCCTGATGTCCCTGCGCGACCCCGCCAACTGGGCCCGCGCCTCCCGGCGGGCCAAAGCCCGCTCCCACCAGCTCAGCGCCGCTCCTGACCTCGACATCTGGTGTGAGGCGGTGGAGTCGCTGTACGACGCCACCCGCCACGCGTCCTCGCGCCTGCGCAGGCTCGGCACCCTCGTGGGAACCGGCGAGATGGATACCGTCTCCCGGAACGACCCCGCGGGTCTGGAGGTCGAACGTCGCGCATGACCCATCAGGCTCGAGAGGTCTGCTCAATGCCGGTTTCTTCGGCGTTCGGTTCCACGTTGTTGCTGTTGACGTTGCCGTTGCTGTCGCCGTTGCCGTTGCCGGGGAAGAAACGGCGGGCGCGCAGGGCGACGTAGACCAGGCCGATCAGGACGGGGACTTCGATGAGGGGGCCGACGACACCGGCCAGGGCCTGGCCGGAAGAGGCCCCGAAGGCCGCGGTGGCGACGGCGAAGCACACCAGCAGTGGCAGGGCGAACAGGACGACGATGGTGAACAGCAGCCCGTAGAGAGCGAACGGGCCGATGCGGGGAATCAGCTTCGACTCGTACCAGGTGCGGCCCTTGGCTTTTTCGCCCAGGCGCCGCGTCAGGTAGTCGGCGGCCAGCGGGATGCCCAGGAAGATGAGCACGCTGCGGGCGATCTCCCACACGCTCACGTCGAGCCCGGTGGTCTCCAGGCTGAGCCACGCGGGCAGTACGGAGAGGTAGAACCAGCCGAGCGCGGAGAACGCGATCACCTGGAACACGGAGTTCAGGGCAACCGTACGGCGGTGGCCTCGCGGTCGCTGCAGGCGAGGTCGTTCCAGATGATGACCATGGCGATGCAGCGGCCGGGCCGACGATCCAGTCCAGGACGAGCGAGGGGACCAGCAGGCGACGGATTGAGGTCTCCCCTGCTCGAACGGAGTTGAGAGCTTGGGGATGGGTGACGGTGTCCAGGCGGTCATAGCGGACCTTGGCCAGGACCGGATACATCATCACCAGCAGTCCGAGCGCGATCGACAGCGAGACACCGGTGACGGTCACCTTCGCCAGCGCGTCCCCGAGACCAGGTACGAGGCGCCCCAGGCCGAGGCCGGCGGCCATGGCGGCAATGATCCATACGGCGAGGTAGCGGTCCAGGAACGACAGCCTGGCGGCCACGGGCGCGGTGGAGGGGGTCTCGGCGGTCATGAGGCGACTCCGGCTTCGGCGGAACGCTCGGGCAGGGGCAGGGACTGCCCGGCCTGGCGGGTGAGGATCCCGGCGAGCCGGTCGGTCATCTCCGGCAGCAGCCAGTAGTACACCCACGTTCCGCGGCGTTCGCAGTCGATCAAACCGGCCTGCCGCAGCAGCTTGAGGTGGTGGGAGATCGTCGGCTGGGACAGGTCGAAGGCCGGCGTCAGGCCACAGACGCATACCTCTCCCCCGGCGCGGGAGGCGATCATCGACAGCAGCCGCAGCCGGATCGGGTCACCCAGGGCCTTGAACACGCTCGCGATTTCCACGGCCTGGTCCGCGTCCAGCGGGACGGTGAGCAGACCTGGGCAGCAGGCTTCGGCCTCGCCGAGCACCTCAAGCTCGTGTTTCGACATGCTTCTATATTGACGAACCCCGATACAAGACGCAATCTTGAATCGAAGAATGTCAATGCAGCGCGATCAGGAGGCCCCCATGTCCCGCGTTCAGCTCGCTCTCAACGTCGCCGACCTCGAAGCGTCGGTGGAGTTTTATTCCAAGCTGTTCGGCGTCGAGCCGGCCAAGCGCCGCCCCGGGTACGCGAACTTCGCGATCACCGAGCCGCCGCTGAAACTCGTACTGATCGAGGGACAGGCGGGCCAGGACACCCGCCTCGATCACCTCGGCGTCGAGGTCGAGTCCACCGACCAGGTCGCCGCCGCCACCGCCCGCCTGAAGGACGCGGGGCTGGCGACCTTCGAGGAGAACGACACCTCCTGCTGCTACGCCCTCCAGGACAAGGTCTGGGCGACCGGCCCCGGCAAGGAGCCCTGGGAGGTCTACGTCGTGAAGGCCGACGCCGACCAACTGGGCAAGAGCCCGACCCTGGACAACGACGCATGCTGCGGCAACGAGACGTCGCCCATGACCGAGAGGACACTCTGAGATCAGGCGCGCCCGTAATGCCAAGCGGTGCAGCTGAAGCCCGCGTTGTCATCCCCGATACGGCAGAGTCGGATCGCGACCTTCTTCCCTTCAGGGATGCCCGCGGGAACCGGCTTCAGTGTGCCTGCACCCTTGGCGCGGACGGTGAATCCCTCCGTGCCCGGCTCGCCGCCGAGGTTCCACATGACATCCGTCGCGACTCCGTAGCCGTCGGCCTTCTTGTCCCACGCGATCACCTTGTCGCCCCGGTGATCGAACTTCGCCATGCCTGGGGAAGTGGAGACGACGACGTCCTTTCCCTTGGCTTCCGCCTTCTTGGTTTCCGTTCCCTTGGCTTCCATCCCCTTGGCCTGCGTCGGCCCGGCCCCGGCGGTCCCTGTCAGCAGTACCGCGCCTACGGCCGCGACTACGGTCCGGTGGATGTGCACACGCATGATGTCTCCTGGTTCTCATGGCGCCCCCGTGACGCCACGGCCACACCAGCTAGACATCGTCCGGGGCATGGCTCAAAGGGGGTTTTCAGCCCCGATGGGTGTGCCGGCGGGCAGCGACCGACCTACCAGGACGCCTCAGGTATGCGACCAACTGCGCGTGCGCACATGGCAGGCTGTTGCTGTCCGGCGCGGGCAGTGCTTCCTCTCATCGGGTGCCGCAGAGGCCAACCGCGCCGGAGAGGAGCGGAAATGGGCAACGGGAATGAGTAAGTGGTCAGCTGGTACGGCACTGCCCGGCCTGGTGATGGAGGTGGGAAGGCGACTGCGGGATGAGGCCGTGGGGGAACTGCTGTCGCTGCAATGGGCGGCGGAGCAATGCCGGACGGTGTTCGAGGTTCGGGGGGCCGGGGTGCTGCTGGCGGATCGGGAGGGCGGATTGCAGGTGGCTGCCGCGACCAGTCCGCCGGTGCAGGCGCTGCAGCGGCTGGCGGCGGCCAGGGGGCAAGGGCCGGGACCGGCGTGCTTTCGCCGCGGCTTGCTGGTGCTCGTACCCGAGTTGCCGGCTGTACGCAGCAGGTGGCCGCAGTACGCGAGCGCGGCCAGAGGTGCCGGGATCCGCTCGGTGGGCTCGTTCCCGCTGCGCGACCGGCGTGCCGGCGGCGGGCTGCTGGGAGTGTTGACCTTGTTCGACGTACGGCCCGGCCCGCTGCGTAGCCCACCGGCGGCGGTGCAGGTCGTCGCGGATGCTGCCGCTCTGGCCCTGACGCAGCGACGACTTGCGAACCAACCCCCGCCCAGGGGCGAGCAGACGGACCACGACGTGCCCGGCCGACTGCTGATCGAGCAGGCCGCGGGGGTGCTGGCCGAACAGTGGCAGAGCGACGTACCCATCGCCCTCGAGGCGCTGCACAAGCATGCCCGAAGGCAGCAGATGCCTCTCGCCGAGACTGCCCGGGCAGTCCTGGAGGGAGGGCCCGGCATCGTCCCGCTGACTTGATCGCTCAGCCCTGCCGCGATGGGTTCAGTGCTGCCACGACGGGGAAGGAGCACCGCCGGTCCGTTGCTGTTCACCGGCGTCGCGGGCCACCCTGTCTGCTCGGCGGGCCACCCCTGCCTGCTTTCCCGTTTTCGTACCGGGGCCCGAGGTCACAGGCCCCCAGGTCTGGAGGACACTGGGCCCACGCCTTCACGCCGCATCCTGCACCGTCTGCTGCCGCCATCGTCGGCGGGCAGCACTGGCCGAGAGAGAGAACGTGACAGAAGAGCACTGCAGGGCAGACTCGATGGCGGATTGCCTGGCGCAGATCACTGCCGACGTACTGCCACTGGAACAGTGTGCCCGCGCCCTGGGACTGGACGGCCTGGCACTTCTCCTGAGCCATACGGAGGGCATGGTGCCCGAGCCGGTGCAGATCCACGGCCGGCTGACCGGGCTGCTGGAGGACGTGCAACTGGTCCACGGCCAGGGCCCCAGCGACGACGCTGTGCGATACGGCCGCCGCGTGCTGGTCCCCGACCTTGCCGCCCTGCCGCCGGGCCCCTGGCCGGGCCTCGTCACGAGCATCCAGCAACTCGGCGTCAGCGCGGTCTTCGCCTTCCCGCTGCTCCAGGGCGGCATGACCATCGGAGCGCTCACCGGCCACCGCGTCACAGCGGGGCCCATGTCCCGCCGTCAGCTGACCGACGCCCGCGCCCTGGCCGAGGGCGCTGTCCGGGCCACCTCTCGCCAGCCCCACTGGCTCACCGAATCGCCCCTCCCCTTCGCCGCAGCCCACCAGGCCGCCGGGGCACTCGCCCAACGCCACGGTCTCTCACCCGACCATGCCTGGCTGCTCCTGCGCAGCCAGGCCCTGGCACACGACCAGACCCTGCTGGAAACCGCCCACGCCGTCCTCCGCAGCCGCTTTACCTGAGCGATGGCTGCGGTACGGCCGAAACCGACTGCCGGGCATCGGTCGTTACCCCGTCGCATCGTGATCAGGCAGGGGCCTCCGGCTGCGGGCCGTTGGCGCGGGCGCGCAGTTCTTCGTTTATGCGTTGGGCCTCTTCGAGCTGGTCTTCCAGGATGATGATGCGACAGGCCGCTTCGATCTGGGTGCCGGCGTCGACGAGTTCGCGGGCGCGGGCAGCGATGCGCAGCTGATAGCGGGAGTAGCGGCGGTGGCCGCCTTCGGAACGCAACGGCGTGATCAGACGGTGCTCGCCGAGGGTGCGGAGGAAGGCGGGTGTGGTGCCGAGCATCTCGGCGGCCCGGCCCATGGTGTAGGCGGGATAATCATCGTCGTCGAACTTGTCGGCGACGTGGGTACTGCGAGGGGGCATAGACCTCTTCTTTCGGGGACACGTACGGGGCCAAAGCGCCATGGCGGCACCCTGGCCCGAGCGTTCAACACCATCTGTCACTCTGCGGCCCGCGGCACCCGGTGGGTGCTTCCGTGCGGCTCCCGCCCCGCTTTGCCGCCGTGCGCTCTTCACGTTCTGAAGTATGGAACTCTCTGGAGTATGAAAAGGACGCTACACCTGGCGAACACTCATGTCTACTGTGAACACGGCAGATTTTCTGCAGGCGTCAGCGCTGATTTTCTGTCCCCGCCATGCTGCAAAGATACCCCGGCGGTGAAGAATCCAACGCACTGAGGGCTCGACCGGCGTGGCCGGTCGAGCCCTCAGTGCTGCGTGATCCGCGTTATTGCGAAAACCGCGTGATGTCGACTTGCGGCTCTCAGGCCTCCGGAAGGCGGGGGATCCCGAGCATCGCCTGAGCCCGCTGGAACGGACTCGATGTGTGCTCAGGGGGTTCCACCTGGGCAATGTTGGAGCAGGTGAAGCCGAGCCGAGTCATGGCCCGGACGACTTCGCCGGCGCTGAAATCACGGCGGTCCTGCTTGGTGACCACCGCGCCCACCTGCTTGACGGGATAGGTGCGGCGACCGATGATCACGGTCTCGCCGGTTGCCGGTTCGGGCTCGATGCCCTTCATCGACTCCAGCACGCCGTTCTTGGTGAGGTCGAAGGGGAAGCGGGCGATGATGCAGCGCATGTTGCCTCACAGAGAAGAGGAAGCGGTCCGAACAGGGGAGGCGGTCCGACGGGAAGAGGCGCATGTACCCGGGGCCCTGCCATGTTGTGCCTGAATCAGCGTCAAAGCAGCTCCTGCAGTGGTAGCGAGCTTGCTGATCACGAAGGACACGAAGGATTCAGGCCGCCACGCCGGTGGCGGACGATGCCGAAGATCCGCGCCGGTTCTGCGAAGCGGGGCGGCGCCTGCCACGGGAGGCGGAGCCGCGCTTGGGGCGTTCGACCACGGGGGCGGCGATGACGACCGGGACTCCGGAGGGCGGCTGAGCTCCGGTGATGCGGCTCAGCGCCTCTCCGCCCGAGCGGACCTGAGTGGTCTGCGGGGTGATGCCCGCGGCCACCATCAGACGGCTCATGGTGCGGCGCTGCTTCGAGGTGACCAGCGTGACCACACTGCCCGACTCACCGGCGCGGGCCGTGCGCCCGCCGCGGTGCAGATAGTCCTTGTGGTCGGCCGGCGGGTCGACGTTGACAACGAGGTCGAGGTTGTCGACGTGGATGCCGCGCGCCGCGACGTTCGTTGCCACGAGCACGGTGACGTGGCCGGTCTTGAACTGTTCCAGCGTGCGAGTGCGCTGGGACTGGGACTTTCCGGCGTGCAGGGCGGCAGCGCGTACACCGCTGTTGAGGAGGTGCTTGGTGAGGCGGTCGACGGTGTGCCTGGTGTCCAGGAACATGATCACCCGGCCGTCGCGGGCGGCGATCTCCGTGGTGACCGCGTGCTTGTCGGCGCCGTCGACGTGCAGCACGTGGTGCTCCATCGTGGTGACCGCACCGGCGGAGGGGTCGACGGAGTGGACCACGGGGTCGTTCAGGTAGCGGCGGACCAGCAGGTCGACGTTGCGGTCCAGGGTTGCGGAGAACAGCATCCGCTGACCATCGCGCCGCACCTGGTCGAGCAGCGCGGTGACCTGCGGCATGAAGCCCATATCGGCCATCTGGTCGGCCTCGTCCAGCACCGTGATGCCCACCTGGCTCAGCCGGCAGTCGCCGCGCTCGATCAGGTCCTTCAGCCGCCCGGGGGTCGCAACGATGATCTCCGCACCACCGTGCAGTGCGCGGGCCTGCTTGCCGATCGACATACCGCCGACGATGGTGGCCAGCCGCAACTTCACTGCGCGGGCGTACGGAGCGAGCGCGGTCGTCACCTGCTGTGCCAGCTCACGCGTCGGTACGAGGATCAGCCCCAGCGGCTGGCGGGGCTCGGCGCGCTGTCCGGCCGTGCGGGCCAGCAGAGCCAGTCCAAAGGCGAGCGTCTTGCCGGAGCCGGTACGCCCGCGGCCCAGTACGTCGCGGCCCGCAAGAGAGTTCGGCAGCGTCGCGCCCTGGATCGGGAACGGTACGGTCACTCCCTCCGTGCCGAGGGCGGCGAGCAACTGCTTGGGCATGCCCAGATCGGCGAAGTCGTTCACGGCAGGCAGTGCCGGGGTCACGGTCTTGGGGAGTGCGAAATCTCCCTGGCTCGCGACGGGCCGACGGCTCTGGCCGCCGGAGCGGTTCGGCCCGCCGGGACGGCCCCCGCCCGACGAAGCGAATCGGCTGCCGCCCCTCCTGGAATCGGCGCTGCCCTTGCGAGCGCGATCAAAACGGTCGTTCGTGCGTGTGCGGTTCATGAGGAACCTTCCTCGATACGGCACACGTCAAGAAATCTCACAGCGGTGGAGCGGCGCGGAGAATTGCAAGAATGAGCCGAGTGGAACGCGAAAGCGAATCTCGCCGACAAAAATGCCGCCGAAGCGCAATTATTTTCTTCGGTGGCGTGTCCCGAAGATGACCACAGTGCGAAAAAAGCCTTGCAGCTGGGGCCCGCACCCCGAAGGATGCGGGCCCCAGCTGCAAAATACGCCGTCAGCGTCAGGCGGGAACGATGTTCTCCGCCGTCGGGCCCTTCTGGCCCTGCGCGATGTCGAAGGTCACCTTCTGGCCTTCGCGCAGCTCACGGAAGCCCTGGGCAACGATGTTCGAGTAGTGGGCGAACACGTCAGCGCCGCCGTCCTCCTGCTCGATGAACCCGAAACCCTTTTCGGCGTTGAACCACTTCACGGTACCAGCGGCCATGTTATTTCTCCTTTGGGGCAGTACACCGGCATCCACACTGCGCGAATGCCATGTCGCCGCGATGATCACCCCGACCGGAAAAAGACCGGAAGTACAAAAGTGCTCTCCGTAGGCCGACAGCCGACTGGAGGGCACTTGAAGTTTTGGGAACCACAACTGCAACTGGAACCAACAGTAGCACGCTGCGATCGTCCCGGTACGACGAGAAAAACCGCTCCGCCTGTTACGGCAAAAACCCTGCTCGCGCAGGCGGCCAAATTCTCACCCGGCGAGCACAGATATTGATTGCCCGGAGCCCCACGTTCGGGAAGAGGCCGCCGGCACGCCCGACGCCGGGGCTCACCGTGGCGGCAGTCCAGGCACCGGTGAACAGCGACTTTCCACCGGCGAACACTGCCTATCCCTGCTGTCGGCGCACGATCTCGGTGATCCAGGTGGGCGCGAACGGCGACGTGCAGCCCGGGGAGGTCGGGTAGTCCTTGAGCACCTCCAGGCGCTCACCGATGTCGAGGGCACGGGTGCGGTACTCGGGATGCTCGATACCGATCTGCGCCAGGCAGTGGTTCATCGCCCACTGCAGGCGGTCCGGGGCGTCCTTCATTTCCGCCTCGATGACGTCGAGCAGTCCGGAGAGGTCGAGGCCCCCGGGTTTCTTCGCCACGCGTTCGGTGGTCAGCGCCCAGCCGGCGCTCGCGACCACGGGATCGGGATCGCCGAACCAGGTCAGGCGCAGCGCTTCCGCGTGCTGGCTCTTCTTCACCACGTAATTCACGAACCAGTCGTGCACCTTGGGTGTGCGCGTCCCCCGCAACATGGTGTCCAACTCGTCACGCGCGAACGCCTTCGGGCGGCAGATCAGCAGCGCCAGCAGCCTCGGCGCGGTGTCCTCCGTCTCCCAGAGCCGGCACGCGAGCTCCTGCTGCGTCTTCAGCCGCTTCGCGAGCGCACGCAGTTTGGTGAGGTTCACACCGTGGTCGTCACCGTGCTTTTCGTTCACCGCACGGACCTTCGGGTCCTCGAGCGCGGCCAGCTCGGCCATCACCTCAGCGACCGTTGTCCCGGTCGACGCCGTCCCGGCCACCTCAGCCTCCCGTCTCTCCCGTGCGGGAGTCACCCACCTGCGCGATTCACCCTACGACGGAAGCCGGCCACCCGTCGTACACACTGGTTCGGCTCGCGCATGATCACTGGAGGCGCAGCGGTCTCGGCGCTCAGAGGCGCCAGGACCGGATCCGCTCGGCTGCCGTGAAGACATAGCAGCCGCCGGTGAGCAGGTCTTGCGCGAGGGTGACGAGGTCGCCGTAGGGCGGGTCGATGCCCTCCCCCGAGGCGTGCATGTACGCGAGCGTGATCGCACAGGCGTAGCGGACGTTGTACGCCGGCAACGCCTTGAGGAGCAGCAACGTCTGGAAGAGCGCAGCCGCGCGCCAGGCGGGGTCGGAGTCGATGCCGAGCTGGGGCGGGTCCACGCGGTGGCGGGCGACGGCGGCCACCAGCGCGGAGAAGTCGGAGACCGTGGTCTGCTCGGGCAGGGCGGCTTCCTACTGCTGGAGCAGCCAGCGGACGTCGATGTGGAGTACGGGCGCCATGGGGCCAGGCGGCCCGGCCCTTCGGGCCCGCGGTCGGGCCGTCGTCGATACCGGCGGCCGCGATGGCCTCGGTCGGCGCGGGGTCTGCAAAGCGGCGCTGGAATTCCTGCGCGGCGGTCTTGCGGGCGCGGTGCTGGGCGATCGCGTCGGCAGTGGCGGAGCGTACGAACGCAATGAGGGCAGACATGCTCCAACGGCAGGGCTCCGGTCCCGCGACGGGAAGGCAGGTCAGAGGCCATGGCTCCCGGTACCCGGGCGGCCGCTACCTCATGCCCTGGGTCCGCTCAGGAGCGCTGCTGCCGATGCCTCGGTGGCCCACCGAGGCATCGGCTCGGCAGTTCACCGGTGCTGTCAGTCGGCCCAGTAGTCCTTGAGCATCTCGCCGGGCCAGGCGGGCTGACGGAGTTCGCCGCGGGGGCCCATCTCCTGGAAATAGGGCGACAGGTCGTAGACGGCGGTTCCGTCGACGGCGTCGAGGTCGCGCACGTGCAGGTCCAGGCCGTCGACCTTCAGGAGCCGCGGGAAGGACTGCGCGAGCTGATTCGGGCAGCGGTGATTGCGGTGTACGAACGTGCCGGTCGTCGGCCAGTCGGGGTTGTTGCGCGGACTGCGTGCGTGCAGGGCGACGTCGTCGGGTGATGCCTTGCTGAAGTGCCAGACGACCACGAGGTGGGAGAACTCTTCGAGTCCTTGAACGACCTCCGGCGGGAAGTCGCTGTTCAAGCGGATGATCGCGGTCTCGTTCCAGTGATCTTCAGTGGCGTACGCCCTGCCTTCGCCGACGGACGGCACCCCGTGTGCGGACCACGAACGGCACACGTTGCGTGCGGATGCGGGGCCCGGCGGAACGGCCGCCGGGCCCCGGCCGGTTTCAGCTCGCTGCGCTGTTCAGTGCCGCGAGGACCGCGCCGTACGCCTCCTTCTTCTGATAGTTGCCGTTGAAGGGCAGCGGGGTTTCCTGGGCGCGCCAGGAGTACTTGTCGGTGACGCCCCACACGGTGATGCCGTTGCATCTCGCGACGGCCACGCACGCCTGCGTGACCTGCCGGTACACATTGGCCTGTGCCGTGCCGGAGCCGCCGACGTCGAGCTCGGTGATCTGCACGTGCACGCCGAGGTCGGCGAAGCGCTGGAGGTTCTGCCGGTAGGTGCTGAGGTCGGAGTTCGAGGCCAGGTGGCTCTGGAAGCCGACGCAGTCGATCGGTACACCGCGGGCGCGGAAGTCCTTGACCATACGGTAGACGGCATCACTCTTGGCATTGATGCCGTCGGTGCCGTAGTCGTTGTAGCAGAGCTTCGCCTTGGGGTCGGCTGCTTTCGCGGTACGGAAGGCGTCCTCGATCCAGCCGTCGCCGAGCTGCTTCTGGAGGTTGGACTGGCGTCGGCTGCCGTCCCATTCGAACGCCTCGTTGACCACGTCCCAGGAGTCGATCTTGCCCGCGTAGTGGTCGGCGACCTTGGTGATGTGGTTGCGCATCCACTCGGCGACGGGGAACACACCGTCGGCGAGCGGGGCGTTGGGAACGGGGGCGCCGCCGGGGGTGCCGGGAGTGGGGTAGAAGACCTTGGTGAACAGCGAGCGGGCACCGCGGATCCAGTTGAACTGGCGCACTCCGACGGCGAACTCCCCGTTATAGGTCGGCAGTTCGGCACCATAGGCACGGTGCGGTGCGGAGCCGAGCAGTGGGGCACTCAGGCCCGCTGCTGCGACCGCGGTCAGGCCGAGGAAGGTACGTCGTCTCAACGACATGCGTGACTCCTTGCGTGGGGGACAGGGAGGTCTCAGCACGTGGAGCCGGTCTGGGAGGCCAGGCCTAGGCGGTAGGGCAACTGCGAGTACTCGCCTCCGGAGTTGGGGTCCCGGCCCTGGTAGAGAAGCCGGAGGTGGCAGGGGTCGATGGTCATGGTCTGGTCGTTGCCGGCGCGGATCAGCTCGCCGTGGCTGATGTCCTTCGTCCAGGCGCCGCCGGGGAAGGTGACGTTGGTGGAGCGGGCGAAGGGGTTGGCTTCGGTTGCGGCGAGCGGCTGCCAGGTACCGGTCAGGCCCTTGGAGGTGAAGGAGCGGTAGTAGCGGTTACCGTCGCTGCCGATGGCCTCCCAGATCATCAGGTAGGTGTTGGTGCCCTTGACGCGGTAGACCGCGCCTCCTTCGAACAGCGCGAAGCGGGAGTCCTGGAGCACGATCTTGGTGTTGCCGAAACCGTTCGGGAAGTTGGCGACGGTGGTCTCGGACCGGTACACGTGGCCGTTGTCGTCCGCGGAGAACAGGTAGCACTTCGCGTCGTCGCAGATCACGTAGAAGTCGAGCCAGTTGCCGTTGCCCATGTTCTGCCGGACGACGTCGGGCACGCTGTTCATCAGGTTCTTCGGCGCGGACCAGCTGGTCGGGTCGTTGATGTTCTTGGTGGTGGAGTACGACGGCAGGCCGGTCTGGTAGACGAGATACCACTCGTCCTTGGGGGCGAAGTAGAAGGCGTGCGGGGCGGCACGGTAGCCGGGGCCGATACGGGAAGCGGTCTCCAGGTGGGTCTGCTTCGCACCGGCGGCCTGGGACCAGTCGGAGAAGCTGGTCTGGGCCAGGCTCCAGTCACCGGAGCCGCGCGCAGCGGTGGTCATGAAGACGTGCCATCTGCCGTTCTTGTCCTGGACCACCGACGGGTCCTTGACGGCGACGGAGTTACTGCCGTCCTGCTGCGGTGAGATCACCGGCCCCGTGGACGTCCATCGGAAACTGCCCGGCAGGTCCTGCCGGGGGGTGGCCGCCGGTGTCGCTCCGTTGGCGGGCACGGCGAAGAACGCCGTCAGCAGGGCGATGAGCAGGGCCCCACAGGCGTGGCGGCGAAAGCGGCGGGTGCGGTGACGATGCGTCAAGTGCATTGGCAACTCCATTGCGGCTCGACTGGTGTGCATGCGGTGAAGCGGGATTGGCCGGCCGTACGACCCAGGCCGGCCCAGCGCGAAGTGTGGTCGATATATCGAACAGTGGCCGGAACTTCGGGCGTAGGAATAATGGAGCGCTTGACGGAGTCCGGTCAACGCTTTGTGCAAAATATTCTCGGCTCGACGCTCGAAAGTTTTTCGATAACTCCCCACACGTTTGGCGAAGAGGCGCCTTGAGGGACAGTGGGGAATACCCGAGTCGCGCCGGATGCCGCGCTCGGTTCGACGGCGAAGCGGCGCTCAGCTCCTCAGCGGGGACGCGCTCCGGCGGACCACAAGTTTCGTGGCGACCTACAGGCCGCGCTGCGGCGCCCTCCCCGCGTCACCGCGAGAGAGGAGCAACTCGGTGACAGCGTCGGCAATTTCGCTCCACGACTGATGCGCCGTCGCAGGCGAGGTCGAGCACCACCTTGCCGACCGCTTCCCCCCCCCCCCGCAGCCGCTTGTTCCGCCTCCTCGACGGAGCCGATGCCGTAGCGCTCGAACGGATGCGTGAGCGCACCGGAGGCCAGCTCGGTGAGAGCTTGCACAGCGCCTTAACCGTGCAAAGTTGGGTGGACCACGTTCGCCTGCCCCACACATGCGCAGATATGGGCGCCCCTCCACCAGTGTGGACACCAGTCGGCATACACCCGGACAGAGGGCCGCTCCCCCGCGTCCTTGCTTGCGGCTTACTCCCGGTACCCTGCCGACCGCCGATCCAGCTCATAAACCATCGTTGCGCATCTACCCTGACCTGCGTTAACGCCCTAGCTCACCGATACCGCTGTCCGCCGAAGCGCGCAGGACCAACGCTTCGCTCCCGGCCGTAGGTCGAGTCGCCTCCTGGGTGCGGTCATGCCGCGGGCTTGCCGGGCTGGTCGTGGGTGGAGCAGTGGATGCCACCGCCGCCGGAAGCGATGGTGTCGATCCGCAGCTGGACGATGTCCCGCTTGGGGAAGTGCTCCTGGAGGATGCCCTTCGCCCGCGCGTCGGCCTTCCGGTCACCGAACTGTGGCAGGAAGACCGAGTCGTTGGCGATGTAGAAGTTGGCGTACGTGGAGACGAAGTCGTCGCCCTCGCCCGTGATCTTGTCGAGGTCGGGCTGCGGCAGGTCAATGATCTCGAAGCGCCGTCCGCGCGCGTCCGTCGTCCTGCTGAGCACGGAGCGGGCCTGGTCGGCCGCGCGGGACCAGGAGTCCGCCGGCAGCCCGGGGAACGCCTGGTCGAGGAGGACCACGCCGGGCGCGGTGAAGCGGACGAGGCTGTCCACGTGCGCGTCGGTGATGTCCTCGCCGCGTACGCCGGCCAGCCAGACGACCTTCTCCACGCCGAGCGTCTCGATGAGCTCGTCCTCGATCCGGTTCCGACTCTTCCCGCGGTTGCGGTTGTCGTTGACGATCGAGCTCTCGGTGATGAGGAGGGTCCCCTCGCCGTCGGTCTCGAAGGAACCGCCCTCCGCGACGAGCGGCGCCCTCTCGCGGTGGATGTCGTACTCGGCGAGCAGCTTGCGGCCCACCTTGGCGTCGTTGGTGTGCTCCTGCTTGTTGCCCCAGCCGTTGAAGTTGAAGTCGATCCCGACGGGCTCGCCGTCGTCCTCGACGAAGACGGGGACGGTGTCGCGGGCCCACAGGTCGTCGACGGCGAGCGGAATGACCTCGACCTGTGAACCGCAGGCCCGCTGGGCCGCCTTGACCTGCTCGGGGCGGGCCATCATCACGACCGCCTCGTACTCCCCGATGGCCCGGGCGATGCCGGCGATGTCCTTCCGTACGTAGGGCAGGTCGTCCTCCCATACGGAGTCGAGCGCCGGCCACGACATGAACGTGCGGGTGTGACTCTCCCACTCGGCGCCGAAGCGGCGCTCGCCTTCCTCTGCCGGAGTGCGAGCCGGGGCGGAGGTCGTGCTGCCGCCCGCGCCCTCCGGGCCGCAGGCGGTGACTCCGAGGCCGAAGGCGGCGCCGATTCCGGCGAAGGCACGCAGGGCGGTGCGGCGGGAGGGGGGAAAGAGGGACACGGTGTGCTCCGATCTGGCGCCGGCGAGACTATCCAGCAGTGGGAGGCGCAGCGCGGTGACGCGGCGCTTCGGTGGAAGTCACGGGCCTTGGCTTCACGCGGTTGGCGGTCATGGTTACGGCGGGCCGGAGGCGTGAGTGGGGGGGGTGGCCGTGGGTTTCACTGTGGCACTGACTGAATTTTCAGTCAAATATGTGGGCGGGGCCGCGCCGGAGTGCATGCTGTGCGGCGGAGCCGCTCCTGACCTCGGCGAAACCGGCGCCCGGGGCCGGATAGGGTTCTTCGCATGTCCGCTCGCAGTACTCAGATCCTGGAAGCCGCCGCCCGGGTCATCGCCCGGCGCGGGGTCCGCGGCCTCCGCGTGGAGGAACTGGCCGAGGAGGCCGGGGTCTCCACCGGCCTCCTCTACTACCACTTCAAGGACCGCACGGGAGTCCTGCGTCACACGCTGGAGTTCATCAACGACCGCGCCGAGCGGTACACCACGTCCAGAGACCCCGACGCAGAGCCGCTGAGCCCGCGCGAAGAGCTCGACCAGATTCTGCTGCTGGAACTGCAGGACATCCCGCAGGTACGGGAGAACAGCACCGCCTGGGGCGAGCTGAGGGCGAGCGCCGTCTTCGACCATGTCCTGCGTGAGGATCTCGCTCGGGCAACCCTGGTCTGGGTGCAGGAGGTGGCCGCCCTGCTGGGCCAGGTGCAGCCGCTCGCCCCGGCCGCCACGCTCGCGGCAGCGGCCGAGCGGCTCACGGCCCTGCTGGAAGGCCTGAGCATGCGCTGGCTCAGCGGCGGACTCGACATCGACCAGGCCCGCACCCTCATGTCGCAGGCCATCGAGGTGGAGCTGACGCAGCTGCGGCAGCCGTAAGTCCGACGGGCCGCCGCACGCACCTGTCGACCGAGCGAACTGACCTGCCGGTGCGCCCGGTCCAGCCAGTCGCGGCGAACCTCCACTTTCCACCTGGGCTCGTGCGGCACGCGTTCGGCCCGATGGAGAACTTGAGATACGGGCCGGCGTCCCTGATCGTCCGCATGAGGTGCAGGGAGACCACCGTCACCAGTGTGAGGTTCGCGGCGTGCGGCACGATCGACTCGAGTGGGGCCCACACGACTGACGAGTCCGGCGCCTACGCGCCGGTCACATCCGGGTGGGCGGCGGAGTCCACCGGGCTCCGGTGCGGGTGCGGAAGGCGTCAACGGCGTCTTCCACCGTGACGAAGAAATGCCGCGGGTCGATGGTGTGCGTGAGACCGTAGCGTTCGATCTTGCGCCGTACCGGGTCCTTGAGCTCAGCGAAGACCAGGTGCACGCCCTGGGCGTTGAGCTTCTCGTCCAGTTCAGTACGTCGGACGCGGTGGTGTCCACGTCCGTTATGGGTTCGGCCGCGATCACGATCCACGTGGGAGGCGGGTCGCCCTTGGCAGTGCGCCCTCCGTGGGGTCTCCGTCCACCTTGCCGTCGACGAGCGCCGCATCGGACGCGATCAGGTACGGCAGCACCGCCTGCTCGATGGTTTCCGAGCTGCCCGCAGCGCGATGGACCTTGCCCACCAGGCCGTAACCGCTGCCGGAAACGCCGTAGCGGTCCGTCGGCGTCACCACCTCCACGGCCGTCATCCGGTTCATCGTCAGCGTGCCGGCCTTGTCCGAGTTGACGGCCGAGGTGAACCCCCAAGGTCTCCTCCGACGGCAGGTCCTTCACCATCGCATGGCACTCGGCGAGGTTGACGCCGCCGATCGAGAGGATCGTCTGCGTCACCGTCGGCAGCGCCTCCGGGATGGCCGCGATGGCCAGCGCGACGAGTGGCCGCGAGCATCCCGGAGATCGTGCCGAGTTCAGTGCCGGACCCCGTTGCCGTGACGATGACGGTTCCGCTGCCATGGGAGACGGGGTGTTCATGAACGCCATGTTGGACTGGTCCGCCGGCAACGCGTTCGGGCCGTCCCGTCCCAACAGGTCGGCGGCGCGTGCCGCGGACAGACCGACGGCCGGATCCACGCCGAAGGCCGTAGCGACCTCTTCCGGTGTTATCGCGTACCAACGCGGGGATTCGGCTGCTCAATGTCTCCGGGCGTATGCTCCCACAGCCATCATGACTGCCTCCGGTACGGTCCGGTCCGTGCACTACACCTGCTCCCGCCGACCGTCCTTCCCTTGCCGCTCACGGCTCTTGCCGGTGTCGGGCGCCTCGTACGGATCTGCCGGAACACCGTGCGGCGCTTCCTTCTCCAGCTCCGTCTTGGCTCGGGCGAGGTCCCTGCGGGCCGATTTGCTCATCGTCGGATACTGCGGGTCGATACCGAGCAGCGTGTGCGCGAGTACAGCTGCCGCGCAGAGCCGGGCCAGCCACTTGCGGTCCGCCGGTACGACGTACCAAGGAGCCCACGGGGTGCTGGTGGCCGAGAGCATCTGGGAGAAGGCCCGCTGGTAGTCGTCCCAGTGCGCACGCTCACGCACATCGGCCGCCGAGAACTTCCAGTTGCGCTCCGGCACGTCGATCCGCTTGAGGAACCTGACCCGTTGCTCTTCCTTGGACAGGTTCAGGAAGAGCTTGACCACCGCGAACCCGTTCTCGGCGAGATACCGCTCCCAGGCGTTGATCTCCCGGTAGCGCCGCGCCCACACGTCACCGTCCTTCGCCTGTTCGGGGAGTCTCTGGCGGTCGAGGTTCTCCGGGTGCACACGAACCACCAGGACCTCTTCGTAGTGCGACCGGTTGAAGATGGCGATCTCGCCGCGCCGGGGCAGCCGACGTGCATAACGCCACAGGTAGTCATGGTCGAGCTCCTCGGCGGAGGGCTCCTTGAAGTTCGACACGTGTACGCCCTGCGGGCTCATCCCGCTCATCACGTGGCGGATCGTCCCGTCCTTGCCGCCGGCGTCCAGCGCCTGCAGACACACCAGCACACCCCAGGCCTGCTCCGCGGCCAGCCGCCGCTGGTACTCGGCCAGCAACTCGATGCCCGTGCGCAGCAGTTCGACCCCGTCAGATTTCTTCTCGATCCCCGCTCGGGAACCGGGGTCGAAGTCCGTCATCAGGTCCACCTGCGTGTCAGGGGGGACCCGCAGCGGTTCGATGAACGTCTCGATGCGTGCGGCCATCGTGTCGGCCGTCGTTCTGCTGCGTTCGCGTTCCCGGCGCACGGATTTATCCGACGGTCGGTCCCGTTGGTGCATGTCGCATCACCTGCCGTCCATCTCGGACACTCGCTCCATGACACGAGCCGCCTGGGACCGGGGCGGCGACTGCAGCACGAGCGTACGGCGGCCCACTGGCTTGAGGAACACGTGCGGCCGCCCCCGTCCGCAGGCAGCGGCACCACTGTTCACTAGGCCCTACGCCGGTCTCCCCGAGCGACTGCCAGCCCCGTCAGCAGCGCCGTACGAGGACCGAGCTGCCCCCACGTTCCGTGCCAGGTAAGCACAGCAATCGCGGCGGTGGGGAACTTCTCCTGGACTTGTGGGATCTTTTCGCCGATGCCGTCACCTGCCACTGTCAGGATGGTGTCCCGCAGGCTCGGGTTGTGGCCGACCACCAGCAAAGTCGACACGTAGGCGGGCACCACATGCACGACTGCCAGGAGTTCCGGCACAGCCGGGTGATAGAGCCGCGGCTCATTGCGCACCGGTGGCAATCCCGCCAGTTCCGTCGCGGCCAGCTCCCAGGTCTCCCTCGTACGACGGGCCGTGGAGCACAACACCAGGTCCGGAAGCCAGTCCGTCATTACCAGCAGGCGCCCAGCAGCTTGTGCATCGCGGCGGCCACGCGCGGACAGTGGCCGCTCGTGGTCTGCCGTCCCTTGCGGACGGGCCGCTTTGGCGTGCCGCAGCAGCAGCAATCGCCGTAGGGGTGAGGTCGTCACACTGAGATCCGTCGCGTCGGAAGTTCCGTAGTTTTGATGGGACGCCCCCTGTCGTGAGCCGGCATGTGACGGCACAGGCCGCTTGCATCAGGCACGCGTTCGAGTGCGTGTGGGTGAAGTACACCGTACGCGCGGTCGTCGGGGGGAACGTCCTCGTCTCATTCGGACATCGGCCGGTTCGCCGCGCGATGCCGCCGCTCGCGCCGTGTCATCACCCCCAGCGGGGTTGCCGCCCGAAGGGATCCGTTGCTGAATGACATGCAGCGCCTGCGGAGGAAGGCGGCACGATGGACGAGACGGGGCCCATACAGCTGTTGGCGATCGTCTTCGGTCCGGACGCGACGGGCAAGGGGAGGATCGTCGAGATGCTCTTCCTGATGCCGGCCTTCGGCGCCGCGGCGGGTGCCGCGACAGACGCCGTCGCCGGCAAGCTCAGGGAGGACACGTTCATCAAGGAGGCGGCAGGCGCCCTGGAGCCCGGGCGCGCCGCGGTTTTCGCCCTCGCAGGTGCAGGCTGAGGGCCCCGACACCCGCACAGCCCTCACCGGACGGAGCGCGCACGTGTCGGAGGTGCCCATGAGCGAGTCGTTCTCCCGTACCACCGCCGTACTGGCCTGCGTGGCTCTCACCTCGGTCCTGGTCGCGGGCTGCGGTGACGACCACGAGCCCGACCCCAAGCGCGGGCAGCAGTGGGCACTGGACGCCCTGAAGCTGCCGGCGGCGTGGCAGACCGCGCGCGGGGACGACGTGGTGATCGCCGTCGTGGACACGGGGGTCGACCTCGACCACCCGGACCTCAAGAGCCGGCTGGTCCGAGGCACCGACGTCGTCGACGATGACAGCGACCCGACGGACCACAACGGTCACGGCACCCACGTCGCCGGCATAGCAGCCGCGGCCACCGACAATGGCGTGGGCGTCGCGGGCGGAGCACCGGGCGCCAAGGTCATGCCGGTGCGGGTCCTCACGGCGGCCGGATCCGGGTCCAAGGAGGACATCACCCACGGCATCCTGTGGGCGGCGGAGCACGGCGCCGATGTCATCAACCTCTCGCTCGGCGAGACCGGGCTCATGGCGAAGCTGCTGCGCGGCGGAGCCCTCAACCGGGCCATCACCACCGCCCACGACGAAGGGACGGTGGTGGTGGCCGCGGCGGGCAACGAGGGAGCCGAGACACAGCCGTACCGGCTGACCACCCCTGTGCTCGTCGTCGGTGCCAGCGATCAACACGGTAAGCCCGCGAGTTTCTCCAACTTCGGTGCCGAGGGTGCCGTCACCGCGCCGGGCGTCGGCATCCTGTCCACCCTGCCTACGTACACCACTCCACTGACGCGCGACAACGCCTCCGGGTACGGCGAGCTGGACGGCACGTCCATGGCCACGCCCTACGTCTCAGCCGCGGCGGCACTCCTGCACCAACAGGGCCGCACCCCCGACCAGATCATCGCCGATCTCAAGGAGTCCGCCCGGAACCCCGACCATCTGACCGAACTGGGGCTCGGCATTGTGGACGCACAGGCAGCGGTCACCCATGGCAAATAGCGCGGCAGCCGACAGGCCCTTGGTCGCCGGCGAAAGGCAACCGTCCCGTCCGTCAGCTGCCCGTCAGTGTTCCGTCGCCGCTACGCCGCACCGCGGACCGGACGGAAGGCGAGCCGGCAGACCCGCATCCAGTCCAACGGCGGACGGGGCTTGGGCACACCGGGGCGCGAAAGCGGCACGACCACACGGAGCGCCAAGGGCCGCACCTCGCAGGTGAGGGGGACGGGCAGCAGCAGTGCTTCGCCGTCGATGCCCACCGGTATGCGCGGGCGGTCGGCATCGATCGTCACCACCTTCGCCGTAGACCGGGTCAGTCCGGCTGAACGCTGCCCTCGCAGCAGTGCGGCTGCCTGTGCCGCGCTGGTGACCTTCACACCGATCACGCCGAGCGTGCCGCCATTCAGGTACGGACGGCGGCCCAGACCGGTGACATCCCCCATGCCGTACGGATTGTTGCTGACGAGCACGGCCTGGGGATTCGCGATGGTGACGTCGGCGGTCCGGGCTGTCAGGCGTGCTCCACGGTGTCCGGCCAGGAAGTCCGGGAGCATGTCTGCGATGGTGCGGCTCTTGCCGTCCCGGTAGGACGGGCTCTGCACCACTTCGGCGTAGGCGCCGAACGACACATTGTTCACGAAGGGTCTTCCGCCCGCCCGACCCAGGTCGACGT
This sequence comes from Streptomyces sp. NPDC047117, assembly GCF_040643545.1. Taxonomy (NCBI): domain Bacteria; kingdom Bacillati; phylum Actinomycetota; class Actinomycetes; order Kitasatosporales; family Streptomycetaceae; genus Streptomyces; species Streptomyces sp. NPDC047117. Next base: position 262,310 of record NZ_JBEYUN010000003.1, on the reverse strand, counting down.
GGAGTTCCACGCCCTCCCGCAGCGCGTCGAGGGCCTTCGAGGGATCATCGCGGTCCAGGCCCAGGTCGAGGGCGAAGTGGTTGCGGGTTCCCGCCGGGATGACCAGCAGCGGTATGCCGTGCGAGGCGGCCACTTCGGCGACGACGGCCTGGGTGCCGTCCCCACCGGCAACGCCCAGGAGGTCGGCGCCCTTGGCGACCGCCGCTCGCGCCAGTCCAGCCACGTCGACCGTGCCCGGGGCATCCAGGAGCACGACGTCGGCTCCCAGCGCCTCCGCCTTCTCCCGCAGTCCACAACGCTCCACCTTGCCGCCGCCGGAACGCGGATTCATGATCATGAAAGGCTGTCGTGGCGGAACGGCCGGGAACTCCGGCATTGCGACCGGTCGGTCGACGCGCACCAGGGCCAGCCGGCCGGTCACGCCGGCGGACAGCCACAACGCCACGGACAGCACGGCGATCCACGTCACCTGATACCGCACGTACTGCACCAGCACCAGAGCGGGTGCCGCAACGGCCAGCACCAGGGCGAGAACTCTGGGAGCACCTCGGTGCGTGAGGGCCCACCAGATTGCCGCCACCATCACCACCAATCCGCTTGCCCCCACCCCGACCAGAACGACTGCCCTCAGTCCCGCGCACAGGAGCAGCACGGTCACGGCCGCCGCTGCAGCCAGCAACGACATGCGTGCCCACCACTGCTCCCCCACCGCCGGGCGATCCCTGGACCGCACGGGCCGTCCTCTCCGCGCCACGGTGCGACGTTGTGTCCTGCCAGTGGCCCCTTGTTGAGCGAGTCGGTGCCGACCACTCATCAGCGCCTCCCACCTGCTCCGCCCAGCTTGGCACGAGCCCGCCGCACGGCACCTTCCGCAATTCCCGGCGCCGCTGCCTTCGGCCGAGCTGTCGCAGCATGACCTTTCCTGCCTCAGAACGGCAAGGCCGTTCGAAGCCGCTCCTGCGGTAGTGCGAGAGGCACGAATGGACCCTGCGCCGCCCTCGGCCAACTCGAACATCGCCTGGCCGAGGCGGATTCCGGCGAACAGCCGGGCCAGTACCCCGGCCTGGGCACCGCTCGGCCGTCGAGTGTCTTCGACTCAGCGGCGAGCGGGACGTCGATCTCCTCGCCTATCAGCTCGCCGGTGTCTCCAACACGTGTCCGGATGGAGCGATCGCCTAGCTCTCCGGGAGCAGGCTCAGCAGGGCCTCGTACGCCCGCTGGATCAGATGATTGCCGTGGCCCGGGGCGGAGTTGGCGAGGGCGACCAGTGCGGTGTCGTGTGCGGGACTGAAGCCGGCGAATGCCGTGCAGCCGCGGGTGCCTCCGGAGTGGTGGTACAGGGTGGAGCCGTCGGGACGCGTACGGGTGTTCCACAGCAGGGCGAGGCCGGTGCCGTTGGGCAGCGTCAGGCGGGGGCGGGTGACGTCCGCGAGTGCCGTCCGCAGTGGGGCCGGAGTGGTCGCGAGAGGTGTTGGAGTGGTCGCGGGTACGGCGTCGCAGCGGGAGGACAGCAGCGCCTGGGTCAGGGTGAGGAGGTCGCGCGCGCTGGAGCGGACGGCTCCGGCAGCCGGCAGGCCCGGGATGTCGAAGGGCGGGCGGGGGCGGCCCCTCCAATGGCCAGTAACCGCGGTGTGGGGAGCCGGATCGGGCGTGCAGTTCGTGTGGTGCAGGGCGAGCGGGCCGAGGATCCGCTCGGCCAGTAGTTCCTCGTACGGCGGGCCACCGGCGGCGGCGCACAGGAGGTGGCCGAGGAGGCCGACACCGAAGTTGGAGTACCGCACGCGTGTGCCCGGCCGGGACCGCAGCCGGGTTCGGGAGAAAGCGTCGAGGAGGTCCGCGTGGGTGAAGTCGGCGTAGGGGTTGCTCAGCAGCCGGGGCAGGGCGGTGCGCAGCAGTCCGGATGGCAGGCGGGGCAGGCCGGAGGTGTGGGTGGCCAGGTGGAGCAGTGTGATGGCGGTGCCGCCGGCCGGGAGTTGCGTGCCTGCTGGCAAGTAGTGAGCAGCGGCATCGTGGAGGGCCACTTCGCCGCGGGCGTTCTGCTCGGCCAGGAGCAGGGCGGTGAAGGTCTTGGTGAGCGAGCCGACTTCGAAGCGGGTGTCCGCCGCGGCGGGGTGGTCGCCGTGGTGCGTGGTGGTTCCTGTCGCCACGAACGCCTGCTGCCCGGCGCGGTGGATGCCAACGGTGACGGCGCTGGCATCCGGGGCGGCGGACAGCAGTGCGCGTACCGCGTCCAGTCCGACGGGTGACGGCCCGGCGCGTGATTGCCCGCCGAGTGGCTCCCCGGCGGGGCCTTCGGACGTCACGCGCGGCAGGTCGTGCGTATTCGGTGGGGTGCGCGGCGCTGCCGTCATGAGGTCGAGCGGTGCGGCTCGTCCAGTACGCGGGTGAGGGCGAGCGTGCCGGCGATGACGGCCACGATGGTGGGGTGCTGGTGCGCATCGAAGCGCTGAGCGGGGTCGTCCTCGACGTCCTTGTCGTCGCGGGGCACCATGCCGTCCTCGTGCTGGATGTCGGCCAGCCGCTGCCAGTCGTCGGGATCGGTGTGCGGCGTGGGCAGGCAGTTTTCGACGATCATCAGCTCGGCCATCAGGTCCCACTGGCCGGTCTCCGCCCAGATGTCTATCCACACGGGCAGCCAGTTGGCCAGGTAGCCGGCTATGGGGTTGGGCAGCGCGCCGGGTATTCGTCCCCAGTCACTGAGATGGAAGGCGGTGTGGGTCACCGAGTAGCCGGTCATCCAGTCGATGTGCCAGGGCTCAGGGGTGTGGCCGAGCCAGGTGGCCTCGGTCATGGCTGTCCAGTCGCTCCCCACGTTCCCTTCACCGTCACGCGTCAGGCCGGCGACGCGGGCGGAGTTGGCGACTCCCAGGCGCCGGTTGGGTACGAGTTCGCCCGCGCGTGTGGAACGGAGCGCCATGGTGTGGGCGGCGAGCTGTTCCAGCTGCGGGTTCCGGTACCCGCCTCGTACGAAGTGGGCGTAGGTCTCCAGCGGGTCGGTCATCAGGGGGTGGCGCAGCAACCGCTCGTACAGCAGCCGCCCCTCCCCCAGTTGCTCCCAGCAGAACTCGAGAAGCTCGCGCGCGAGGGCGAGCTGGGAGGAGCCGGCCGCGCCGCTGCGCAGGACGAGAGAGGTGGCGAGTGCTGTCTCGCCGACGGCCTTGTAGGCATCGGCGTCATCGATGAGGTCGGGGCCGGGCAGGTCGGTGAGCGCGCCGTACTGTCGATTGGCGTGCAACCAGCCCAGGGCCCGGGAACTGACGGCGTGCGCCGTCTGCGTCACATCGGTGCTCACAGCGGTTCCTCCCTCAGCAGTTCCCGCGCGATCGCGGTGTCGAGTGCGAGGCGTCCGCCCACGCCCAGCAGCGTGAGGTGCTGGGTGAACGGCACGGGGTCGAGCGGCAGGGGTACGCCCTCGTGGTGGAGCCAGGCGAGCCAGCGGGCGAGGCGTGCGGCAGTGGGGAAGTCGCGTCGCAGCATCGAGCGGCAGGCACCGCGGGCCAGGCCCGTCACGCCGTCCCGGGCGGATGCGTGCACCGGTCCGTCCAGCCCGGGCAGGGCCAGCGGTGCCAGCGCGGCCATCCGTACCGCCCAGGACACCCAGCCCTCGCGGGCGGCCCCATCGGAGTCGGCGTCTTCCGGGTCGGCGACTGCGGGGTGCCGGCGCGGGAGTGCGTCGTCGCAGGCGGGAGGCGCTTCGGGGAGCGGAGCCGTGTGCGGCGAGGAGTGGCCGGGGGCCACCCGGGCAAGCGCGGCGACCAGACCCCAGTCGGCCCATGCCCGCAACCACGGTGCTTCGGGGCCTCGCGGCGGTGGGGGCGGCGCCGGACGGGCCGGGGGCAGCGCCGAGAGGGCGAGATCGATGACGTACGACTCCTCGTCCGGCAGAGCCCGGTGCCGCAGTACGTACGGTGCGAGCACGTCGGCGCCGAGAATGCGCACTGCCCCGAGGGCGACCGCTGTATCTCCTTCGGACTCCGCCGCCGCTTCCTCCACATAACCCGCGGCCACGCCCGTGCTCTCGACGCCCTCCAGGGCGTCGAGAGCACGAAGCGCCAAACGGTCGGCGGATTCGCGGTGCGCAGTCCGGGACCGCTGGGGAATCACCGGCGGTTCGGGTCCTTCGGCTCCTTGGGCGAAAGAAGCAGCCCGAGCAGCAGCAGGCCGATGCCGCCACCTTCCGGCGAGGGGACCGGAGCGTCGCTCAGCGGCGCTTCAGGCTGCGCCGCGACCGCCTCCAGGGTTTCCCCGTCGAGGGTCAGACCGGTTGTCCGAACAGTTTGGGAAAGCATCTCGGCTCCCTCCAACAGACTCCATCGCCCGTCTGGGCAACAGTTCGACTGTATGCACACAAACACGGCCATTCAGGGTTGAAGTAGGCCGGATGAGTGAACCGAACGGTGGTGACCAGGGACGAAGGCGGCAGAGAGGCCGGTGGCAGCCCGTCGCAGTCGCAGTCGATCGACCACCTGCCGTTGCCCGGCCCTGACGAGTGTGGTGCCCGCCTCCCCCTCACCCCGCGGTGGGCGCCGGACGGCTGCCGGCCGCCGGCGGGAGGGGGCCGCCGACGAGGGGCGGGGGTTCGGTGAGGCGGGTGCCGATCAGGACCATGCGAAGTGCTTGTTCGGCGGCGTCGGCCAGGAGTGCGGCGGTGCTTTCCATGGCTTCTCGTCGGGACATGGGGCCGGAGAGGATGCAGGCGTAGGCGTCGATGCCGACCGGGTGGGTCTGCGCGGCGCCGTGGCCGATGATGCCGGCCAGCGCGATGACCTGTTTGCCCAGCCGTTTGGCGCGGCGGGCGACTTCGGCCGGGATCTTGCCGCGCGGAGTCTGGTGGTCGAGCGCTCCCTCCGCGGTGATGACCAGGTCGGCCAGGGCCAGTTGGGCGTCGAGTTCCGCGTAGCCCGGGAGGACGTCGAAGCGGGGCAGCAGGCGAGCGCCGAGGACGGCTGCCAGGCCCGCGCCGAGTCCGCCGGAGGCCCCTCCGCCCGGCATATCTCGTACATCCGTACCGCACCGGCGCTCCAGCAGCGCGGCCCAGTGCTCCATGGCCGAGGCCAGTTCTTCGACCTGGGCGGCCGTCGCGCCCTTTTGCGGCCCGAAGGTCCGGGCGACGCCGCCTTCGCCGGTCAGGACGTTGTACGGATTGCAGGCGACGAAGATCTCGGTACCGGTCAACCGTACGTCCAGGCCGTCGAGTTCCAGCGCCGAGGCGCGGAGCAGTCCGCTGCCGCCCGCGGGAACCTGGCGGCCGTCGGTGCCGAGCACGCGGGCGCCCAGCGCGGTCAGGGCGCCCGCGCCGCCGTCGCAGGTTCCCGAATCTCCGCAGCCCACCACGATCCGTTCACAACGGTGGTCGAGGGCGGCGCGGATCAGCTCCCCGACGCCGTACGTGGTGGTGCGGCCGGGGTCGCGGGCATCGGCGGGAACGAGTGCGAGCCCGGCCGCAGCGGCCATCTCGACGACAGCGGTCAGTGGACCCGCACCGCCCAGGACGGCGATGTGCGAGGAGACGGCCTCCCCGGTGGGTCCGGTGACCGTCACCGGTACCAGCTTCCCGCCACTGGCGGCGGCCAGCGTACGGGCAGTGCCCTCGCCACCATCGACCAAAGGGACGGCCGAGACGCAGGCGCCGGGCAGCACGCGCTGGATACCGGCGCTGATCGCCGCACCGACCGCTTCGACGGCCAGGGATTCCTTGAAGCCGCTGGGAGCGACCAGAACTCGCAAGAACATGAGTCTTCCCGTTTCCTCAGCAGCGGTCCCGGTCAGGGCCGCCATCTCGTACGCGCGTCTCGTGCGCGCGCCTTGGTCGCGCATCTCGTACGCGCGCCTTGTTCACGCGTCGCAGTGTGTTCAGCGGATGTCTTGGGCGCATGTGTTCAGCGCAGGGGCAGGCCCAGCCAGGGCCAGATGGTCAGGGCGCAGCCGACGGTCACCGCGGCGGTGGCGGGACCGAGCCAGGCCGACAGGCGCAGCAGATCCCGCTCACCGAAGACCGAAGGGACGCCGCTTTGGGCGAACAGGGCGAGGGGCTTGGCCGAAGCGATGGTGGTGTGACAGAACCCGGCCGCGGCGGTCGAGGCGAAGGCCAGTGCGGCTGGTTGCAGGCCCGCGGTCGAGGCCAGTGGGATGACCAGCGGCACCAGCACCGACGACCGCGCCGAACGCGACTGGAGCATCAGATGAGAGGCCGCGCTGACCACGACGACGACCACCAGGACCATGCCCGGGCCCGCGGCGGCGGGGAAGAACAGGGAGGTGAGCCAGTCCGCCGCTCCCGAAGAGGCCAGTGCGCCGCCCAGCACGGTGGTGGTCACCATGAACAGCAGCAAGGACCACGGCACCGCGTCGAGGGCCGCCGACATGCCGATGGTGCCCCACCTGGGCGCGGTGATCATGACCGCGCCGGCCAGTGCCGTGACGGCGGGCGGGATGCCGTGCAGGTACTCGGTGCACCACAGGGCAATGACCACCAGCAGAATCGCAGCGGCCCGGGCCTGGTCGCGTCCGAGCCGCCCCCATCGCCCCAGCCGTCCGGGCCGCCGCGACTCCTGTTCGCCCCCAGCTCCGCCGACCGTTTCCCCGACCGTTTCGCCGACCGTTTCGCCGCCGGACGAGTCATCGACCGATTCACCGGACGATTCACCGGCCATTGAAGAGTCATCACGCATCCGCACCAACGGGGCGCGGCGCTCCTCCCGGTCGGTCATCGTCCGCAGTAGTCCCTCCGTGGCCAGGTGAGAGCAGATCAGTGCGAACGGCAGTCCCAGCACCAGCCACCGCACATAGCTGATGCCGCCGCCCGTAGTGCCGGCCAGTAGCTGGCTGGTGATCAGATGGGCGCCCGCACCGGTCAGGGTGGCCATGGCGGACAGCAGCACCACCGTGGGGAACAACAGGGACAGGGCACGTACGACGGTGACGCGCTCCTGTACGGAAGCCGCCAGCGCCACGAAGACGGGGAGCACCAGGGCCGCCCGGCCCGCGGTGGCCGGAAGCGCGAAGGCCGTCAGCACCAGCACCGCCGCCACCAGGTGGAACAGCTGCCGCACCGTACGGGCGCGGGAGCACAGGGCCAGCGCCACACGGGCCGGCAGGCCCGTCGCGCCGATACCCGCCGCAAGGACGAACGCGGCGATCAGCAGCCACACCGTCTCGTTCCCGAGCCCGGCGAAGAGCCGCGCCGGCGCCACGACACCGGCGACCACGAGCATCAGTACGGCGATCAGCCCCACGAAGGTGGTGTCGCCCCGCCCCGACACCCACGCCACGGTGGCCCCGGCGAAGACCGTCAGCGCGATGGCCGCCGGCGCGGGCGGTCCCGCGCCCGACCAGACGATGACCAGTGCGGCGGCCACTGCCAGCAGGACGCCTGCCCACATGATGGCGGGCAACTGCTTGCAGAGTCCGGACAGCGCTGTGGTCGCTCTGCCGGCGACCCCGGGGGCCTGCAACAGCAGACACATTCGCTTGTACAGCTCTTGCACGATGGCTTTCCCTGGTCGGTCCCGGTGCGATGCCGAGCAGCGGCCAGCGATACGGACCCCGTCATGACAGGCAGGGCAGCGGGGCCGACGAACCGGCCCCTGCGGTAGTGCCTGGCAGGCGGGCCGACCGGCCGGTGCCGAGCACGGCGCGTACGCCATGGCGGAGGCCGGCACAGTGCCGGTGACCGGCACCGACGTGAGAACGTCCGCACGCCGGTTCTGTGCATCTGACCTCCCACGACAACCGGTATCACAATCCGACAATTACGACATCAGTGATCGTGGGCATCGTTCCCGCTCCGCTCCCCGATGCCTCCCCGGTTCACCCAACCGCCGCCGATTGACGTGAGGCAGCAGCCCTGCTGCGGCCCTGCAGCGGCCTTGACCTGCGTCAATGGTCGCCGTTGAGGCGGCCGGTCACCACCAGACTGCCGTCGGTGGTGCGCCGCGCGAGCCGACCGGTACGGAGGTAACCGTCGGCGGTGAAGGCTCGTGCGTTGTGCTCGGGCGCCCGGTAAAAGCCGCGCGGGGTGTAAGGACCGCGGGCGAGGAGTTCGCCGGGCTCCCCCTCGGGCACCTCCTTGCCGTCGACGTCGACAAGGCGGATCTCGTCGTCGGGCGAGAGCGGGCGGCCGTGCGTGGCGAGCACAGCCTCGTCCGGGTCGGTCAGCAGGGTGAGGGTGAGCAGCCCCTCCGCCATGCCGAAGGCCTGTTGCAGGCGGCAGCCGCCCAGCTCGGGGCCGATCCGTTCGGCGGTCGCCCGGGGCAGGGGCTCGCCGCCGGCCTGCACGAGCCGCAGGCTGCTCAGGTCGGGCAAGTCGGCCTGGGCAGTGGGCAGTGCGTCGAGCCAGAGCTGAGCGACGACCGGTACCACCGACGTGAGGGTGACCCGCTCGCGCTCGATGGCCGCGAAGCATGCGGCGGCATCCGGGCTCTCGACGAGTACAACGGTGCCGCCGACAGAGAGAGTGCCGACGATGCCGGGACATCCGAGGACGAAGTTGGACTCGGCGGGCAGCGCGGCGAGGTACACATCGCTCTCGGTGAGCGACACCAGTCCGGCGGCGGCCCGCGCCTGATAGGCGTAGTCGTTGTGGGTACGAGGAGTGAGCTCGGGGGCCGCGGTGGCATCGCCGGAGAGCAGGAAGAAGGCCACCTGGTCGGCCGTCTGCGCGAGCCCCCGCTCAGGCGGGGCCTCGACGGATCCCAGCGGGAAGTAGTGGCAGCCCGACGAGTCGACCGCCATGCCGCCGTACGGGGATGAGGCGCCCGGCGGCTCGTAGGTGAACACCCGCCGCAGGAAGGGGCCTTGGGTCGCGATGTCCGCTGCCATAGCCATGTGGTCGAAGCCGTCGCGTATCGAGGGGCCGACGTAGCCGGCGGCCTCGGCGGTCCGCACGAGGTGGGACACCTCGGCGGCGCGGCGCGAGACCGGGCAGAGGACGGGGATCGCGCCGATGCGCATCAGCGCGAACACGGCGATGACGAACTCGGGAACGTTCGGCAGCTGGACGACGACCCGTTGCCCGGGCCTGAGACCGCGCAGCCGGAATCCGGCGGCCATGCGGTCCACACGCCGGTTCAGATTCGCGTACGTGACGCGGGTGCCGTCATGTACGAGTGCGGTCCGCGGTCCGTACTCCAGGGCCCAGTCGCGCAGCAGGTTGTCCAGCGTATAGCCACGCCAGTGCCCGGCCGCCCAGTAGCGGTCGACGAACTCCTCCGGCCAGGGCGTGCAACCGTCGAGCATGGATGCCATTCGTTTCCCTCCGCGCCGGTTCCCGAACCGGAAACCGTGCGGGTCGCGATGCGCCGCGGCGGGGCAGGGCGGCGATCTCGACACATGACCCCGCTCCCGAACCCGGGGAGCAGCCCGCCGTCGTGATCCTTGGCAGTCCAGACCCTCAACGCCCCCGTAGGCAATGCGCTTTCCCCACCACGGGTCCCGGCCGCGCTCAGCAGATCATCCAACGAGCACGATCGTTCAGCCGGTACGCGGTCGGTCGGTGCGCAATCGGTCGCCCGGCGATGGGAGGTCCGGTGGGTCGTAGCCGTCGTGGTCCTTGGGGTCGTGTGCACGCCCGTCACCGAGCAACTGGTCGGGGAGGAGCACGACCCGGGCCGTGTGGGACAACCGGTCGGGATCGGAGTCGGGGCCGAGCCATGTGTCGCCGTCCTCTGCCCGGGGGACACCGACTCCGTCGTACACATCGATGGTGTCGCACAGCAACACAGCGTCCGCTGAATCCAGCGCACACACCGCGAGCGCCACTCGCGGTTCGGGCAAGTACTGCGCCGTCTTGGTGGTGCGGTAGGTGAAGTGCACCGCGTCTCCTCGATCAGGGACCTGGGGGTGGGGCCCCACTTCCCAGTTCGTGATCTTGGCGGTGAGGGGATAGGTCACGTCGCCGCGTACCACGGTGACCTGACTCGCTGCGGGACCGGGCTTCCTCTCCTCGTCGCCGCCAGGAGCAAAGCAGCCGGTGAGAGTGGCGGTCGCAAGAGCAGTCGGAGCCATCACCCACCCTGCCGCTTGTGCACGCCTTCGTCTCCGCCGTTCCACTCCCCGCCGCCCTTCGACCGTGCCCGCTGTCCTGGCTCCGCAGATCAAGACGGGGTCGGTTGTGTGGAGGTTCCGGACTTCGCCGGAAGAGGGGTACAGGCTGCCGCTGCTGTGCCGAGTGAGAAGCTGGGGGCATGACCTCACCCGATCCCGGCGTCCGGGCCGTACCCGATGCGCTCGCCTACCTCGCAGGCAACTGGAGCGTGGAGCGTGAGCTGTACGCCGGTGAACACGTCGGCCACTTCTCCGGACGGGCCGAGTTCCGCACCGACGACGCCGACGGGTGGCTGCACGTGGAGGAAGGCGTCATGGAATGGGACGGCGCGCGGCGGGACGCCAGCCGAACCCTCCGGATGACGCCGCTCCCGGACGGCTCCGCGGAGGTGTCCTTCGCGGACGGCCGCCCCTTCCACACGCTGGACCTGCGCCGCGGCCACTGGACGGCCGTGCACCAGTGCGCCGCGGATCGCTACGAAGGCACCTTCACCGTGCTGTCGCCGGACGAGTGGCACCTGCGCTGGGAAGTCCACGGCCCGGCCAAGGACCAGCTCCTCGTCTCGGTCTACCGCCGCGCGAGTACGTGAGGCCTCGCAAGCCGCTCACGTCGCGCCGCCCCACTGCCCCACTCCCTCCTCGCTCCCGCTCGTTCGCGGTCACACGTCCCAGGTGACCGGGAGGCTCTTCACTCCGTAGATGTCCGCGGCCTCCGGGCGCAGGCTGACTTCTTCAGCCGGTACGGCCAGGCGCAGCGTGGGGAAGCGGTTGAGCAGCGCGGAGAACGCGACTCGCATCTCGACGCGGGCCAGCTGCTGCCCCAGGCACTGGTGGACGCCGTGACCGAAGGCCAGGTGCCCGCCTTCCTGCCGCTGCAGGTCGAGCGCCTGAGGATCGGTGAAGCGCTCGGGATCGCGGTTGGCGGTGTTGTACGACAGGACGACCGTCGTGCCGGCCTTGATGGTCTGGCCGCCCAGCTCGACGTCCTCCAGTGCCGTCCGCCAGAACTGCTTGGCGACGCTCAGATACCGCAGCAGCTCCTCCACGGCCCGGTCGGCGAGCGCAGGGTCTGCGCGCAGCGCGGCCAGCTGGTCCGGGTGCTGGAGCAGCGCGAAGGTGCCGAGCCCCAGCATGTTCGCGGTGGTGTCGAACCCTGCCGACAGCAGGATCAGGCCGATCCCCTTCAGCTCCTCATCGGTCAGATCGCTGTCGGTGAGGTCGCTGAGCACGTCGTCGGTGGGGTTCGCACGCTTGGCGACCACCAGCTCCGCGAGGTAGTTCTGGACCGCGGTGTAGGCCGCGATCAGCTCTTCTTCACTCGTCTCCCCGTTCATGAACGAGTCGATCTGCTCCTGGAAGGAGCCCCGGTCCTCGTACGGCACGCCCAACAGCTCGCAGATGACGATGGCGGGGATGGGCTTGGCGAATGCGGTCACCAGGTCCGCCGGCGGCCCGGTCTTCTCCATGGCGTCGAGGCAGTCGGCAGTGACCTGCTCCACGCGCTCGGTGAGCAGTCGCATGCGCCGTACGGTGAACTTGCCCATCAGCGGCTTGCGGTAGCGCCGATGCTGCGGGTCGTCCATGAGGAGAAACTCGCCGGGCGGTGCCGGCGGAATCTCGAAGTCGACCACGTTCATCAGCTCTTTGCGCGCGCTGAACCGCGGGTCGGCCAGGACCGACCGGACCATGTCGTATCCGGTGATCAGCCAGCCGGGCTTCCCTCCGGGGCCGGGGTGGGTGTAGCGGCTGATGGGGCCGTGACGGCGTGCGTCGAGCAGCTCCGCCGGCGGGTCGAAGGGGCAACCGGACTGACGCACCATCGGCGTCGTCGAGACGGTGTGGACGGACTCACCCATGACCATTCCTCATTTCGCGATAGTACGCGTTTGGGATTGCTTGAAAGCTACGTTGCGTTCGAAGTGTCGTCAATCCACTGAACAGCGTTATTCCAGCTAGCAGCAGCTAAATTGGTGCAATGACGCTGCGCTCGAATGCAATGGAGCGTTGCAATGAATGACGACGAAGGCAATACTGGCGGCATGCCAGGAGGACGGTTGACCCAGCAGGAACGCCAGCGCATCGCGGCCGGACTCGCCGAGGGACTCTCCTACGCCGAGATCGCCAGACGGCTCGACCGGCCGACCTCGACGATCAGCAGGGAGGTCGGACGCAACGGCGGCGCCGGCGCCTACCGGCCCCAGCAGGCGCACCAAGCGACGGTTCAGCGGGCCCGGCGTGGTACGCCCACTCCCCCACGCGGTGCCGGGCCGCCGGCCGGCGCGGCGGAAGAGGAGATCATTGAGCTGGCGGTCAGGTCGGGGCTGCCGAGGATGACAGCGCGCGTGCACGTCGACCTGCTGCTGTCCGAGGACGGCAGGCGCACCGCGGCCGAGCTGACCCGTAGGCTGCAGGTGAGCCCGGCCTCCGTCTCCGTGGCCGTGAACTCCCTGGTGGAGCAGGGGTATGTCCGGCGCGAGCACGATCCGCAGCGCCGCCGCGACATCTACGTCATCGACGACAACGCCTGGTACAACTCGATCGTCATCAGCGCGCGGAACACGCTCGAATCGGCGCGGGCCGCGCTGGCGACGGCGGAGACGCTCGGGCTCGACACGCCCGTGGGACAACGGATGGCCAAGGCGGGGACGTTCCTGGAGCGGGTCATCGCGGACATGCTGGAGTCGGCCGACCGCTGGCGCCCTCTCCTGACATGACGGGCGAGTCGGCTTGCCCGCTTGCCGACTCCCCCGCATCCCCGCTCACCCGCTTGCCAGTTGAAGGGGTCAGGCCGCGACCTGCTCGCCACTGAACACCACCTTGATGAGCCTGTCCAACGCCCCCTGGATCACCACTGCCGGGTTGGATTCGGCATCGCCGGTCGTCAGCCCCGCGGTCAGGGTCCTGCTGCCGTCGGGCGTACTGATCATCAGCGCGCCGTAGCCCCCTGGAGCGCCGCCGTTGTGGTGGACGATGGTGCCGCCGTGGTCCGGACCCAAGTCCTGTACGAACAGCCCCAGGCCGTAGCCGAGTTCACCGTGCGGCTTGCGCATCTCGGCCAGCAGTTCCGCGGGCAGCAGCTTGCCGCCCAGCAGCGCGGAGAAGAACGTGTGGAGGTCCTGGGTGCTGGAGATCATGTCACCGGCGCCGAAGAGAAGGGAGGAGTTCTGACGGCTGACGTCGACCACCTTCCATTCGCCGGCGTCCTCGTAGCGGTAGTAACCGTGGGCGTGCGGCCCGGGGATCTCCGGTGAGGCGCCCGGTACCACGGTGTCCCGCAGGCCGAGCGGCCGCAGGATCCCCCGGTGCATCTCCTCGGCGTACGAGCGGCCGGTGACCTTCTCGATCAGCATTGCGGCCAGCGTGTAGTTGGTGTTGCAGTAGCTCTGGCCCGCCCCCGGCTCGAACCGCGCCGGCTTCGGCAGCGCGAACCCCACGAGCCCCTCCGGCCGATAGGTGCGGAACCGGTTGTCCACCCACTCCTTGCCCGCCGAGGGGATACCCGGCACGAACGTCCCGTCGGGGTCGAGTTCGCCGGTGTAGCTGTACAACCCGCTGGTGTGCTGCAGCAGCATCCGCACCGTGATCCGCCGGTCCAGCCCGAGCTGGGGCAGGTAGTCGGCCACCGGAGCATCCAGTCCGATCGCGCCGTCGGCGACCAGTCGCAGCACCAGGGTCGCGGTGAAGGTCTTGGTGGAACTGCCCACCCAGAAACGCCCGTTCGTCTGCGGCTTGGCGCCCTCGCCCAGCTTGCGCACCCCGGCGCTGCCGACCCACTCGCCCTGCTCGTCGTGCACCCGCATCTGCATCCCGGCGAACCCGGCATCGACGAACTCCTCGATGGCCTTCTGCAGCTCCGGGCGATCCTTCCCGCTGTTGTTCTCGACAGTGCGGAGGGACTCACTCATGGTCTTTCCTCATCTCGCGATCGGACGTATTCGGTGCAGTTGAAGTGCGCAACGGCGGCCACCGCGACTGTCCACGACCTTGTTGCCGTGGGACGTGCGCAGCCCGTTCACCGCGATGGCCGGGTTGGTCATCGGTCGTGAGGGTGTTTCTCAGAGGCTGCGGGCGGCGATGTCGCCGTAGGCGGTGGTCGCGTGGATGAGCAGCTCTGCGGCCGTGCCGTCGGTGTTCTTGAGCGTGTTGTGGATCCGGCCGTAGGAGGTGCCGGCGTCGAGCGCGGCGGAGACACCGCGAGCGGCGCCGACCGAGATGTCACCGGCCTCGGTGCGCAGGGTGACCGTGCCGCTCACAGCCTCGGCGATGCGGATGTCACCCTTCGCGGTGGTGACCTCCGCGTGGCCGTCCAGGCGGCCGACGGAGATGTCGCCGGCGAGGACGGCGAGGCGGACACTCTTGGCCTCGTCGAGCTTGACCGAGCCCTGCGCGCCTTCGAAGGTGACATCACCGAGCCGCCCCACGCCCCGGAATTCGGCGCTGGCCGCCTTAGCTTCGACGCGGGAGCCGGCGGGCAGTTGGATGGTTACCTCGATGGCTCCGGAGGAGCCGAGGATCCGGTTCTTCGGCGCCGGGGCCGCGACCCGCAGGACGCCGTCGCGGTACGCGACCTCGATCTGCTCCGCCGCCTTCATGTCCCGGCTCTTCGAAGCGTCCGCGGGCAGGACCTCGACCGTGGTGTCGGTCCGGTCGGCGGCGATGAACCGGATGCGCCCCGCGGGGATGTCCAGGTCGGCGGTCACCGGGGCCGGAGTGTCGAACTTCTGGATCGTGCTCTGCTTCGTCTGCATCGTGCGCTCCTTCGGCTCTCTGTTTCTGACATTGGAAACGCTACGTTGCATTCACAGATCCAGCAATAGCTTTATTGCGAACAACCGCAATACATGCAGTTCAAAGCGAGTTTTCATTGCAACAACCTGGAAGGTAACGCAATACCCCCTCTCCACTCGTTGCAATGAAATGAAGGTGAACGCTATGCTGCACGGCCAGTGCTCCTGAGACACCAGGAGCCACGAAAGACAACGAAGGAGACCGCGATGCCGGGAGGCAGGCTCACCCAGCAGGAACGCCAGCAGATTGCACTGGGGCTGGCCGACGGCCTGGCCTACGCGGAGATCGCCAGGCGCCTCGACCGCCCCACCTCGACCATCACGCGTGAGGTGATGCGCAACGGCGGGCCCACCTCCTACCGCGCCGATCTCGCCCACCGCGCCACCCAACACCGCGCCCACCGGCGCAGGCAGGCCGCACCCCGGGGTGCCAAGGTTCCCGAACAGGCCCATGACCGCGATGCCGAGGCAGTGCGCGAGTACGAAGAGTCGTTCACCACCGTCCTCATGCAGACGGGCTCGCCCAAGATGATGGCCCGGGTGCTGGCCTGCCTCTGCATCAGCGACACGGGCAGCCTCACCGCAGCCGAACTCGTCCAGCGCCTCCGGGTCAGCCCGGCGTCCGTCTCCAAAGCGATCACGTACCTTGAGAATCAGGGCCTCGTACGCCGGGAACGCGATGAAAGCCGCCGCGAGCGCTACGTCGTCGATGACGACGTCTGGTACCAATCCATGCTGGCCAGCGCCCGCGGCACCGCCCACCTCGCCGAGATCGCACGACAAGGCGTCAGCATCCTCGGTTCAGGCACTCCGGCAGCCGTCCGCCTCGAAAACATCGCCCGCTTCGTCGACTTCGTATCCGAGAGCATCATCCGCGCCGCGGACCAGGCCCGCGACGTCCTGCACGCGAAACCCGAAACAGCCTCGGACAGCGCCACCGCATCCACCAGCGCCACCTGAGGGCTGTTCAGGCCCTCACTCCCCCATGTCCGGCACCGGCGAGACCGTCTTCCCGGCCGACAGCAGTTTCTCCGCCAGCACGCGACAGCGGCTTCCCAGTTCCGGAGGGTCCAGTACCTCGAAGTCGTGCCCCAGCAGGAGCACATGCATGAGCACGGCATCAAGGCTGCCGCCCCCGCTGAGCACCTCGCAGCGCCCGCTCCCCCGCGGTCGTACGACGGCTGCCGACGCCGGAATCTGTGCGCGTACGGTGTCGGCCGGCGCGTGCACGAGGAAGCGCGCCTGGTGCGGGCAGACCCGGCTCGCCGCCCCCTCCTGTCCTCGGGGTCGACCGGCGTGCGGCCGGTACCGAAGAACTCCACCGAACCGGAGAGCGTGCGCACCTCGTGCCGCAGCCTGGTGGGCAACACCCGGTCGAGCTTGGTCAGTGCCCGGAGCGCGGCGTCGCCGGCGGCCGCACCGCCCGCGTCGGCGAGCAGCGAGACCGCGGTGGCGATCGCCTCCTCGTCATCAAGGAGCAGCGGCGGCAGGTCCTGCCCGGGGCCGAGCTGGTAACCGCCGCCGACACCCTGGCAGGCATGCACCGGATAGCCGAGGGCGCGCAACCGCTCGACATCACGCCGTACCGTGCGCGACGTGACCCCGAGCCGCTCGGCGAGTTCGGGACCCGTCCAGACCTGGCGCTGCTGCAGCAGCCCGAGCAGGGCAAACACCCGCTCCGTCGTCCCCCGCTCCTCACCGCTCCCCACATCCATGCCGCTCACCCTGCCGGACGTAGCGGACCGATCCTGTCCGCCAGAGGTGTCACAGTGGTCCACGTCCGAGGTCTGCCGCTGCGCAGCCGCTCCCTCCACACGCACCCCGCTACGAACGGAGCATTCTGATGAGCCGCCACATTCAGATCACCTTCGACGCTCACGACCCGCGGGCCCTGTCGAGCTTCTGGCGCGACGCACTGGACTACGTCCACCCCGGCCCGCCCGGGGTCGACCTGCCCGAGGACGCCGATCCGCTGGCCGCGTGGGACGACTTTCTCGCGCGGCTCGGCGTACCGGCGGAGCAACGCAACACGAAGTCGGCCATCGAGGACCCGGACGGGCACGGCCCGCGACTGTTCTTCCAGCAGGTACCGGAGGGAAAGGTCGCCAAGAACCGCGTCCACCTCGACGTTCGCGCGGCCCCCGGACTGCAGGGAGCGGAACGGATGGCGGCGCTGGAGGTCGAGTGCGACCGGCTCGTCGCGCTGGGAGCGAAGCGGGTACGCCGCGAGGAGCCGGCTCCCCCGATGAGCGCCGGTTTCATCGTGATGACCGACCCCGAAGGCAACGAATTCTGCCTGGACTGACACGCACCTCAGCGGCGGCCACGCCACGCACCCGGCTCTCTCACTCTCTCAATGAGTGGGCGGCGGCGGCAGACAGCCGCTCTCCAAGTAATGGCCGTTGGCGTCGGCCCACACGCGGTCCTTGCTGACGGCTCCCGTGACGCAGGCGGTTTTCCCGATCCAGATGCCGTAGGAGCTCCCTCTGGCCTTGTCCGACCAAAGGCTGCGCAACCCTGTTACGGAGAGAGGATCAGAGGCGGCGAGCTCTGCGAGTACGGGCTGGACCTCTGCGGGACTGATCTTGCCGCGTCGCCGTAGGTCTTCAAGGGCCCGTTTCACCTCGGCGGCCTTCTGCCCTGCTCGCTTCTCGTCCTGCGGGCTCATCTCACCGGGTATCCGGACCCGGTTGTTGTCCGCGTAGTTCGGCGGTGCGTCGGCCCACGGCGCTCCTGTCTCGGAGGTACCGGTAGTACCTGTGGTACCGGAGGTATCAGTGCCCTGCGAGTGGGATGCGCCGGTGCCATTGAGGTTGGAGAACAGCTCGTCCCCGCTGAGCCCGCACCCCGCCAGGAGGAGAACGCCTGCTACTGCGGTGACCACCACAGCAGTGTGTTTGCGCAGAGGCATAGGTACGGGCATGGGGCAATGCTCACTGCCCGGCGTCTGAGGCACATGAGTACCGGTACTCATGTGCCTCACCGCAGTCGGCGTCGCCTGACGTCACGACATATGTAACGCCTGCTACATTCACACGCGTGACAAGCCATGAACATGCCACCCGGTGGCTCATCCTGGTGATCAAGCTGCCTGCGGCCCCGTCCCGACACCGCGTGGCGGTGTGGCGGGAACTGCGCAAGGTCGGGGCTCTCTCACTGGGCCAAGGCGTCTGGGCGGTACCGGAGGTGCCCGTCTTCGCCAACGGAGTGCAGCGCGCCCTCGAACTCACCAGCACCGCAGGCGGTCAGGGCGTAACGCTCCAGGCGTCCGGCCGCTCCGACCAGGACGCGGTCCTCTTCCAGGAGATGTTCACCGCGGCCCGCTCGGCAGACTGGACAGAGTTCCTCGCGGACTGCGGCAAGTTCGAGGCCGAGATCGCCAAGGAGATCCGGATCGCCAAGTTCACCCTGGCCGAGCTGGAAGAAGAAGAGCAGAGCCTGGAGCGGCTGCGGCGCTGGCACCGCGATCTGACCGCCCGGGACGTCTTCGGCGCCCCCGAAGCAGCCGAGGCCGGTGAACGGCTCAAGCAGTGCGCCGCCGTCTGCGAGGACTACTCCGAGCGTGTCTTCAGCGCGCTGCACTCCCCCAACGAGGACTGGTCGTGACTACTCCCCCCATAGCCCCGACCGCCCCGACCGCCCCGAGACGGGCCATGTGGCCTCTGTACGCCGCCGGCTTCACCACCGCCTTCGGTGCCCACGGAATCGCCGCCAACCTCGGCGGCTTCTCCGAGAACGCCGTCACTTCCCTCCTCGTCCTGGGCGGACTGCTCGCCCTGTACGACGGCGCCGAGGTCCTTCTCAAGCCCCTCTTCGGCTCGCTGGCCGACCGGATCGGCGGCAAGCCTGTCCTCCTGGGCGGTCTGATCGCCTTCGCCGGAGCCTCCGCGCTGTACGCGATCGCCGACAGCCCCGGCTGGCTGTGGGCCGCCCGCCTCGGCCAGGGCGCCGCCGCCTCCGCCTTTTCCCCCTCGGCCTCCGCCATGGTCGCCCGGCTCAACCCGACCGCCAAACGCGGGCGTGCGTTCGGCAGTTACGGCTTCTACAAGTCCATTGGCTACACCCTCGGCCCGCTCCTGGGCGGCGTCCTGGTGTGGGCGGGCGGCCTGCGCCTGCTGTTCACGGTGATGTTCGTGTGCGCGGCGGCCGTCGCTGTGTGGGCCGCGCTCGCGGTGCCCGTCGTGCCACCGCTGCCCCGCAAGCGGCAGACCGTGGCCGACCTCGTGCGCCGCCTGGCCGACCGGTCCTTCCTCGCCCCGACCGCCGCGCTTGCCGCTGCCACCTCCGCGCTCTCCGTGGGTGTGGGCTTCCTGCCCGTCTCCGGGGCCGCAGCCGGGCTCGGCACCGTGGCCACCGGCGCTGCCGTGTCCGTCCTGGCCGCCACAGCCGCCGTCGTCCAGCCCAGGACCGGCCGCGCCCTCGACGCCGGGCGCCTGACCTCGCGCACCGGATTGCTTACCGGGCTTCTCCTCACCGCCTCCGGCCTCGCGGCCGCCATGCTGCCCGGGTTTGCCGGTGTCCTGCTGGCCGCCGCTCTTATCGGCACCGGCACTGGGCTGATCACCCCGCTCGGCTTCGCCTCCTTGGCCGCCTCCACCCCGGAGGAGCGCATGGGCCAGACCATGGGATCGGCGGAGCTGGGCCGCGAACTGGGCGACGCCGGAGGCCCCTTGCTCGTCGCCGGCATCGCCACCGTCTCGACCCTCACCGTCGGCTACGCGGCCCTCGCCGCCCTGCTGGCAGCCGGCCCATTGCTCGCTCTTGCGCTCCGCCCCCGCACAGCGCAAGCGGCGAAGTAGTCCCGAATGCTTGCAAGGTGATCCGCCAAAATCCTTCGTCCCTGTCCGTACTCGCGTCCGCCTGCGCGGACACCAGCGTCGGTCAGCGGCCCGTACACGGCATGATGGGATCATGCGTACTCTGCCTGTATTGGTCTATGACGGAGACTGCGGCTTCTGTACCTCCGCGGTAGGGCTTGGCGAGCGGTACATCCGGCCCCGTTGCGAAGTCACCCCGTGGCAGCGCGCTCCCCTGGCCTCCTTCGGTGTTTCACAGCAACGGGCCGAGTACGAGGCGCTCTGGGTGACGCCGACGAACGCGGTCCACGGCGGCGCGCAGGCCGTAGCCAAGCTGCTGTTGAGCGCAGGCAGCGGGTGGGCCGTTCTGGGAGCGGTGCTCACCTTGCCGCCGATGCGCTGGATCGCCCACGGCGTCTACCGGCTCATCTCGAACAACCGCCAACGCCTCCCAGGAGGCACTCCGGCCTGCGCCCTACCCGCCAACCGGCAGTAACGCACCGCGGGCTGCCGCCCGAAGGCCTACGCCGGAGTGCCTATGCCTGCGGCGCATCGATGCCTTCTTCAGACTCACCGCCGATCCGAGTACACCACCAATACCTCAGCGCCCTGCACGCCGGAGTGTGGCTGCTGCCCATGGCCGTGACGGTCTTTCTCTCCTCCCTGGCCTCCACCTTCCGGCAGACCGGCAACGTCCTCGGCATCGCCGTCCTCGGGGCCGTCCTCGCCCACCCGTCTCGGCCGCGAGGCGTCAATTGGTCGTGTCTGACAAATGATCTATGCGAAGCTTCGGTGTCCGAGACCGAAGGAGGAGATATGGGAGTTGGGCTGGAACTGCACTCTGAGCGACCAGTGCGAAAGAGGTCGTCCCGGGACACCTTGCTACGGAGCTCCTACAAGCACGATGAAGCGTTGTCGAGAGTACTGAGCACCCTCTACCGACGGCACCCCGGCAAGCTCGGCTGGATAGATCCGTACGGCGACACGCTGTTCAACGAGCAGGAAGCCGAAGTTGTCCGCCAGGAAGTCGCCGTCCTGATGCAGGGATGTGCTGATGACCAGCAGAAGGCGGCTCTGCTCGACCTCGACGAGCTGCTTGAGGCGTGTGCGGCGACGCCGGGCAGCTACTTGTGGTGCGTTGGTGACTAGAAGCGCTTCGTTAGCTCTGGTTCGGTCGTCTGGTCAGCGGTCTACCCAGTCCGGCGCCCACACGTCGTGCGGGGTTCGCGGGCCTGTGGTGCGCAGATGGTCGCGTAGCGCGGTCATTACAGGGTGCTGGTCTCCGCTGCGGAACAGCAGCACGTGCGGGTAGACCGGGGTCGGGTCGTGCAACGGGATGCGACGTAGGTCGTGGGCCTGGGGCCACAGGTACCGGTCCCCGCTGCCGACGAGGGTGGCCAGCGAGGCCGAGTCGGCCAGCGTGTCCATCAGAGCCTCGTCACCGAAGTTGGGGCCGAGCGCGTCGATGCTCAGGTCGAAGGCCTCGGACAGCGCCTGGTAGAACGCCGCCCACTCCGTGCCCGGTCTGATCCCGGGGATCCAGATGCGGTGGCCGGTCAGGTCCGCAGGACTGACCCAGGGCGCGTCGGCCAGCGGATGGCCGGGCCCGACCAGGAGCTCCAGGGGTGCGTCCAGGAGTCGTTCGGCGCTGATCCCGGCCGGGACCTGGTCTGCCGGCAGGGCACGGAAGGACGCGTCGACGGTCCCTTCGAGTACCGCCTGGGCGGCCTGGGCGGCGTTCTCGTTGCTCAGCGTGACCGCGTCCAGGTCCATCTCGTGGTGAGAGCGGTAGAACCGGTAGACGGCCTGGGCCGGGGCGATGCGCCGATTGAGGACATCGACGCGCAAGGGACGGCTGCCGGGACGTACGGCTTGCTCGGCCTGCTCGATGGCCGCCAGGACCTTCTTGACGTGCGGCAGGAAGACCTGCCCGTCCAGGCTCAGCCGGGAGCCTCGGGAAGTCCGCACCAGGAGCGTGGCCTCGATGTGCCTCTCCAGGGCCGCGATCCGCTTGGAGACCGCCTGCTGGCTGATCCCCAGCCCGTCCGCCGCAGCCTGGAACTGGCCGGTCTCGGCGACGGCCACGAACGTCCGCAGCGCTTCAACATCCACGGTTCCATCCTACTTCCACAACCATTGGTTGTGTCTGGTGTGGTGCGGAGTTGTTTGATCGAGCGTTCTGCGCGGTGGTGGGATCAACGCATGTCTACCCGCACAGAGCAGGTCATGTTTGTCCAGTCGCCTGAGTTCGCGCGTCATGCGGAGCGGATCATGGAGGTGACCGATGCGACGTCTCGGCTGAACGTGCTTCCGTTCAGCGACAGCGAAGGTCGCGCGGAACTACTTTCTGTTGTGTTCGGTGGCCCGCTGCGGAGTCGGTGACGATCTATCCGCCGTTCTTTACCGAGTACGGGCTGAACACGACGTTCGGGGAGAACGTCTTCGTCAACCAGGGATGCACCTTCATGGACAAGGGAGGCATCCGTATCGGCAACGGCGTCATGATCGCCCCGAAGGTCAGCCTCATCACCGGGGGCCATCCACTGCCCCTGGCGAAGCGCCGCGAGTATCCCTCCTTCGCCCCGATCGTCATCGAGGACGACGTCTGGATCGGGACGGCTGCCGTGGTCACGCAGGGGGTGACCATCGGTGCCGATGCGGTGGTCGCTGCCGGTGCGGTGGTCACCCGTGATGTTCCTGCCGGCACCGTGGTCGCGGGAGTGCCCGCCCGGGTGATCAAGACGATCGACTGAGCCCGGCCGGGCTGCCGGCCCGGGTGCGCAGCACCTCTGCGCTCTGATCGTGACGCCAGGGCGGCGACCTGCCGGATGAGGAGCCACGTGGAGCAGGTTGGGCCCGTCGACAAATGCCTCGACATCGGCCGCCGTCATCGGGGACGCTTCGCGCGATGACCAGAATCGACGACACGCCGCCCGCGTGGGACGAGCGCACCCAGCTCACCACGTTTCTCGACTACACCCGTGACACCGCCCGCGCCAAGTGCGACGGCGTCTCCGCGGAGAACGCACGCCAGGCGCTCCTGCCGGGCTCACCACTGATGACGATGAGCGGAGTGATCAACCACCTCCGCTGGGTCGAGTACTACTGGTTCCAAGTGGTCTTCCTCGGCGAGGAAGACCGGGGCCCCTGGACCGAGGAGGACCCCGACCGCGAAATGCGTATAGCCGTCGACTTTCCGCTCACGCAGTTGCTCGACGAATACGCCGACCAGAGCGCCCGCTACCGCGAACTGGTCGCCGGGACCAGCCTCGACAAGCAGGCCCAGCGAGCCATCCGCAACGGCCTCCACGTCGACCTGCGCTGGATCCTCCTGCACCTCACGGAGGAGACAGCCCGCCACAACGGCCATCTGGACATCCTGCGCGAGATGCTCGACGGCACGACCGGAGACTAGATCCGGCGGAGATCGCAGGCGGAGCCGGAGTCGAATCAAGGCGACGGTGACGGTGCCGTGGAAGACGTCACCGCGCTTGTCGAACCTCGTGGACACCGAGACTTGCGGGCCGGCCGCCCTTGCTGCCCCTTCCTCGGCGGTCGGCCCCCTGGCCCTTCGGTTCAGGGGATGGTGTGCTTGATCTGGCGTCTACGCAGGTAACGGCGGTTGCGACGGGCGGAGTACGCCTAATGGGAAGCGAAGGTCGGTAGAAGCTGACCTTAAGGACGCGGGCCCCAGTGCCGCGATCGCGCACGGCACAGCACTAGCTTCGGCTGCGCATCATCGACATCAGCAGCCCATGAGTCTCGTCGTCGGCGGCGACCACAAGGCCACGGCCTGCCTCGCCGATCGGGGCGCCGTCGATCCCGGTGATTATGCACCGGGCCGCCCGGCACAACGCGATGCCGGCCGCGAAATGCACGCTGCTGGAGAGGTCACCGCCATCGGTGACGTACGCGGCGCGCTTACCGGCAGCGACCCAGGTCAGCGCCAGCGTCGTGGATACGACGCGGGGCCGGAACCGTTTGACGAACTCGGGGTGGGCCAGCAGATCCACCGTCCGGAATCCGGGCGCACTCGGGAATGGCGGATCCAGGTTGACGTCCACCAATCGGGTAGCGGACGTGGGCGTCAGCAGGGCGTCGTCAGCCTCGCCGTGCCCATGCCGCACCGAGGCGGTCTCCCCGTCGGTGAAGAAAACCTCGCCGCTGAACGGGTCGGCCACCGCCGCCGCGCCATCGCGCAGTGCCACGTTGACGGCCACCAGCATGTTGCCGACGGCGTAGTTCAGCGTGCCGCACAGGGGATCCACCAACCACTGACGCGCAGAGGCGGCGGCGCCCTGCTGCCCGCCTTCCTCGCCGAGCACCGCGTCACCGGGCCGTGCGGCACGGATGACACCGAGGATCGCTTTCTCGGCCTCCACATCGGCGGCGGTGGCAAAGTCCCCGGCGCCCTTGTCGATGCGGTTGAGCCGCTGACCGTACATGTTGCGGACCACGTCCGCACCGGCCCGCGCCCCGGCCATCGCGACTGCAGCGTCGTCGGAGCTCGCGTATGAGTTGATCACACCGTGCAGATTATCGAGGCACAACTACCGCCGCGGTGAACCTACCTGGGCCGAGGACAGATTACTCAGTGCCTGTCTCTCCGAGCGGATCTCGGCGCCCGTCCGAGATACCCGGCCAGGTGGTCCAAGGCCGGTGCGTCATCAGGCACCGGCTGGGGCGGGCCGAAGGAACCACCGGCGGTACGGGGCAGGTCGCCGTAGATCTCGCGTACGACGGGCAGTGCGGCTCGTGCGAGGTCCGGCAGCAGGTCGCGGTTGCGGCCGAGTGCGGTCGCCAGGTCCCATCCGTGCACGAGCAGCTCGATGACGAGTTGCTCGACCAGGCGGCGCCCGGGAGCAGGGCCGAAGGTGCGCGTCAGCATGCCCGGCTGCCGGAACGCGGTGAGGGCTTCGTTTGCAGCGGTCTCGAAGGCCGCTGCGTGGTCGGGGCCGAGGTGGTCGTCGGTATGACCGCTGGTAGGGGGCGTTCCTTGGGCCAGGCCGCCCCACAGGAGGTTCTCCCACACCAGGTGGTCCAAGAGGTCACGTACCGTCCAGTCCCCGCAGGGAGTCGGCGAGTCGAAGTCGGTCGGTCGCGTATCGCGGATGAGTGCGGCGACGGTGCTCTGGACGCGGGCGCAGGCATCCAGGACACCGCTCGGCCAGGGATCGGAGTCTTCCCGGTACAGGGCTTCGAGCTGCGTGGCGCGTGCGCCCGGCGTGGGGTTGGCGCGCAGGGCGGTGGTCAGCCAGTCGCCCGCTCGGGCGAGGCTCGGTGGTGCCGGGCGGCCACCCAGTACGCACAGCAGCTGCCAGAAGCGTTCTACGGCCGGTTCGGAGGCGGCGGTGAGTTGTTCGAGCAGGAGGCCGCGAGCCTCGGCGCCGTCAGTGGTCACCGTCGGGTCGGTGTTCGCGCGGCTGGGCAGCCAGGCGGCGACAATTTCGGCTACGACGGGGTCGGCGGCCGGGGAATCCGGTGCGGTGCCCGCGTCGATCGCTTCCCGTACATGCGCGGTCCAGGTGTCGGTCAGCCGGCGCATCTCCTCCGCCGCCGCGGGATCGTCCTCGCCCGGTCCGTGGTCGGCGGCGTACTGCGCCATGCGCCGCATCGCCGGCTGCAGCTCTCCTCCGGCGATCAGCTCGCCCAGCTCCAACCATGCCTCGATCTGGTCGTCGGTGGGGTTCTCCGGCAGATCGGCCCCGGCCGCGAGCAGCCCTTCCCGGAAGTGGGGCACGTCCAGGTCATCGAGGGTATCGGTGAGGAAGTGGTGGATCAGTGCGCGGCGCTCGTCAGGTGACATGTGGGCGGTGCGGGTCACGAGAGCGAGCCCTTCGCGGGTGGTGCGGTGGGTGACGGTGCGCAGGACTGCCTGGTGCGTACGGAGCCGGCGGATCTGCGCCTCCAGTGCCTCGATGTGTGCGGCGGCCACCTCCGCGAGACCGTCCTCGCGGTCCAGGGCGGCGCGGATCTCGCCGAGCCCCATGCCCAGGTCCCGCAACGTCCGGGCCAGCTGCAGGCGTGCCACGGCCGCGGCGTCGTAACAGCGGTATCCGGCGGTGGTACGTCCCGCCGGCGGTACCACTCCCAGGTCTGACCAGTGCCGGATCACCTTCACCGGCAGGCCGGTCTTACGCGCGACGGTCCCGATGCTCCACATGGGCCGCTGTTCGTCGTTGTGCATGGCGCCCACTTTCGACTCTCCCACGATGGGAGAGTCAAGCAGCCTCGGACAACATCCCACATCACCATCACCGCGCATCTCACGCCGCGTGCCGCACCGCGCGGCCCGGTCCTACCGCCCACCAAGGCCCGCACCTCACTCCCCCGCGGGACCCCGCGGGAAGCTCCACACCTCCACTCCCCCTATGCCGAAGGCGGCGAGACCGACCGACCCCGAGCTACGCCGCACCATCCCGTTGCTGCTGCTTGCGGCTTTCAAGGCGCTTGATGACCACGTTGGCCAGGGCCACCACGAGAGTGGCCAGCAGGGCGGGGAGCCAGGGGTGCCGAACGTGCAGACCGGGCGTGAAGTACTCGACGAACAGCACAGCAAGGAACGTCGTACCTGCCGACAAAACCATCTCCACGCTTCGCTTGACCGCTGCGGAGAGCGGGAGGAGACGCGCAGCAAGGCGCAGCGGGTAGACGAAGATGCCGGCGAGCAGCCCACAGGGCAAGCACAGCAACGCACCCCAGAACAGGGGCGCGACGCCCTCGGATTCGATGAGATTGCGGGAGAGCAGCGCGACGAGGAAGACGCCCGTCAGGACGACAATGGCCACGACGGCCGCGATGCCGAGCCCCAGCCCGGTCATGCCGAAGGCGGCGAGTACTTTCTCGCGAGAGGACAGGGAAGCCCAGGTGGGCTCTTCCTCTTTCTGCTGATGGTCTTTCACTGTGCACTCCTTGCTGCACCGGAACGGTGGTGCGGGCGGCACCTCGACGGATTGCCGAGGTGCCGCCCGTATGGTCGGTTCCTTAGAGGGCGACCATCATGATGGCCTTGGCGATGTCGTGAGCGACGTCGGTGGGAACGCCTGCCTTCACCATGGCAATGGAAAGGGCGGTCTCGCTCCAGCCCTCGACGTCCTCGATCGCGTCGGCGATCTTGTTGCCGTTGCGGGAGATGAAGCGGCCGCTCTTCTTGCTGACCTTTCCGACGATCTTGCCTGCCCAGCTGCCGCCGTGGCGCAGACCGGCGACGATCAGCTTGCGCACGATGGTGCCCATGCCCAGAGCACGCTTCGTACGCTTGTGGGCGTCGGGGTTCTCCAGCTGCTTGGCATACTCCTCGAACTCCCGGATCCGGTTGGCATCGGCGCCGTCGGCACGCATGCGGGAGACGAGGTCACGGACGTCCTCGGCGGTCGGCTGCAGCGGCTCGGCAGCCTGCGCCGCGACTGCCCGGTCGCGGTGTGCCTCGACCGCGCTCGCGGCGGGGGCGGCAACGCCGATGGTGACGGCGGTCAGGGCGGTGGCCGCGGCTATGCGGATGTGATTGTTCTTCACGTACACTTTCCTTGCAGGGCAGGGGGAAGAGGTGACGGATACGCCGCTTGGCGTGGAAACTGAACGGCCCCCGTTTTCTTCTTCCCCCTGGTCTTCTTTCTTTTACCCCCGGCCCTTCCTCTCCTATTCCGGCAGGTCAGGCCGGGTGGAGCATTGACGGTAACTCACTTTTTTCGATGATCCAAAACGGGTAACCGACAGCCGTCGACGCATCTCCCCCAAGGAAACATCGTTCAATATTGCACCAATCTCGGCGCATCAATTCAAAGATGCCGAGAAAGGCGACACGGTTGCTCGGTAGAGCAAAAACCACGTTGCCGAGTAACGCCCGGCAATGCGTTACCGGAGGAGCCGGAAGGGCCGGAGATGCCGACGGCCCGGAACGGCATGACCCGAAATCCCCTGCCAGGCCTAGGAATCCGCGCATCGCGGTGGTCCGGCCCCGCCAGAGAGGATCCGGCCGGTGAGCTGGGCGATCACGCGTTAGCCAGGCGTTAGCGGGGCGGCAGTCTCACGTCAGCGACCCCGGTCAGAGTGAGTGACGTACCGAGGAAACAACGACACCGACTACCCCGAGGAACCTCAAATGAGCTCCAGCGCCACCGTCCGCACCGCCCGTCGTCGCACCGTGCGCATTGCCGCCGCGGCCGTGATCGCAGCTGCCGGTCTCACCCTGACCGCCTGCTCCGGCTCGGATGCCGCTGGCACGAAGCCCGCGGCCCACACGGAAACGGGCGCCGCGGCCGAGTCCGGCAGTGCGGGCTCCTCCGCCGGATCGCAGGGCTCCGATGCCCAGGCGGGCTCTGGTGACAAGGTCGACTCCAAGGTGGGTGCTGCGGGCAAGCAGTCGGGCAACGCGCAGGCCACTACTTCCAAGACCAAGTCCCCGGTCCGCACGGTGACCCTGGTGGACGGCAGCAAGGCCGAGGTCTACCGGCTCGGCGAGCAGCATTACCGCGCCAAGATCATCAACGCCGGTTCGGTCCTGGCCACGCTGGAGACGGGCGAGCACGACGCCGGACTCGACGGCAACGACATGTTCGTCGTGCTCACGCTGGGCGGGGAAGTCCACTCCTGGATGGGCGGCGGGCACCAGGGGCCGGGCACGTTCAAGCTCGCGGGCGGTTGGACGGCCAAGGTCAAGAAGGTGGGCGAACTCCGTTACCGCGCGGAGATCCTCGGCACGGACGGCGCGGTGTACGGCACGATGGAGGCGAACGAGCACGACACGGGCCTCGACGCCAACGGCGTGTACATCGTGCTCAGCGCCGGCGGCGTGATCAGCGCCCACCAGTAAGTCCCTGCCCGGCTGCACGGCATTGGGCGCGTCGATAATCCACTCGACTTCGTTCACCCGGCCGCATCGCATCCGGTCAAATCCAGCGGGCCGACCGCCTCTGCTACCCCGCGGAGGCAGTCGGCTCGCTCGTGTCGACATCGGGCGGGGCGAAGGACCTGCCACCCCGCCTCTCAGCCACGAGGGCTGCTGATGCTTTCGGGCTGGATCACATAGATCACTCTGACTTGGTCGCGACCGCCGAACCACGGATACGGTCCGCCGAGATACTTCTGCGCGAGCGCTTCGATGTGGTCGACCGCCCCCTCCTTGGTCACGCGCACCACCCGTCCGCGGATCTGGACGTAGGAGCTCGGTTCCGAGGGATCGGAGACTGCGACGGCCACCCGCGGGTCACGGGCGATGTTCCGGGTCTTCTGATGCGACTCGACGCTGTTGATCAAAACGTGCTCGCCGTCGGTGTCGACCCATGTCTGCGTGAGCTGGGGCGAGCCGTCGGGCATCGATGTCGCGATGTAGCAGGTGCTGGGACGGCGCAGGAGCGCCACCACATCATCGCCGAGGGGTACAGACACGACTTCTCCAGTGACCGTTCAGTGAGGTACTGGAACAACGCTACTCAACTTGATCGCGCGATGTCGGATCTGTTCGCCGGACGGGCGACGGCCCTGGAGCGGGCCCGGTTACGGGCTTCATCGGGCAGCAGGTCGCGGACCTCGATTCGGGGCAAGCGCGTCACTGAGCCGGGCGCTCACCACTTCGCTCCCCGGGGCAACAGCAACGGCCAACTCCGGCTTCGGCCAGCTTCATTCGAGCTATCGGACTCATTGCTCTCCCCCGTTGTCACACTCACCGGCTCGGCGGTGTCTTCATGCCGACAGACGCACAGCCGATACAGCCCCGCATATGAGTGAGTAGAGGGAGAGTGGACAGTCCTCTGGCACAGCCCGCAGGTCGCCCTGGACAGCCTGGAGTTCGGCGGCGGCCCGACGGAGCGGGCAGTCTTCGTACTCCGGGAGGTCTTCGAGCTGCCGTACGGCGAGATCGCCGAGGTCGTCGGGAAGTCCGCGGCCACGGTACGGCAGATCGCGCGTCGGGCCCGCGGGCACGTGGCGGCCCGGCAGCCGCGGGTACGGGTGAGCCGGTCGGAGCATCAGGCCGTGGTGGAGCGGTTCCTGGTCGCCTTGCGGACCGGGAAGCTGCAGGAGCTTCTGGAGGTCATGGCGCCGGACGTGGTCCTGACCGCCGATGGTGGCGGGGTGGTGCCGGCTGCTCTCACGCCGATTCACGGGGTCGAGCTCGTGGTGTCGCTCCTCGCGGGCGCACACCGCAGGGTGGCCGCGATCGAGACGCAGGCCGTATGGCTCAACGGTGCGCCTGCGAGCCGGATCGCGTTCGACGGCGAGCCGGCCGCGGTGAGTCTCGACGTGGCGGATGACGGGCGGATCTCTCGCATCTACGTAGTGCGCAACCCACGGAAGCTCACGCGACTCGATATGGCCGCCGACCTGGCGAGGTGAGCCACCGCCGCTGTTCCGGTGCTGCGCGTGTTCGGGTGAGGAGAACGCCTGGGCACGCGCGACCGCACAGTGGTCGGAGGGCGGCGGCCGGAGGTCGGAGGGCGGACATCGAGGAACGCCGGTGCTCGGGCCCTCGCGGCCGCATCAGTCGACGAGCAGCACGAGTTTTCCGCGTACGTGGCCGTCCTCGCCGGCGCGGTGTGCCTCCGCGAGCTCGGCAAGAGGGAACGTCCGCGCAACCCGGAGCGAGAAGCGCCCGGCCTCGACCAGTTCGCCGATGTCGTCGAGCGCGTGGAGCGCCCGGGCGGTGTCCCCGCGACTGAACGTCACACCGTGCTCCTGGGCGCCGGCGAAGTCGGCGACCGTCACGACATGCTCGGCGCCGCCGGCGAGTTCAACGAGCTCGGGGAGTACACCGCTCCCGGCGACGTCGAGCGCGAGGTCGACGCCGCCGGGCGCGAAGGCGGCGTCACTGGGCGCGGAGCCGACGCCACCGGACGCGAGCGTGCGAACCCGCTCGACGAGGCCCGCGCCGTAGGCGACGGGCTCGGCTCCCAGTGTGCGCAGGTAGTCGTGGTTGGCCGGACTGGCGGTGCCGATCACGCGTGCGCCGCGCACCACGGCGAGCTGCACCGCGGCGCTGCCGACGCTGCCGGAGGCGCCGTTGACGAGCAGCGTGCTGCCGCTACCGACGCCGAGCTGGTCAAGCGCGCGCGTGGCCGTTTCGATGGCGGCCGGCAGCGCGGCAGCGCCGGCGAAGTCGAGCGACGGCGGGAGTGGCGCATAGCGGGACAGCACAGCCAGCTCGGCCTGGGCCGTCGCATCGGCGGAGAAGCCGAATACCCGATCGCCGACTGCGACATCCGCAACGCCCTCGCCCAGCTCGTCGACGATGCCTGCCGCCTCGTGGCCCATGGTCTGCGGAAGCTCCTCATCCATCAGCCCCCTGCGCTTCTTCCAGTCGCTCGGGTTGATGCCGGCCGCGCGCACCGCAATCCTGATGTGGCCGGGGCCCGGGTGCGGATCGGGGAGATCCACAATTTGGAGTACCTCCGGGCCCCCGAACCGGCTGAAACGGGCTGCCCTCATCATTCGCTCCGATCCCGACCATGCGACCAGGCGGGCAGGCAACCAGGTGCCGCGCTGGCTGCGCGTTCTCCAGTGCACACTGCTTGCTGTCCGCTGGCCACTGCCTCGCTGACTCGCTGACTCGCTGACTCGCTGACTCGCTGACTCGCTGACTCGCTGAGAACAACGTACGTCACGGTCGATGCTCTCCATGCGGTCACCTCATGTGCTGGGTCGCTCGCCTTCAGCTGGCGATCGCCACGCTTAAATCGCAGGCGTTGCCGGCGTCCTGCGCAGTACGGTCCGGGCATGGACGACGAAGACGGTTACTTCCCCGCGAGCGTTGCGGCGACGTACGACGAGTCGACAGCTGAGATGTCCGAGCCGGGAGTCGTGGCCGCCACGGTCGATGTGCTCGCGAATCTCGCAGGTGACGGCAGCGCCCTGGAGCTGGGCATCGGCACGGGGCGCATTGCGTTGCCACTGGCCGACAGAGGGGTTCCGGTCCATGGCATCGACTTGTCCCGGTCGATGGTTGCCCGGCTCCGTGCGAAGCCGGGCAGTGACGCCATCGGTGTGACGATCGGTGACTTCGCGACGACGAAGGTGGAAGGCACGTTCTCCGTCGCGTATCTGGTCTTCAACACGATCATGAACCTGACGACGCAGGCGGAGCAGGTGGCCTGTTTCCGCAACGTTGCGACTCACCTCGGACCTGGCGGCTGTTTCGTCATCGAAGTCATGGTTCCCGAGCTCCGAAAGCTGACGGCCGGGCAGAACGTCGTGCCCTTCCACGTGAGCCCGACCCGTTGGGCTTTCGACATCTACGACGTTGCCACCCAAGCGACGAGTTCGCATTACGTCGAGGTCGTCGACGGGCGCGGCACGTACAGGTCGATTCCCTTCCGGTATGTGTGGCCGTCGGAGCTCGACCTGATGGCTCAGCTCGCCGGCCTGCGACTGCGTGAGCGGTGGGGTGGCTGGTCGAGGGAGCCTTTCACGAGCGAGAGCGGCAAGCACGTCTCAGTATGGGAGAAGCCGGTGGGGTGATCGCTGGAGGGCGGCTTCCGCTGGGCGGCGTCCGCTTCGCTCAGTGCGACGCTTGGCACACCTCCCTGCCGTGCCTGCGAAAGGTTCGGGCCGAGATGCCGAGGAGCGTGCACACCGTGGACCAGGAGAACGTGAGCGCCACCCTGACCGTCGCCGTGTCCGCTGCGAGGGTGTTCGCGGTACTGGCGGACCCGACGACCCATGCTGCGATCGATGGCACCGGCTGGGTTCAGGAGTCCGTCGACCGGGCTCCACTGACCGAGGTCGGGCAGGTTTTCCGGATGGACATGTATCACGCCAACCATCCGCACGGCGACTACCGGGTGGCCAACAAGGTCCACGTACTCGATCCGCCGCGCGCCATTGGCTGGCGCACGGGGACGGAGAAGGACGACGGTCGCCTGGAGTTCGGCGGCTGGTTCTGGCGTTACGACCTGGTGCCGCTCGGTCCGTCGGAGACGGAGGTCACGCTCACATACGACTGGTCGGCGGTGCCGCAGTCCGTCCGGGAGTACCTCCGGTTCCCGCCGTTCGCCCCGGAACATCTCACCAACTCGCTGCGCCACCTCGCCGAGCTTGTCTCCGGTAAGTGATCAGGCCCCGTCCCCCGGGTCGACCCGATCCACATTGCTCGGCCGATGCACTGCCGAGTTGTCGCCGGGCAGCCCCGTACGGCGGGTCGTTGCCCACAGGAGCAGGGCGGCGAGGCTGAATGACGTGCCGAGGGCCGTCACCGCCGGCCAGCCCGCCGCCGCGTAGGCGAGGGAGGAGCCCAGGGCGCCGAGGCTGCTGCCCGCGGAGTAGAAGACCATGTAGCCGCCGATGATCCTGCTGCCCGCGTCGGGGCGGACCGCGTGGATCAGGGTCTGGTTGGTGACGTGGACGGCCTGGACGGCGAAGTCCAGCAGGACGGCGCCGATCGCCAGCGCCCACAGCGATTGCCGGGTCAGGGCGATCGGGAGCCAGGAGAGCGCCAGCAGTGCGAGGCCGACGCCGGTCGTGCGGTGGGCGAGTCCCCGGTCGTTCCAGCGTCCGGCCACTCCGGCCGCTATGGCTCCGGCCGCCCCGGCGAGGCCGAACGCGCCGATCGCGGTGTGCGACAGCGACCACGGCGGCTCGCTCAGGGGCTGTGCCGTACCGCTCCACAGTGTGCTGAACGCGGCGAACACCAGCAGAGCGAGCGCACCCCGGATCCGCAGCAGCGGATGTCGGACGAACAGGGCGACGGTCGATGCCACCAACCGCCCGTACGACCTCTCCCCCACTCCGGGGGTCTCCGTCACTCCGGGGGTCTCCCCCGCTGTCGGCGCGCCTGCCGAAGGCGCGCTTGCGGGCAGCACGCGGAGCAGTAGTACGGCGAGTACGACGGTGACGCCCGCGGACGCCAGGTAGACCGCCCGCCAGCCGGCGAGGTCGGCAAGGATGCCGGCGGCGGCGCGGGCCAGCAGAATTCCGGTGACGATGCCACCGGTGACAGTCCCGACGGCGCGGCCCCGCCGGGCACGTGGGGTCAGAGCGGCAGCCGCAGCGACCATCGTCTGCGCGACAACGGCGAGCAGCCCGACCACGGCGAGGGCGCCGAGCAGCGCCGCCACGCCCGGCGCCAGCCCGGCGGCCAGCAGTGCGAGTGCCAGCAGCGCGAGCTGACCTGTGATCAGCCGTCGATGGTTGAGCAGGTCGCCGAGTGGCACGAGTGTGAGCAGGCCTGCCGCGTAGCCGAGTTGAGTCACGGTGACGATCGCACCGAGCTGCCCTGAACCGAGCCCGAACCGTTCGCCGAGTGTCACCAACAGGGGCTGGGCGAAGTAGACGGTGGCTACGGAGCTGCCGCAGGCGAGGGCGAGCAGGGGCACGAGCCGGGCAGGCGGCGGCGAAACATCCGAGGCCGAGGCTACGGATTGGCCTTCATGAGATCGGGCCTCGTGAGATCGGGCCTCGTGAGATCGGGCCTCGCGGGATGGGGCCTCGCGGGATGGGGACTGCTGGGACTGCGCCTCCTGGCCGCCGGTCCCGCTGCACCCGCCGACCGCGCCGGAGCACTGAATCGCCATACCGACAGACCTCTCGCTCGACCACTCGGTTGCATCTTGCTACCACCGTGACGGTAGCCAGGCGAGGTAGCATGTTGCAACCACCCTCGGAGGAAGTCCGGAAGTCCGGAAGTCCGGGGAGCTGGAGGAGAGGAGCCACGGATGGTCGCCCGCACCCGTTTCGACGCCGACCCCTGCCCGGTTGCCCGCTCGGTGAATGCCATTGGCGACTGGTGGTCGCTGCTGATCGTGCGGGACGCCTTCGACTGCAGCCGCCGCTTCGGCGAGTTCCAGCGCAGCCTCGGCATCGCCAAGAACATCCTGACGGCGCGGCTACGCGCGCTGGAGGAGGCCGGGGTGCTGCGCAGTGCGCGCGCGGCAGACGGCGGGTCCCATCGCGAGTACCTCCTCACGGACAAGGGCCGCGCCCTGTTCCCGGTGATCGTCGCCCTGCGCCAGTGGGGCGAG
Source organism: Streptomyces sp. NPDC047117 (assembly GCF_040643545.1). Taxonomy (NCBI): domain Bacteria; kingdom Bacillati; phylum Actinomycetota; class Actinomycetes; order Kitasatosporales; family Streptomycetaceae; genus Streptomyces; species Streptomyces sp. NPDC047117. Next base: position 227,735 of record NZ_JBEYUN010000003.1, on the reverse strand, counting down.
GAGCAGTGCTTCACCACCGGCGAGGACCACTCCCGCCTGCTGGACCGCCGGACCGGCCGGCCGTTGCGCTCGTTGCAGATCCAGGCGGCGGACGGACGGCAGGTAGGGCCGGAGGACACCGTTGTGGAGAAGGTGCAGGAGACGGAGGGCGCCGAAACGACCCCCTCGGCGGAGGCTGGCGGAGCCCTCTGAGCGGGGTGTCAGCCACGAGGCGGAGCGTCGATTAGGCGTGCGGTCCGACACCGCGTAGAGTTGGGTTCACCGACGCGGGGTGGAGCAGCTCGGTAGCTCGCTGGGCTCATAACCCAGAGGTCGCAGGTTCAAATCCTGTCCCCGCTACTCGCCATTGGGCCCGCCAGAACATCTCTGGCGGGCCCAAGGTGTTTTCCGAGCCGCAGATGCCGGCCTTCCGAGGTGACGGTCATGCCGTACGGCCCGAGGTGATGGTCATGCCGCACGAAGTACGCTCACGCCGGCGCGACGAAGCTCACCCTCCCGTAGGGCGCATCTCGTCATCACTGACTCGGCGCAGAGAAGGTGAGCTTCGTCGCGGGCAACGCGGTCGCGGCAATGCGCTCGTACCGCTTGTCGCGGTCAGGTGCGTTGCCGGATGTCGGAGGAGGTCCAGCCGCGGTAGGGCTGGAGTGCTTCCTCTGCCAGGCCCTTCTTGATGACCTTTGCGCGAACCAGGTTGTTCACCGCGTCCATGATGGATTCGGTGATGGGCGTCGCGTCGCCACCCGCGATGATGCCCGGGTCGAAGTGCTCCTTGATAGTGGAGTTGTCGCGGGAGTGGCCCGCTCGCAGATTCCGGCCGTTGTTCGAGGCCGCGCCGACGACGCCTTCGAAGCCGGTGCTCGCCGAGGCGAACTGGCGGAACTCGTTCATGATGCCCGGCACCTTGCCGGAGGGGGCGCACGCGGTGATGAACTGCTGCACCGCGGTGTCGATCTCCACCACGCGCATTCCGTTGGCGCCGGCGGCGCGTCGGGCCTCGGCAGCGTTCTCGATGATGTGCCCGACGTAGTGATCGGACAGCCGGTGGTTCCGCGAGATGGGGACGGGATTGGCGCCGCTGGTGCTGCCGGTGCGCTGGTTCTGCTCCCAGTTGGTGGCGAGGTCGCGGTCGAAGCTGTTCTCGCCCTGGAGGCCATCCATGCGCTGCTGCGCTCGCGGCGAGTTCGGGCGGTCGCCCACACCCTGGTAGCTCAGCATCTCCTCGGTGGCCGCGTTGGAGATGCCCGGGCGGTTGTAGCCCTGCATGTGCTGCCCCTTCGGCCACCGCTGTACGGCGTGCTCGGAGGAAGGGCCAGATGCCTGCGTCTGCTCCTGCTGCTGGGTGGCAGGGGCCGTCGTCTCCGCGGGCGGGGCCGACATCACCTTGGCGGCCGTCTCCTCGGCTTCGCGTTCGAAGCGGTCGGAGGGGTCACTGACACTCAGCCCCGCGCCGTTGTCCGTCCCGGCGACCGGGCCCTTTCGCTGCTGGATGACGTGGGTCAGCTCGTGGGCCAGGGTGTGTCGATCGCTGCCCCCGTCCCCGACCACGATGTGGCTCCCGGAGGTGTAGGCGCGGGCACCGATCTCGTTCGCCGAGGCGGCTGCTGCCGGGCCGGTGTGCAGGCGTACGTCGGAGAAGTCCGCTCCGAGCCGTGCTTCCATGTCGGTGCGGGTGCTCTCGTCCAGCGGACTGCCGGGGGCGCGCAGCACTTCGTGGACGGCCGACCGCTGGATCGGCGCCTCCTGCTCGTGGTGTCCGCAGCCCGGACCGTGGGCGTGCCGCTCCTCTTCGATCGCTCGGGCGACTGCCGCGTTGCCGGCGCTGCGCTGCAGCGCTCTGAGGGCCTCCGGGCTGTGCGTGCCGGCGGCGATGGCAGATGTGGCCGGGGTGCGCGTGGCGGCGGCCTTCCGCTGCGCCTCTTCCGGCTTCCGGTCCTGTGCGTGCATCAATACCCTCTCCCTGCAGAACATTCAGCCTCGATCGCCGAAAGCGGGCAGAGCAAGGTCCGTCGGGGCACTGGTTGCCGCAGAAGGGCAGGCTGGGGTGGTTCGTTCGGGCAACAGTGCTTCCGGCGCGCTCCCCGCGGCTTTCAGCTGAGCTGCTCGGCCAGTCCGACGATGACGCCCTCGGGGCCGCGGATGTAGCAGAGCCGGTAGATGTCCTCGTACCGAACCACCTCGCCGACGAGTTCGGCGCCGTGTGGGCGCAGGCGGGCAACGACCTCATCGATGTCGTCGACCGCGAACATGATGCGACGAATCCCCGGCGTGTTCGCCGGCGCGTCCCTTGGCTCGGTACTGATCGCCTTCGGCGTGTGGAACATCGCCAGCTCGATTCGCCCGTGCCCGCCCGGGATCCGCAGCATCGCGATGTCCTGTCGGACGTCATCGATCCCGATGACACGCTCCACCCAACGTCCCTCGACCGGCCCCTTGCTCTCCAGTTCCATGCCGAGCTCGACGAAGAACGAAATGGCAGCGTCAAGGTCGTCGACAACGATGAGGACGTTGTCCATCCGCTGGATCGTCATGCCGGATCTCCTTGTGTCGGGTGTGCGTCCACAGTGGGCCCATCCGCTCCGGGGACGGAGTCGCCACGCCGTTCTCGACACCCTCCGCCGCTCTGGATCTGCTGTGCGTTGGTTCGCCGTCCAGCCGATGCCTCAGTTGTTGGTCTTCGCGAGCTGAAAGCCGAGGCCGACGAAGGCTGCGGCGAAGCTGCGGCGCATCCAGGTCAGGACCTTCGGGCGGGAGATCACATGATCGCGAACCGCTGCGGCGAACGCACCGTAGATGGCGAAGACGACGAAGGTCATCGCCATGAAGACCGCGCTCAGTTCGAGCATGTGGGGAAGGGAGTTCGTCGCGTCCACCGGAACGAACTGAGGGAGGAAGGCCAGGAAGAAGATGGACAGCTTGGGGTTCAGAACGTTGATGAGGATGGCGGTACCGGTGATCTTGGCGGCTGATGTGCTGCCGGACCGGGTGTCATCGACCTTCAATGTGCCGTGTTCGCGCAGCGTGTTCCAGGCCATGTACAGGAGGTAGGCCACGCCTGCGTATTTGAAGGCCTCGAAGACGACGGCACTGGTGTGGAGGATGGCCGCGAGGCCCGCGATCGCGGCCGCCAGGTGCGGGACGATCCCGAGCGTGCATCCGAAGGCCGCGATGACGCTCTTGCGGAAGCCCTGGGAGAGCCCGGTTGCGATGGTGTACAGGGCGCCCGTGCCGGGCGAGACGACGATGATTAACGAGGTGATCAGGAACTCGATGCTCACGAAATCGCTCCTTGGTCCATGCCATGGCCAGCTGCGTGCCGGGGGGCGCTTTGGTACCGGTGCTACTGCGACCGCCCTCGTCGGACGGTCGGCCTCACTGTGCGACTTCAGGTGCCTGGATCAGTCAACGACCGGAACAGTACTCGCTGTTGGTGCCGGCAGTTCACGAGTTACGGGTGGGGAGAGGACGCTGGTACGCCACCGCACCGCGTTAGCCGTCCGTTAGCGGAACGCCAACGCGATCTTCGAGGCTGATTGCCGTCAGAGCGCGTGCCTGGCGCTGTGTACGTTAAGGCAGTCCGATCTACGGGGGAGCACCCATGCGCAAGAACCTGATCCGCACCACCAGTCTGGCCGCTGTGGCGGCCGCCGCCGTCTTCTCGCTGAGCGCTTGCGAGGACGGGGCCGATTCCTCCGGCGCTTCGCCCGTGCCCAGCGCGGCGCAGACGCAGTCCGGTGACGAGGGGCAGGAAGCCGACGGCGGCACGGGGGGCAACGCCGGGGACGCCGGCTCCAAGGGCAGCTCGGCAGGGTCGGGCAGTGGGGGTTCGACGAGCGGCAATGGGTCCGGCGACGGCGGCAGCGCGTCCGACGGCGGGAGCAGCGGGGGCGCCGACAAGGGCGGTTACGGGCAGGTCTGTGGCGCCAACGACCTGACGTGGAACGCCAGGTCCGAAACCCAGGCGGGCGGCTACATCCTCATCTCGGTGAAGGCCAAGTCGGGTATCACCTGCACCCTCCCGGCTGCGCTTCCGGTGGTGGCGTTCGGATCCGACGGCACCGAGGCAGGGCCGGCCGAGCAGGCCGTCGGAGAGCCGGTGAAGCTCAGCGGCGGCACCATCGCCTACGCGGGGGTGAACCCCAAGACCACCAACAACGATTACGGCAAGGAACTGACCGAGATCATCGCTGCGGTGAGCAAGGACGACAAGACCGACCCGGTCAGCCTGTCCACCGGCAGCATCACCGTCGACCGGCCGATCGTCACCAACTGGCACACCGCGCCCCAGGACGCCGTTCCCGGTGACGGCCTGGACAGCCACTGAGGCGCCAGAAGCTCTCCGTCTCCCCCACTGGGGACCTCCTCCTCTTCCCCGCTGGGGAGAGGAGGAGGTCCCGAGGCAGCTACGCGGACCGGAGACGGCTGCGGCCGCTCGGGTGAATCTCCGGAGGTACCGCGTCATCGTCACATCGGAGGGAAATATACGGGCTGACCGCTGAGAGCGAACGCCGGAAGAAGTTTCCGTTGACCACTGTGACCGAGGTATTCGCCGTCCGGCCGTACACCCGCCACTGCCAGGTCATTCATGACGAAGGCGCACACGCTGTCATCGGCGTCTCCCCCGGGAACTCCTACTTCTCACACCAGCGAGTCATCGACCTCGCTTCCTGGGGCCTGCGCCACTTCGATCAGGTCGACCTGATCTACACGGACCTGCACGTCGCCGACATGTATGAAGCACTGGGGTACGGTCCGGTCGAAGCTCGCCGCAAGGCCGTGAAGAACCTGCGAGGCGTGCGCGCCAAGGTCGACGCCGCCGGCGCCGCAGCCGACCCCGACGGGACTCGGTTGCGGGGCAGCCCACTGTCCGCACTGTTGGACCTGCCCGCCTACCAGCAGCTCCGTACCGGCATCGACGCCCTCCTGACCTCGGATCCGGAATTCCGCACCGCATGCCTCCGGCTCGCCGACACGTTTCTCACCAGCAGAACGCTGGACGGCCAGGCACCCACCCATGGACAGCGAGAGGCGTGCCTGGCCTATATCTGCGCCGAGGCCCCGCTGTTCCTCGATACCCCGGCGATCCTCGGGGTGCAGTCATCGCTGAATTGCTACCACCAGCTGCTCCCCATGGCTGAACTGCTGTACGCGCGCGGGCCTGGTCTGCGTGCCTCCCGTAACCAAGGGCACGGCATCGTCACTCCCCTCGCAACAGGAGATCGTCATGACCACCACCACTGACAGCTTGCCGCGGTTCCCCTTCGATGCCCGCGGCGATCGGCTGCCTGCTCAGCTTGACGGTCTATGGCGCGATGCACCGGTCATCAAGGTGCGCACCATCGCTGGAGACGAAGCCTGGCTGGTGTCCTCGCACGCACTGTGCACGCAGGTGCTGGAAGACAAGCGCTTCAGTCTCAAAGACACCTCGGCGCCGGGAGTACCACGTCAGTACGCACTGACCATTCCGCCCGAGGTCGTCAACAACATGGGCAACATCACCGGCGCCGGGCTGCGCAAGGCGGTGATGAAGGCCCTCAACCCGAAGGCTCCCGGTGTGGAGGAATGGCTGGCCGGCCACGCCCGGAAGCTGCTTGACGCGCTCCTGATGGATGGGGCGCCGGGCGACCTCCGCGCCCAGTTCACGGTGCCGTACTCGACCGGCCTGCACTGTCACATTCTCGGGATCCCGCAGTCCGACGCGGCTCGGCTGTACCGCAGCCTGCACATCGCCTTCATGAACTCGGCCACGCCGATCGCCGGGGCGCGGATGAACTGGGACCGCGACCTCGCCCACATGACCGCGCGCCTGAACGATCCGGACACCCGTGGCCTGATGGGGGACTTGGCCGCGCTGCGTCATGACCCCGACTACGGGCACCTGACGGACGACATGCTGGCGACGGTCGGTGTCACGATGTTCGGGGCCGGAACGATCTCCACCATGGGGTTTCTGACCATGGCACTGGTGTCCCTCATGCAGCGCCCGGACCTGCAGAATCTCCTCGTGGACGACCCTTCGCTGATCCCGGCCGGCGTGGAGGAACTGCTGCGCATCAACCTCTCGATCGGGGACGGGCTGCCTCGCCTGGCGCTGGACACCGTGCAGCTCGGCGACGTCGAGGTGCAGAAGGGTGAGCTCGTCCTGGTCCTGGTCGAGGCCGCCAACCATGACCCGTCCGTATTCCCGGACCCGCACGCCGCAGATCTGGAGCGTCCCAACGCGGGTTCCCATCTGTCGTTCGGCGGCGGGCAGCACTACTGCCCGGCGACCGCGCTGGCCAAGCGGCACGCCCAGATCGCCCTGGAGGTCCTGCTCGACCGGATGCCGAAGCTGGAACTCGCGGTACCGATCGAGCAGTTGGTGTGGCGTACCGGCTTCATGAAGCGCATCCCGGAAAGACTGCCCGTGACCTGGTGAGTCGGCAGTGAGCATCGACCATGCGGTGCGCGCAACCGCGGGGGCCGTACCTGGCATACGCCGCACCGCACCGCGTCGGCCGCTCGAAAACCGGGTGCGGGCTGCCACTGCGATGGTGTGTCATCGGGGACATGGCGATCGCGTGGGGCAAGCCGGGAGTCGACGGGCTGAACGAGGCTGTGAGCGCGCTGCGGGACTGGCAGTACGACACGGCGCCGATGCAGCTGCATCCGGGGGACCTGGGCTGGTTCTGGCGGTCGGGTGCTGAAGCGACCGCCGCGGCGGTCAGGACGTGGAGCCGGGACGGACAGATTCTCGCCGTCGGGCTGCTGGACGGTCCCGGGCTGTTGCGGCTGACGATCGCGCCCGGCGCTCAGCGGGAGGAGGAGCTGACGCACCGGTTGGTCGAGGATGTGACCGAGCCGGAGCGCGGCGTGCTGCCGAGGGGCAGGGCCAGCATCGAGGCGCCGATGGGTGCACTGGTCCGGGATCTGCTGTTCGAGGAGGGCTGGAGCGCCGGCGAACCGTGGACGTCGCTGCGCCGCGACCTCTCGGAGCCGGTAAAGGACCCGGGTGTGCGGATCGAGGTGGTGGGGCCGGAACTGGCGCACGTGTTCACCGCCGTACATCGGTCAGCGTTCGACGGGTCGAAGTTCACGGAGGAGCGCTGGCACGCGATGGCGGCCGGATTGCCGTACGCCGACGCCCGATGTCTGGTCGCGTACGACGACCAGGGCAACGCGGTGGCGACAGTGGCGGTGTGGTCGGCCGGCCCGGGGAGGCCCGGGCTGCTCGAACCGATGGGCGTACACCGGGAACACCGCCGTCACGGCTACGGCGAGGCGATCACCGTCGCCGCGGCGGCCGCGCTCCAGGAGCTGGGGTCATCGAGCGCAATCGTCTGCACCCCGAGCTCCAATATCGGCGCCATCGCCACCTACAAGGCAGCCGGCTTCCAGCAACACCCCGAAGTCCGGGACCTGTACCGGGGCGCCTGACGGTGACGAGGCGGTCGTCGCAGCACCAAGGACAACAGCTGAACGCCGTGGGCGACGTCCAGCCGTCGTCGTTCGAGAACTTAGGAAATTGCTTATTAATCGGTGCCGGAGGACTGAGTGCTGTTGTGGGCGCATTGCTGGTTCTGCGGGGAGGAGAGGACGTTGACGTCCTGTACCGCGACCGGCACCAAAATGCCCACCAGCGCTCCGACATTGGCCTTCGCCGGCACCCCGACGCACAGTTCGTTCAACGTGCCCTGGACAGCCCCGAACTGCCCGCTCAGGCTTCCGTGAGTCGTCGAGTTGCCGAACGCGGTCTGTGCGCCGTTGCCGCTGAGGTTTGTCGGACCGTCGTCGAGCGCGACGGCGCTGCCGGCTCCGCCGGCGATCGCCGCGGCGGCGAGGCTGCAGGCGGTCATGGTGCTACGGATGTACATGGCTCTCTCCACAGAATGAGGACGTGTCCAAAGCCAGGAGTACATCCTGCGGCGCGGTGCCTTCACATCCATTCACCTGATCGTCGGCGTGCCCAAGACAAGCCTTCAATCGCCTTGTCCGGCAGGCTCGTACCACCCGGCCTCCGGAGGCGCGCGGCCGGGCGCTCAGCCGGGCCGATGGCAGACCGCTTCGACGTTGTTCCCATCGGGGTCCATGACGAAGGCTCCGTAATAGGACTCGTGGTACTCCGGCCAGACCCGGGGCGCGTGCAGAACTTCGGCACCGGACGCGGGGACCAGCCACAACGGGTGGCCCGTCACGCCGAAGCTGATGTTTTCGCCGAACTGCTTCTTGCGCTCGCCGCCCGATGGAGCGAGACGGCGTCGTAGAAGGCGGCGCTGGCCGCGATGTCGTGCACCTGGAGTGCGATGTGATCCAACATGCGTCAGCCCTGGACCACCACGGAGGAAAAGTCGCGCCGATCTCGTCCCGGCCGCTCCCCGGTCGGGCTGCTCGCTGCGCGGGAGGGGCGCCCTGTCACCTTCCTCGACGCCTGAAACTGAAGACCACTTCAGGGTTTCAGGTTGTGTTCAGGTTCGGTTCGGCACTGTGGTGAATGTCGGAAGGGCGCGACAGGGCCCGCCGGCGGAACCGCACCGCAACACGATCCGGAGGAACGTCCCCATGAAGGCCACCGCCAAGCGCACGCTCACCCCCCGCGCCGTCGTCCTCGGCACGGCTGCCGCCGTCGCACTGATCGGCAGCACGGGCGCCGTGACCGCCTTCGCGAGCGACGACGCCCCGGCCCCGCACTCCTCTGTCAAGCTCTCCCAGAGCGAGCGCCACCTGGACGACACCGCCAAGGACCGTGCCCAGGTCAAGGCCGACAAGGTCAGCCAGTCCGAGGCCACCGCCAAGGCCCTCAAGGCGGTCCCCGGCACCGCGACCTCCGCCGAGCTCGAAACCGCGGACCGCAACGGCTCCCTCATCTGGGAGGTCGACGTGTTCGGCAAGGACCACAAGAACCATGACGTCACCATCGACGCCGGCAACGGCAAGGTCCTGAACAAGCACACCGACCGCGCTGACGACGCCGCCCAGGACGCCGCCGAGGCCCGGGCCCAGGTCAAGGCCGACAAGATCGGCCACGCCGAGGCCACCGACAAGGCCCTGAAGGCCGTCCCCGGCACCGTCACCTCTTACAGCCTCGACGACAACGACCGCAACGGCTCCACCGTCTGGGAGGTCGACGTCCTCGGCCAGGACCACAAGAGCCACGACGTCACGATCGATGCGGCCAGCGGCAAGGTCCTCAACCAGCACGTCGACCAGGACGACCACGACGACCAGGGCAACAACGGCGACGACGACTGATCAGGCATTCAGTCAGGCGTCAGACCGCCTGCCTGGAGCCTTCCGATAATCCCCCGAAGGGGCTGTGCCCGCCGATGTCCGGCGGACGCGGCCCCTCCATCGGGTTCCGGCAATTCCACATGAACGGGAATCTTTCGATCCGGGTGCGCGACGATGAGCACACAGCTACTGTGCTCGTGCACGGCCTGGTGCGCGGTGCATCCCCCGTCGTCGCGCACCACGCCTGTCTGCATTCACGCCACTACGTCAGGCCTACGAGGGGCTGTTCCACTCGTGGAACGGTCGGTCGTTCTGGATCACGCGGTCGGCGTGGCTGCTACCGTCGGCCACGCCGATGACGCGGTAGCTGTCCTTGTGGAAGACCCAGTACCAGCTCTCACCGTTCTCCCGCTGCTTGCCGGGGACCGGCTGGATCGCGTCCACCTGGGAGATGCCCTGCAACGAGGGCCAGGAGGTCAGGGGGCTGTCGTCATAGACCTTCTCGTCGCCGTGGCCGCCGTACGCCTGGATTTTGATCATCCGGTACTTCTGGCCACCGGGGGTCGTGTGGAACAGCCAGTAGGACTGCTGCTCAGCGTCGGTCGCCACGTCGGGCACCTTCATGAAGGCATCGACATGGGTCACTCCCCCCAGTGAGTTCCACCTGCTCAGTGGCTTGTCCTGCCCGTCGGAGGAACTGACGGGGGGCGTGCCGCCGATGGCCATGTTGCGGTACACCTGGGCACCGGCCACGGTGTGGAAGACCCAGTAGCCGTCCTTCCCGTCGGTGCCGGTCTGGTCGGGCATGGGAAGGATCGTGTCCACCTTGTCCACCCCGGACGCCAAGGCGGGCCAGGAGGACACCGGGGCTGTGGAGCCGGCGAGGAGGTCGGTCGTCCTCTCGCCCCTGGCGTCTGTGACGGGCCGGGCCAGGGGGCCCTGGAAGGACCAGTAGCGGCTCGGCTCTCCCGGGACGGGCAGCATGGCGTTGATGCGCGCGCCGTGCGGGTGCAGGGAGGGGATGTCGGGCACGTCACCGTCGAGGCGCCCCTCGGTGAGCCTGCGCAGTGTGTTCATGGAGGGGGCGAAGGAGTACACGCACCCTTGGGTGAGCACGAACGTGGTGAGCTGCACCGGGGTGCTCATGCGGGTGCCCTGGGCGTTTGTGCTCTCGTGGCCGATGCGTCCGTCGGTGACCGGGGTGAGTTTTCCGCTGATCATGGCGTCGGGGCCGGCCGGAGGTTTGCGGTTCTGGGGGTTGTCGGAATTGTTGGTCCACTTGCGCTGGATGAACTCGAACTGGCCGACGATGTCGGCCTGATAGCAGCCGAAGGCCATGCCCCTGGGGTCGTCGGCTGCGCTGCCGACACTGCCGTCGGGGCTGAAGGGCTTGCCGTACGGGCTGCCGCGGCGGATGATCCTGCGCCCTTCGTTGAGCAGCGCGTCGACCTTCTTCCCGTCGTTCACCAGGCCCGCGCGAGGGGCACTCTTGCGCGTATGCGAGTACAGCGGAGTGACCAGGCCGTCGGGGTCGTCGGCGAAGTCGAAGTCGTTGTCGGGCTCGGTGTCCTGGTCGTCGCTGGGGGGCTTCATCGGGCACTTGATCAGTGAGGCTCCCGAGCCCCAGCGTCCCACCATGCGTGCGCCCATCCACTCGGCGTTGGTTTCCGGCGGTACGGCTCCTGCCTTCTTCAGCTGGTCCAGTACCTGTTCCACCTGTCCCCACCAGCCGGGCACGTCCTGCGCCATGCGGCGTACGACATGGAAGGAGCCGTCCTTCATCCATGCCGGCATCGCATCGGCGGGGTAGGACGTGCGGGGGTTGCCGGTGCTGAGGCGGTCGTAGCCGATGAGGAACTCTCCGGCGGGCAGCAGCTTGGTACCGGGCTTGCCTTTCACGTAGCCGGGGTTTTCGGGGTCCTCCTCGTCGTAGCCGGCCACGCCGGGCTGGCTGACGCCGTCCTTGAAGCCGAAGTGGTCCTTGCCCGTGAGGTTTCCGGGCAGTGTTGCGCCCTTCTGGTGGTAGACCACCACACCACCGGCCTTGCCGATGGCCTCCTTCTGCAGCTCGATGACGTGGATGAGCTCCTCGTCATCGTCGGAGGCGAGGGTGAGCACCCCATGAACGGGCTGTCCGTTTCCGTACAGCCACTTGCTGGGGGCGTTGACGTCGACGTCGCCGACGATCTCCGCACGCGCCGCCGCGCCTTGGACGTACGCGTCGAGAGTGGACTCCGGCGGCACCTTGTCGAAGATCTGTTCCTTGCCGGTGAAGAGCTGCAGCCCGGGATGGGTCACCCCGAAGTTGAGCCAGGTCACCTTCAGGTGGTCCGGGTCCTGGCCCCCGGCCGCGCTGCGGTGGCTGCTGAACTCCTCGTTGAACGCGGTGACCTGGGCCACCGTGGCGATGCGCGGGACGAGCTCCTTCAGCCATTGCCGCGCCTTGACGGGGTCGGAGAAGTGCAGGAACAACACGGTCGTGTGGTCCTTGCGGAATCCGGCGAGGATGTCGCCCTGGACCTGGGTGCTTCGGCGCAGCGGCAGTGCGGTGTCGGTGGCGGCCCGGGCGGCCGGGACGGATGGCGTGGTCGCGGTGGTCATGTCGTCCTTCCGGTGGTGGCTGGTCAGGCGAGGTGGTGGATCTCCGACGCCGTACGGATGGCCGATTCCAGGGCCCCCTCGATCCACGCCGGCTTCAGCGAGCTGTGGTCGCCGGCGAAGTGCAGCGGCCCCTCCGGCGTACCGATGTCGGGGAAGACCTCGGTGTGCTGGTCCGGCAGCAGGATCGACGCCTCGCCGTAGGAGTAGGGGTTGCGCAGCCAGCTCTGGGTCTGTCCGACGCCGGTGTAGAAGACCTCGATGCGCTGCCCGTAGACCTCCTGCAGACCGCGCAGCGCGTTGGGGTACCGGCACTCGTCATCGAGGGCGTCCCAGCGCACCGCGTCGTCCGACCAGCAGTAGGAGGCGAGCACCACGCCGCCGTCGCTTCCGACGATGCGATGGGAGGGCTGGAACATGAAGCGGTTGGCGTTGTCGCAGATGGAGCCGCCGCCGACCACGCCGAGTGCGGGTGTTTCGTTGTTGGCCAGCCAGGCGTCCGCGGCGTAGTGGGCCCGCTGGGCGTCGGTGATCCGGCGCGGGTGCTCGGACGGGTAGGCACCCAACAGGGAGGAGTCGTCGGGGATCTCGCCGTTGGCGTACGCGTCGTACAGCCCGGGGCGGATGCGTTCCAGTGCGGTCTTCCACTCGCCTTCGTCGAACGCCCACCAGCGGCGACTGAATTCGAGCAGCACCTTGGTGGCCGCGTCGTAGTGCAGCTCGATGATGGCGCGACGCTTGGGGTAGGAGAGCTGGGGCGCGACTTGCACGTGCCGCAGCCCGGAGAAGGGGATGGTGACGATGGCGAGGTCCGCGGTGAACTTCTCCCGCACCACGGCTTGTCCGTCACGCCCCTCGGACACGGTGTCCACCCACACCCGCGGTCCTGCCTGCGACACCATGGTGGCGTCGGGCTGGTCGCCGCGCTGCGGATCCCAGTACTCGATACGGGTGACCCGGCGGTCGAAGCGCACCTCGCCGCGTACCAGCTCCAGCAGTTTGTCGGCGAGTACGGCGGTGCCGCCGACCAGCTCGTAGAACTTGGTCTCGGGGCGGATCAGCGCCTCGTCGATGAAGTTGTTCAGGAACGAGAGAGGGAGGCGGGAGGTGACGTTCTGCAGGGTGCCGATCAGGTCGATGGTGCCCTCGTCCAGCCCTGCGACCTCGCGCAGGTAGCGGCGCATCGAGTAGGCGCCGTAGTCCCGGATGATCTCCTTCCAGCCCTGCAGCTGCTCCGCGGGCGGCTTGTCCTTACGCACCTTGGCCCTGAGGTCGGCCATTGCGTCGTCCAGGATCTTCGAGGCCGGAGTGTCCATAAACTTCTCGGGCACAGCGAAGGTCTCGTTGATGGCCCGCGGGCTCTCAAGGTACTTCTTGTGACGCATCCGCACGCCGTTGACCAGCACCCAGGTGCCATCCGTGACCGTGCCCTTGCCGTCCTCGCCCACGAGGAGGAAGGGGACCTTGGTGATCCCCAGCTTGTCGATCAACGCCATCAACAGCGTGTGCTCGTCGGGCAGGCGCATGGCCCCGGCCTCGGCGTGCTGCCGAGGGTCGGCGAAGGGCTGTTCCGCGTTCTCGTGCCCACCGGAGCGGAAGGTCTTGATGCGGCCGCCGGCACGGTTGCCGTTGGCCTCGAGCACGGTGACCCGGTGGCCCGCCTCCTTCAGCAGGTGAGCCGCGAACAGCCCGGAAGGCCCAGCGCCCAAAACCAAGATGTCCTTGGTTTTGGTACCGCTCCGAGGCAGCCCGTTGCGCAGCACGTCCAAGTACTGCTGTGTAAGCGGCTGTTCGTTCTCGTCCATCACCATCACCGCGCGGGCGGCGGCATCGATGCGCTCCTGGCGTACGGCGGTACCGGTGCCGCGCCTCCCCGGGCCGGTGCCGGTGTCGGTGTCGGTGTCAGGCGTTTTCGGCTGCGCCGGAATGGCGGCGCCGCCGGTCGATGGGGACGACGGGGGCGGTGACGAAACAACGTTCGCCGCTCCCTTGGGAGGCTTTCCGAATGCCCCCTCGGCAGAATCAGACATGACTGAACCACTTCTCCACAATCGCCGGGTTGCGCGCCAAGCCGACACGCATACACCGGCCGAACTACCCGCCTCCCATGGATGAACCCGTGCCACCTCAGCTGTTCATCACATCCAGCGACAATTCCTAAAAAGCCATGGCCAGCATTTATCGCCACATCAAATCGTGGCGGCCTTCGCAGCAATTGGGGCCATAGTCGGGTGATGGGCTGGAGTGATAGACACTCGCGGAAAGTAGCGCTGGTTCGTACGGGAATCCAGTTGCGTGGATTTTCCCATGTGGCGGGGGATCTCAAGAGGGATGCTCCGGTCTGCATTTATGCAGGCGCGAGTACGGCCTCTCCGTGTCAAAATGGGGATGCGCAGCCACTGACTCGGCGCAGCGAGATCAGCCGACAATACGATACTCACGCCGTCACCCCATTTGATGACTCACTCTTATGGGTTTTCCCGGCGAGCTGCCGTTTCTGTCAGGCAGGCGCGGCAAGCCTTCTTGAGGTAACCGCACCACACCAAGGGGTTGGTCATGCGCATCCGTCGTCTTCTCTTCTCCATCGCGTTTGCCTCAGGCGCCGCCGCAATGGCCGTAGCACCGGCCGGCAACGCCACCGCCGCTCCGTCCGAAAAGTGCCCCGAAGGCTATGTCTGTTTCTGGACAGGGTCTAACTTCACAGGCACTATGACGGTCCACCACGAGCCGGGCGACACCGGCTGCACTGCCGTATCGGGGACGTCCGCACGAACGGTGTTCAACAACCACAGTCGGTCTTGGAACTTCTATTCCGGCAACAACTGCGAGAGCCTCGCGTACGCGCTGGCGCCCGGTGATTACAATTCCACGGACAGGGTGTTCAGCTGGAAGTAACCCGTAGCTGATGGCTTCGCCCCTACCCGACATGCAAGACGGGAAAGGGCGAAGCCGTCGCATCTCAACAGCTGAATCGAATCTGCAGACTGGGCTACCGCTATTGATATGCGAGCTTCTTGAGCCAGTCCTCGACGGGGACGACATCCGCCCACTGCGGAAATAGCCGCTCGACAAGGACCCGGTGCACCTCTGGATCGGGGTCCAGGCAGGCATCGGGCAGAACGGTGAGGCCGAAGTCCAGGTCGTTCGCCTGGCACAGGGTGGACAGCACCACAGCGCTGGTGGCGATGCCGGTGAGCACGAGGCTGTCGATCCCGCGCGCCCGCAATACGACGTCGAGATCGCTGCCCGAGAACGCGCTCGCCCGCCTCTTGGTGACCACCACGTCGCCCGGCCGGGGCGCGACCTCGGGGTGGATCTCGGTACCCGGGGCGCCCTCGACGTAGAGGCCGGCCTGCGCGATGGCAGCAAGAGCCCTGTTGCGCGTGCCCACTTCCGGGAAGCCGGGCCGCAGCGCGATGACCACGTAGATCACGGGCATGTTCGCCGCCCGGGCTCCGTCGATCGCCCTGCGCAGGCGGGCAGGTATCCGGAGTCGTCATCGACCTGGTCCACGATGGCCCGCTGGACGTCCATCACGAGTAGGGCGCTGCTGCTCATGTCGTCTCCGAGCGGGCGTTGGAACGGGCCGGGTTCTGATGGGACGCACGGATCTTACGCGGCCTCGGGCATGGTGGTGGCGTGCCCGCCAGGTTGGGTTCGAGCATTCAGCGCGAGGGGAAACGGCGTGTGAATCGCGTCTGCGGGGGCGGTCTCCCTGCGGGGGCCGGGCGGGGAGACCGTTGGGGGGATGGGTACAGCAAATCGCATATATGCGCCTGAGGGAACGGTCCTGCACGGCATCACTCATATGGAGCATGCGAGAGCTCCGACGTGCCGGGATGGGCGGCATCGGCTTCGATCTTCACCTCCGTCACGCTCCACTGCCGCGACCAGTGCCTTTTCGCGCGTGGGGCGGCGGTCACCGGCAAGCCTAGGAAGCGGTCCCGAACCGTGCAGGTTGTCTCAGTGCTGAATCAGGCCGCCGACCGGGACGGGCGGGACGTGACCGGTTGCCGGCAGGGTCCGCGCCAAGGCGAGTCCGATGTCGACGAGCGACGACCTGCGCAGGCCGGCAACGTCGGGGAGCGGAGTCCAGACCGACTCTGCGGTTTCGCCGTTCGGCTCGGGCCGGAGTTGGCCGCCGGTGATGCGCGCCTGGTAGAAGATGCCGACATTCTGGTGTTCCGGTCCGCCGGGGACGGCGCGTTCGGCTGCGGGGATGATCCTTGAGTCCACGCCCAGCAGGCGTTCGACCACGGCGTCGCAACCGGTCTCCTCGGCGACCTCCCGGATCACCGCGTCGTACGGATCCTCTGCGTGCTCGACCCTGCCTCCCGGAAGAGTCCAGTTGGGACCACCCCTCGATGGCACATGACAGGCGAGCAGCACTCGCCCGTCTTCGATGCACACGGCGTACGCCGCCAGTCGGAAACTCATCCCCTACCTCCGGTGGTCGCGAGCGCGCGGTTCACGTTACGTGCTGGAACGAGTCGCCCAGTTCTCATCGATGCAGCCCAACCAGGCGTCTTGGTGGTCGGCCAAGGGGGTGGTCAGAGGGAGGGCGAGGAAGCGGCAGGAGAAGACCATGCCGGCATCGCTGTCCTGCCCCTGGACGCGATGGATCCAGGCATCGGGGCTCTCCGCGGGAGCTGCGAGATGGAAGAAGGCCGTGCGGCGGGGCTGCCCTGTGTCGGGGTGCGGTTTGTCCTCAACGGTGATCTGCCCCATGACTGTCGCCGCTCGCAGGCCTGTCTCTTCACGGACCTCGCGGAGCACGGCTTCGTCCAGCTCCTCCCCCGGGCGTACTCCGCCCGCAGGGATCTGGGTGCCGGCCCCGGGGGCATCGACGTGGTCGAAGACCAGCAGCTCCGGCAGGCCGCGGTGTCGGATCACGTATGCGGCGACGCGGATTCGTGGACGGATTGTCGTCACGGCTGAGCAATCCGGTCGAGCAGCCAGGAATTGATGTCGCTGAGCGCGGTCCGAGCCACTGCTGTGGGGTGCCCCGTGAAGCCGTGGGGTGACTCCGGGTAGATCCGGAGGTCGACGTCGTTGCCGACGGCGGAAAGCCGGCCTGCCATCGCGAGGTTGTCCTCCAGCAGTACGTCTGCGCTGCCGACGACCAGTAGCGCCGGCGGCAGACCGCGGAGGTCGCCGTAGAGGGGAGAGATGTCCGGGAGAGTGCGGTCCGCGACGTGGCCGGCGTAGGCCTGGAGGAAGTACTCGTCCGCAATCTTGCGTCCGGCCGGCGTCTGTGCGCTCAGGTCGTAGGTGCCGAATTGGAGCGCGGCGCCCACGAAGCCGTCGACGGCTCTCTTGTCCCTCAGCCGGAGCAGGGTCGTCATGGCGAGTGTCGCTCCGGCTGAGCTGCCGCCGATCATCAGTCGGGCTGTTCCGAAGCGGTCACGCGCTTCTTCGACGAGCCAGCGTGCCGCCGCTTCGCAGTCGTCAGGTGCGGCGGGCCAGGGGTGCTCGGGGGCCAGCCGATAGTCGACACTGACGACCGCGAGGTGCAGGGCCTCGGCGAGCCGGCGGTTCCGTACGTCTCCTCGCGCGGCGGAATCCATGTAGAAGCCGCCGCCGTGGATGTCCAGGTAGACGCCTCGCGCTCGCTTGCCGGAGGGGGTGAAGATCCGCACCGGGACGCGCACTCCCCCGGCTTCGACCATCTCTTCGCCGGCCGGTGGATCGGCAGGGAGTGGCGCGGCCCTCTTCGCGCGTACCTCCTCCAGCTCCTCCAGGGTGCTGGGGCCACGACCGGCTGCCCTCGATCCGTAGAAGGCACGGGCTTCATCGACCTGCTCCGTCGGCAGGTCGGCCAACAGATCGTCCAGCGCGAATCGCACGCGGTCCTCCACGTCACCCAGGGGTCTTGCCCGTCCTGCCCCACGCTATTGCATGCGTATCCGGCACCGACCTCGGGCGGCGTCCAGTGCTACGGACGCCGCCCGAGGATGCGCACGTTGTCAGAGGCTGTGCTCGCCGTCAGTGGTTCTGGCCGGCTACCGCCTTGGAGCGGTCGGCGTCGGTCGGCGCCTGGTGGGAGCCGTCGGCCGTGTTGCTCGTCCAGAGCGGCTTGAGCCGGTACGTCAGCAGGTAGACGAGCGAGGCAGCACCGGCGGCGACGAGCATGCTCAGGTCGCCGGCTTCCGGGAACGCCTTCGCGAACGCACCGGTGTAGAGGTTGGACTGCCAGAAGGGCACCGACGCGGCGACGCCGCCCACCCACGCGACGAAGCCCCAGTTCAGGACGCGGGAGCGATCGTAGAGCTCCGAGATGCGGCGGATGTCGGCGCGGCCGCCCAGGTAGTAGTCGAGGAGGAGCACGGCGGCGAAGGGGGCGATGAAGTAGGCCGTCAGATTGAGGAAGACCTTGAACTTGTCCTCCGTACCGGACGCCCCCCACAGGCTGACGAGGTACGCCACCGCGCAGATGCCGATGACCGCCTGGGAGCGGGTGACGGGCACCTTCAGAGTCTGGACGGAGATGGCACCGCCGTAGACGTTGAGGAAGTTCTGTGCCAGTGCCGAGAGGCCGACCGCCAGCAGGGCGGGGAAGGCGAACGGGCCGGCCAGCTGGTGGAGGGCGGTGATGGTGTCCGAGCTGCTGGCGCTGCCGCCGACGACCACTCCCAGGATGCCCAGCCAGCAGAGGGTGACGAAGTTGCCGAGGCCGGTGTACCAGGCGGTGCGCTTGACGACCTGCGGGGTGTCGGGCAGGTAGCGGGAGTAGTCCGAGGCGAAGGGCGCCCAGGCGACGAGGAAGGCGAAGAACCAGCCGCCGAAGGTGATCAGGCCGCCGGTGTTGCCGATGAAGCTCGGTGCCTGCGGGTTGGCCTCGAAGAGGTTGCCGCCGCGGACGAGGGCGACCACGGTGATCAGTGCGAACAGCGGGGTCAGGACGTACGTCAGCGCCTTCTGCAGGAAGTTGATCATGTTGTAGCCGTAGACGGCCACCACCATCTCGATCAACGTCAGCAGCGCCGCGCAGAGCCAGTACGGCAGATGTGTCAGCTCGGCGAAGGCCTTGCCGCCGAGGATGACCGTCACGGCCGCCCAGCCGACGCCGGCGAAGACGTTGATGTAGGCGACGGGCAGGAAGTTGCCGAAGAAGCCGAGCGGTCCGCGGGCCTGGATCTGCTGCGGTACGCCGAGCCGGACGCCCATCCGGGACATGACGGCCATGAGCAGGCAGCCGAGCCCGGACCCGACGACGATGGCGGCGACCGCGGCGGGGAAACTCAGTCCGAACGAGGCCGCGTTGAAGCCGAGCAGGATGATCGGGAAGTTGAGGCCGGCGGCGAACCAGACGAAGAACTGCGAACTGGGCTTCCCGTGCCGCTCGTTGGCGGGGATGTGATCGACCCCGAAGGGTTCGACCTTGGTGACCGCGCTGCCGTATACCGGTGCGGCGGCTTCCGGCGGTGGGGAGTCATGGGTCATGCCGTACTCCTGACTGGGCGAGGTGGAAGAGGGGTCACCACGGCATCGGGGCCGGGCGGCGAGAGGTACCGGGGGCGGTCTGCAGGAGTGACGTGCGTTCAAGGGTGCGGCTCATCACGGTCCCATCAGCGAAACTCTTGCATGGCAGAGGACCGTAGGTACGCGGCCATGCAGTGTCAACACTGAGGACGGAATGACTTACGGAATGCCTCCTCGACCAGCACACTGCCGCATTTGCAAGGGACGATGAGAGTCGAGCCGGACCTTGCCTTGACGGGTCACGCTCAGCAAACCTAGCCTCTCTTGCATGGCACAGCCAGAACGGAAGGACTGCGTATGAGGTTCTCGATCTTTCACAATCTGGGAGCCCCAGGGCGCCTGGGTGAGTACGCCCAGGTCATGAACGAGGCCCGGGAGTTCGCAAGCGCCGCCGACCAGGCGGGCTTCTGGTCCACCTGGTACACCGAGCACCACTTCGGGCACGAGGCGATCGAGATCACCCCGAATCCGGTCCTGATGGGCGCCGACATCGCCGCGCGCACGGAGCGCATCCGCATCGGCCAGGCAGCGAACATCGCCACCTTCTGGCATCCGCTGCGCCTTGCCGAAGACATCGCCATGCTCGACCAGCTCTCCGGCGGCCGCGTCGAGGTGGGCCTCGGCCGCGGGCTGTACGGCCGCGAAGCTCTCAACCTCAACGCGCTCGCCGATCCGCGTGACCAGGAACAGAACCGGGCGCTGTACGACGAGACGGTGGAGGTCCTGCGCAAGGCATGGAGCGGCGACTTCTTCGCGCACAAGGGCCGGTTCTACGAGTTCCCGGCGCCCGGTGTGCGGTGGAACCATCCCCTGTCACCCGCGACCGACGACTACACCTCCGATGGTGTGATCACGAAGATGCAGGTCACGCCCGCTCCCCAACAGCGTCCCCACCCGCCGCTGTGGCAGGTCATCGACAGTCCCCGGTCCATCAAGGCCGCCGCCGCCGACGGCGTCCAGGGCATGTTCTGGCTGCCGCCGGTATCGGCGCTCAAGGAGCGTTTCGAGCTTTACCGCGACACCGCCAGCGAGGCGGCCGGCCGCGAGTACGCCCTCGGCGAGGGCATCGGCCTGGTACGCGATGTCTACGTGGCGGACACCATGGAGCAGGCCCGCGCCGACTTCGAGGAGGCGCTGATGACCACGTACCGCTGGATCACGCACTGGCGCGGGCTGGGCAACCTGATGGAGGCCGGCGAGGAACTCACCGACGCCCACCAGCTCTCGTTCGACTTCCTGCACAGCCGCAACCTGCTGGTCGGCACCCCCGAGTACGTCACCGAGAAGATCGCGGAACTCCGCGCCGAGGTGGGCCTGGAGCACCTGCTGCTGTGGACCACCCACCCCGGACTGGAACACCGCAAGGCGATGCGCAGCCTGGAACTGTTCACGGAGAAGGTCATGCCGGAGTTCACCTCATGAGCGGCCTGGTGCGGAAGGTGGTGACCGTCGCCGACGAGGTCCTGCTGGAGCTCGGACGCCCGGTCGCCACACCGGTGCGGCGCGTCGCGGCCGCCGCGGTCATCCGCAACCCCTGGGCCGGACGCGGCTTCGTAGCCGATCTGCAGCCGGCGGTCGAAGAAGTTGCCCCGGAATTGGGCCAGTTGCTCACCGGCAAGCTGATCGAGACGCTGGGCGGCGTCGACCGGATCGAAGCCTTCGGCAAGGCGGCCGTGGTCGGCCTGGACGGGGAGATCGAACACGGCGGCGCGCTGATCCACACGCCCTATTTCGGCAACGTCCTGCGGGAGATGACCGAAGGCACCTCGATCATCGTCTTCAACGACGACCGGCTGCCCGCCGGCGAACCCCTCACCGTGCCGCTCTGGCACAAGACGGCCGCCGCGACCCGTACGCACTACCAGACCGTTCAGATCCGGATCCCGGACGCCCCGCGTGCCGACGAGATCGTGGTGATCGCCGGCGCCTCGTCCGGGCCGCGGCCCAACGCCCGGATCGGGGACCGCCGCACCGACCCCGTCGTCCGCCTCGCCGACCTGGAGAACGCAGCCCGATGACCGTACGCAGGATCATCACCTTCACCGAGGACGTGCACACCGAGGGCGGCAAGCCCGTCGACCCGCCTGCCCGGACAGCGGTCGTACTCGCCGTGATCGAGAACCCCTGGGCAGGTCAGGGCTTCGTCGAGGACCTCCTGCCGGGCATCGACGAGGTCGCACCGCGGCTCGGGGAGCTGCTCGCACCGCGCGTGGTCGAGGCCCTCGGCGCGCCGGTCGAGGCGTACGGCAAGGCCGCGATCGTGGGCCTCGACGGCGAGGTCGAGCACGGTAGCGCGCTCATCCACACGCTCAGGTTCGGCGACCACTTCCGCAAGGCCGCGAGCGCCACCACTCTGCTGCCCGCGGTGGAGAAGCGGGCCGCGGCCGGCGCGGTCTTCGACATCCCGCTCAAGCACCTCACCGACGCCACGATTCGTTCGCACCACCAGACGATCGAGGCCCGCGTGCCGGACGGCCCCCGGGCGGACGAGATCGTGATCGGACTCGCGGCCGCCTCCCGGGGACGCCCGCAGGCCCGGCTGGCGCCCCTGTCCACCGAGCAGTGACTGGTCCAGGCCCTCGGTAAGAGCTCACCGCGGCCGTCAGCCGTCAAAGCGCCCGGGGAGAGACCCCCACGATGGATGCGGGTCTCTCCCCGGGCGCTTGTCGCTGGGCACTCCCTGGCCACCGCACCCCGTACACGTAACAACCGGTACTTGTATGGCACCAGCACCATGCCGCATAAGTTGACGCGCAAAGCTGGGGCCCACTAGCGTCTTGTGCCATGCAAGAATCACCGGGGACTGCCAAGCGGCTGCCACGCACGAGCATGCAGGCGCGAGTGGCTGACGAGCTCCGCCAGATGATTATCAGCGGCGAGCTGCAGCCGGGGTCCAGTCTTTCCGAGATGACTCTGTCGGAGAACTTCGGCGTCAGCCGCACTCCGATCCGCGAGGCACTCAAGCAGCTCCAGATCGAAGGCCTGGTGCAGGTGCGGCCGCGGGTCGGCACCTTCGTGGCCGTGCCGTCGCGGCGTGAGGTCACCGAGCTGTTCCAGATGAAGGAACTGCTGGAGGGTGCTGCGGCCCGGCTGCTGGCCCTCCGCGGTCGGGTACCGGAAGTGGACCGGCTGCAGGCCACCATGCAGGAGGCCGACGAGGCGGTCCGAGCGGGTGACGCCGAGCGGTACGCGGAGCTGGTGCACGAATTCCACGAGCTGATCGTCGTCGGCGCTGACAACAGCAAGCTCGTAGCGCACTACCGCACGCTCATGAACCAGTTGGCGTACACCCGTCTGGTGCGCACGTCGCTGGCGCAGCCCGGCCGGCTGAGCGAGTCCGATCACGAACACCACCGCGTCCTCGACCTCATCCTCGCCAAGGACGGCGACGGCGCCGAGCGCGTGATGCGTGAGCACGTACGCCGAAGCCATCAGGCCGTCATGGCCGGCATCGACGAGCAGGAACGCGGCTGAGCGCGGATCGCCCCGGCCGGTCATGCCCTTGCGAGCATGACCGGCCGGGGCGACGCCGAACCGGCTTCCATCGCGTCGTGAAGCGCCGGCGCCTCACTGGAAGGCCGGCACGACTTCCTTGATGAACATCTCCAGGGAGTCGCGCTTCTCCTCGTGCGACAGGCTGTTGTCGATCCAGAAGCTGTACTCGTCGACGCCCAGCTGCTCGTAATGACGCAGCCGCTCGATGACCTCGACCGGGGTGCCCACCATGGCGGTCTTGTGCAGCGACTCCGGGTCGAACTCCGGCCGCTCCTCGAACTTCGACTCCGGGCTGGGCTCCAGGAACCCGTTCACCGGGGTGGTCTTGTTGCCGAACCAGGCGTCGAAGGTCCGGTAGTACCGGTTGATCGCCTCAGCGGCCGGGCGCCAGCCGTCGGGCTCGTCGGGCGAGTGGACGTGCGTGTGGCGCAGCACCATCAGCTCGGGACGCGGCACCTCGGGGTGGTTCGCCACCGCGGTGTCGAACTTCTCCTTGAGGGCGACGACCTCCTCATCGCCCTTCATCAGCGGGGTGACCATGACGTTGCAGCCCTGGGCCACCGCGAAGTCGTGGGAGGCGGGGTCGCGGGCGGCTATCCACATGGGCGGAGTGGGCTGCTGCACCGGCTTGGGCACACTGGTGGAGGTCGGGAACTTCCAGATCTCGCCGTCGTGGGCGTAGTCGCCCTGCCAGAGGGCCCGGACGGCGGGCACGAGCTCGCGCAGGTGCTTCCCGCCTTCGGCGGCCGGCAGCCCGTCCGCCATGCGGTCGAACTCGAATTGGTGCGCACCGCGGGCGAGTCCGACCTCCATGCGGCCGTTGCTGATGACGTCGAGCAGCGCGGTTTCGCCGGCGACCCGGAGCGGGTGCCAGAACGGGGCGACGATGGTGCCCGCGCCCAGGCGGATGGTCGAGGTCTGCGCGGCCAGGTGCGCCAGCAGCGGCATCGGGCTCGGGGAGATCACGTACTCCATCGCGTGATGCTCGCCGATCCACACGGTGCTGAACCCGCCGGCCTCGGCCATCAGGGTCAGCTCGGAGAGGTTCTCGAAGAGCTGCCGGTGGCTGTCCTTCTCGTCCCAGCGCTCCATGTGCACGAAGAGTGAAAATCGCATGGCTGATCCTCGTCAGTGTCTACGGAAGCGACCCGGCGCCCGGCGCGGCGTCCTGATCGCTGTGGTCTTCGGCCGTCGCAACGGCAGGCCGCGCAGCCGCGGCATCCATCTCGGTAAGGGTCGTGTCACCTGTCGCCCAGTGCGTCCGGGGTACCTCGTGGACGACGACCCGGATGTGCTCGGGGCGGGTGTTCGCGGTACGGAGCACCGCGGCATGCACCTCGTGCATCATGCTCCGGAGCTGCTCCGGCGTGCGGCCCTCGGCGATGGTGATCGCGATCTGGGGCATGTCAGCTCCGCATCGTGAACGGGTCGGCCACGGGCTCCTCGCTCGTGTTGATCCAGACGCTCTTGAGCCGGGTGTACTCCTTGATCGCTTCGGTACCGTGCTCGACGCCGACACCGCTGGTCTTGAAGCCCTGCCGCGGGGACATCGGCGACATGGCCCGGTAGGTGTTCACCCAGACGGTTCCGGCATCCAGCCGCGCCGCCATCCGGTGGGCCCGCGAGAGGTTCTGCGTCCAGACGCCGGCCGCGAGGCCGTATTCGGTGTCGTTCGCCAGGCGGACGACCTCCTCCTCGGTGTCGAACGGCATGACCGCCAGGACGGGCCCGAAGATCTCCTCGCGCACGACGCGCATGCTGTTGTCGACGTCCACCAGCACGGTGGGCTCGTAGAAGTAGCCGCCGAGGCCGCCGTCGGTGGGGTTGCCGCCGGTCAGCACGCGGGCACCCTCGTCGCGCCCGAGGTCGACGTACTCGGCAACCTTGTTGCGCTGCTCCGCGAAGGCGAGCGGGCCGAGTTCGGTGGCCTCGTCCAGCGGGTCGCCGA
Source organism: Streptomyces sp. NPDC047117 (assembly GCF_040643545.1). Taxonomy (NCBI): domain Bacteria; kingdom Bacillati; phylum Actinomycetota; class Actinomycetes; order Kitasatosporales; family Streptomycetaceae; genus Streptomyces; species Streptomyces sp. NPDC047117. The sequence goes on along the minus strand of NZ_JBEYUN010000003.1, from coordinate 203,008 downwards.
TACGGATGGTCTTCGCGCGCTCGCACACTCGCTCAAGGAGTTCGTCGTAGACGGACCGGTGGGCGAACACCCGGCTGCCGGCGATGCAGGTCTGCCCGGCGGCCGCGAAGATGCCGGCCACAACGCCCATCGCGGCGTTCGCGATGTTGGCGTCCTCGAAGACGATGTTGGGCGACTTGCCGCCGAGCTCCAGGGTCGAGCCGATGAAACGGCTCGCGGTCGCCGCGGCGATGCGCGAGCCGGTGGCGGTGCTGCCCGTGAAGGAGATTTTCCCGAGGCCGTGGTGGTCTACCAGTGCCTGGCCGGCCTCTGCCCCGAATCCGGTGACGACGTTCACCGCACCCGGTGGGAACCCGGCCTCCAGCGCCAGCTCGGCGAGCTTGAGCACGGTGGCCGAGGTGTACTCCGAGGGCTTGATCACGACGGTGTTGCCGGCGCAGAGCGCAGGTGCCAGCTTGCTGCTGGTCAACGTGAGTGGGGAGTTCCAGGGCGTGATCGCACCGACGACGCCCAGCGGCTCGCGCGCCGTGTAGTTCAGTACCTGGCGGTCGGAGGTGGGGATGAAGTCGCCATGGATCTTGTCCGCCAGGCCGGCGTAGTAGTGGTAGTACTCCGGCAGGGTGGCCAGTTGCCCGCGCATCTCGCGCAGCAGCTTGCCGTTGTCCTGCGACTCCATGCGGGCCAGGTCTTCGGCGTTCTCCGCGATCAGGTCGCCGAGCCGGCGCAGCAGATGTCCGCGGCGGGTCTGACTGAGGTCACGCCAGCGCGGGTCCTCGAAGGCGGCGTTCGCGGCCGCCACGGCCCGGTCCATGTCGGCGGCGTTCCCGCGGGCAGCCCGGTAGAGCACCTGTCGGGTGGCCGGGTTGGTGCTCTCGAAGTATTCGCCGGACGCGGGCTCGACCCACGTGCCGCCGATGAAGTGCTGCAGCGTGGTGCGGTCAGGCATATGCGCACTCTCCGATGAAGGTGGTGAGGCAGTCGGCGAAGGTCTCGGGGCGCTCGACGGGCAGCATGTGACGCGCCTCGGGGACGACCACCGCTCGGCAGTGGGGAAGCGCCGAGGCGAGCCGGTAGGTCATCTCAGGGGTGGAGCCGGGATCGTTCTCCCCGGTGACGGCAAGCGCTCGCGTGGTGATGCTTTCCAGGTCGGGGCCGAGTTCGGCATCTGCCGTGGCGAACACGCGGTAGCAGTTGAGGAAGGACCGGACATCGTTTCCCCGCAGCGTTGCCTCGGTACGCGCAACCCATTGGGGGTCGACGCCGGTGCCGGCGTACCACCGCTCCAGGGATGCGGCGGTACTCGCCGTGAAGTCCGACTCCGACCGGCCGAGCCGGGCGAGGACGGACTCCCGCTCCTCGGGTGTCCGCCGGCACACCGAGCTGACCGAGGTCAGCGTGGCTGCCAGCTCCGGGCGGTGCAGTGCCAGGTGCTGGGCAACGAGCGCACCCAGGGAGAAACCGACGAGGTGTGAGCCGGCCGGGATCCGGTCGGCGACCCCTTCTGCCAGGTCTGCGAGTGTCACCTTGTCGTCCGCCGGCGGGCGGGTGCCGTGGCCCGGCAGGTCGGGGGTGAGCACGGTGAATCGGTCGGTCAGCAGTGCGGCGGTGGGCTCCCACATGGTGTGGTCGAGCCCGACCCCGTGCAGCAGTACGACGGTGGGCTTGCTCATGCGTGCCTACTGCTCGGTCGAGAGCGACGCCAGGCGCTGCTGGGGACGCCCCTGGGCAGCGGCGGCAAGCGCGACGAGGATTTCGTCGCGGTGGGGGGCGTCGGCGACCCGGGCTTCGACGGTCTGATGGTGCGAGCGAATGGTCGCGTCGGTGATGTGCTTCAGCGGGATGTCGAAGACAGCACCGGCATCCGCGCGCTTCTCGACTGCCGGCAGCAGGGTGGTGGCGTTGGCGGCCTTACGGAAGTGGTCGCCGAACTTGAGCGTGTGAATGAGCGCCGAGCCGTGCTCGATTTCGCCGTTCAGGCCGACGATGGCCGCCTTGCCGTAGGCCTCGGCAGGTTCACCAAGAGCATCGAGTACCGCCGGGGCCAGCAGCGCACCGAGATCGGAAGCGGTGGCCTCGATGCCGGGAGCAAGATCCTCGACGAAGCCCTGGCCGGCCCATGGGTTCTCGATCACCGCTGCGACGATGGCGACCCGGGCGGCGGGGGTGACCTGGCGGCCTCCTTCCGTGCGGATCTCCTCGACGGTGGTCACGATCTTGCGAACGTTCATGGCAGGACTTCCTTCAAGGTGGCAACGATGATGGCGGCGCCGGTTTGCGGTGCCCGATGAGGCTTGCGGTGCGCGGTATGGCTTGCGGTGCCCCTACGCCCGGGCCGGGCGATGCTCGCTCGGCGACACACTGACGAGGGTGTTTCGCCCGTACGCGAAATGTCAGCCAGGGGTGCTGGGTACGGGCAGGCCGGTGCGAGACGCTCTGCGCCCCACGAACCCCGGTGCGCGTGTCGGATGAAGGGCCGTGCCCGGATGGGGGGCCGTGCCCGCGGGTGTGCCCTGCTACCGCAGTGGCACTTGCTCGCCGCGTGGCTGTGCGGGTCGCGCACGCCCGTCGCGGTAGAGCACCAGCGTACGGAGACCGATGCTCCCGTCAGACCGATCCGCGATGAGCTCTTGCATGGCACAGACGGTAGGCATCCCACTTGCATGGGTCAAGGGGGCAAGGCCAAAGAGTTCTCCGTGCCAGCACCAGGGCCGCTTCGTCGGCACTGCAATGACCGCCTGAACTGCCCACTGTCCAATATGCACACGCACTGAGGCGATCCGTCCCCACCGGACCCTTGACACTGAATCTTCGAGACGTCTTACTACTTCTTGTATGCCAGACCAGCGCGCCTCCGGGCGCCGTTGACGTACCCGGGCAGGGAGCACATCCACTCCCCCGCTCCGCTCGGTGCGTCCCTGCACACCGAGTTCCGGGCGCCCCGCCCTTCCTCAAGCGCCCGCGGGCAGCGGCCCTGGCACCGGCTGCCCGAAGAGAGCCGGGCGCGCACCGAAAGGAGAAGAGAATGTCGACCACCGAAGCACGTCGAAAGCTCATCGAGCAGGTGTGGGCCGCGGCCTGGGGCCAGGGGGATGTCGACGCCCTCGACCAACTGCTCAGCCCCGCCTACCGCCGGCACGGCGGCGACGGACACGCGCAGAACCTGAGCGCCTTCAAAGCCTCCATCGTCTCCACCAGGTCGGCATTTCCCGACCTGGTCACCACCCTCGACGACGTCGTGGTCGACGGCGACAGGGCGGCGATCCGCTGGCACAGCAGCGGAACCCACGAGAACGCTCTTCTCGGTGTGCCCGCCACCAAGCGGCACGTCGAGGTGAGCGGCGCCACGTTCGCCCGATTCGAAGGAGATCGCATCGTCGAGGAGTTCGTGACGTGGGATCCCCGAGCGCTGCTCTCGGCACTCGGCATCATCCGGGTGGGACAGGACTGACGGCCACAATGACTAGGAGCACTTCCATGACCACGCTTTCCGCGCAGCCCGACATCGACCTGATGAAGCAGGTCAACCGGCAGTTCGTCACCGGCGTCACGGTCGTGACCGCGATGGACGAGGGCATCCCCAGGGGGCTGGCGGTCAACGCGTTCTCCAGCATCTCGCTCGACCCCGCCACGGTAATGGTGTGCGTACAGCACACCTCCTCCACACACGACTGCCTCTTCCGGGCCGACCACCTTGCGATCAACATTCTCTCCACTGACCAGCTCGACGTCGTCAACACGTTCGCAAGGAAGTCCGACAACAAGTTCAAGGACCTGGAATGGGAGGCCGGCCCGTTCGGAAGCCCGCTGATCTCTCGCAGCAGCGCACAGATGGAGGTCGAGATCCGGGAACGGCTCCAGGCCAGCACCCACACCGTCTTCATCTGCCGTGTGGTGCACGCCGCGGTCACGGAGACGCCCCCGATGGTCTACAGCGCGGGCACGTTCTTCGACGGTGGCGCCCTCGCGCCGCTGGGATGACCGGCGGATGACCACAACGACGGGGGCCGGCCCGGTGAATTGCGGCACCGACGGAGCGAAGAACGGTTCCATGCAGGTCAGGGTCACCGCCGAGATGCGGCGCCGCATCATCATGGGCGACATCGAGCCCGGCGCTCCGCTCTCGGAGATCGCATTGGCCGAGGAGTTCGGTGTGAGCCGTACGCCGGCCCGCGAGGCCCTCAAGCAGCTCCAGGCCGAAGGGCTGGTCGAGGTGCGGCCGCGCGTCGGCACCTTCGTCACCACACCGTCCCGCCGCGAGATCACTGAGCTCTTCGAAATGAAGGAACTCATCGAAGGGGCCGCCGCCCGCCTCCTCGCCCAACGCGGCCGGGTGCCGGAAATCGACATGCTGGAGCAGAACCTGCGCGAGGCCGATGAAGCCGTGGCGCAGGACGACCGGGAACGGCACGCCCAACTGGTCCAGGAATTCCATGACGTGCTCATCGTCGGCGCCGACAACAGCAAGCTGGAGGCCCACTACCGGATGCTGATGAACCAATTGGCTTACTCCCGGCTGGTCAAAACATCCTTGAGCCAGCCAGGGCGTGCCCTGGAATCCGACCGCGAGCACCATCTCGTCCTGGAGCTGATCCTTGAGAAGGACGTCGACAGCGTCGAACACATCATGCGCGAGCACGTAAGGGCCAGTCGCCGCGCACTACTGGCAGGGCTGCCCATCGGCAGTGCGGGCGCGAGCACGAAAAGGAGGTGACGCGCGACCTGGCCGACGCGGCTGACGCACACACGTTCGCCTATGACGAGCCGGGCTACCAGGCCGGTGTCTACCGGGACGTGCTGTTGCGTCGGTGGCGCAACGTGCTGGGGCGCACGATGTGGGAATTCCCCGGTGGCCGGACCGGCGGCAACCGATTCCTGGTGCTCGGCCTGGGCTCGGGCGAGGTCATCGACACCACCGTGCCACCCGACCGGGACGACCTGATCGCCTACGGGCCTCTGCTGTCCGATGACGGAACCACATGGCTGGGTACAGCGGCACTGGTCCAAGCGCCGGACGCGGAGACGGCACGCACCGTTCTGGCCCCGGACCGGTACCGGTACGCAGACATCGAGGTCCACAATTGGCAGTTCGGCGGACGGCCGTCATGAACCATCGTCAAACATCTCCGACGGACGCGTCACCCGGATCTGGGCGGTCCGTCACCCGGAGAAGCTGCGGCCGTGGGCGCGGGAGGGCTGAGCAGGACCGTGCGGCCCCGCACACGCGTCGGGGACCGTCAGTGGGTAGTGAGAAGGCCATCCACCAGGGCTCGGAGCCCATTTACGCAGGTGTCCTCGGCAGTCAACTGCGCCCATTGATCGGCGACTTGCGCCAAGCGGGGTGTCTCGCTCGCGTCGAGGTCGGCGAAGACTCGTTCCCGGTAGGTGGGACGGTCGTCCTCTGTACGCCGCCGGGCCGCTGTCGTACGGACCACGATCTCTCCGGCGCCCTCTTCGTACTCGCGGCGGTCGTGGCGATCGGCGTGCTGCCCCGCCGGCGGCGCGGGACGCCTGCCACGCCCCCGCCCCCGCCCCCGCCCCCGCAGAGAATCAACTGGAAGGAACGCCGTCATGACCACCACGCCCCTCTCCCCCGTGGATCTGTTCGCCTCGGCACTGCACCTCTGCCCCGACGATGATGTCCGAGCGGCCGAACGCCGGATGACCAGCAGCGACTCCGGCACCTGGCACGTTGCGACGTTCCACGTGGAGACCGACTCGGACGTGCACGCCGACCACTGGGAAATGCACCCGCATGCCGAGGAGGCGGTGTGTTGCCTGACCGGCGGCATCCGCCTCTGCTTCCGTCCCGCCACGCCCGGCGATGCCGAGGAGGTGGTGCAGCTGCGGGCAGGAACCGCCGCGATCGTCCCCCGCGGCCGCTGGCACCGCCTGGAACTGGATGCTCCGAGCGACCTGATGTCGATCGCCCTTCGCCACGGCACCCGCCTCGAAAAGCGCACCGACACTCGCTGAGCGGAACGCGGCCCGGCAGGCGAATCGCCGGGCCACAGCAAGCCGCATCCCGTCGTAGCCCGGCGCAGGCAGCAGCGCTACGGTATGTGCACCGCATCCGGCTGAGGGAGCGTCATGGCACGCCGCAATGGGGACGACGACGCGATCTACGACGTCGACGGCTACCCGCTGTTCGACAAGGAGCAGGCGTCCGATCCTGAGCCGCCGCCCGAGGACGATACCGAGGACGGCGACGATGGAGAGGGATGAACAAGGGCGCCGCTGGGCCGAGCCGTACCTGCTGCGCATGCCTTCGGTGCGGCACCAGGGAGACTCGAACGACCTGCGGTGTCCCGAGCACCCGGAGGCGGTGTACGTACGGCTGCTGGGCCGCATGTGGGTGTGCCCGCGATGCGTCCGACAGCGCGACGCCGGGCGCTGACCGCGACGCCGCAGGCACGATGCCCCCGCACGAACAATGGCTATGACCTGCGGCGAAAGGCGTGGTCCGGTGTCGACCTACCCCTCCGGTGCGTAGGGCAACGTCTGCAGTACGGCCTCGGGCCGGCAGACAGGGCAGGGCCGCGCACGCTCGGGATCACTCAGCCGTGTCAGAGCATCCTGGTCCGAGATCCAGGTGTCACCGGCCTGAGCGCAGTCGGAGCGGTGCACCCACTCCAGCCCGTCGCGGTCGATCGAGACGCGCCAGCGGCCCGGCGGCCCCGACCCTTGCCGGTCCGGGTTCAGGACGCTGTAGTCCTGCCCCTCGATCGGCTCCACCGTCGGGTAGCCGGCCGTGAAGCTGATGACACGGCCCTGCTGGACAGGTCCGCCGACGGCAGGCAACCGATCCGGCAGGACGATCTCCAGCGTGTACCACCAGGCGCCGGTCGGGTCCTGCTCACGACTGCGGACGGTCGCGTAGATGTCCTGGCCGTCCGGCAGGTGCACCCGCGCGTACGGCCCACGCGGCCTGTCGTCGTCGACTTCCCCAGCCATCTCTTCCTCCGCCATGGCCGGATCATAGGACGGTAGCGCCAGTGCACTCGCCCACCGAAGGAGAAGCTCCTCAGTGACGTCTGCCGAATCATTCGTCCAGATCAAGATCCGCGTCGCCGCGGCCGTATTCCATGGCGACGAGGTCGCCCTCATCCACCGCCTCAAGAACGGGCGAGATCAATACACCCTGCCGGGCGGCAACGTCGAACCCGGTGAAGCCATCCCTCAGGCCCTCGCGCGCGAACTCGACGAAGAGCTCGGACTGGACGTTGCGGCCTTGGACAGCGCCCCACAGCTGACCTGGCTCCAGGACGCCATGGTCACCCGCCCCGGCAGTACCCCGCCCCGCAAACTCCACCTCGTCTTCCGCCTTCACATCGACCGGTGCACCCGCGCCCGGCTTCGCGCCGTCGAGTACGACGACACTGTTGGCACCGGACACCTCACCTGGTGCCGCCACAAGGGCACGGCCGGCAAGGCGCTCTTCCCACCGGTCCCACTCGCCGAACTGGCCGGCCCCACCGCACCTCTCGACGCTGCCGATGCTCTCCTGCCGGCCCTGGACGACACCAACTATCAGTGGATCTGACCGACCCCGGTCGTCATGATCGACCCGGCCGGCCGCACCCGCAGGCCGAGGAACCCAGGGCTGCCCACTGCCTACTTCTAGAAGCTTCTCGCCCACTTGCGGGACTGGAAGAAGCCCATCGCGAGGAACACGAGCCCGAAGCAGAACCACATACCGGATTCCAGGACCGCGCCGACACCGACCTCCCTGAACCGCCATTCGCTGCCCCAGGCCTCGGTCACGGCGAGCTTCGTGCCGGCCCGGTAGTCGTCCGCGTTCTCGAGCTTTCCGCTCCAGCCGTCGTCGTCGCTCCGACCACGAGGGACGAAGTCGCCACCGCACTCGTAATCCGAGTTCTTCCCGCTGGGGTTGTGGTCGACGCAGTGGTCGACCGTGAACGTGCCGCGAGTGCCGACCAGTCCCGTGGCCTGCACCCCCTGGACACCGTTGACGAGGAGAGCCCCGACGCCGACAAGGAGGATCGCGAGACCGAGCAGCAGCCCGAGGGCGCGCCAGCCCCATGCCGGTTTCGGCTCTCGCTTCGGCTCGCCCTTCGACTCGCTCTGCTGCCCGTTGCTCGCCTTACGCGATATCGCATTGCCCACCGGTGCACCCTAGTACGATCGTCGGCGCTGCCGCTGATCACGACCAACGCGCTGCCGGACGGCCCACGTGCTGCTGCACCAATGCCGGCGCCTGCGAACCACAGCAGCTCGCCCATATCCGGTCCAGCGGCCTGATCAGCGCCGTCGTCGGCCAGTTCCCCGAGGCGCGGACCGACTACCTGCAACTGTTCGCCGACTTTACGGTCTACACGTTTCTCTGGGACGACGTCCTCCAGCACCGGCTCCGCACCGCTCCCCGCGCCGAGACGATCGCCGAGCTCCTGGCACGGGTCAGCCTGCTGGAACGCCCCGAAGTCGCTCCCGAACCCACCGGGCCGTGGCGGCAGGCATTCAGGGACATCGCGCGCCGCGCCCAGGAGCTCATGCCTCCCGACCGCTATGCGTCATGGGAAGCCGTCTGGCTCCGGGCCTACCTCGGCGACTGCTGGGAGGTCTTCCTCCTCGACGGAGACCACCGGCCCTCGCCCGACGAGTACCTCACGCTGCGGCGGAACACCTTCGGCCTGGCCGCCTGCACCGACGTCCTCGACCTGGTTCACCAGCGCCCCCTCACGGACGAGGAACGCAAAGAACCGCAGGTAGAGGCGCTCACCGAAACGGCCGAAGTCATCACCCTCATCGACGACGACATCTACTCAGCGCCCCGGGAGGCACTGACCGACCAGGGCGGAGGAGGCGGCATCATCTCCTTACTGGCGGACCACTATGCCTGCGACCAGGCGGAAGCACTCGCCACGACCGTGGCACTGCGCAACCGCATCCTGGCCCTCCACATGAAACCGCACAGCCGGCTGAGCCAGGAATCGCGCGAAGCGGTCACTGCCTACGCCAGCCAGGGACGTCGGGCAGCTCGTCCGGGTGGTCGTGGACATCCGGTTCACCAACCGCTATACCGCTCCCTACCTCGACGGACGAGGCGCCGTACCCGTCTCCCCCACCGTCCCCGCTCCCACCACCCGGGACACGGCAGCCGACACCACCCCGCCCCCTCTGCCCTCCTTCGACTGGTGGTGGGCCACCATCCCCGCATGACCTGCCCAGCGCCGAGCTCTGCGACCTCGCCGTAGTTCCGTCGCGCGGGCCGACCGGCGCCGTGCAAGGGACTGATGGCCCATGGCCTCCTGGGCTGCGGTGGCGACACGCTGATGGCGGGGTTGCAGGAGGGGCTGCTCCCTGAGCGCGTCGAAGGGAGTACGGCGTACCGCGGCAGCTACAGGCACTTTGCCCAGCACCATGCGTGGCACTTTGCGGGAGCGTGAATCATGAACTTCACACCGGGGCCCGATGACGGTGAGCATGAGCCCATCAGGGTGTTCCTCTTGGACGACCACGAAGTCGTCCGCCGTGGGCTGCGCGATCTCCTCGACACCGAGCCGGACATGGCGGTGGTGGGCGACGCGGCGGACGCCCGTCAGGCGCTTGCCCGTGTCCCGGCGCTCCAACCCGATGTTGCCGTACTCGACGTCCGTTTGGGCTCCTCCGAAGAGCACGGCGATGACGAAGGCATCATGGTCTGCCGGGAGTTGCGCGCCCGGCTGCCCGGTCTCGCCTGCCTGATGCTGACCTCCTTCGACGACGACGAAGCGCTCTTCGACGCCATCATGGCCGGTGCCGCAGGTTACGCCCTCAAGCAGATCAAGGGGTCGGACCTGGTGGCCGCCGTGCGGACGGTGGCTTCCGGCAAGTCCATGCTCTCCCCCGAAGTGACGGCCCGCGTCCTGACGCGTGTCCGAGGCCCGGCGACGCCCACCGGACCTCCTGAGCTCGCTCGCCTGACCCCGCGGGAACGGGAGATCCTGGACCTGGTCGGCGAGGGACTCACCAACCGTCAGATCGCCGACCGTCTCTACCTCGCCGAGAAGAGCGTGAAGAACCGGATATCCACCATCCTGTCGAAGCTCAAGGTGGAGCGACGCATTCAGGCCGCGGTGATCGCGGAGCGCGTACGCGACCGGGAGGATCCACCTCGCCCCCCTGACCAGCACACATGATCACGCGGTGGTCAGAGGCACCTGCCATACGATCCGCGTTCCGCCACCGGCCGGGGTCTCAAGAACCATGCCGCCGCCCAGCAACTCCGCGCGGCCCCGCATGTTGGCCAGGCCGCTGCCATTCCTCGGCACGCATTCCAGGCCGACTCCGTCATCCGTGACGGTGAGTACCACCTCGTCCGCCACGGACAGCGTCACGTCCGCACGGCGGGCGCGCGCGTGCCGGGCCGTATTGCTCAGCGCCTCGGTCAGTACGGCGAGGATGTGCTCGGCGATCTCAGCGGGGATGTCGGTGTCGACCGGGCCGTCCATCCGCAGCGAGGGCGTGAAGCCGAGGGCCTCGCCGACTTTGGCGACCACGTCGAGGGTACGTCGCCGTAGCCCCGCCTGCTCCCGTGGCTGGGCCGAGGTGCGCAGGCCGAAGATGGTGGAGCGGATGATTTTTATCGTCTCGTCGAGGTCGTCAACGGCCCGCCCGACGCGCAGTGCCGCTTCCGGCCGCTCGATCAGGCGAGTGGCGCTCTGCAGCGTCATCCCGGTGGCGAACAGCCGTTGCACGGCCAGGTCGTGCAGGTCACGGGCGATACGGTCGCGCTCCCGCAGCGCGTCCAGCTGCTCCGACTCCCGCCGCCTGCGGTCCAGCTCAAGAGCGAGCGCAGCCTGTTCGGCGAAGCCGGAGAGCAGGGTGACGTCGTGGTCCGTGAAGGCCGGGCGCCCCCGTACGCGGCTCAACCGGATCGAGCCCGCCTCCTGCTGGTCCCGCAACAGCGGTACCGCCACTGCCGGGCCGGTGGCCTGCGATCCGGCAGGCGCGGTGCAATCGCGGGAGTCAGCGCTCAGGTCGCCGGTGACCGCCGGCTCTCCGGTACGGGCCGCCAGCCCCACCAGTGAGCCGTTGCGCGGCACGACGGCGTCGGCAAGATGTGCGGCATCCGCACCGTGCACCACCACTGCCCGCAGCCCTCCCGTATCCGCGTCCGGCAGGAAGACGGCCACACAGTCCGCGTCGGCGAGCTCCCCGCTGTGCCGGGCGATCAGGTCCAGCGCTTCCCTGGTGTCGGCTCCGGACAGCAGGGCCCTGGTGATCTCGCCGAGCACTTCCAGCCACCGTTCGCGCGTCCGGCTCTCGTGGTACAGCCGTGCGTTGTCGATGGCCACTCCGGCGGCCACCGCGAGCATCGTGAGCACGGCCTCGTCGTCGGCGTCGAACTGCGCCCCGCCCCGTTTCTCGGTGAGGTAGAGGTTGCCGAAGATCTCGTCACGGACGCGAATCGGTACGCCGAGGAAGGTACGCATCGGCGGGTGGTTCGGAGGAAATCCGTAGCTGCTGGGGTGCTCGGCGAGGTCGGTGAGCCGCAGCGGCTCGGGGTGGCGGATCAGCTCCCCGAGGATGCCATGCCCGGATGGTAAATCTCCTATCTTCGCGGCCAGTTGTTCCGAGATGCCCACCGGAAGGAACCGGGAGAGCCGTTGTCCGTTCTCGACGACACCCAGTGCGCCGTACTCGGCGTCGGCGAGCACGACGCCCGCCTCGATGATGTGCTTCAGCACTTGTTCGACGTCCAGGTCGCTGCCGACGCTGAGCACCGCTTCAAGCAGGCTCTGCATGCGCTCGTGCGTGGCGCGGGCGCTGTCCAGGCGGAACTGCAACTCGTCGAGCAGCTGGTCCAGGCGTAACTGCGGCAACACAGAGCGGCGCTCGTGGCTCCCCGAGTTCGGCATGGAGCGCGCCTCCCCGCTCCCTCGCGACCGATTCGCTCCCCTCTCCGCAGAGTAGCCCGTTGGCGGTGTTTTGCCTCCCGCGGGCACAGGTCCCTTCGAGCCGTCATGCGAACGATCGGACACAGCTCAGCTCTCCGGTACGACCGCTACCGGGCACTGCGCGTGATGCAGCACCGTATGATTCACCGGCCCGAGCTGCAGGCCGGCGCGGCCCTGGCGCCGGCGGGCGCCCACCACGAGCAGATCGGCGCTCTCCGACGCCGCCACCAAGGTTCCGCCCGCCGGCCCCTCGACAGTGCGGCGCTTCACCGTCACCTGGCGCTCGGCCGGCTGCTCCGCGAGCACCTCCTCGAACAGGAGCTCCGCCTGTCGCTCATGCTCTGCCCGGCACTCACTGTGCGGTGCCTGGTGCTCGGACATCTCCCCGATGCCGCATCGCCATGCGTGCACGGCTTCGACCTCACACCTGCGCGCCGCCGCCTCGCGCAACGCGAAGGCCACGGCCGCCGCCTCGCGACGCCCCGCACCGATACCCAGCACCACCTTGCGCATCACGCCGGGCACACGGTTGGGGCGGCCGCGTACGACCACGACAGGGCAGCGGGCCCGCGCTGCCACGACGAGTCCGACCGACCCGAGCAGCAACGACGCCAGTCGACCGCGGCCCCGGTGCCCGACAACCACGGCCTTCGCATGGTGGGCTTCTTCCAGCAACGCCACCGTGGGGTCGTCCGGCAGGAGATGCGTGGTGACCTTGAGCCCTGGCACGCGCCGGTTGGCCCGCTCGGCAGCGACACCGATGACCTGTTCCTCCATGAGGCGTTCGGCGGATGGTTCGGTCGACAGGTCGAGGAGGTGCCCCTCGTACCTCTCCCATCGGGAGGCGTACACAATGCGCAGCGGGCAGTCGTACCGGGCGGCCGCACCCGCTGCCCACTCCACTGCCTCCAAACTTGAGTCGGATCCGTCGCATCCCACTACCAGCGGCTGTTCCATGGCTGTGCCCTTCTCCAGACCGGGCCACTCGCCATCAGCTTCGGCCGCCCGGCGCCCCGACGGCAGGGGCCGATGCGGGTCCGCCCGAGGGACTTTCGGCCCCACCGATGCGGCCGGTTCACCTGCCCTTCGAGCGTCGTCGGTGGGTCAAGGCCCCGCATGGGCTCTGCCCGGGAGTGTGGCCCTCACTGCCGATCGGCACAGCGTCCCGGGCCGTTCAGCCGCCACCGGGGCCCGCCGGCCCCCTGCGGGAGATGCCGGAAGCACCGGACGATGAGGACGCACGCAAGCCGGCGATGCAGGTGACGATGATGCAGATGACGAAGCACGTGAAGGCTGCGGAGCAACGGCGCCGGCGCCCCCCCCAATCGCCGCGGCGACCGGTGAGGATGTCGTACGTGCCCTTTTCGGGCCGACCGGCTCCCAGGGTCTACCGGTCGCCGCGGTGCCGCTGAACCAGGCCGGACACGGTGACCGCCCTGGACGCACGTATCCGGCTGGTACCCCGTACCGCACACGATCCGTACCTGCGCCGCCCGCGAGCGCCTTGCCCGGGCCCGCCACGCAGCGCAGTTGAGTTCCACCGTCTCGCGCGACCGGAAGGAAGGGAGAGGCAGGATGCACCACCGACCGATCAGCGATGTCATGAGCCGCGACGTCGTCGCCGTCCAGCGCAACACCCCGTTCAAGCAGGTCGCGGCGCTGCTCGCCCAACACGGCATCAGCGGAGTACCGGTCATCGATGGTGACGACAAGGTCCTCGGCGTGGTGTCCGAGGCCGACCTGATGGCACGGCAAGCAGCTGCGCACGACGAGGCCAAGCCGCGGCGCTTCGGGCGTCTGCACCTGGGTGGCAGGCGCATGGTCCGGGCCGAGAGCCGCGCGGTCACGGCGGGCGACCTCATGACCAAACCCGCCATCACCGTCGGTCCGCTCCAGTCCCTCACCGAAGCAGCCGGCCTCATGGCCCGCCACCACTGCAACCGCCTCCCCGTCATCGACGTGGAGGGGCGCCTGATGGGCATCGTCACGCGCGGCGATCTGGTGAGTGTGTTCCTGCGCCCCGACAACGACATCCGCACAGAAATCATCGAAGAGGTGCTGGTCCGCACCCTGTGGCTGAAGCCGCACACCGTGGAGGTCACCGTGCACAACGGCGTGGTCACCCTGGCGGGCACCCTGCAGCGCAGCAGCGAAATCCCGCTTGCTGTCCGGTTCGCCTCCCGGGTCGACGGGGTCGTCGACGTCATCGACCGCCTCGACTACCAGGAGGACGACTCCCACTTGCGCCCCAGCGAACAGGCACTGCACGGCATAGCGGAGGAGTGGCTGCGACGGATCTGACGCCCCACTGGGCAGCCCGCAGCAGAGAGTCGAGGAAGTCCGCTCGGCCCTCCATGGCCGGTCGCTGTGATGTGGAAGACCCCGAACCCGCCCTCGGCGCCCGGATCTGCACGTGGTGATGTGCCGTGCGAGGTGCACTGTTACCTGTGCGCGGTGCTGAGCTGCACTGTTGATGGGGAATCGAACCCCTGCGTTGCTCTTCACGCGCCAGGAGGGGCTGGAAAACCGCCGGCCCTCGGTGTGTGCACGCCTCCGAAACGCCTACCTGCTCCACATCGATCCGGCCTGCCGGGACCGCTCAGTCCAGCAGATCGGCCTCCCAGTTCTTCCGCTGGATCCGCACGTCGATCTCACGGATCGCTCGTGCCAGCTCGTCCGCCTGTCCGCGCAGCTCGGCGACCGGGAGCGCGGAGAGCATCTTCAGCTCGGACCGAAGCTGCCGGCCGTACCCCCGCTCGCCCGTACCCGCTGCCGCGTCGGCCGCCGCGGTGATCACCGAGTGGCGCAACCGCAGTACGTCCCGGCGCGCGAGCGCGTCGGTGAGCGTACCGTCCTCCCCCATGTCCACCGCGGCATTGGTCCGGTTGATGCGCCGGATCAACGTCTCGAGGGAGTCCATCACCTCACTGGCCTCGGCCAGCAGCAGAGCCGCGTCCTCTGCGGGTGTCTCACCCTCCTGGTAGCGCGCGCTGCTGACAACGCGCGCTCGCAGCTGTTCTACGCGCCGCGTCGCTTCCGCCCGTTCTGCCAGCGCCTCAGCAAGCTTCACTGTCTCCACCTCCCGTCCGTCGTGATCTTGCTTGAGCATACGACCGCGAGCAGCGCGAACGCACCGGGTTTTCTTCCCGGAAGCCTCACGGCATCTCCGTCGACCTCCCGACCTGCCCGACCTGCTAAGGTGCTGGCCAGCAGTAGAGCCTTCTCGGCGCGGATTCCGATCCGCCGGGGAGGCTTTTTTCATGCCCAGGCCCCGCCCCGGCACTGGTGGATCCGCTCGGCGAGCTTGCCCCACCGAGCGACGTGATCCCGCCCGCGGCCCCATGGGTTTCCCGTTCCTTGCCCACAAGAGGAGACGCATGCCATGAACCAACAGATGAACGCAACCGCAGTCCCCCGAACTTGGAAACTCGGCGACCTGACCGTCAACCGTGTCGGGTTCGGCGCGATGCGCCTGACAGGCACCGCACCGTTCGACCGCGGCGTGCCGCGTGGCCGGGAGCAGTCGATCGGCGTGCTCCGGCGGGCGGTCGAACTCGGCGTGAACCACATCGACACCGCCGCGTTCTACTTCTCCGCGACGCGCTCCGCCAACGAGCTGATCAACCGGGCGCTGGCACCGTACCCGGAGGGCCTGGTCATCACCACGAAGGTGTGGCCGGGCCGCGACCCCTCGGGCGCGTGGTGGTGGGCCGCCCCGGAGCAGTTGCGCGGCCAGGTCGAGGAAAACCTTCGCCAACTCGGCCGCGATCACCTGGACGTGGTGAACCTGCGCGTGCCGCCGAGCCGCCGGGCCGCATCGATCGGCGAGCACTTCGGCGCGTTGGCCGAGCTGCGCGACGCCGGGCTGATCCGCCACCTCGGCGTCTCCCACGTCACGTCTGATCAACTGGCCGAGGCCCGAGCAATTGCCCCGGTCGTCTGCGTGCAGAATCCGTACGGGGTCGGTGCGGCGAACGAGAGCCGGGCGCTCTTGCGCCTCTGTGGTGAACTCCGCATCGCTTTCGTCCCGTTCTTTGCGATCGCCGGGCCCGGGCGCGAGGCGGGCCCGGGACCCGGTGACAGCGAAACGGTATGCGCCGTCGCCCGCGCGCACGGTGCGTCCCTCGCGCAGGTCCGACTGGCGTGGACCATGCAGCAAGGGCCGCACGTTCTGGCGATCCCGGGGACCAGTAATCCGGACCACCTCGCAGAGAACGTGGCGGCCGGCTCTCTGCGGCTCTCGGATGAGGAGATGGAACGCCTCACCTCTCTGCGGCCGGCCGACGCATAACGGGCCGTAGCGCGAAGCAAGACCCGCGTCTGTCCGTCAGCCGCAGTGGCCGCGGCCGTTGGCGCCCACGCCGGCGATCGCGGCGTTCCACAGGATGCACTGGCCACGGGCGTCCAGGTACACCGGCCCTGCATAGGTCGTGTAGTTGCCGCTGTCCACCACGTACGGCGCGTCGCGGCCGGCGTCGATGGCGAGCGAGACGGCCATCCACACAGGCGGGTTGCCGGGCGTGTTCCGGATGGTGACGGCGCAGTTCTTGCCCGTCGACTCGTTCCAGGTCACAAAGACCGTGCCGACGTCGCCGACCGGCGTCGAGTCGACGACCTTGTAGCCGCTGCCGCAGACACCGTTGTACACCGCCTGCGCCGAGGCCGGGGACGCGACGGCGGCGGTGGTCGTCCGGGGTGCAGCGGACGCCGGAGTCGCGAAGGCGGCCACCGCGCCGACCGTGATGGTGGCCAGCGCGGCTGTCGTGGCAGCACGACGGAAGAGATTCATGATGTTCCCCCAGTTCGTCATGTGTGGCGCTCACTGCGCCTGACACATCAGACAAGGCTGGCCGTGGGATCGTTGTGCTCCGTGTGTCACCGTTCTGTCACTGTGCGGGGAGCGGCCATCCATCATGCCGGGCGTCGGACACCGCATCCGGGCAACCGAGCAACCCGCAACAACACGAACGGCCGCCGGTGTGGGGTCGGCGGCCGTTCGCTGCGGGGGGGGTGGCGTGAGAGGCGCGTCGTACGGGTGAGAGTGCTGGGCCCGCCTACGGGTAATCCACCACGTACGCCTCCTGGTTGCCCGTGTTCGCGGGGCCGCCCTGGTCGTTGATGACGTGGTTGATCGTGCCGGTGCCACCGAGCGAGACCGCCACCATGTGGTGGAACTTCACCCCGTCCGCCTTGGGCACCTGGAAGGCACGGTCTGCGGCCACCGACTTGTTGACGTTGAAGAAGCAGTAGCTGCCCAGCCCGTACGCCTGGTGGTCGGTGACACCGTCGGCCACCTTGTACGCGGCGTAGCCCTTCGTGCCGCCGTCCATCCAGGCCGCCTGGTCCGGCGGGTCGTACGGCATCTCGTTCTGGAAGAAGTACGTCCGGCCGCCGTTGCCGTTCCAGACCACCTGGTCCTTCTGGTAGTGCTCGACGAACAGGCCGTACATCGTGACGTCGTCACCGTTGACGGTCAGGCCGTTGTCCGCGGTGTTCTGCGTCCAGCCGACTCCGTCGCCGTGGTCGGCCCGCCAGATCCAGGTGTGGTCGCCGATGACGTCCGAGCTGTTGACGACGAGGCTCTTGGCCGCCTTGCCGACGCCCGCGCCGCCGACGCGGAAATAGACATCGTGGAGCGAGGAAGGGTTGGCGGAGTGGTCCGCCGAAGCGCCCTTCCGGCCCAGCTCCATCAACGTGTCCGAGCTTTCCTTGCCGGCATCGATCAGCACGCCGGCGATCGTCGCTCCGTCGGCGTCGGCCACCGAAAGGGCGGTGGCCCCGCCGTCCGGGACGAGCGTGGCGAGCCCGAGGCCGAGCACCACGGTGTCCGGCTTCGTCACCTTGATCGTGTCGTCCAGGTGGTAGACACCGGGCGTGAACAGCAGTTGCTTGCCCTCGTCCAGCGCGGCGTTGATCTCGGATGCCTTCACGCCGGGCTTGGCGATGAAGAAGTCCTCGATCGGGAGGGACTTGCCCTTCGGCGCGCCGCCGGACCACGTGGTGCCCTGGGAGTTTGTGGCGACGTCGGGGACGAAGACCTTGTACGCGCCCGCGTCGTCGACGTAGAGGAACGGCTTCTCGCGGGACTTCGGGGTCTTGTCCACCGTGGTGAACGGCGGCTCGGGGAAGGTGCCGGACGGTGGGTTGGTCGCCCCGACGAACACCATGTTCCAGTTGGAGCCTTCCCAGCCGCTCCACTCGGTGTTGCGGGACAGGTACTGCTGCTGCGACCCGGAGGAGACCGTACCGTCGACCTTGGTGTCGGCAAGCAGGCCGCCGCTGGACCAGCCGTGGTTGCGCGGGTCCAGCTGAAGGTTGCCCTTCACGTGCATGCGGCGGAACGGCGCGGCCTGCGAGACGGCCCATCGGTCGGTGCCGTTTGCCGGGGTGACGGCCAGGTTCTCGGCGCCGCGCCAGAAGTTCTGGGTGGCGTTGTCGTCGAACCAGTCGGCCTCCGCATGCACATCGCCGTTGATGTCGGTGTCGTCGGGCGACAGGCCGAGCCCGGCGATCTGCGTGTAGAAGCCGATGTTGGCGTCCACGTCGTACTTGCCCGGCTTGAACAGCAGCGCGTGCCGTTCCTGGCCGAACTGGTTCTTCTCCTGCTCCTTGAAGACGGTGTCGAGCCGGGACTGGATCTCGTCCTTCGACATCGAGGGGTCGAAGACATCGACGTTGGGGCCGAGGTCGGGGGCATCCGCCGCGGTGAGGGGCTTCTGCTGCTTCTGCGCCAGCGCCTGTGTCTGCGTCGTGGAGTGTTCGGGGCCGGCGCTCGCGCTCTGCGTGGTGACGAGCGTTGCGGTGCCGGTCGCGAGGAGCAGCGCGGTGGCGGCGGCGGGCAGGGCTCGGCGCCGTCGGTGGCGCGGCCGGTCCGCTCCGGTGGATCCCTTGCGGTTGATGTTCAGCTTCACGGTGTCTCCCCGCCCCGTCAGCCCGTGTATCCGGCGAATATCTTGGCGAACTGCCAGGGCTCCTGGTCCACTCCGGAGCAGGTGTCGTCGTTGGGATAGGCGCCGGGGCACGGGCGGTCGCGGTTGGCCGACCAGTAGGTGAGCCGGGCGAGGTGGTGTTCCTGGGCGTAGGCGCGGATGGCCTCGAAGTTCTCCGGGGTGACCCGCTCGTTGACGTCGGTGATGCCGTTCATCGACGAGACGCCGCTGTGCCGGTAGGCCTCGTCGTCGCTGTAGCCGTAGGCGTCCTTGACGGTGTTCTTCAGGCCGTCGGCGGCCTTCTTGGTCAGCTCGCCCATGTCCTGGTCTCCGGCGTCGCCGAAGTCGAACGGCATGATCGTCCAGCCGTCCACCTCCAGACCGGAGTCGGCGGCCCGCTTGATCATGCTGTCGTCCGGGCCGTCCTGGGCGCTGGGGAACGTGACGTACGTCGTCAGGCCGGCGTTGTCGGCCTTCACCTGCTTCAGCGCGTCGATCGTCTTCTGCTGCACCTGGGGGTCGTTGTAGGCGTCGCCCTCGATGTCGATGTCGATCGCCTTCAGGTCGTAGGCGTCGATCACCTTCTGGTACGCACCGGCCAGCGCCGAGGCGTCCTGGCAGCTCTGCTCCAGCTTGCTGCCACTGGCTCCGCCGAAGGAGGGGATGACGTCACCGCCCTTGGCGCGGATCGCGTCCACGGTCTTCGCGTCGACGCCGCCGGTGAGGGGGCGGCCGCCGTCCCACTGCGGGTCGCACGTGCCGCTGCTGAGAACGAAGGCCAGCGTGAACCACTTGACGCCGGTCGCGTCCATCACCGTCGCGGGATCGGGCGTATCGCCCCAGCCGTTGTACAGATACGGGGCCACGGCCTGCGGCGCGTCGGCGGCCTTGGGGACTTCGGCCGGTACGGCGTCGGCCGCCGCCATGGTCGCGCCGCCGATGACCGCAGCGGCGGCCACGCCGATCGCGCTCCGGCGGGCGAGGCGACGCGGCGACACGGAACGCAGGCGCTGAGTACTGCTGCCGTGACTGTCTTCGTGCCTGCTTCTGTGCCTGGTTCCGTGCCGTGCTGGTGAACTCATAGCGGCTCCTGTGCGGTGTGGGGGGAGAGCGTGCGTCGGCCCGTGACGGCCGCACTGCCGTCGGACCTGCGTGTGCCACGAAGTCATGCGTGTGCACCGAAGTGGTGCGTGTGCCACGAAGTGTTGAAGACCTGGACACTCAGGAGAGGGCTGGCTGCCTCTCCATACGCAGCGCACGTCGGTCCGGCCGGCCGGCAATGACTCCGGGGCCAGTCCAACTACACCTGGTCCAGACCTTGTTCACGCCTTGAGTTAACTCGTCACAAGAAGGGTCGTCAAGGGATTCGGAATCATCCGCTTCACTTCAAGAGATGAAAGCAACGGCAGCCTGGGAGAACGGCACAGCCCCGCCCCGGGGCAGCCGCGGTGCAAGGGCGCATCGCGACCGCCCCGGCTCCGGTTCACGCGAGGTGATGGACCTCCTGGAGGCCGTAGACCGGGGTGGGAAGGTCCTCGTAGCGGGCCTTCAGCTGGAGCGCGAGGTACAGCGAGTAGTGGCGGGACTGGTGCAGGTTTCCGCCGTGGAACCACAGACCCGGTTGCTGGGTGGGCTTCCACATGTTGCGTTGTTCGCCTTCCCACGGGCCGGGGTCCTTGGTCGTGTCCGAGCCCAGTCCCCAGCACTTGCCGACCCGGTCCGCCATCTCCTGGCCGCACAGGTCGGCGACCCAGCCGTTCATGGAGCCGTAGCCGGTCGCGTAAACGATCAGATCGGCGTCCAGTTCCGTACCGTCGGCGAGCACGACGCCGGTCCGGGTGACGTGATCGACCTGGCCGCGGGCGAGCTTGATCCTGCCGTCGGCCACGAGTTCGGCGGCACCTACGTCGATGTAGTAACCGGAGCCGCGGCGCAGGTACTTCATGAACAGGCCCGACCCGTCGTCGCCCCAGTCGTGCTCGAAGCCGGCCTTGGCCAGGCGTTCGTAGAAGTCGGCATCGCGTTCGCGGATCTGGTCGTAGACCGGGATCTGGAACTCGTGCATGATCCGGTAGGGCAGCGACGCGAACACCATGTCGGCCTTCTCGGTGGTCACCCCTGCGCGTACCGCACGTTCGGAGTAGAGATCCCCGAGCCCCAGTTCCATCAGGGAATCCGACCGCACGACGTGCGTCGAGGAACGCTGCACCATCGTCACGTCGGCGCCGTGTTCCCAGAGCGCCGCGCAGATGTCGTGAGCGGAGTTGTTGGACCCGATGACGACCGCCTTCTTGCCCGCGTACCGGTCCGGGCCCGGGTGCTGCGACGAGTGGTGCTGATCGCCCGCGAAGCGGTCCATGCCGGGGAACGACGGGAGGTTGGGCTTGCCCGACATGCCGGTGGCGAAGACGAGGTGGCGGGGAGTGAGCACGGTCTCCTCGCCGTCCCGGTCCACCACGACCCGCCAGGTCTCGGTCGCCTCGTCGAAGGCGGCCGAGGTGACCTCCGACCGCGTCCAGTACGGCACGTCCATCACGCGGGTGTACATCTCCAGCCAGTCCGCGATCTTGTCCTTCGGCGCGAACACCGGCCAGTTGTCCGGGAAGGGCAGGTAGGGAAGGTGGTCGTACCAGACGGGGTCGTGCAGGCACAGGCTCTTGTACCGCTTGCGCCAGGAGTCGCCCGGCCGGTCGTTGCGCTCCACGACCAGGGCGGGCACGCCGAGCTGCCGCAGCCGGGCACCGAGCGCGATGCCGCCCTGACCGCCGCCGATGACCACCACGTACGGCTGCCGGTCATAGCCCAGCTGCTCCTGCTCCAGGTCCCGTTCCTCGGCCCAGGAGCGGCGCTGGGCGATCGCGCCGTGCAGCGCTCCCTTGGGCCGCAGGTCACCCCGCGGTTCGGGGAAGTCCTTGAGCTCGCGAAGGCTGGTCAGCAACGTCCACGCGCCCTCGTCCGTCAGCCGCAGATGGCCCTTCGCCTGTCCCACCGCGGTCTCGAATTCGATCCACGCCTCGGTGACGCCATCGGCCTCCGTCGGCGCTTCGGTGGTGCGGAACCCGGACGGGTCGGTGCTGTCGAGGCAGGCGGTGAGCAGGTCCGCTACGCCGGTCCGGCCCTCCACGGTCTTGATGTTCCAGGTGAAGGCCACCAGGTCCCGCCAGTAGCTGGTGGTGGCGAACAGTGAGGCCGCGGCCGCCACGTCCCGAGCCGCGAGTGCGGCCTCGAACCGGGCGAGCCAGTCGTCGACGCGTGCCTGGGGAGAACGGTCCTGTTCCACCGCGTCCAGCGTCTGTGTCATCGGAACTCCCTTCGACCGGACGTTCATGACGTCACGCCGATCTCACCCCGGCCGGGGTACCGGCGGCAACGGTTGCGCGGAGTTGCACGCGCGCAGGACCGTGGTCATCGCGCCGGCCGGCTCCTATCCTGGAGCGGCTGACGCGACGGTGCGGTAGCCGGGAGGTGGTGCGCGTGCGCGGCGCCGTCCCACCTGGCCGTAACCTCCCGACCCACGCCCGGGACCTGGTCCGCATGCATGAGGCGGTCATGGCCGGCGCCCGCCCGCCGGTGCCGCCGCGCGCCATCGTCTCCCACTCCTGGTCTCGGATGACGGAGTTCGGTCTGACGGCGGACCGCGTGAACAAGCGCGCCATCTTCGCGGCGGACGAGGTCGCGCGGCGACGGTACGACTCACCGTTGCGCGACGTCGTCGACCGCATCGCCGAGATGTTCCATGCCGCCTCGGACGCGGCGACCATGATGCTCGTGGTGACCGACGCCGAAGGCGCCGTCCTGTGGCGGGCGGGCGCTGCGGCCGTCCGCCGCCGGGCCGACGCACTGGAATTCACCGAGGGTGCGGACTGGACCGAGGCCAAGGTCGGCACGAACGCGATCGGAACGGCGCTGGCCGAGGCCGCGCCCGTCGAACTTCTCGCCGGCGAGCACTTCGAGCAGGGCCAGCACCCCTGGTACTGCAGTGCTGCTCCGATCCACGACCCACGTACGGGCGAGCTGCTCGGGGTCATCGACGTCAGCGGCCCGGCGCTGTCCCTGCACCCCGCGGTCGGCATGCTGGTCGAGGCGGCGACGCGGCTGGCCGAGGCGGAGTTGTGGCGGTCGCATCAGAAGCGGCTGGACGCGCTGCGGCAGGTGGCCGAACCACTGCTGGCCGGGGGCAGGGGCCCCGCTCTGGTCGTGGATGACAACGGCTGGGTCGCGCA
The DNA here is from genome assembly GCF_040643545.1 of Streptomyces sp. NPDC047117. Classification (NCBI taxonomy): domain Bacteria; kingdom Bacillati; phylum Actinomycetota; class Actinomycetes; order Kitasatosporales; family Streptomycetaceae; genus Streptomyces; species Streptomyces sp. NPDC047117. The sequence goes on along the minus strand of NZ_JBEYUN010000003.1, from coordinate 179,959 downwards.
CCGTGCCGGCGTTGCCGTGGCCGATCGGATCGCCGCGCCACGGGCCGGCCGGGCCGTCGCCGTGCCCGGACTCGGCGCCTGGCTGCCGGAGAGACTGCCCAACGGCTGGCTCGTCCGCCCGATGGGCCGTGGCCGCACCGTACTGCTCGATCTCGACCTGTCCGGGGCACCGGTTCTGCGGGCGAGTACCGGCGACACCACCTGGTGCCGGAGCATCACCAGGCGCCACGCTCAGATTCTCTCTTTGCTGCACGCGGCCGGTCCCGCCGGCCTGACCGCGGCCGCCCTGAGCCGGTCCCTCTTCGGCGACCCCGACCATCTCGTCACCGTCCGGGCTGAGGTGAGCCGGCTCCGCCGACTCCTGGGAGCCGTCGTGGACACCCGCCCGTACCGGCTCGCCGAAGGCGTACGGCTCACCCTTCACTCCGGGCGGTGACGACCACCGCTGACGGTCCGTGCCTGCTGCCTCCCGGGGGTTCCGGTGGCTTCCGGGGGTCCCGGTGGCTTCCGGACGGTTTCCGGGAAGCAGCAGGCCTGTCATTCGATGCGGGTCACCGTCCGCACCTGTACGGAGCGAGCGTTCAGCCGCGGGCTCGGCGGGCCCGTCGAACCAGGAACGCGCCACCGAGAAGTGCGGCCGCGCTGCCGGCGGTCGTCAGGCCGAGCCACTCGGCTCCGGTCTCGGCCAGGGCGGCGTGCGCAGGGGCCGGCGCATGAGGAGTCTTTTCGCCCGAGGCACGCGCGTCGGTTGACGGCGCGTGCGGGCGCGGTGCCTGCGGCTCGGCCGGAGGCGTCGCCTTCTCCGGAGGCGTGGGCGGCTTGTGGTCGGAGGGCGGCTGGTGCGGGTGTTCCGTCGGCGGCCGGTGGTGGGGCGGACGCTGCACCGGGCCGTCGTTCGAGCACGTGTTGCCCGTGACCGGGTTGAGGACGCCGACGACGTCGATGGTGTTGCCGCAGGCATTGACCGGCAGGTCGACCGGCACCTGGATGCCGTTGCCCGAGCCCACCCCCGGCGAGTCGCCGGTCGTGCCATGGGCCTCAGCGCCGCCGTGCTGGTGCCCACCGTGCTGGTGGCCGCCTTGGTGGTGCCCCCCGTGCTGGCCGGCGTTGTCCCGCTTGCCGTTTGCGCAGGTGTTGCCTGCCGCAGGATTCAGCAGTCCGACGACGTTCACGGTGTTTCCGCACACGTTGACCGGGACGTGTACCGGCAGCTGGGCCAGAGTGCCCGCCAGCACGCCCGGCGAGCCGGCGGCGGCGCCTGATGCTCCGGCGTCCGCGTGGGCGGTGCCGCCGACTGCTGCGAAGAGTCCCGCTGCGGTTGCCGCGACGAGCGCGACGCTCTGCAATGTCTGTCGCATTGATTCTTCTCTTGTCTTGAGTTGTGTCACACAGGCGAGGACCTGTGTGCGCTCCGGCAAGTGATGCCACGCGCGGCGTATTGGGTGGCCGGCCTCATGACCGGCTGCTGACGGCACAGCAGCGAACGGCGAAGGCGACACTGGGCAGCGCCGAATCCGCCGAACCGGTATCTGTCTGTGCAGGAACCCCCTCCCCCACCTCAATAAATGCTGCTGTTGCACGCATGCTCTTCACACATATGTCAGCTGCATTCCTCTATCGCCACGCGTACGAGCGATGATTGATATCGCTAACGACACTCTCCGGAAGAGGAAACGCGAGAAGACGTGAATCTCTCGTGAATCACCCGTATGCCGCAATCACTCGGGCCCCCGGCCACGTGACGTGGCCGGGGGAAGGAGCGGAGCGGGTCAGTTCACGTAGACCTCGGCGCGGTCGACGCTCACGAAGGAGGCCTGGGAGTCGTTGTTGTGCCGGCCGGTGACGCGGATGCGGAGCGTGTGGTTGCCGCTCGCGAGGCGGGGGCTCATGTACTGCAGGGCCTCACCGACTCGGGGTGAGCCGTGGAAGTCCACCTGCTGCTCCGGGCCGCCGTCGATGCTGATCGCCGCGTAGCCGTTGCCGACGTCCTTGACGGACAGCAGCGCGATGCGGGTGCCGGTGAAGGAGAAGGTGGCCGTGGCGTCGGCCTGATCGCTCCAGTGGTCGTCGCTCCAGAAGCACTGCGTGCCGCAGCCGGTACCGGAGTTCCAGGATCCGCTGTAGGTCAGTTTGCCCGGCCCGCTGGACCGGCCGTCGTCATTGATCCAGTAGTTGCCCGACCCGGGGTCGCCCGAGGGCAGATCCTGAGTGGCGCCGAGCGCGAGCGGCCGGCCGAGGTCGGGGCTGCCGTCCGCGCGCCAGGTGATCTTCTGGGCCCGGGTCGTACGGTTGCCGTACGTGTACGCGGACGTGGTCTTGGCGTGGTAGACGATCCAGTCTTCCTTGCCGTCCGGGGACTGGAAGAAGGCGTGGTGGCCGGGACCGAAGACGCCGCGGTCGTCGGCCCGGGAGAAGACCGCGCCCTGGTGCTGCCGCCAGTTGCCGGGGACGAGCGGATCGGCGTCCGAGGGCAGTGACATCATCCAGACCTGGTAATCGGGCTTCCCGGTGTCGCAGGTCGAGTACGTCATCCACGTACGGCCGTTGCGGTAGAGGAACTCGGGGCCCTCCCGCACCTCGGGGCAGCCGCCGGCCCCGTCGAGGGCGACGGCGTCACCGGAGACCGTGTAGGGGTTGGACATCGGGGCGATGTTGAGCCCGTTGTGCTGGTACTGGTTGATGCCGCTGTAGGCCAGATACAGGCGGCCGTTGTGCTGCAGGATGCCCGCGTCGATGGCGAAGTCGTTCGCGTGGTTGGGCGGCGCGAGCTTGGCCTTGAAGTGGTACGGCCCGGTGGGGTCGTCGCGCTCGGACTCCAGGACGTACAGGCGGTGGTGTTCGTCCACACCGTCGTCGGCCGTGTAGTACATGTACCAGCGGTCACCGAACCGGTAGAACTCCGGGGCCCAGATGTTGCGGTTTCGGGAGGCGTCCGAGTCGGTCCAGACGGTGACGGGATCGGACGAGAGCAGGTTGCCGAGGGAGGACGCGCGCCACATCCGGATGCTGTCGCCCTGCGTCGTGGTCAGGTAGTAGGACCCTTTCCAGTGGGTCATAAACGGGTCGGGCCCCGTGTTGAGCGGATTGCGGAACGTACCGGCCGCCGCGGTCCCCGCGCGCTCGGCGACCGGTGCGGCCGAGGCCGGAAGCAGCCCCGCGACCAGCGCGAGCAGGGCGACGGCGAGCAGCCCCGCACGGGCGAGCAGGGCACGGAGTGGTCTCTTGGGCATGCGGACACCTTTCGGGAGGCATCAGCCGCACCCGGCGCTGAAGCCGCAGGCCGTCAGGCAGCGGCATAAGGGGGTGCGGACATCGGGGTGGAGAGCGGCCGTCATCCCGCTCTCGAAGGCGATCATCTTCTTGCCGTGGTCCTGGGCGAACGTCATCTCTCTTGAAGATGTGGGTGTCGTGGCCCCAGTTGCTCCAGAACGCCGCTGGGTTGCCGGTCTGGGTTTTACATCGTTGAAAGGGCGCTGTAAACCCCTCGCGCGCGGCAGTTGAGAGACACGAGAAGACCAGCGCTGCGGGTGCCCCTCAGCCCCCCGAGCTCTCCCGTACGAGCAGTCGGTGTGCGGCCACCTTCTCGACGGCGGCGGCGTCGGCTTTTCCGCTGTCGGCATTTACGCTGTCGATGCGGTCCAGCAGCATGCCCACCGCGTCCTGTGCGATGCCGGGCTTGTCCGGGGCCACGGTGGTGAGGGTGGGGATGCTGTAGCGGGTGGCCTCGATGTCGTCAAAGCCCACGACGTCCAGGTCCTTCGGCACCGACCAGCCGTCCTCGTGCAGGGCGCGTACGGCGCCGAGCGCCAGGTGGTCGTTGAGGCAGAGCAGTGCGTCCGGCGGCTCCGGCCCCCGCATGAGGGCGCGGGCGGCACTCGCCCCGTCGGCCCAGCGGTAGGCGGGCACCGGCACCACGAGGTCGTCCGGCAGCGGGACGTCCGCGGCGTCCAGCGCCTTCTGATACCCCATCGTGCGCAGTCGGCCGGTGTTCCGCGGGCCGCGCAGGGCGCCGCCGATCACCGCGATCCTGCGGCGGCCGCGCGACAGCAGGTGTTCGGTGGCCTCGCGGGCCGCCACCACGTTGTCGATGGCGACGTGGTCGGCGCTGCCGGGCGGATTGCACTCGCCGAGCAGCACCAGCGGCAGCCGGGTGTCGCGCCGGGCGAGGTCGCGGGGCCGCAGGGCGAGCGGGCTGAGGATGACGCCGTCGGTGAACTCCGCGTCAAATCCCTGTACGGCGGCGATCTCGCGCTCCCGGCGGCCGCCGGTCTCCAGGATGAGGACGGTGCCGCCGCGCCGCTCAGCTTCCAGCATGATGTGGTGCGCGAGTTCCGCGAAGTAGGCGATGTCCAGGTCGGGGACGGCGAGGGCGATCATGCCCGTGCGGCCGCGGCGCAACTGGCGGCCCGCGATGTTGACCCGGTAACCGAGGGCGTCGATGGCCTCCCGGACCACGGTCCGGGTCCGGTCGGAGACGTGCTCGTAGTCGTTGAGGACGTTCGACACCGTCTTCGGGGAGACGCCGGCGTACTCCGCGACGTCCTTGATCCTTGGCCTGCCCATATGCCGTGCTTCCTTCCGCCACCGGGATCGTATCCGGCCGCCGCCGGCGGGCCGCCGGGCGGATGCGACAGGCGTGTCCGTACGAAAACTTTGCCGATCGCCAGTATTTACATCGATGTAAGTGCATGGTGGCATGAGCTCGACCCGAGTGCACCGGCACAAGCGAGGAGCAGTATGAGCAGGCCCCTGCCCACGGACGTTCCGCGTCCCGAGTATCCGCGCCCCCAGTTCGCCCGGGCCGCATGGCTGAACCTCAACGGCCGCTGGCAGTTCGAGGTGGACCGGGCGGACAGCGGCCTGGAGCGCGGGCTGCGCGACCGTGACCTCTCGGGCGAGATCACGGTGCCGTTCTGCCCCGAGTCCGAGCTGTCCGGTATCGGCGACACCGACTTCATGGAGGCCGTCTGGTACCGGCGCACCGTGACGGTCCCGGCCGAGTGGGCCGGATCGGAAGTGCTGCTGCACTTCGGAGCGGTGGACCAGGACGCCACGGTCTGGGTCAACGGCACCGAGGTGGCACGCCATCGCGGCGGTTTCACCCCGTTCACCGCGGAGTTGCGCGGCGTGGCCGCGCCCGGCGAGAACGCGGTGATCGTGGTGCGGGCGCGGGACAGCCGGCACGGTCCGCAGGCCCGCGGCAAGCAGGCCACCTGGTACGCCAACACGCACTGCCACTACACCCGGACCACCGGCATCTGGCAGACGGTGTGGCTGGAGCCGGTCCCGGTCCGCACCCGCTTCAAGCGCCCCCGCATCACCCCCGACCTGGGCTCGGGCGCCTTCCACCTGGAACTGCCCATCACCGCCAACCTGCCGGGCCACCGAGTGCGCGCGGTCCTCACCGACGAACAGGGCGAAGTGGTGCGCGCCGAGGCCCGCGCCGACCTCGACCTGTGCCCGCGGCTGGTGCTGATGCTCCCGCAGGACCGGGTACGAACCTGGTCGCCGGCCGACCCTCACCTGTACGGCCTGCGGCTCCAGCTGCTCGACACCGAGGGCGCCGTCGTCGACGAGGCCACGTCGTACGCGGGACTGCGGTCCGTCGCACTGCACGGCAAGCGGGTCCTGCTCAACGGCGAGCCCGTCTTCCAGCGGCTCGTGCTGGACCAGGGCTACTACCCGGACGGGCTGATGACCGCGCCCAGCGACGCCGACCTGGTGCGCGACATCGAGCTCGGCCTGCGGGCCGGCTTCAACGGCGCCCGGCTGCACCAGAAGGTGTTCGAGGAGCGGTATCTCTACCACGCCGACCGGCTGGGCTATCTGGTGTGGGGCGAGTTCGGCGACTGGGGCTGCGAGACCGGCGTCCGCGACGACAATCAGCGCCCGGACGCCAGCTACGTCGCGCAGTGGCTGGAGGCGCTGGAGCGGGACCACTCGCACCCCGCGATCATCGGCTGGTGCCCGCTGAACGAGACCTACCAGCACCTGCACGACCGGATCACCGGGCTCGACGACGTCACGCGGGCGATGTTCCTGGCCACCAAGCAGGCCGACCCCAGCCGGCCGGTCATCGACGCCTCCGGCTACGCGCACCGGGTGCCGGAGACCGACATCTACGACTCGCATTGCTACGAGCAGAACGTCGAGGCGTTCGCCAAGACGATGTCGGGGCTCGCCGAGGACCGCCCGTACCTCAACACCGGCCTTGACGGCCGTACTTGGTCGGTCCCGTACCGCGGGCAGCCGTACTTCTGCAGCGAGTTCGGCGGCATCTGGTGGGACCCCGCCGCAGCGGACACCGCGGCCGGCGACGAGACCGGCACGTCCTGGGGGTACGGCGAGCGGCCGCGCAGCGCCGAGGAGGTCATCGCGCGTTTCACCGGCCTGGTGGACGTGCTGCTCGATGACCCGGACATGTTCGGCTACTGCTACACGCAGCTCACCGACGTCTTCCAGGAACGCAATGGCGTCTACGGGTTCGACCGCAGCGAGAAGTTCGACATGGCCGTACTGCGCCGCGTCCAGCAGCGCGCGGCGGCCTGCGAGACCACCGGCTGAGCACCACCTTGCCGTACACCGATGCAGAGAGAGGCAGCTCCATGGTCGACCTGTCCCGGCGGGACGTGCTGCGGGCTTCGCTGGCCTCGGCCGCCGTACTGGCCGCCGGTGGGACACTCACCGGCTGCGGTACGGCCGCGGCCGCCGGTGACCCGCGTACCGTGCACCTGTGGGACCTGTTCAGCGGCGCCGACGGGGTCCTGCTGAACGATCTGTTGCGTACCGCCCGGCCGGACATGCCCGGTACCCACGTCGAGCGCACCGTGCTGGAGTGGGGCACGCCGTACTACACCAAACTCGCGATGGCCTCGGCCGGCGGGCGCGGGCCGGACGTCGCCATCGCGCACATGTCGCGACTGGCGGGTTACGCGCCCACGGGGCTGGTGGACCCATGGGACTCCGATCTGCTCGCCGAGTTCGGTGTCCGCGAGGAGGACTTCGCCGACGCGGTGTGGCGCCGCACGCAGTACCGCGGCCGAACCTACGCCGTACCGCTGGACACCCACCCCTTCATCGTCTTCTTCCACCCCGCCGTCGCCCGCAAGGCCGGGCTGCTGACGGGCGACGGTGCGCTGGACCAGGAAGCTTTCTCCTCCCCGGCGCGCTTCCTGGAGGCGGGGAGGGAGCTGGCGAAGGCATCCGGCAAGCAGGGCGTGTCCTTCGGATACGTCAATGACACGGCTCAGGGCTGGCGGCTGTTCTACGGGCTGTACCGGCAGACCGGGAACGACTTCGCACTGCCCGAGGGCGGCCCCGTCACGGCGGACGCGGACGCCATGGCCGAGGTCATCGCGTTCATGGCCAAGCTGGTCGACGGGCGCGCCAACCCCCGCCGCCTGGACTACCCGGCGGCGCTGGCCTCCTTCACCAACGGGCAGACGGCCATGACACTGACCGGGGAGTGGGAGCTCGGCACCTTCCGCGCCGCCGACCCGAAGGTCGGTGCCGCGCCCTTCCCCACGGTGTTCGGCACCCCGGCGATCTACGCCGACTCCCACTCCTTCGTACTCCCCCGGCATCCCGGTCGCAACGCGGCACAGCGCAGGCGGACGCACCAGGCGGTGGCGGCGATCCTCAAGGCAGGCCAGATTTGGGCGAAGGCCGGTCACATCCCCGCTTACGAGCCGGTGACGCGCACCCGGGCGTACGCACGGCTCGAACCGCAGTCGCGGTACGCGCGCGCCGCCGACCACGTGGTGCTCGACCCGGCGGTCTGGTTCACCGGTGCCGGGTCCGACTTCCAGAACGCCATGTCACAGGTGCTGCAGCAGGCGCTGCTCGACGGCCTGGCGCCCGACCGGGCGGCCCGCGCCATGATCAAGCGCATCAATACGGCCCTGTCCCGGCCGAGCCCCGCCTGAGCCGCCGCGAAGGAGCCATCGATGTCCACCCAGTACGCTTCGCCCGGCAGCCCGCGAGCCGCCGCCGGCACCTCCGAAGAACCCGGCACCAGACCCGAAGGGCTCGGCACCGGAGTGCGCCGTGCCGTTCCCCCTGGTCTGCTCTTCGCGCTCCCCTTCCTTCTCCTGTTCGCCGTCTTCATGCTCTGGCCGCTGGCGGACGGCCTCTGGATGAGTCTCACCGACGCCTCACTGTCCGCCCACTCCCCCTCGTTCCTCGGCCTGGACAACTATGCGGAGGCCCTGGGCGACGCCGAGATGTGGCGCTCGGTGTGGCACACCGTGTGGTTCACCGCGGTCTCCACGGTGCCGCTGGTGATGGTGGCGCTCGGCATGGCGCTGCTGGTGCACACCGGACTGCCCGGCCAGTGGGTGTGGCGGCTGGCGTTCTTCGCCCCCTACCTGCTGCCGGTAGGCGTCATCAGCCTGCTGTGGACGTGGCTCTACCAGCCGGACCTCGGCCTCTACAACCACCTGCTGAGCGCGGTCGGCCTGGACGGCATCAGCTGGCTGAGCGACGAGTCGACCGCCCTGTACGCGATCGTGATCGCCACGCTGTGGTGGACGGTCGGCTTCAACTTCCTGCTCTTCCTCGCGGCGCTGCAATCGGTGCCGGACCACCTGTACGAGGCTGCGGCGCTGGACGGAGCCGGCGCGTGGCGGCGACTGTGGCACGTGACGCTGCCTCAGCTGCGACGCATCACCTCCGTGATCGCCGTGCTCCAGGTGCTCGCCTCGCTGAAGGTCTTCGACCAGGTGTACCTGCTGACCAAGGGCGGACCCAACGGCTCCACCCGCCCCGTCGTCGAGTACCTCTACGACATGGGCTTCACCGGCTACCGGCTCGGCTACGCCTCTGCCATCAGCTATGTCTTCTTCGCCCTCGTCGTCCTCGCCTCCGCCGCGCAGTTCCTCGCCTTCCGCCGCAGGGAGAAGTGACATGACCGCCACCGAAGCCCGGGTACGCCCGGGGCGCCGCGCCCTCTCCCCCGTCCCCGCCGTATCCCGGGCCGGGCGGACGCGGCGACCGGTTCCGCAGCGCGGCCCCAACCTCACGCTGGGAGCGAGCAGGGTCTCGCGGACGCTCGCACTGGCCACCCTCTCGGTACTGGCCCTCACCTGGCTGCTGCCGATGGCCTGGGCGGTGTTCACCTCGGTCAAGTCCGAGCGGGACGCCAGCGACGCGATGCACTGGATATGGCCGCAGGCCGGCTTCACCCTGGACGGCTTCCGTACCGTGCTCGAGCGCGGTGACCTGCCACTGTGGATGCTGAACAGCTTCGTCATCTCCGCGGCGGTCACCCTGGTCACCGTGGTGGTGTCGGCGATGGCCGGCTACGCCTTCTCCCGGACCCTGTTCCGCGGCCGCCGGTGGCTCTTCACGATGTCCACGGCGGCGATCCTGGTGCCGCCGCAGCTGCTGATGGTCCCGTGGTTCCAGCAGATGCTCACCCTGAACCTGGTCGACACCTACGCGGCCGTGATCCTGCCGCAGACGGTCGCCCCGGTGATGGTCTTCATCCTGAAGAAGCACTTCGACACCATCCCCCGTGAACTGGAGGAGGCGGCCCGGCTCGACGGCGCCGGGCACGCCCGGATCTTCTGGTCGGTGATGCTGCCCCTGTCCCGTCCGATGCTCGCCGCCGTCGCCATCTTCGTGTTCATCGGCGCATGGAACAACTTCATGTGGCCGTTCATCTCCACGTCCGACCCGGCTTTGATGACACTGCCCGTCGGCATCACCTCGGTGAAGGACGCCTACGGCGTCAACTACGCCCAGACCATGTCGTCGGCGGTACTGGCCGCACTGCCGCTGGTCCTGGTCTTCGTCTTCTTCCAGCGGCACATCGTGAAGTCGGTGGCCACCACGGGCCTGGGAGGCCAGTAGCCAAAACCATCGTGCGCACCGTTCGTTCAGCGACGAAAGGGAGAACTCATGAGCTCAGGAATACGGCGCCGGAGCGTTCTGTCCGCGGCCGCGCTGGGTGGCGTGGTCGGTTCCCTCGGCCTCTCGCGGCCGGCCTCGGCGCAGCCGTCCGTCGGTACCGGACCGTCGGCGACAACGTTGTCCGCCGAGGACGGCTACGAGCTGTGGCTGCGCTACCGGCAGGTGGAGGACCCCGGACAGCTCAAGCGCTACCGAGCCGCCCTGGGGACCCTCGTCCGGCAGGGCGGCGGCCCGCTCCAGCGATCGGCGGTGGACGAGTTGGCCCGCGGGCTGACCGGCCTGCTCGGCACGCGTGTGAAGCAACGCTCCCACGCCCCGTCCGACGCGGCACTTGTGGTGGGTACGCCGACGAGCTCCTCCCTGATCCGGGAGCTCATCCCGGCGGCCGACCTGGCCGAGCTGGGCGATGAGGGCTACGTCATCCGCCGCGTCACCAAGCGCGGGAGAATCCGCACCGTGGTGGCGGCCCATGCCGACCGCGGTGTGCTCTACGGTGCGTTCCACCTGCTGCGGCTCGTGCAGACCCGACGGCCGCTGGAGCACGTCGATCTCACGGAGCGGCCCGCCGCGCCGTTGCGCGTGGCCGACCACTGGGACAACATCGACGGTTCGATCGAGCGCGGCTACGCGGGCCTGTCCTTCTTCGACTGGGAAAGACTGCCGCAACTCGACAGCCGGTACACGGACTACGCGCGCGTCCTGGCCTCGCTCGGCATCAACGGCGCCGTGATCAACAATGTCAACACGCCCGCGGACTATCTCGCCGAGCCGTTCCTGACCAAGCTGGCCGCGCTGGCCGGCGTACTGCGCCGCTACGGCGTGGCGCTCTACGTCACGGCGAACTTCGCCGCGCCCATCGACCTGGGCGGACTGGACACGGCCGACCCCTTCGACGCGGGCGTGCGCAGTTGGTGGCAGAAGAAGGCCAAGGAGATCTACGGCAAGATCGAGGACTTCGGCGGCTTCCTGGTGAAGGCCAACTCCGAGGGGCGCCCCGGACCGCTGGACTACGGACGCACCCACGCCGACGGGGCCAACCTGCTGGCAGGCGCTCTCGAACCACACGGCGGAATCGTGATGTGGCGGTCGTTCGTCCACGACGGCGACGAGAAATGGGACCGGCAGGCCTACCAGGACTTCACCCCGCTGGACGGGAAGTTCGCGGACAACGCCATCGTGCAGATCAAGAACGGCCCCATCGACTTCCAGGTCCGCGAACCGGCCCACCCCCTCTTCGGCTCGCTGCCACGCACGAACTCGATGATCGAGCTCCAGGTGACACAGGAGTACACCGGACACTCCACCCACCTGTGCTATCTCGTGCCGCAATGGAAGGAAGTCCTGGACTTCGACACGCGCAAGGACGGCGAGGGAAGCACCGTGGCCCGCGTCGTGACCGGCCGGGTGCACTCCTACACGCACTTCGGTTTCGCCGGCGTGATGAACTTCGGCGACGCCAGGAACTGGACCGGCTCCCACCTCGCCGCCGCCAACACCCACGGCTACGGACGGCTCGCCTGGAACCCGGAGCTGTCCGCGGAGGATCTGGCCGACGAGTGGACCCGGATGACGTTCGGCAACGACCCCCACGTCATCACCACGGTCTCCGCCCTGCTGCTGGGCTCCTGGCACACCTACGAGGACTACACCTCACCGCTGGGCACCGGCTACCTCACGCATCCGCCGGACGGCTCGGTGACGGGCCACTTCGACCCCAGCCCGACCACGACCACCCAGTTCCACAAGTCGAACCGCGAGGGCATCGGCTACGACCGTACCGCCGCCACCGGCAACGGCTACACCGAGCTGTACGCACCCGCGATACGGGACACCTACGAGTCGCTGGAGAACTGCCCCGAGGAACTGCTCCTCTTCCTCCACCACGTCCCCTACACCCACCGGCTGGACAACGGCACGACCATCATCCAGCACATCTACGACACACACTTCGCCGGTGCGGCACGGGTCGCGGACATGCGCAAGGACTGGGACGGACTGCGCCGCCGCATCGACCACCAACGTTTCACCGAGGTACACCGCCAGCTCGACCAGCAGCTGACCGAGGCCACGAAGTGGCGGGACACCCTCGTCGCCTACTGGTTCGAACTCAGCCGGATCCGCGACGAGCAGCGCAGCTGGCTCCAAGCGGTCATCGCCCCGGCCGCCACGGCCCTGCTGGGCGGCGAACGCAACGAGCTGCCGGTACAGCTGGTCAATGCGACCGGCTCCGGCCTGCGCACCACCGTCTCGCTGGACGTACCGGACGGCTGGCGATCCGAGCAGGCAACCGGCTACGTGACCTCACGCGGCGACACCACGGTGAAGATGACCGTCGTGCCGCCGCCGGTCCCCGCACTCGCCACCCTGCACGCGCGCCCGAAATCGGGCTCCGTTCCGGTCCTCGATTCCTCGCTGCGCAGCCTGGCCAAGACCGTCGTCGTCCCACCCGCCTCCCGATGCGTACACGCTTTGGACGCCGGACCGGGCTCGGCGCCCGTACTCAAGGACTACACCCGTCTCTCGCCCGACAGCACCTGGCACGAAGGCGCGGACTTCGGCTGGGTGGGCAACACACCGGACGCCACCGACACCGGACTCTTCGACGTCGTGCGCCGGGACTACGTACGCGACAGCGCCCCGACCGTGCTGCGGCTGAAGCTGCCCGCAGGGCGCTGCACAGCACATCTGCTCACAGGCGATCCCCACACCTTCAACAGGACGCTGATCGTCCGCGTGGACGGCGAGGAGAAGGCCCGCAGCGAGCAGCTCGACGGACGGGAGTTCACCTGGCTCCGCATCCCGCTGGACGGCGGACCCTCAGGGCGCGACGTGGACCTGGAATTCTCCGCGAAGGAGGACCAGACCTGGCATCTCAGCGCCTGCGTGGTGGTGGCCGACGACCGGGAGTGAGCGTGGAGGGACGGCCGGCAGCCCTCCGAAAACCGGAGGCCGAGTCGGGGCGTGCTCACTACGATCCGGATCATGAGTACTCACCATGCCGGTCCTACGTTCGTCCTGGTGCACGGGGCCTGCTCCAATTCGTTCATGTGGGCGCCGATTCAACGGGAGTTGGCGCTCCGCGGCCACCGCAGCTTCGCCGTCGACCTGCCGGGCCATGGGTTCGACGCCCAGTATCCGGTGGCCTACCACGCGCCCCAGGACCTCGACGCCTGGGCGGTCGAGCCTTCAAGGTTGGCCGAGGTCACCTTGCAGGACAACGTGGACATGGTGGTCGACGTCGTCCGCAGGGTTGCCCGGCACGGGCCGGTGGTGCTGGTGGGCGCCAGTCTCGGCGGTACCACCGTCACGCAAGTGGGCAACACGATCCCCGAACTGCTGGACAGGCTCGTCTACATCTCCGCGTGGTCCTGCGTTCAGCGGTCCAGCCCGGTCGAGTACATGCAGGAGCCCGAGTTCGCCGACAACCTGCTGGCCCCGCTGGCAGCATTGAACGTGGGCGACCCGGCCGGCCTCGGCGTCGGCAGGGCCAACTACCGGACGGCCGATCCCGCCATGCTCGCCGCCGCCAAGGCAGCGATCATGGCGGACGCCACCGACGAGCAGTTCCGCGCCTTTCTCAACCTCCTGCAGCCCGATGAGTCCCTCGCCGTGATGGCGGCCGACGCCCGCGGACACGCCGACACCTGGGGAGCAATCGCTCGTACCTATATCCGGCTCACCAGTGACCGCACACTCCCGGTGGCGATGCAGGACCGACTGATCGCCGAGGGTGACGCACTCACCCCTGACAACCCCTACGACGTGCACAGCCTGGACACCAGCCACACCGGCTTCTTCCTCCAACCGGCGGCCGTGGTGGCGATCCTGGAAGAGCTGATCGCCTAGAGCCGGCCCACAACGGTGAGTGGCCGCCCCGCCCCCAATGAGGGCTTTTACGCCGACCGTTCCCACCAATGGCGCAAGCGATCGAGGCGCCCTTGCGCCAGGGTGCGGCCGTATAGTCGGCTACCTCTCATGAGGAGCATGAGAAACAGGAGCATGGGGACACTGGCAGCCGTCACCCTGGTCGCGGGAACCCTGTGTGCCGCCGTGCCGCATTCGTATGCGGAAGGCGCGAATACTGGTGCCGACCATCAGCAGGCACCGGCCGGTTCACCTCCCAAGCTGGGCGTCGACCTCGACACGGTCACCATCCCGCAGTTGCAGGCACGCATGGCTCGCGGATCGCTCACCTCGTCGGCGCTGACCAGCGCCTACCTGTGGCGGATCAAGACCATCGACCCAAAGATCCACGCGGTGCTGCGTACCGACCCGACGGCGCTGCGCCAGGCCGCTGCCAGCGATGCCCGGCATCGGCACGGACGCACCCTCGGCCCGCTCGACGGCATCCCCGTCCTGCTCAAGGACAACGTGGACACCCGCGGCATGCCGACGACGGCCGGGTCCCTCGCACTGGCCGGCAGCCCACCGAGCAATGACGCACTCCTGGTGAAGCGGCTGCGGGACGCGGGGGCGGTGATCCTCGGCAAGACCAACCTCTCCGAGTGGGCCAACTTCCGTGCGGAGAAGCCGACATCGGGCTGGTCGGCGGTGGGCGGACAGACCAACAATCCGTACGTGCTCGACCGGAATCCATGCGGCTCCTCCGCCGGTTCGGGCGCCGCGCTCGCCGCGTCCCTGGCACAGGTGGCGATCGGCACCGAGACGGACGGCTCCATCGTCTGCCCGGCCGGAATGAACGGGGTGGTCGGCCACAAGCCCAGCCTCGGCCTGGTCAGCCAGGACGGCGTGGTACCGATCTCCGCCGAGCAGGACACCGCGGGGCCCATGGCGCGCAATGTGACCGACACCGCGCTCACCCTGTCGGTGCTCAGCGGCGACCGTAACGCTTCGCGCCCCGGTGGTTCCCTCGGCCTTGCGAACGGGTCGGCTCGCACGGGCGACCTGCGCGGCAAGCGGATCGGCCTGTGGCGGCTGCCCTCGCTCGGGCCGGAGGTGGACGCGCTGATGACCCGTACCGCGAAGAAGCTGCGGGCAGCGGGAGCCACGGTCATCGAGGTGACGCCCCCGTACCAGAAGCGACTCGCCGAGCTCGAATTCCCGGCACTGCTCAGTGAGTTCCACCGGGACATCGACGCCTACCTCGCCACCCGCAAGGGGCCGCAGAGCCTCGCCGAGCTCATCGAATTCAACCGCACCCACCCCGCGGAGCAGACCTGCTTCGCCGGCCAGCAGCTGTTCGAGCAGGCCCTCGCCGCGCCGCCCACCACCGACCCCTCGTACCGGGCCAAGCGAGCCGAGCTGAAGGACCTCTCGCAGCGCTCCATCGACGAGACCATGGCCGCCCACCGGCTGGACGCCATCGCCTCGCCGACGAATCCGCCCGCCTGGACGACCGACTGCGCGCGCGGCGACAACGACGTGATCCCGTCCTCCACCCCGGCGGCCGTCGCCGGATACCCGTCTCTGTCGGTACCCGCCGGGTTCGTGAACGAGCTGCCCGTCGGCGTGCTGCTTATGGCCAGTAACCACCAGGACGGCAAGCTGCTGTCACTGGGGGCCGCGGTGGAACACCGCCTGTCCGCCTGGCGAGCGCCGCACTACCTGCGGTCGGTGGGCCCCGACGCCACCCGGCCGTCGTCATAGCCGGCGGGCTCGAAAGGCTCGGAAGGACTCGAAAGGCTCGGAAGGAAGGGCGACAGAGCAGCTCACTCTTCCTTCCGAGCCAGGTCAACCGCTCCACATCACTGATCAGCCGTTCTGCCGGAGCGTCAGCTCGGTCAGGACGTCCGGCGGCTTCATGCGGGAGGCAGCGGTACGCGCATGCAGACCGCCCCGCGCAGGTCCAGCCATGCGGCGCCGGTAGCCCGTACGAGCCGGAGGATCACTGCGTCGCAGCTCGGGCAGCGGGCCACCAGGCCCGGGGCATGCGCGTACACACGCAGCTCCGCGACGTGGGCGGTCAGCCCGCAGCCGGCGCAGCGGCCGGTGGCCACGGTGACGTCCGGGGCGAACAGTTCGCCCAGGGGGCCGGCGAGTGCGTTGCCGTCTTCGTACTCCATGGTGTCCTGTCGGTCCATGTCAGCCTCCCGTGGGGCCGAAGCGTTCGGTTCTGATCCGGCGGGGGTCGTGGCCCGTGGTCACCAGCTGGGCCGCGGCGGTCTCGACGAAGCCGGTCGGCCCGCAGACGAAACAGACCGGCTCGAGCTCCGGTGGCCAGCCATGGGTCTGCAGGTCGGCAAGGTGCAGGCGTTGGGCGGGCCTCGGCCAGTTCGCAGGCGTACGCCGGGTGTAGAGGTGGGTGACCTCCAGACCGCCGTCACCGGGCTGCGGGGTGCGCAGTTCGGGGGCGTAGTACCGGTCCTCGGGAGTGCGGACCGAGTAGATCAGCCGGAAGGGGGTGCGGCTGCCGAGGCTGCGGCGGGTGCGGATCATGGCCATCAGCGGGGCAATCCCCGATCCGCCGCCCACCAACAGCACCGGGTGCGTATCGGCCGGCCGCCAGACGAACCAGCCGCCCACCGGGCCCCGGATCTCCACCAGGTCACCGATCTCCATCACACCGGCCAGATACGGCGAGACCTCCCCGTCGGGCACGCGCTGCACCGTCAGCTCGATCCGGTCGCCGTCGGGCGCGGAGGCCAGCGAGTAACTGCGCTGGGTGCTGTAGCCGTCCTCGGCGGTCAGCCGCACATCCACGTGCTGGCCGGCCAGGTGCCCGGCCCAGCCGGGTACGTCGAAAGCCAGCGTGCGGGCCGTGGGCGTCTCGTCGCGCAGGCCGACCAGCCGGGCGGCCTGCCAGGTCAGGGTGCCCTTCAGTCGCCCTGGTACCGCTGCTCGCGCCACGGGTCACCGTAGTCGTGGTAGCCGATGCTCTCCCAGAACCCCGGCTCCTCCTCGGTCAGCAGCCGCATGCCCCGCACCCACTTGGCCGACTTCCATAGGTAGAGATGCGGCACCAGCAGCCGGGCCGGGCCGCCGTGTACCGGAGCCAGGTCTTCCCCCTCGTACTGATAGGCGATCCACGCCCTGCCGCCCAGCAGGTCCTCCAGCGGCAGGTTCGTCGTGTAGCCGCCGTAGGAGTGGACCAGCACGAAATCGGCCGCCGTCTCCACCCCGGCGAACAGCGTGTCCAGCGATACCCCTTGCCAACCGGTTTCCAGCTTCGACCACTTGGTCACGCAGTGCAGGTCCACCGTCGGCCGCTCACCCGGCAGCGCCATCAGGTCCGACCACGACCAGCGGTGGCGTGTTCCGCTCTCGGTCCTGATGGTGAACTCCCAGTCCCCCCGCGCGATGCTCGGCGTGGGACCGGCCGACAGCACCGGAAAGTCCTCGGTCAGATATTGGCCGGGAGGCAGCTGCACATCCGTTGGGCGCGCCCGGCCGTGAAAGCCCCGCGAAACGATTCCCATGGATCCGCCCCATTCCCTGAGGGTAATTCCCATGGATCTGTCCCGTTCCTTGAGGGTACAAGCCGCCGACGCCCCCGGGAACGACATCTCCACTGTGGGAGGCGCGAGCGAAAATCGACCGTCGTGGCGCCGCGCCAGGAGCTGTGCAAAGGATCTGACCGCAGAACATCGAGGTGTCCGGCGGCTGCACCTCCAGCTGAGGTCACCCGAGCGTGGCGTCCAGGACATCCAGGTCGGTGTCCTTAGGTGAGCTGGTGCACCCGGGTCGGCGGCATCCCCGCTGCCTCGGCCGCCCCGGCTACCCCGGCTGTCCGCCTGCTCACCCTCCCCAGCCAGGGGCTCGACCACTACCACGAGGCGCTCGTGGCGCTCGGAACCCCTGGAACGATCAAGGTCTTCGACGAGATCGGCCGGCCCTGAGCCCAGGCAACAGGCCGGGACCGCGTAGGCCCCCTCACATGGCCTCGCCCATACCCGAGGAACGCGTCCCGGCCTGCGTCGGTGGCGCCTCCTCGCGGCCACGCAGCAACGCCAGCGCGCCCACCGGGAACAGCAGAACGGACAGCAGTCCGGCACAGACCAGAGCCGCGGCCGTGACGGGCCTCATGAGCCCCACCGTGACCCCGATCTGCGCCGCGGCGACCAGGAACGGCAGAGAGGTAGCCTGCAGCAGGCCTGCGGCCACCGACGACCGTGTCCCCAGCGAGCGCCGGTACAGCAGTGCCGGCATGCCGCGTACGACCAGCAAAGCCACCAGGAACAGCGGAACCGGCAGCAGAGCCGATGGGCTTCCGAACAGCCCCCGCAGATCCAGACCCAGGCCACTGGCGACAAAGAACACCGGAGTCAGAAAGCCGTATCCGATGGCTTCCAGCTTGGTACGGAAGTGAGGGTGGGTGGCGGAGTCCCGATCCACCAGGCCGACGACCGCACCGGCCATGAACGCCCCCAGAATGGTCTCCAGACCGAGCCTCTCGGCCAGCACAACGAACCCGACGAGCAGCACGACCGCCGCCCGGACCCGGATCTGCGCCGTGGTGTCCTGCAAGCGCAGCAGCACATCACCGAGCCTCATCGAGCGGCTCGCCAGCACCACGACCAGTGCGGCCACGGCCACCAGAACGGTGAAGCCGACCAGCAGCACGACACGGCCGCCGGTACTGCCGCCCGAGGTGGAGAACAGCAGGGACAGCAGCACCACAGCGCCGAAGTCCGCCACCGAGGAGGCCGCGATCGTGGCCTGTCCGACCTCGCTGTCCGTGTGGCCCGCGTCTTTGAGGAGTGGAACGACCAGACCCAAAGAGGTGGCCGAGAGGGCGACCGCGATCAGCAGCGGGCTCTGCACCCACCCGGCCCAACGGAAGGACACCCCTGCCGCCGTGCCAAGGACGAGGGTGGCCACATATCCGAGCAGCGCGTATCCCAGCAAGCGCCCTCGCAGCCCCTGCAGATCGATCTCGAGACCGGCCAGGAACAGCAGAAACGCGAGCCCGAGAAGGGCCACGATCTGGACCGGCAGATCGACCTGGATCCAGCCGAGACCGGCAGGTCCGAAGGCAATGCCCGCCACGATCTCCAGCACCACCGCTGGAATGCGCACGCGGGGAGCAAGGCCGAGCAGCAGCGGAGCCAGCAGCGCGATCAGTACGACCGCGAAGAGGTTGACGAACGACACATCCGGCACGCCAGGCACCTCCTACACGCCGCACCCCTCCAGCAGGTGCAGCAGAAGCTGCATGTCGCCGCCTGAACCTGACCCAGCCGGCCCCAGGCTCAAGCGGCCTGGCTGAAGCCGGCGGTGGCCGGGTTTGTGGCCACCCGGCGGCGTAGCGGGTCGTCGGATCCGCAGCGCAGCCGCTGCACAATGCGGATCACACGGCCGACCTCGCGGAACGCGGTGCAGGTGACGGTATTCCGCAAGCCGGAGCGCCGGCGCCCGAGCAGAGTGCGGTCGCTGCCCTCCCCGGCCCGCCCTTGGGCAACGTACGTCCGTGCTTCGGCCTCGGCAACGACCGCCAAGGAATACCGCAATCAGTCCCGCGCCCTGCTCATGTGAAGCCCCGACCACCAAGACAGCACGGTTCCCGCAAGCAGGCTCCCCGAACTGAGTTCAGCACTACGGGCAAATCTCACCGACACGGTCGGTCAGGCGGAGGGCGATTCGGCAGAGGGCGGCTCCGCGATGCGCAGCAGATAGGTGTCCATGATCCAGCCGTGTCGTTCACGGGCCTCGGCTCGTAGTTGCCGGATGCGGTCGGCCACTTCCCGCAGCGGGCCGGCGACCAGAAGCTCGTCCGGCGTTCCGAGGTAAGCGCCCCAGTAGATCCAGACGTCTTCCCCGTCGAACCGGGTGAACGACTCGTGTGCGTCGAGCATGACGACGATGTCTCCGTCGTCGTTCTGGGCCACGTCGGAGAGTCTGCGGGCCGGGGTGATGTGCACCGGTCGGCCCACCTGGTTCAGCGGGATGCGGTGGCGGGCGGCCAGCGACGACACACTGGTGATGCCGGGAATGACCTCCACATCGAAGGCGACGGAGCCCCGGGCCTCAATGGTGGAGAGGATCCCGATTGTGCTGTCGTACAGCGACGGGTCACCCCACACCAGGAAAGCCGCGGTCTCCCCCACCGTCATCTCCTCGCGCATCAGCCGCTCGAAGAGGTCCGCTCGCCGGGCGCGCCAGCCCTCGACTGCCGAGGTGTAGTCCGAGCGGTCCATGGGATGCCGGTCCCGGCTGGGGTCCGCCACCTCCACGACCCTGTGATCGGCCTGGGCGTGCTCCTCCAGCATGCTGTGGCGCAGGTCGGTCAGTGCGGTCTTGTCCGGTTCCGTCGCAGCGTCACCCGGTGCGAAGAGATCGCCTTCCAGTGATCGCCGCGGCTGGCCGGCACTCCGGACAACTACGGTTCACGCTTCGTGTTGCGTTCTTCCCGGGCTCGGGCACCGTGCAGCCGGACCCCGCCGAGGCCATGGGGGTCGGGCTGGGTCGCCACACTTCGCAGCAGTGGGTCGGGGAGGCAGGTGGCCGCCAGGCGTTCCAGCGCCTGGCGGCGTTCGGTGATCGGTGCTCTGCGGTCGCCGCGGTCGTCGGTGGTGGCGGCGAGCAGGCGGTCGAAGAGGGCATGCAGGCGCCGGACGATCTGCGGGTTGGCGGAGCCGTAGAGGAGTGTCTCGTCCAGGGCTAGCGAGACCAGGTCGGGCCACTCGGGTGCGGGACTGTGGATACGCGGCCGGCCGTGCTTGTCGAGCAGCCAGGCGGGGCCGAGCGGGCGGTTGGCCAGGCGGAGGAGGACGTCCTCGATCTGGTCCAGTGCCTGGACCGCCGTGGTCGGGTCGTTCACGGCGGGTGACAGCGCCCTGATGGCGATGTCGGCGAGGAGGCGGAAGCCGTACGCGGGGTCCTGCTCCACGGTGCGGCTGGGGCCGAAGCGAATGTGGGCGGTCACCTGGCGGGTCAGCCGCCCGTGCCGCGCCGTGTTGGTGCCGGTGTTGGTTCCGTTCCCGGTTCCCGTGGAAGCGTCGGTAGGGAGGGCTTTCGAGGGCTCCACAGAGGCGACCGTTGTGCCGGTGCCGACGAATGCACCCACCGCGTGCACGAAGCGCACGCGGACGTTGTGCCTCGCGGCGAGCCGGATCAGCTGGGGTTCCTCCAGCGCGAAGATCACCGATGGCCGCCCGCCGTAGACGACGGGCACCTCTGGCGGCAGCGCGTGGCTCTCCGGCGCCGGCCCCCGCCCGCCGGTGGGAGGGGGATGCGTCCCCGCCTCGGGCGGATAGACCTCGTCGATGACAGTGCGCAGCCGTGCCCCGACGGCTCGCGCGAGTCCACCGCCGGTCACGGCGTGCCGCAGGGAGGCGAGCAGGGACAGTACGGTCACGGCGTCGACCAGGACGAGGCCGACGGCGAGCGTCACCGTCAGCCGGGGGACGTTCTCGCCGCGGATCTGGCTCAGCGCCACCAGCGCGTACAGAGCGGTGCCGATCAGCAGGCCGAACAGGACCAGGTACCGGCTGAAGTGGCCGAGGGCCGCGACGAGGCGGGGCGACATGGCCTGCACGGTCTGGACGACGAGCGTGATGGCCGTGACGACGAAGCCGGCCAGGGTGATCATGCCGCCGGCGATCGCGGCGAGCGTTGCCTGCGCCGTGGAGGCGTCGAAGGTCAGGCCGGCCGCCGGCAGCTGCCGTTCCCAGAGAGGCAGCGTCCAGCCCAGCAGAGCGCCCGCCACGACCAGGAGGAGCGCGAGGGCATGGCTGCGCGTACGACGGGCGCGGTGCGTACCCCGGCTGCCCTGCGCGGTTCGCGTGCGCAGGGGGTACGTCATCGTCGGCCGGGGGTGGTGGGGAACAGCTCGCTCATCGACTCCCTCGGTTCTCAGCGCGGGACATCGGACTTCGAGCATCGGACGGCGCCGGCGGCCGCGCCAGCCCGCAGGTCTGCTCGCGTGGGCCCGCTCGGACGCCTGCACACGCGCACCGTCCTCCCGACGGCGTACATGCGGTTGTCCGGGCCGGACGGCCAGGGGAGAGTGACACTGCCCCGCGCGCCGTCGACTCACCGGCCTCCGCACAGCCTGTGGGGTCGTTGTGCCACTGGCCTCCGCACAGCCTGCGAAGGAGCTGCGATGCCTGGAAACACCGAGCCCAAGTCCGCGGAGCCGGTCATCGCGGAAGCCAACCGGGCGGTTCGGCAGCGCTTTGCCTTCGATGACGCGCAGGACCTCAAGGATGCGCGCCGCGGCTTCATGGGGACCGCGTCCGCCAACCTGATCCGCTCCCCCGACGGCCGCACCGTCTGGGACCTCGACGCGTACGGTTTCTTGGATCAGGAGTGCCCGGAAACGGCCAATCCGAGCCTGTGGCGGCAGAGCCGGCTGGCTGCCGACCACGGTCTGTTCGAGGTCGTCGAGGGCATCTACCAGGTACGCGGCTTCGATCTGTCGAACATGACCCTGGTGGAGGGCGAGCGGGGCGTCTTCGTGATCGACCCGCTGCTGTGCGCCGAGACCGCCGCCGCGGCCCTCGCGCTGTACCGCGGTCATCGCGGAGACCGGCCCGTCACCGGCGTGCTGTACACGCACAGTCATGCCGACCATTTCGGCGGAGTGCGTGGCGTCGTCCCCGACAAGGAGACGGCGAGGGGCCTTCCGGTGCTCGCGCCCGAGGGCTTCCTCGACCACGCTGTCAGCGAGAACGTCTACGCCGGTACGGCGATGAACCGCCGAGCCACCTACATGTACGGTGCCGCGCTTCCCAAGGGCGAGCGCGGCCAGATCGGCACGGGCCTGGGCCAGACCATCTCCACCGGCGCGGTCGGCCTGATCCCGCCCACCCTGTACATCGCCCGCACCGGGCAGACGGAGACGATCGACGGCATCCGGATGGTCTTCCAGCTCACCCCCGGCACCGAAGCCCCGGCGGAGCTGAACATCCATTTTCCGGATCATGCGGCGCTGTGCATGGCGGAGAACGCCACCCACAACCTGCACAACCTGCTCACCCTGCGCGGCGCCCAGGTCCGTGACCCGCGCAATTGGGCCCGCTACCTCACCGAGTCCATCGGCCTCTTCGTCGACGGCTCGGACGTCGCGTTCGCCTCGCACCACTGGCCGGTGTGGGGTCGCGAGCGTGTCCTGACGTACCTGTCGGAACAGCGGGACCTGTACGCCTACCTGCACGATCAGACGCTGCGCATGCTCAACCAGGGTCTGACGGCCCCGGAGGTCGCCGAGGTCATCGAGATGCCTCCGGCTCTGGAGCGGGCCTGGCACACGCACGGTTACTACGGTTCGGTCAGCCACAACACCAAGGCTGTCTACCAGCGGTACCTGGGCTGGTTCGACGGCAACCCGGCGCGCCTGTGGCAGCACCCACCGGTCGAGGCGGCGCGGCGGTACGTGGAGTACATGGGCGGTGCGGACGAGGTCCTGCGACGCGCCCGGCAGTGCTACGCCGACGGTGACTTCCGGTGGGTGGTCCAGGTCGTCGATCATGTGGTCTTCGCGGACCCGGACAATGCGTCGGCCCGCGAGCTGCAGGCCGACGCCCTGGAGCAGCTCGGCTACGGCAGTGAGAACGGTACGTGGCGCAATTTCTTCCTCACCGGGGCCCTTGAACTGCGCAACGGACCAGTCGGTACCCCCACCTCGACCGTCGCCTCCGACCTGCTGTCGGCCCTGACGCTGGAACAGCTCGTCGACTCTCTGGCCATCCGGGTGGACGGCCCGCGCTGCTGGGAAACGGAGATCGCCGTCCGCTGGAACCTCAAATCTGCGGACCCCCTCACCCTCCAACTGCGCAACGGCGTCCTCACCCAGGTCACCGGTACCAGCCCTGCCGCGGCCGATCCGGACGTGGAGATCGCCCTCGACGAAGAAGCCCTGCGCGCGGTGCTCGTCGGCGCCATCGCCCCCGACGAACTGGCCGAACGCGCAGGGGTCAAGGTCACCGGCGACCTGGGAAAGCTGACGGAACTCCTCGGTTTCCTCACCGACCCCGACCCCGACTTCGCCATCGTCACCCCGTGACCCGGCGACACAGCAGCAACTCATGACGCATCCCGGCACCCTCGTCCTGATCATGACCGCCGCAGTACTGGCGCCGCTGCTGGTATACGCCACACAACGCCGGCTGTCCGTACCCCTGGTCATCTTCGAGATCGCCCTCGGCATCCTCATCGGCCCGGACGTCCTCGGCTGGGCACACCCCGACAAGGTCACCGACACGCTCGCCCACCTCGGGCTGGCCATGCTGATCTTCCTGGCCGGTTACGAGATCGAGTTCGCCGATGTCCGCGGTGACACCCTGCGCCGCGCGTTGTGGGCGTGGCTGGTCTCCCTGGCCGTCGGTATCGGGCTGGCCCTCCTGATCAGCGGCGGGGAGATGTTCAAGGCGTTCGTCATCGGTACGGCACTGACCAGTACAGCGCTCGGTACGGTACTGCCGATGCTGCGCGACCGCGGTGAGCTGCGGGGCCGTTTCGGCACGGTGATGTCGGCGTTCGGGGCGGTCGGGGAGTTCGGTCCCGTGGTCGCCGTGGCGCTGTTGCTCAGCGGGCGCCGGCCGGCCGAGTCGGCCGCCCTGCTGGCCGCGTTCGGGGTGCTCACAGCCGGCGCCGTCTTCTGGGCGCTGCGTCCCCGATCGCGCTGGTTCGTCCGGCTCACCGAGCGGACATTGCACAGCAGCGGCCAGTTCGCGGTCCGGTTCGTCATGCTCCTGCTGGCCTGCATGCTGGGCCTGGCCGAGGTCTTCGGCCTCGACGTGCTGCTGGGCGCCTTCGCCGCCGGGGTCCTCACCCGCCTGGTTCTGCACCGTGCCGCGCCCGCGAGCAGTGCGGAGGTGCTCGGCAAGGTGGAGGCGATGGGGTTCGGCTTCCTGGTACCGCTGTTCTACGTCGTCACCGGCGTCGAGTTCGACCTGGACGCCCTGCTGCACCACCCCGGCACCCTCCTGCTGGTGCCGCTCTTCCTGCTGCTGTTCCTGCTGGTGCGTGGTGGGCCGGTGTACCTGTTCGCTCCCAGGGACCTGAGCCGTCGGGACCGGGTGGCCCTGCCCTTGTTCGCCTCGACGTGCCTGCCGCTCGTCGTCGCGATCACCACCATCGGCCTGGACCAGAAACTCCTCGGCTCGGACGAGGCCGCAGCACTGGTCGGCGCGGCGATGCTCTCCGTACTCCTGCTGCCCCTGCTCGCGATGCGCCTGCGCTCGCCGGCCGCCGGAGGGGGCCGCACCGGGCGTGCCTCGGCGGCGGCGAAGGAGTCGGAGGCGTGGTGAACGAGCTCCCATGCTCCCTTCACCCGTTCGGAGCACCCTCTGTGGCGACCGGCGGACGGGGGTGGACAAGGTCGAAGCAGGCTGCGGCGTTCCACGCCGCCGGACGAAAGGGCACGACCATGAGCGATCAGCCGTCCTCGGCACACCCCCCGCCCGCGTACGGCCGAGGCCGGACGCCCGGGTGGTCCGACGCCTCCTCCGGGCCGCGGGACAACAGTGGCTGGGTCACCGGTGGTGTCACCTTCGCAGGCGTCCTCATGCTGGTCAACGGCGTGCTCTTCATCCTCCAGGGCATCGCCGCGATCGCCAAGGACAACCTGTACGTCAGCCTCGACAGCTACATCTACCGGATCAACCTCACCGGCTGGGGCTGGATCCTCCTCATCCTGGGCGTGGTCGCCGTCCTCGTCGGCTGCGGCATCCTCGGTGGCCAGATCTGGGCCCGCATGACCGGCATCATGCTGGCCTCGCTGAGTCTGGTGGCCCAGTTCCTGTTCCTGCCGTACGCCCCCATCTGGTCCGTCATCATGATGGCACTCGACGTCTTCGTGATCTGGGCCCTCGCGGTCTACCACCCGGCCCGCGCGGAGACGTGACAAGCCGGCCCCGCCTGCTCTGAAGCCCTTACGTGCTACTCGCCCGTCTCCCCATCGATCAGCTCACGGGCGATGTCGAGGTGGCCGACGTGACGTGCCTACTCCTGAAGCAGGTGGAACAGGATGCGTCCGAGGGACGGAGCCTGGTCGGGTGTGGAGAACCGTCCTCCCACGCGTGCCTTGTCGGTCAGCCAGGCGAGGACGTCTTCGGCGGCGAATCCCCAGCGGAGCCATCGGCGCTCGACCCGGCCGAGGTGTTGGACCAGGCCCAGAGGGGACCGGTGCAGTGGTTCGACGGGCGTGCGGAGCTGGTCGTCGGACAGTCCGGAGATCTTCCGCAGCACCGCCTCGCGGTACCACTCCAGGTGGCCGACGCCCTTTCTCCCCCGGTCGCGCGACGGTGGCGTGGGGCATCCCGCACCCCTTGGTCTCCCCATCGGGTTCTGCCCGTACGGTCATCAGCGGAGCCATCCACTCGGGCCGCCGGGCGCTATGCGGGGAACTGCACCCGTCGCGACGAGGGTCCACTCGATGGGGGGCATCGACCGGCATCACCTGGGATCCCCCGCCCTCCCCCAGAACGGCACCGGCTTCGAGCGCCCTCGCGCACCTGGCGTACGGTTCCGGCTCGTCGGCGTCCATCAGGGCGGAACACACCTCCGGCAAGCCGCGCTGGCTGGTCGACGTCCGACGGGTACGTACGACCACGGCGTGAACGAATCGCAGGTAAGCGTCGAACAGAGTGGTGCATCCCTCCGTCACGCTGTCGGTCGAGCGCGGCGCGATTGCCATGAGCGTTCGACCGCGGGAGTGCTCGGGCCGCCTTCAACCACCCACAAGAGTCGCAACACCGCAGCTCCCGCCTACGGTTGGCCCCCGGGAAGGCGCGCATCCCGAACGCGTTATAGCTCGCGCTCGATGCTTTGATCGCGAGGTGCAAGGAGCTCCCGCGAGCCGCACAGCGAGATGACGCGTTTCGCTGGAGGACGGAACACTGTGGACCGGGATCGGGGCGATATTCCGCGATGACTCGACAGCTGACAGAACGATTACCGGAGCACCCACGAACCGAAGCCGCGACCACACCCGACGTGCTCCCCATCGCCCACCTCAGACTTCTCGGGGGCTTCCGGCTTCAGTACGGAGGTGAAGCCTCCGAGGCGGCCGAGGTCAGCGCGAGCGGCCAACGACTGCTGGCGTACCTGGGGTTACGTCAGCAAGCGACCCGCACTGTCCTCGCCGGCACACTGTGGCCGGACGTCACAGAGGACCACGCGCTGGGCAGCCTGCGCACCACACTGTGGCGGCTGCGCAATCAGCGGCCGTCAGTGGTCCGCAGCCACCAGGACACCCTCGCGCTGGAGGACTCGGTACACGTTGACGTACGCGACCTGCGCTGGTGCGCCCTGCGTGCCGTGCAGCCGGAGGCGACGGCGGACAGACGGCCCAACGTCGCCTCGCTCCTCTCCGGAGACCTACTGCCCGGCTGGGACGAGGACTGGGTCGTGCTGGAGCGCGAACGGCTCCAGCAGTTGCGCTTGCACGCTCTCGAAACCCTGGTCGGCCACCTCATCGAACACGGCGGGTACGCACTGGCGCTGGAGGCAGCATTGGAGTGCGTGCGGACGGACCCGCTGCGCGAGAGTGCGCACCGCGCGGTGGTGACCGTGCATCTGGCCGAACGCAATCTCGGTGACGCGGTCCGGCACTACCAGGCCTTCCGCCGCCTCCTGCGCCGGGAGCTCGGGGTCGAGCCCTCGGACCGGTTCCGTGCACTGATGCGCCAGGCACTGACCTGACGCACTGCGGTTCACCGCCCCGCTCACCTGCGGTGTGACGGCGAAGTGACGCGTCCGGGGCAGTCTGTCCGGCACCCACAACCGAACGTCGGCAGCGGAGAGAGGGGGTGCGCAATGCGTAGCTCGGCCTATGAGCCTCCCATGCTGGTGAAGGTCGGTTCGTTCACGGACCTGACCCGCGGTCGGAAGAAGGGTAAATACCGCGACTGTCAGGGCTGGTACTGCCCCTACCACTGATGCACTAGGAGAGGCATGACCCACTTACCCGGGTCGGTGCACGGCGAGGCGTGGTTCGTGGTCCTGCCCGATCACGCGGCCGCTCTCGCCGTGTCCCACGTACCGGCACTCGCCGGACTCCAGCGCGTCGACCACAGCTCGGGGCGTCCCTGGCTGCTCGGGCAGTGGCGCGACGGAGCCATCACCTGTGCCGAAGCCGGCCCGCTCCGGGTGGCGCTGATCGGATACTGCTCCATGACGGAGGCGGAGCTGACCGCGGCGATCCGGCCGTTGCACACCGTCCATGACGTGGACCGCCTACTGCCTCGGCTGTCCGGCGCCTTCCATTTGGTGGCGGCCGACCCGGACGGCGTGCGAGTACAGGGCACGCTCTCCGGCACCTGTCGCGCCTTCCGTGCCCGTGCCGGTCGTCACGACCTCGTCGCCAGTCGCAGCGATGTGCTCGCCCGGGTGCTCGGCACGGGCATTGATGACCGTCAGATTGCCGTACGTCTGCTGTCACCCGCCGCTCCGCACCCTCTGCAGGGCCAGTCCGTGTGGTCCGGCGTACAGGCCGTGCCGGAGGACGCGTACCTTCACCTGAGGGCTGACCGGCCCGCCACGACGACAACATGGTGGCACCCCCCTGCGGCCGACCTCTCCCTCGCTGAAGGGGCGCCACGGCTGCGCAACGCCCTCAGCGCCGCAGTGGCTGCCGCGGTCCGAGGCGGTGGGGCCCGCAGCTGCGACCTCTCCGGCGGCCTGGACAGTACCCCGGTCTGCTTCCTGGCGGCACGCCTGGCAGACCGTCTCACCACATTCTCCTTCCCGCCGGCGGGTACTGGCGATGATGACCCGTACTGGGTGAAGACGGCGCTGGCAGCGCTGCCGGATGTCGAAGCGGTCTTCGTCCCCGAGGGGGAGGCGCCCTTGCCGTTCGCGGGGGTGAGCACATCGGGCACAGTGATCGACGAGCCCTACCCGGGACTGGAGGACCGTGCACTTCTGCTGGACGTCACACGCCGCCTGCCCCACCACTCCTCCGGCCGCCACCTGACCGGGCACGGCGGTGACGAGGTGCTCGAATGCATGCTGAGTTACCTGCACGACCTCGCACGCACGCGTCCACGCCTCGCCTGGGCCCACCTTCGGGGATACCGCGCACGCCACCGCTGGCCACTGCGCGACTCACTGGCCGCACTGGCCGATCGTCGTAGCTACCGCCAGTGGTTCGCCGCCGCCCTCCCCCACCTCACCGAAGCGCCGCCTCCCGAATCGCCGACCGAACACCTGGGCTGGGGCCAAGCCCCCCGGCTCCCGTCATGGGCCACCGCCCGGGCCGTCGACGCGGTCCACTCCCTCGCCGAAGAGTCACCGTGGACACCACTCGCGGCACAGCGAGGACAGCATTCGACGCTGGAAGCCGTGCGCTTCAGCGGCCGGGCCACCCGGCTGGACGGTTGGCTGATGACAGACAGCGGCCTGCCCATGGCCGCTCCCCTGCTGGACGACCGGGTCGTCGAAGCATGCCTGGCCGTCCGCCCGCACGAACGCACCACGCCCTGGCACTACAAGCCACTCATGACGGAGGCGATGCGCGGACTGCTCCCCCACGAGCTGCTGCACCGCACGACCAAGGGCGGCGGCGTCGCGGAGGAGCTGTGGTACGAGGGCTTGCGACGCCACCGCAATGAACTGCTCGCACTCACCGAAGAGTCCCGGCTGGCCGCCCGGGGACTCATCGATGCGGTGGCTCTGCGCCGGATGTGCGCGAGCTCGTTCATGCCCGGTCCGAGCCCTCACGCGCTGGCGCTGACCCTCGCCTGCGAGGCGTGGCTGCGCGACATGGAGCCCGCGGCCGGCCGCCGTGACGATGCCTGAGGAGGACGTATGACCATGAGCCTGTCTCCGCACGTGTCCCTGACGAAGAACGATGACGGAGCCGTGCTGCTCGACGAACGCCGCGGCGACTACTGGCAGCTCAACCACACCGGCACCGCGGTCCTGGACACCCTCCTGGCAGGCGGTACGCCTGCCGACGCGGCACGCGTACTGGCTGATGATCACCCGGTCCCGGCCGACCGGGCACGCGACGATGTCACGGCCCTGATCGACTCACTGCGCTCCGCCCGTCTCGTGGAGACCTCATGAGTGAACCGGAACTTCCCGTCACGAATGAACCGGAACGCCCCGTCTTCACCACAGCCAGGACCACGCCGCATCCGGCCGAACGGCGGCGTGACCGACGGCGGATGACCCTACGGCGCAAGGCAACGGCAGGCCTCGCCGTCGGTACGGCGCGGCTTCTGGCTCGGCAGTCGCCCGCCCACATCCGTACCGTCCTCGGTGTACTGAGCCGGGGCGCCGCTCCCGCCTCGTACGAGCAGGCGGAGCGAGCCCGACGGGACGTGGTGGCGAGGAGCAGCATGTGCGCAGGGGAGGCATGCGTGGCGCGTTCGCTCGCCACCGTTCTGCTCTGCCGGGCGACCGGCGTATGGCCCACGTGGTGCACCGGCGCCCGGACCTTCCCCTTCCAGGCACATGCCTGGGTCGAGGCCGACGGCCGGCCCGTGGCAGAGCCAGCCGAGGTCGGCCAATACCGGGCCCTGATACGCATCGGACCACGCCCGTCACAACGATGTCCGCTGCCGACAGGCACCGGGACGGGTGATGTTCCTGCGTGACGCGTCCGCCGGTGTGTCCCTGCGGGCCCTCCTAGCCACCGCTCGCGGTCACGGCAGGTGCGTTGTCCTGGCTCTGCTGCTCACCCTCGTCTCCTCCGCGCTGAGCCTGGCTCAGCCGCTCCTGGCCATGCGCGCCGTCGAAGCCACCCGCAGCGGACCGGGCCTCGTCCCCCTTCTGTTCCTGCTCGCCTTTGTGTTCGTGGCGGAGGCGGTGGCCGGCGGCGGCGCGCACTACCTCCTGCAACGCGTCGGCGAAAGCATCGTTCTGGGGCTGCGTACCAGGCTCGTCTCGCGATTGCTGCGGTTGCCGATGCGCACGTACGACAACCACCGCATGGCCGACCTCATCTCCCGCGTCAACGCCGACACCACCCTGCTGCGGGACGTGGTCGCCTTCGGATCGGTCGACGTACTCTCCGGACTGCTCTTCGTCGTCGGGGCGACCGTGATGATGGTGTGGATCGATGCGTTCCTCTTCGTTCTCGTCTGCGTCACCATCGGCGTCTGCACCGGCCTCACCACATTGCTGGTGCGAGGCATCAGAACAGCCACCGAACGCACCCAGGAAAGCGTGGGCCGGATGGCGGCGGACCTCGACCGGGCGCTGTCCGCCATCCGCACCGTCAAGATCAACCATGCCGAGGAGCGCGAGGCCCGGCGCGTGACGGAACAAGCACGTGCCGCGTGGCGCGCAGGAGTCCACGTCGTCAAACTCGACGCCGTGATCGGCCCCCTGGTCGGCCTGTCCACCAACGGTACGTTCATCCTCGTCCTGGTCGTCGGCAGTGTGCGGGTCTCGCACGGAAGCCTCGAACTGGCCCAGCTCGTCGCGTTCCTGCTCTACCTCACCTACCTCGACGGACCGCTGTCCGCCCTCTTTGAGACCGCCGGCCTGATACAGCGAGGACGCGGCGCCCTGAAGCGCATCGACGGCATGGCCCGCCTCCCGGTCGAGGACCTGATCTCAGCCAACGGCCACCGTGCCACGCGTCCCGACTGCCGCACGGCAACGCCCGTACTGGAACTGCGCGACGTCCACTTCGCCTACGGCGACCGTCCCGTCCTGCGAGGCATCTCCCTCACCGTGCCGCAACGCTCCCGCACGGCCCTCGTCGGCCCCTCCGGTGCCGGGAAGTCAACTGTCTTCGCCCTCATCGCCCGCTTCTACGACCCCGACCGGGGCGACATCCTCCTGGACGGCCTGGACACCCGCCGGCAGCTCGCCCTCGGCACCTGCCGGGCCCGCATCGGCCTGGTCGAACAGGACTCTCCCGTGCTCTACGGCACCCTGCGCGACAACCTCTGCTACGGGGCTCCGCACGCCACCGAGGCCGAACTGCTCCGCGCCGTCGAGCTGGCAAACCTCGGCGATCTGCTGCGTCGGCTGCCGGCCGGCCTCGACACCCCGGTCGGCGACCGCGGCACACTCCTGTCCGGCGGCGAACGCCAACGCGTCGCCATCGCCCGTGCGCTGCTGCCCCGGCCCTCCCTGCTCCTCCTGGACGAACCCACCTCCCAGATGGACGCGCTGAACGAGGCTGCACTGACCGACACGCTGGAGCAGGTGACGGCGGAGGCGACGCTTCTCATCATCGCCCATCGCCTCTCCACGGTCCGCTCCGCCGACCACATCGCCGTACTCGACGCCGGCCGAATCCGCGCTACCGGCACGCACGACGAACTCCTACGGTCCGACCGTCTCTACCGCACGCTGGCGCAGAGCCAGTTGCTCACGCCGGGTCAGCGTAGGCTGTAAGGGATTGCTCGGTGCACGGAGACAGTCGGCCACGGGGACTGCGATGAGTGATCAGCAGACAGCGCCTGCACGGTCTTACGAACTGCTCGGTCCGTTACGTGTGCGGCTCGACACCGCACCGTTGCAACTCGGCGAGGCGCAACAGCGTGTGGTACTCGCGGTGCTCCTGCTGCACGCCAACCAACCGGTATCGACGGATCGGCTCATGGAAGCGGTGTGGGGACTGGCACCCCCGGCACGCGCGCTGAATCTGCTGCAACGGCATGTCTCCGCACTGCGCCGGGTGCTCGAACCGGGCCGGCGGCCTCGCGGGCCCTCCTCCCTTCTCACCTGGACCGACGCCGGATACCTGCTGACCGTGCCCGCCGACGCACTGGACCTGCACGTCTTCGGCCGGGAAGTGGCACGTGCGCACACCGCTCGTGCCACGGGCGATACGGCTGCGGCGGCCGACGCACTGCATGGTGCGCTGCGGCTCTGGCGGGGCCGGCTGTGTGAGGGGCTTGCCGCACCGTTGCTGGACATCGAGCGGGACCGGCTGGAGGAGCAACGACTCACCGTGCTGGAGGAGCGTATCGAGGTGGACCTGGCGCTCGGCCGGCACGCGGAGCTGGTGGCCGAGCTGACCGGGCTGGTCCGGCGCCACCCGTTGCGGGAACGGTTGCACGCTCACCTCATGATCGCCCTGTACCGCTCCGGCCGCCAGGCTGAGGCACTGTCCGTGTACCGCGACGCCCGGCTGTTGCTGGTCGACGAACTGGGCGTCGACCCCGGCCCCGAGCTGCGGCGTCTGGAGCAGGCGGTGCTCACCGCCGACCCCGCTCTGGCCTCACCGCCGATGATGCGGGCCGAAACGGTACGGGCACCTCGCATGCTGCCTGGTGACGTCATGGGCTTCACAGGACGGCACGAGCAGCTGGCTGAGCTCGATCCGCTGGCGCATCCGGGCTCGGACGACCGCGGGACGGCGATCGGTGCGGTCACCGGCGCGGCCGGGGTGGGCAAGACGGCCTTGGCGGTGCACTGGGCCCACCGAGCGCAAGAAGCATTCCCTGATGGGCAGTTGTACATCGACCTGCGCGGTTACGACCCCGAACAGCCGGTGGCTCCGGGCGATGCGCTGGCCCGGTTCTTGACCGCACTCGGACTCGACGGGCAGAGCATCCCTTTGACGATGGAGGACCGGGCGGCCCGTTACCGCAGCGAGTTGGCCGGGCGGCGCATCCTGGTGCTCCTGGACAACGCTTCCTCGGGAGAGCACGTCAAGCCGCTGTTGCCCGGGAGCCCGACGTGTGCAGTGCTCGTGACCAGCAGGGATTCCCTCGCCGACCTGGTCGCCTTGCACGGCGCCCGACGGCTCACCCTCGACTCACTGCCCACGACCGACGCTCTCGCGCTGCTGCGCCGGCTGATCGGCACCCGCGTACAGACTGCTCCCCGGGCCGCCGCACAGCTGGCCGCCTTATGTGCAGGACTGCCGCTGGCTCTCCGCATCGCTGCTGAGCTGGCCGCCGCACGTTCGCACGACGACCTGTCCGTCCTGGTCACCGAGCTGACCGACCAGCAACGGCGGCTGGACCTCCTGGACTCCGGCGGTGACCCCCGCGCCACCGTACGCGCCGTCTTCTCCTGGTCCTACCAGCAGCTGCCCGCTCCCGCTGCCCGCACCTTTCGCCTCCTCGGTCTGCACCCCGGGCCCGACATCGATCCCACCGCGGCGGCCGCCCTTATCGGCACCGGTCCGGAGGAGACCCGCCGCTCGCTCGGCGTACTGGTTCGCGCGCACCTCCTCCACCACACCGGAAGCACCCGCTACGGCATGCACGATCTGCTGCGCGCCTACTCCGCCGAACTCGCCACCCGTACCGACCCGGATGCCGACAGGCATGCCGCCCTGACCCGTCTCTTCGATCACTACCTGTCCAGCGCCACCGGCGCCATGGCCGCCTTCCATCCAGCAGCTCCACACCATCGGCCCTCCGCGGATGCACTGCCCGACGCACTGCCGACGGTCACCGGCCCAGATGCCGCCCGGGACTGGTTGGAGGCCGAACGCGACAACCTGGTCGCCGCCTGCCTCCACGCCGCACGTACGGGCCTGCACCCACATGCCCTTGGCCTCGCCGACACGCTCTCCCGCTACCTCGACGTCAGCAGCCGATATGCCGAAGCACACGCCGTGCACACCCACGCGCATCAGGCCGCCCGCCGTGCCGGCGACCGGACGGCTGAAGCCCGCGCGGTCTACCGGCTCGGAATGGTCTGCTTCTGGCAGGGCCACTACCAACAGGCACGTGATCACCTCGATCAGTCCCTCGCCCTGTTCCGGCAGACCGGCAACACAGTCGGCGAAGGCGACGCACTGAGCCACCTTGGTCTCGTCCGTTGGCGGCAGGGCCACTACCAGCAGGCCACCGAGCACCACCAGCACGCCATCGCTCTCTTCCGGCAGGCCGGCGACAGCGACGGAGAGGCCCTGGCGTTGCTCTTTCTCGGCCTGTCCGCCTGGAGGCAGGGCGAGTGCGGCCCTGCCATCGACCGGCTGCAACAGGCACTGGCCCTGTGCCGTCAGCTCGGCAACCGCTCCGGGGAGGCCTATGCCCTCACGGCCCAAGGCTGGTTCCACTGTTCTCAAGGCGACCATGAACGAGCGATCGAGCTGCACGACCAAGCCCTGCGACTCTTCCGGCAGCTCGGCAACCGTACCGGCGAAGCAGCTGCGCTCAACGGCCTCGGCGAGAGCCTGCAGGCCGGGGGCCGCACGGCCGGGGCCCGCGCCCGGCACACCGCCGCACTGACCGTGGCGACTGCCATCGGCGCTCGGTTCGAGCAGGCCCGCGCCCACGATGGCCTTGCCGTCACCCACCTGGCCACCGGCGACCGGGCCAAGGCCCACCGTCACTGGGCAGACGCCCTGGCCCTCTACACCGCTCTCGGCGTTCCCGAGGCCGGCACCGTTCTCGCCCGACTGGCCTCACTGGAACCCAAAGCCGCTGGCGAGAGCTCGACACTGCTTCTGCCCGGGCAGTAGGGAGCAAAGCCGTTGTCTCCGCTCAGCGCCGCCACCAGGGACGCAGTCGCTCTGCATCGGCGATCGCCGCCTCCACCACTTGGCCGACCTGGCGAGTCGCACGCAAGACCTCGTCCAACGTCTTCGCGCGGTTCGCCACAGTCGTCAGCTCAGCCAGAAGCGCCTCCCGGCCCGGGTACGGAGGCAGCGCCTCGGCTGCGTCCGCGATCAGGCCCCGCAGGCGCAGTCCCGCCCACTGCTCCGCCGCGGCCGACCCGAGCCGCAGCTCCGGAAAGTCGCAGAGTTGCTCGTGGACATCCGGTTCCGCATGCGTCCCTGACGAGGCCGTCGGACCATGTGTTGGGCCGTTCTTCATCTCGGTCACGCTGCCTCATCCCGCCGAGGAACGATCATGAACTTGTCGCCACGGGCGCTGTAGACGACCTGTACGTCCTCACCTGCCGCGTTGCGGCCTGCGGCCTCCGCATCCAGCCTCGGCAACGACCGCGGATCGCCCGCAGGTAACCATCGGGACTCGGCGCTTCGTCCCGGAGCGTACTCGCCCCTCAACATCCTGGCGTTCCCCAGCGAAGTGGTTGCCCAAGGATTCGTCGAGTGCTTCATGATGTGCCCACTGTCCCTGTCGTTTAAGCAATTCTGCCGGGCCCATCAACGGACTGACCTCTTCGAAGGCCCGTGAGCTCATCATTCCGGGCCGAGTTGCAGAACTCGTTGCACTGGCCGCTGCAGCGGCCCAGGGACCCTGTGGGGCGTTGCCCCTCTACCCGGCGGCAGGCACTGCCGCACGGCGGGGGCGGGCGACGAGTTCGCCGCCGCAGTTGGGGCACGTGTGCCGCATGGCGTCGCTGCAGGACACGCAGAACGTGCACTCGTACGAGCATATGCGGGCTGACGAGGTCTGCTGCAGCGCCGTGCCACATCGTTCGCAGCGGTCGCGCATCTCCAGTGCCATGGCCTCTCCTGACGAGTGTGAGTATCCGTTGCCCGGGTCCGCCGGCACCGGAGGAAGTCGAAGTCGAGTGGCCATTCTCGGAACGGGGATTTGGACCTGAAAGTGTCGGCAGGGACAGCTTTGCGCAAGATCGGGCCATCTCCCTTACCTCCCCGCCGCGAGGTGGCACGGCGAAAATCAGCCATGTTGCGCCGGGGAGACGCGAACTTCCGTACTGGAAGGTCAAGTTCGAGGGGGCGCCGGTACGTTTGCCTGAAGGAGGGCGGTTCACCAGGTCTGATGCAACCGGGTCATGAGACCGGCCCGGAAGGACGGGGGTCCGATGCTTTCGTGGGCCGAGGGCGCGCTGTACGGCGCCGGCGGCGGGCTGCTTGTCGAGGCCGTCGTGACCTTCGGGCGGCTGCACGCATGGCAGCAGGCGCGGCATGCTGCGAGGGCGGCCACCGAGGCGTTGCCGCAGCTCAGCACGTACATCGACCCGCCCGCTGATGCGCTCGCCGCGCTCTTCCGCATCGTGCTGGGCGGCGCGGCCGGCTGGCTGCTTCACGGCGAACTGGCCGGGGTGTACGCGGCCATCGCCGTGGGCGCTTCCGCGCCTGCCGTACTCGCCCAGATGGGCAGCGCCACCACCATGGCCGAAGCGCTTCAGACCGGGGCCGCTCCCGGGGCCGCGCCCGGAGCCCCTTCAGGAGCCGCCCCCGGGCCCGGACTCGCCGCACCCACCGCCCCGGCCCCGTCTCCCGCTCCGGCCCCTCCCGCCGACCCGGCTCCTCCAGCCGTCTGTGCGCAACCCGCGCCACCGGAGCCCGACCGGACGCGAGGGGAGGCAACGCCGTGAGTCGCGGATCGGTCGCCCGGCGCTCCTGGGCGTCATTCACCGGCGGACGTGGCCTCAGCACCAGCCCCCGGCGGGCAGCGGAACGCGGGCGCGACGGGTACAGCATCTGGCAGCGCACCTGGGCATCGTTCATCGGCGTTGTCCTTCCACCGCGCCGTCCCGTCCACAGCCCCGCCTCCGCCCCTGCTCCCGCTTCGCAACAGCCGCTCGCGCATCGGTCCCCGGCCCGTCCCCTTGCGCCGGGGTGGTTCACGCTGCCGCCGCTTCCCGCGGTCGGCGCGCTGACCGCCTCCGGGAGTGACGCCGTGGTCCTTGAGGCCTCCTCCCCCGACGGCCGTTCGAGGTTCCTGCTGCGCCGTCCCGCGGGCGACTCGTCCGAGTACCGACTTGAGCTGGTCGTGCGCGAGGGCGACGACGAGGACCGGCCCCTGCTGGCCACGGTCACCTACGCGCAGCCGGGCGGGGACGAGCACGTCCTCCTCGTGCCAGTGGTGCGGGGGCGGTTCGGGCCCGCCGCCTCGTACGTCCGCCTCAGTGGCTTCGGACCGGACGCGACGTGGGCCGCCACCGGCCCGTACCCCGTTCCGGCTGAGGCCGACTGGGCCCCGGCCATTGTCACGGACTCCATCGGCGCGGCGCTC
Source organism: Streptomyces sp. NPDC047117 (assembly GCF_040643545.1). NCBI lineage: Bacteria > Bacillati > Actinomycetota > Actinomycetes > Kitasatosporales > Streptomycetaceae > Streptomyces > Streptomyces sp. NPDC047117. Next base: position 142,385 of record NZ_JBEYUN010000003.1, on the reverse strand, counting down.
AACGAGACGACCCGGGACGCCTGGCGTCGTGTGCGGTATTTCGTGGGCGAAGGGATGCGCGACGTCATCGACGGTGCGTTGCGATGACGTCGAAGAAGGCGGCATCAAGGGTGTCCAGGGAGGCAGCGTCAATGCCGTTCAGGAAGGCAGCGTCCGGCGCAGCCGGGCGGCACCGCGCCGCGGTGGACGCCGTGATCCGGGAGGCGGCGAGTTCGCAGGCCGCGGTGCACGAGCTGCTCGGAGAGCGGCAGTTGTGGTGGAAGGCCTGCAGTGAGGCGGTCCGCACGGACCCCGCCTGGCTGCGCTCCGGGCCGGCCGAGGAGCTGGCCGGCTGGATCGACGCGACAGCCCCGGACCGGTCGGCCGACGCCGTGACGCCCGCCGGCCACGCCTATCTGCTGGCCCTCGCGCTCAGCGCGCCGGAGGGCGGGGCGGCGCAGCACGACGATGCCCTGGCCCGCGTACGGAGCATGTGGGCAGGCAGCGGCTTGTTGTCCGCCCACGCCGCGCCCGGCCCCGCGCAGCCGTCCGGCCGCGGAGTCGACGGTCTTCCGGCGGACGCCGCCGAGCGGCTGAACGCCGTCCTCGAACGCGTTCCGCAGCTGCCCGGCGGCGAGGCCGAGCGGTCGCCCGCACCGGACGGCACGCTGATCACCGCCGCGCTGCTGATGGCGGGCTGCGAGCCGCGCAGACGGCCGCTCGTACAGGTACCGGTGGTGTTCGGCGAGACGGATCCCGAGGACGGCGAGGAGCCCGGCGCCACCGGCGTCCTGCAGCTCTGCGAGTTCCCCGCCGGGCCTCCGGGCCTGTATCCCGACCCCCGCTCCATGACGGGGCTGCGCAGCTCCGACGGCCAGTTCGCGACCGCCCTCGGCCGGGCGTGGGCCCTGGCCGGGCCCGGCCGCGGCTCGCGGTGCGTGCTGTGGCGCCTCGTCATCACGGACCGTCCTGCCCTTCCCCCACGGATCGAAGGTCCCTCCCTCGGCGTCGCTTTCGCCCTGGGCCTGCGGGAACTCCTACGGCATCCCCGGACACGGCGGCCCAGCATCGCCGGGGTGCGCGGCATCTTCTACGGGCTGCGCCCGCGCACCGCGGTGACGGGGGCGCTGGGCAACGGTGAGCGTCTCACCGGCGTCAGCGGCATGGAGAGCAAGCTGCTGGCCGCGCGCCGCAAGGGGCTGCGGCTGGTCGCCCCCGCCGCGAACCGGACCGACGCCGCGAACGCGCCCGAGCCCGCGGACGTCAAGTTCGCCGAAACGCTCCGGCAGGCCGACCGGTACGCCCGGCGCTTCCGCACCGCCCGCCTGGTCACCGCGATGGCCCTGGTCGCGGCGGCCGTGGCGTCCGGGGTGGTGGTGGAGCACCGGGAGTCCGCGGCCAGGGACCGGCTGACCACCGCGCACCGGATGGCCGATGTGTCGGAGGACCTGCTGCGCAACGACGTAGGGCTCGCCGGGCTGTTCGCCGAGCGGGCCTACCGGCAGCACGCCGACCCGCTGACCCGCCGCGCCCTCTTCCGCGCGGTCACCGAGAGCCCTCATCTGACCGGGAGCGTGCGGGCCGCGGGGACGGTCTCCGCGGTGGCGGCCTCGGGGGACGGTGAGCGTGCCGTTTCCGGGACCCAGGACGGCGACGTAGAGGTGTGGGGGCTCGACGACGGGCGGTTCGGCGGCCACCACGTGCGGCTGGGCCGCCTCCCCGGCCCGGTGGAGGCGGTCGCGTCCCACGGCAGCGAAGTCGTCGCGGCGGCCGACCGCCGCACGGTCAGGGTGTGGGCGAACGGGGAGGCCTCCACCACGCCCCGCCTGCCCGACGGGCAGCGGCCCACGGCGCTCGCGGTCTCCCCGTCGGGGCGCTTCGTCGCGGTCACCACGAGGACCTCGGAGTTCGAGGTCCCGAGCACGCTCTCGGTCCTGGACCGGGGCTCGGGCAGAACGCGGCACCTCGTGCTCAAGGGCATGACGTCGGGCCCGACAGCGCTCGCCTTCGACGGGGATGCGGAGCTGGTGATCCTCGAGGACGCCTACGGCAACTGGAACCGGATCTCCATGAAGCGGCTCACCCGTACCGCCGGGAGCTCCCTCAGCTTCGGCACTGCCAACGTGGTCTCCGCCCTCGCACCGGACGGCAGCCACATCAGCTCCAGCAACAAGGGCTCCTCGCTGCCGGTCTGGGCATCGCGGGGCAAGCCCGACTACGAGCATCCGAAGCTGGAGGCGAAGACGGAACCGGGTCTGACAACAGCCCTGGCCATCAGCCCCGGCGGCTCCCACGTGGCCACGGCCATCGGTTCCACCCTGCGCGTGAGCCGGACGTACCCACCTGGCGGGAAGGCGTCCGATCCCCTCACCCTCACGGGTGCCGGCGCGGTCCCCCGAGGCGCCCTCAGCTTCGTCGGCTCCGGCAGCAGCAGGCTCGTCTCGGCATCCCGCGACATGCTCAACCTGTGGGACCTGAACCAGCGCACACGTATCTCGCGAGCTGTCGGAGTCCCGATCCCGGACTCCTGCCTGGCCTGTGAGGAGCCGCGCGTGTCCGTGTCGCCGGACGGGCGCGACGCGGCGGTCATGGACAGTGGAGGAACGTGGCTGTCCACCCTGAGACTCGGTGTTCCCGCCACGAGAGAGCGGCAGCGGATGATGCCCTCCAGGGTGAAGGTCCCCCAGTTCGCGGAGCTGCTGTGGCAGCCCGACAGCAAACGTCTGACTGTGGTGGGGACGGACGGCAGCGCGGAGATCCTCGCCCGCGGACGCGCATGGCGCTCCGTCGGCACCTGGCCCGCGCTACCGAACCCGCTGCGGCTCTCCGACCCTCCCCAGCTGCTGCAGTACCTGCCCGGCGGCCGGCAGGTGGCAGAGGTGCACGCCTCCGGCACGGTCCGCTTCAGGGACGCGGAGTCCGGCAAGGTACTGCGCGAGGTGCCGGGCCCGAGGTCCATGGCTCCGACGGCCTCCTCCCGCGCCGAGCTGAGCCGCAACTACGTGGCACTGGACGCGCGGGCCGAGCATGCCGCGGTGCTTGACGGGGAGGCCATGGGCGAGCCCGGTGGCGCCCGCATCCGGGTCATCAACACCGAGTCCGGCCGCATCCGTACGATCCCCGTGGACGATGCCCGGGGCTTCACCTACGCAGGCGACCGTCTACTCGTCCAACGCGGCAGCAGCGCAATGGAGTTGTGGACCGCGTCCGGCAGCCGACGCCTCGGCACGGTCGAGGGCGCGACCGACCCCGCGGTCGGCCCGGTCACCGGCGGGAACCTCGTCGCCGGGACGACGTCCGAGGACCACACCGTCCGCCTCCTCGACCTGCCGTCCGAGAGCGCCCTCGGGACGCTCCCACTGCCCGAGGGCAACAAGGCGGAGTCGACGGGCCTCACCCTCACAGCCGACGGCAAGAAGCTCGTCACCGCGACGGAGGCCGACATCTCGGAGACCGATTCCCCGGAACCTGACGGCCCTACCACCAACGACATGGGGCAGCTCATCGAATGGAGGCTCGATCCGCGTGTCTGGATCCGTACCGTCTGCTCGTCGGCCGGCAGGGAACTCCGGCCGGGCGACTGGGAGCAGCACATGGGCACGGAGGCACCGTCGTCGCTGCGCTGCGGGAAATGACGCGCGGCGGAGGACCGCCGCGGCGCTCGCGCTGACGGCGGCGCTCGCGGTGGCCGGCTGTGGGCCGGACTCCCGCGGCCGCGCGGATGACGGCACTCCGACTCCTTCTTCCTCTGCCCCCACCGTGATTCGCCTGCCGGGCAAAGCCGACCCCTACGACATGATCCGGACCGAAGACGGAACGCTGTGGGTCACCGAGTCGGCGCTCGCGGCGATCGCGGAGATCGCCCCGTCGGGGAAGATCACCCAGCATCCCCTGCCCCGCGGCACCGGTTTCGCGCCCACCCCGGCCGACCTCCAGGAGTCCCCGGACGGCGGGATCTGGTACGCCGCCGGTGATCAGATCGGACGCCTCGGCCCGTCCGGCAAGTTCACCTGGTGGAGCGACAGTTACCGCGCACCCGGTAACGGGCCCGGTGCCAGTGCCGACGGCCCGGGCTTCCCCGACGCCCTGACACTGGGCCCCGACAACACCATCTGGTTCGAGCACTCCGAGCGCGGCTCGAAGGTCTTCAGCCGCGCAGACGCGAAACGGGGGCTGGACCGCATCACGCGGCTGAAGACCCAGTTCGACGTCGGGCCGGGCGGCATGGCCCTGGGGCCGGACGGTGCGGTGTGGTTCTCCCAGCAGAACGAATACAGCGCGAAGCAACGCGAGGGCATCGGACGGCTCACCGCCGAGGGGGACTACAAGAAGTGGCCCCTGCCCAAGAACTCGGCCCCCAACGACATCGTCGCCGGTCCCGACGAAGCGCTGTGGTTCACCGACCGGCGCGGCATCGGGCGCATCGGCACCGACGGCGGCCTCACCCATCTCCCGGTACGCGACTCCAAGTACCCCAGCGACATCGTCCTCGGGCCGGACAAGGCCCTCTGGTTCACGACGGACCATCGAGTCGGGCGCATCGCCACTCAGGGCAAGCTCAAGGGCAAAGTCTCCCTCTGGCCCGTACGAGGAGCGAAGAACCTGAGCGCCATCGTCCCCGCACCCGCCGGCAGCTTCTGGCTGGCGGACCGCGACACCGCCACGCTTCTCCGCTTCACACCGCCCAGCTGAACCACCAGAGGAGGAGGAATTTTCGCGTGTTCATAGCCGAAGAGGACACTTTCGATCCCGAGGAGATGCTGAACCTCTACGACTCGGTGGGCTGGGAAGGCTATACCAGCGACGTCGACAAGCTCTGCCGGGGCCTGAGGAACTCGCACCTCGTCAGCACGGCACGAAGTGAGGACGGAACGCTCCTCGGCCTGGCCCGGACGGTCTCCGACGACGAGCACATCTGTTACGTCCAGGATGTCGTGGTCAACCCTGCCTTCCACAGGCAGGGCATCGGCCGCGGCCTGGTCGAGCACCTCATGCGGCGCTATGCGCACTGCCGCTTCTTCCTCCTGTCCACCGACCATGAGTCGACGCCGGAGGGCAAGCGCAATCATGCGTTCTACCGGAGCCTGGGTTTCCTTTCCTACGAGGAGAAGGAGCTGGCGGGCTTTGGTCTGCCCAGGAACCGGCGCCGCGCTGACCAGCATGAAACGGATTCATGAGGGCCATCGTGCGACAGGGCACGGCGCCGGCTTCCGGACAGGGTGGTCAGCATGGCGGTCAGGGTGGTCAGGCCGTCTCCCGTATCGCGCGAGCCAGGACGTGCAGGCCCTCGTCGAGTTCGTCGGGGGTCACCGTGAGGGGCGGCAGGAGTTTGAGTACCTCGCTGTCCGGGCCGGAGGTTTCGACCAGTAGGCCGAGTTCGAAGGCCCGCGCGGCGGCCCGCGCCGCGCGATGCGTGTCATGGAACTCCATGCCCCACACCAGGCCCCGGCCGCGTACCCCCTTCACCTCTTCGAGGTGCTCGGCACTGACCGTCGCCAGCTCCTGCGCGACCTGCTCGCCCCGGAGCAGCGTCTGCTTCTCCAGCTGGTCGTCCCGCCAGTAGGTGTTGAGCGCGGCGGTGGCGGTGACGAAGGCGGGGTTGTTGCCGCGGAAGGTTCCGTTGTGTTCGCCCGGTTCCCAGATGTCGAGTTCCGGCTTGAAGAGGCACAACGCCATGGGCAGTCCGTAACCGCTGATGGACTTGGACACGGTGACGATGTCGGGGACGATGCCCGATTCCTCGAAGGAGAAGAACGCGCCGGTGCGGCCACAGCCCATCTGCACGTCATCCACGATCAGCAGCATGTCGTGGTGCCGGCACAGCTCGGCGAGTTCGCGAAGCCACCCGGCCCCGGCCACGTTGATGCCGCCCTCGCCCTGCACGGTCTCGACGATCACAGCAGCGGGACGGTCCAGTCCGGAGCCCTTGTCCGCCAGGAGTCGCTCGAACCAGGCGAAGGAAGAGACGTCGTCGAGATAGCCGTCGTAGGGCAGCGGGGTGCTGTGCACCAGCGGTACACCCGCACCCGCCCGTTTGAAGGTGTTGCCGGTGACGGCGAGGGCGCCGAGGGTCATACCGTGGAAGGCGTTCGTGAACGAGACGACCGTCTCGCGCCCCTTGACCTTGCGGGCCAGCTTGAGCGCTGCCTCGACGGCGTTGGCGCCGGTCGGGCCCGGGAACATCACCTTGTACGGCAGTTCGCGGGGCTTCAGGATCACGTCCTGGAGAGTCTCCAGGAACGCGCGTTTGGCCGTGGTCGACATGTCCAGGCCGTGGGTGACACCGTCGCGCTGAAGGTAGTCGAGCAACGCGCCCTTGAGGATGGGGTTGTTGTGACCGTAGTTCAGCGAACCCGCCCCGGTGAAGAAGTCGACGTAGGCGCGGCCCCGCTCGTCGTACAAGTACGAGCCGCGGGCACGGTCGAAGACGGTCGGCCAGCCGCGGCAGTAGCTGCGGACTTCCGATTCCAGGGTCTCGAAGACGTCAGGGTCGGGGTGAGTGACGGTGCGAGGAAGGGTCATTGCACATCCTTGAGAGGCAGAGGAGTGGACAGGCGAGTCCGGGCGGGGCGGGGAACTCGGGTGCGGCCGGCCAGAATCTCCTGCAGGAGCGCTTCCCTCTGGTGCGGCGCACCCGGGGGGCCGGTGAGGGTCCGCTGCCACCTGCGGGTGGTTTCGTGCGGACTCTCATACGTGCTCTCCTTCGGGTTTCCGTACGGACCGAGGTCGTCGGAGCGGTAGGAGGCCCGGCAGTCGAGTACGACGCCGGACTCCTCGGGAAGCAGTCGGGACAGGCCGACACGGACGGTCGCCTCGGGGAAATCCACCGTCACGGCGTCGTGGTCGCACACGATCCGAAGAGCCTCGGTCAGTCGCTCGTCACCGATGATCAGGATGAACCGGAGGGCAAGGCCCTGCCGCTCCACGGCAGTCCACGGCCGGCGCCGCTGCGCCTGGCGGACCGGTACTGCACGAAGTGAGACGCCTGTGTCGGACATGGTGAGCTGTCTCCTGCCTACAGCCCGCCATGTGCTGTCCAGGGAGGGACGAGGGGCTGCTGGTGGGGTGCGGGGCGTGCCGTGTCACGCCTGCCGTTCATGAGGGGGGTTACGGGAACGGTGAGCACTTGCGCTACTTGTTGCGCAAAGCGCTCTCTGTCAATACGGCGTTCGCCGCCCTGGACTCCTTCGACGCGGACTCGGCCGGAGGCGGAGTCGATGGGACATCGGAAGAGTTGCAAAGGGTGTTCAAGAAACGGTTAAAGAGAATGTCGAATCGCAGCTCGGACGGGTGCCCGGCAGTGATCGCCGCGGTCGTGCGCGGATGCTGTACAAGCATTGCCTCTGTGTAACGCGAGAGTTTCCGCCAACGCCCGCGAGCCACCGGAGCGGCCGGAAACCACGGTGCAGATTGCGCCATTTCAGCGTGCCACAACGGGACTCGGACACCCATGAAAGCGGTTTTGGAACCAAGAGGTGACTGCGGGTAGCGACCCCCTGCTCCCCCGCATAATTCCACGCCTGGAATGGCCGGCGGCCCTGGCGCCAGTCGTCACAAAAGGAGCGAAACGGGAGTTCATCTTTCGCCACCACAGGCGTTGTATGCAAAGTCCGGTCGTAGCTTTAACGCCACGGGAGGCCGGATGCGTCTGGTTGACCTGTGAAGCCCTGTGTATGTTCGTGTTGGCTTCTGTGAATTTCGATGGGTCACCGGCATCTGGCACGCAAAGAGATTGGTGGGCACTGGTGTATCGCTCGAAGCTTATGGACGAACTAGCTCCTGGACCGTTAGCACGAACACGCCCGCTGAACGAGGATGTTGGAGTCGCGGTTCACAGCGGAGTCCTCGGCCCCCTGCGCCTGGGTGTCTCCGCTTCGGCCGAAGGCGTCTCGATCGCACCAAAGATTCGTACGGTTATGGCCATGCTGCTGGTCCACGCGGACCAGGTGGTTCCCCTGTCCGCCTTCAAACGCGAGCTCTGGCGGGAACGACCGCCCGCCACCGGACTCCGCACCCTGCAGACCTACATCCTGAACTGCAGGAAAACGTTGTCCCAACTCACCGGGTGCCCGTCCTCCCAAGTCGCCCGGGAGATCCTGGTGACCGGCGCCGGCGGCTACGGAATAAAAAGCACCCATATCCGGCTGGACTGGCTGGAATTCCAGCGGATACGGACCCTGGGAACCAGAGCGCTGGAGCGGGGCGAGACCGAGGCCGGCATCGCACTGCTCGATGACGCGCTGGAGCTGTGGCGGGGCGACGCCCTGGTCGACACCCCGGCGGGCCCGGTACTCGACTCCAAGCGCCGGTTCTTCGAGGAGTCCCGGCTCGATGCCATAGCGATACGGGCAGAAGCGCAGATCAAGGCCGGCCTGCACCAGCGAGCCATCACCCAGCTCGCCGCGGTGACCACCATGCACCCTCTCCACGAGGGGCTGCACGCCCAGTACGTCCGCGCACTCGCCCTGGTCGGACGCCGGGCCGAGGCACTGGAAGTGCTGCGGGCGCTGCGCACCCGGCTGGTGAGCGAGATCGGCATCGAGCCCGGCACTCCGCTCAAGGACCTCCAACTGGCCATCCTGTCCTCGGAGCCCAGCGCCGTGTGAGCGAGAGGTGCGTGGTCGCGGGGCGGTGCACCACCGCGCCCCGGCCACGTTCCGCCGTACCTCGGCCACCTCGATGCGCATACTCACCACGGATGGCCCCCAAGAAACCGATCAGCCCCAGGTGAGCGGGTCGAGATGGAGGTAGAAGCGCAGGCGGTCGTGGTCGAGGGCGATGCCGTACCGCTCGGCGAAGGCCATGTCCGCACTCCGAGCCTGCTCCTCGTCCGTCCACGTCTCTCGCGCGTTGGCGAGCAGCAGCGCCAAGTCGGCGTAGCGGTCGGCCAGTCCGAGGCGGCCCAAGTCGATGAAGCCCGACACGTCCAGGGTCCGCGGATCGAGGATGATGTTGGGCAGGCACAGGTCCCCGTGGCAAACGACCAGGTCGGCGGCTTCCTGCTCCCGTCGCTGTGAGACCTGCCGGGTGAGGCGGTCCAGCAGTTCCGCGGTGGGCGTCCGCTGCTGGTCGACGGGGAGGAACTCGGGGTTGACGGCGTCGCGCGCCACGACGTCGCGCGCCACGGCGACCATGGCGTCCAGGCCCCGGCGGAAGGGACACTGAGACACGGGCGCCTCGTGCAGCCGGCGGACCGCGTCCGCGATGCGTTCCCAGGCGACCCGCAGGTCCTCAGCAGGCACCTGATCAGCAGGTATGCCGGAGACAGCACTCGTCACCAGACAGGCGCCGGCATCACCGGACCGCCAGTCGAGCACTCGGGGACCGGGTACGCCCTGAGCGCCCAGCCATGTGACCCGGTCGCGCTCGGCTTTCAGGTCGGCCGCATCCGCAGCGGGCACGCACTTGGCATACCGAGTGGCGTCTGCGCTGCGAAAGACAGCCGCTCCCGACTCGCCCGCGGTGACAGGCAACCAGCCGTCGTCTGCCACGCCGAGCAGCACCGGCGACATGGTCCGAGTTCCGCGGCGATCGCTCATGGCCGCCACTCTAGCCAGCCCGGCAAGGGAACCTGGACCGCAGATCTCCATCCTGACAACGCGCGTACCCAGGGCCTCATCCCTGACCGCGCCGACCTGTCGCAAGGACCCCACTGCCGACCCCCACCTTCAGGTACGTCTCTCCGGCCCTCGCGGGCTCGTGAAGTCTGCCACCGCGCCTCGCCGTCTCACCTTCCCACCACCGCTTCCGGGTACCTCGGAGGGCCTCCACTGCCCTTCTGGTCTGCGTCTTTGCCGTATTCATGCGCGTTCGTTGAGCGCTTGTGGGGCTCGCTTTCGACAAGACCTCGACAGGGGCTTGCCAGGCTGGCAGCGCGATCGGCCCCCGCGACGAAGTGCGGTTGCGGCGGCACTCCGCGATGGACCTTCTGCACCACCGACTGCCGCACGAAGCGCACCTCGTCCTCGCGACGCCCAGCTGACCGATCACCACTCGCCACCCCCGATGGATCCAGGAGAGACCTTGGACAGCCAGGCCTCGGCCCCGCCTCTCACCGCCACCGCAGACCCCGATCCACAGGTCCGCCCCGAACTGCCCCTGGCGCCGGGTGCGCCCGCCCGGGCCCGGGAACTGGTACTGCGCAACCCCGCGGACCTCGACTCGGCGACCGCCCTCCTCGACCACGTCGCCCGGCACGCCCGGACCCGACCGGACGCCTGCGCGGTCCAGGACCGTGAACGCACGCTGACCTACGCCGAGTTGGTCGCCCGGGTCGCCGCGGCGCGGGACGCGATGCGGATCCGCGGGGTGGGGGCCGGTGACGTCGTCGCCTGCGTCGGGCCGCGCAGTGCGCACACGCCGGTGGCCTTCCTTGCGCTGGAGAGCCTCGGGGCGTCGTACCTGCCGATCGACCTGGGCTGGCCCGAGGGCCGCGTCCGGGACGTGCTCGACCGCAGCCGGCCCGCCCTGCTGCTCGACTACTCCGACGGAACCGCCTCCGCCGCCCACTCGGCCGCCGTCGCCGAAGGGATCGGCACCCTCAGCCTGCCCACCGAGGGCAGGCCCGGCGGCCTGGACGACGGGCCGTACGGCGACCGTAGCGGCGAGGCCCGCTACACGATCTTCACCTCCGGCACCACCGGCCGCCCGAAGGGCGCCACCATCGAACACCGGGGCCTGCTCAACCACCTGTGGTCCAAGGTGGCCGACCTGGCCCTGGGGCCCGAGGACGCCATCGCCTTCTCCGCACCGCTGGTGTTCGACATCTCCATCTGGCAGATGCTCTGCCCCTTCCTGGTCGGCGGCAGGGTCGTCGTGCTCGACGACGCTGCGATGCGTATGCCGCGCTGGCTGCTCGGTGCCCTCGACACCACGGGCGTGACGGTCGTGGAGCTGGTACCCACCGTCATCGGCCGGCTGATCGACGAAATACGGCGCAAGGACGGACCGGCACTGCCGGGGCTGCGGTGGCTGCTGTCCACCGGCGAAGAGGTGTACCCCGCCCTCGCTGAGCAGGTGCTCGACACGCTCCCCCACGTATCCCTGGTCAACGCCTACGGTCCCGCGGAGTGCTCCGACGACGTCACCCTGCACGTGGTGACCCGCGCCGATCTGGCCCGGCCCCGGCTCCCGGTCGGCACTCCCGTGGCCAACTGCACCCTCCACGTCCTGCTCCAGAACGACGACGGCGCCTGGCGGCCGGCCGAACCGGGGGAAAGCGGCGAGCTGTTCGTCGGCGGCACCTGCGTCGGGCTGGGCTACCTCAACGACCCCGCCACCACCGAACGCGCCTTCTTCCACGACCCCTTCGACCCGGACTCGTCGACCGGACGGATCTACCGCACCGGCGACCTCGCCCGCGTCGAGGACGGGCTCGTGCACTACCTGGGCCGCGACGACCGGCAGGTGAAGGTCGGCGGCGTACGGATGGAACTGGGCGAGATCGAGGCCACCCTCAGCCGGCACCCCGCTGTCGAGAGCTGCGCCGTCACCGTCTCCGACGAGGGACCCGTCAGCGAACTCGTCGCCCACTACACCCTGCGCAAGGAAGTGCCGCAGCAGGAACTGAAGCAGGCGCTGAGCGCGGCCCTGCCCCCGGTGATGGTGCCGCGGCACTGGCGGCAATGGGACGCGCTGCCCCTGAGCCGCAACGGAAAGATCGACTACCGGTCGCTCACGGCGGCCCCCGCCGGCCCACGGAAAGAGGCACGATGACCACGGCAACGTCCACGGCTACGGCAACAGCAACGACCTTCGAGGGTGCGGGCCGGACCGGGGTGCCCGACCTCGCGGAACGCCTCGCGGCGGTGACCCAGGTCGCCGAGCAGCACCTGGACCGGACCGACCGGGACGCGACGTTCCCCGAGGAGGCCCTGGCACAGCTGCGCGACACCCGCCTGCTGGGCCTGCAGGTGCCCAAGGAGGAGGGCGGCCTCGGCGGCACCCTCGGCGACCTCATCGAGACCGGCCTGGTGCTCGGGCGTACCGACATGTCGCTGGCCATGATTTTCGTGATGCACTGTCAGCAGGCTGAGGCGGTGGTACGGCACGCCGCGTCGCCGCTGCGCGAGGAGCTGATCCCGCTTCTCGCCGCCGGCAAGCTGTACCTGGCCTCCGTGACCACCGAGAGCGGCAAGGGCGCGGACCTCTTCAAGTCCGAGGAGCCGCTGCACGAGACGGACGGCACGCTGGAGGTCGACCGGGCGGTCCCCATCTCGACCGGCGGCACCTCTGCCGACGGGTTCCTGATCACCATGCGCAGCCCGTACGCCACGGCCGATCACCATGTCTCCCTCGTCTACGCCCACCGCCACCAGCTGGACGTGCAGGTGGTCGGAGGGTGGAGCCCCTTGGGCATGCGGGCCACCCACAGCCTGCCGCTCAAGCTCAGCGGCCGCATCCCCGGCCATCAGGTGATCGGCGAGCACGGTGCCTTCCACCGCATCGTGCAGTCCGTCTTCGGCCCGCTCGCCCACCTCGGCTGGTCGGCCGCCTGGCTGGGCACCGCCTCCGGGGCGCTGTCCCGCGTACTGCGCCTGCTGCGCGACCCGGCCGGCCGCAAGCGCTTCGACCTCACCTCCGAGTTGCTGCTCACCCGGCTCTCCCGGGCCCGGCAGCGGCTGGAGACCGTGCACGCGCTGCTGCGCCGGACCCAGGAGCTGGCCGAGTCCGGTACGGACTGGTCGGTCACCAGCCACCAGCTGCTGCTGAACAACCTGAAGATCACGGCGGCCGAGGAGTGCCACGCCGCCGTGGAGGAGCTCATCGACGCGGTCGGCCTCAAGCACGGCTACCTCCAGGACTCGCCGACCCGCCTGGAGAAGGCCCTGCGCGACCTGCGCTCGGCCGTTCTCAACTTCAGCAACGACCGGCTGCACCTCGCCGACGGACGGCTGTGTCTGCTCGACCCGGACGTCCGGTTCCACTGAGCGACCGGCCCCCTTCGCGGTCACCTCACCCACCTCCCATCCGCACCCCACCTCCGAGGATTCGCCATGCCCGAAAACACCGCCGGAGCCCCGACCCAGAACTGGAACACCGCCCTGAAGTACATCGCGGGGCGCAAGGCAGCCGAGGAGTCCCTGGGATTCGTCGCGCACGTCAGCACCACCGTCCGCGACACCGAGGACGCGGCAGCCGTCCTCCCGGCCGTCGCCCGCGCCTGCGCGCCCTTCTTCGCCACCGCCGTCTCGCTGGACGCCGGGCCCACCCACGGGCAGGCCGTCGTCCAGGGCCCGGACGAGCTGACCGCCGTACTCAAGACGCTGCGCGACATCGCCGTGGAGGCGGGGCAGCGGCAGCTCGTCATCAGCGAGCACGAGAAGCTCGCCGCCAAGACCGACCCGCGCCACCTGGAGCTGCTGCGGGAGGGGGGCGGTGACTCGGCGGTGGTGGTCTCGCTGGACTACCGCGGGCTGTCCGGGGGCCACGTCGTCTTCGTCCGGGAGGCCAAGCACCGCCGGGGGATCTACGGTCCCTCGGATCTTGCCCTGGCAAACGAAGTGGCGGACCGCGTAGGGGCGTTCAACGCGCTCATCGGTCTGACCACCCCCGCCGGGCAGTGACACCACCGGACCGAACGCCGCACGGCACATGGAGGGCTGATGACAGCGACCTGGACGGACGTACGCGACTGGATTCTCGAACGGAATCCGGACCTGACGGACCTGGCACCCGAGACCGACATCATCGACTCGCGCCTCGTGGATTCCCTGCAGTTCGTCGAGCTCGTCCTGTACATCGAGGACCTGCGCGGAACGGCACTGGACGCGGACGCCGTCAGTCTCGATTCCTTTCGCACCCTCAAGGAGATCGAGCAGAACTTCCTCCAATGACACTGACGGCCGACATCCGTGCGGGGAGCGACGATGGGCGCTAGTACCCAACGATCCATAGTCTTCCAGGGAGATGCGGACAGCGCCGACGACGTCATCGTCTTCCTGCCGCCGGCGGGCAGCGTCACCTCGCCGTACTTCCCGATCGGCGACCTCCTCGCGGACACCCTGCCCGCCGTGCACTGCGAGACGCCGGGACGTGGCCGGCTGGCCGCCGAGGAGCCGCCCGGCTCCGTGCACGGCGCGGCCGACCGCTGGGCCGCCGAACTGGCCGAGGCCCTGCCGGGGCGCCGACTGCACTTCTTCGGACACAGCCTGGGCGCGCTGTACGCCTACGAACTGACACTGCGCTTCGAGGCCCGGCCCGAATGCGAGGCAGCCAGCCTGTCCGCGTCGGGCGCCCGCGAGCCGGGCAGTACGCCCCGCTCGCTGCTGACCACCGCGTTCGCCGCCCTGCGGGCACCGGACCGGCAGGACGGCGCCGGGGAGCAGTGGATGGACCGGGACCTGCGGATGCGGGGCGAGTACCGGACCGCCCACCAGGCGGTGCGGGCACCCCTGGCCCTGCTGTGCGGCACCTCGGACCCTTTCGCCCGCCCGGCCGAGATGGAGCAGTGGCAACGCTTCACGAGCGGCCCGTACCTGGGGCTGTCCACCTTCCGCGGCGGCCACGACTACTACCTGTCCGACCCGCGGGCGATCGCGGAGGTCATCACCCGGACCGTCCACCACAGCCGGCACCCGGAAGGCATCACGCACCCGGAGTGACAGACCGGCCCACCGAACCTGTCCCCTCACACAGCACACCGGAAGCAATCTCTCGTACCTCAACACACCGTAACCAGTCCCCTCACCTCAGCACCCCGAACGAATGGAGTCAGCAATGCCGAACGACCAGCGACCCTCGGTCGACCAGCTCATCGATGTCATCGCGAACAGCTCGGTGGGCATCACGGTCACCGACCGCTCCGGCGCCGTCGTCCTGCACAACCGGGCCCAGTCCGTGCTGATGGGCGGGGAGGCCGACCACCTGGGCGACCGCATCCTGCTCAACGGCTCGAAGGACGGCCTCAAGGAGCTGATCCAGCGCCTGGAGAAGGACCAGCGCGTGGAGAACGTCCAGGTCACCTACCGTGGCGTCGACGGCCGGCACGAGCAGACCGCCCGTGTGAACGCCGTTCTGACCGGCAGCGGCGCCGACACCCGCATCCACTGGGTGAGCCGACCGGAGCTGGGCGAGCGGCTCCCGGTCTCCAACAGCACCGTCGAGGACGTCACCTCCGACGCCTCGACCTGGATCCGCGCCGTCAACGCGCGCCCGCTGCCCACCCTGGCCCCCGCCAAGGACCAGGAGGACGTGCTGCGCGAGTTCTACGAGGTCGCCCCGGTGGCGATCCACCTGATCGGCGTCAACGGCCAGGTCATGCACGCCAACCCGGCGGACGTCGCCCTCGTCGGATACACCCCCTCGCCGAACGAGTACGTCGGTCAGCACATCCGCACCATCTACGAGGACCAGGGGCTGCTCGACGACTTCCTCGGCCGCTGGGACGAGGACTCGCCGATCATCAACTTCCGGGCCAACTTCCTCACCCGGGAAGGCGCCCCGCAGCCCGTGCTGATCTTCTCGACCGCCCAGGCCGAGGGCGGCAGCGTCACCAACACGCGGTGCTTCGTCTTCAGCGACCCGGAGCCGCAGCGCGAGCGTGACACCATCAGCGCCTTCGGCTGGCCGGCCTGACGTACGGCGGGCGGGCGCGGTCACGTACCGCGCCCGCCCGCTCCGCACTCGCCAGGTTTCCCGACCGGACCACACGACACCAGGGGTGGCTGTGTCCCACGTATTGGTCATATCCGGCAGCCCGTCAGCGACCTCCAAGACCGAAGCCATCGGCGACCACGTGGCGCGGCGCCTCGCCGAGTCCGAGTGGCACGTCGGGCATCTGAAGGTCCGCACCCTGCCGGCCGCACCGCTGATGAACGCCGACGCCACGGATCCCGCAATAGCCGGGGCCCTCGAACAGGTCGCCCGGGCCGATGGCATCGTCCTCGCCACACCGACGTACAAAGCGAGCTTCTCGGGCCTGCTCAAGACCTTCCTGGACCTGCTTCCCCAGTACGGTTTCCGGCAGAAGGCCGTGCTGCCACTGGCCACCGGCGGCAGCATGGCCCATCTCCTCGTCCTCGACTACGCCCTGCGGCCCGTGGCCGTCTCGCTGGGCGCACGGCACGTGGTGCAGAGCTTCTTCCTCCTCAACGAGCACCTCACCTTCCACGAGGGCGAGCCCCAGCTGCTCCCGGACGGCGCACGCCTCCTCGACGAGGTGATCGAGCAGTTCCGCAAGTCCCTGATCGCAGCGACCTGAGCCGGGCCGGACCGCGACGCTAGGCGGTATCGGGAGCCGCGAAGGCCGCCACCTCACCCTCGTGGAGCAGCACCACCGCCGCACAGGTGCACCGGCAGTACTCGACGCTGCCGACCGACGTGGCGTGGCTGGACATCAGCTGCCAGTCGGGCTGCTCCAGCCCGGTGCGGCACCCCCAGGCGGCCAGCGGGCAGGCCTCCGGGACCGGTGGACGGGCAACCTCGGCGGATGCGGTCGAAGGGGGCGTCACGTGGCGGCTCGCTGGGTCCCGGTCTCCTGGGCCCCGGCCTCCGGCGCGACTTCCTCACCGCCGTCTCCCAGCAGGGGCTGGGGCACGGCAGGTTCGGGCAAGGTGCGGAACAGCAGCCAGCTCAGGGCAGGCATCACGATGAGGGGCATCAGGGCCGTACGCAGCGACGTGGCATCGGCGATGCTGCCGATGATCGGGCTGGTCAGACCGCCGACGCTGACCATCAGGCCGAGAGTGATGCCGCTGGCCGTTCCCACGCGGGTGGGCAGATAGTCCTGAGCGAGCGTGACCTGCAGCGAGAACGGGACGTACAGGCCGATCGAGGTCAGCGCCACGAACAGGTAGATCGCCGGGCCCGGCACGAACACCACGCCGGCGACAGCGGCGGCCGTGACCAGGTACGCCGTGCTCACCACCGTGACCCGGTCCCAGCGGTGCGCCAGGTTGCTGCCGACGACCGTGCCGACGGCACCGCCGAGGTAGAGCACGAAGAGGGCGGCCGACCCGGCGACCGTACCGCCGCCCGTCTGCTCCCGGACGTGGAAGGCGATGAAGGTGCTCAGCCCGACGAACGCGATCGACCGGCACACCACCGCCAGTGACAGCCGGATGAACGAGTTCCAGTCGTCCCGGCCCTCCGTGGCCCCCTCGCCGCCGGCGGCCTGGGGCGCCTTCGCCAGCGCCCGCAGCACTGGCAGCGTCAGCACGCTGCCGACCAGCGCGGGCAGGATCAGCAGGGGGGACAGTCGCAGCCCGCCGGTGGCGATCACAGCGGTGACCAGCAGCGGAGCCGCGGAGAAGCCGACGTTGCCGCCCAGGGAGAACCACCCCATGGAGCTGTGGCGGCCCTTGCTGGCGACCCGCGCGAGGCGTGCGGATTCCGGATGGTAGGCGGCGACTCCGATGCCGGACAGCGCGACGAACAGCAGCGTGAGCGCGTACGAGCCGGTGATCCCGCTCAGCGCCACGCCGAGTCCGCCGAGCAGCGTACTCACCGGCAGCAGCCACGGGATGGGGTGCCGGTCGGTGAGCGCTCCGAAGAAGGGCTGCGCCACCGAGGACAGGAGGCTGGCGGCGAGCACGATGCCCGAGGCCGCGGCGTACGTGTAGGCGCGCTCGGCGACGAAGAACGGGACCAGGGCGGCCACGGCGCCCTGGTAGACGTCCACGCAGGCATGTCCCACCGACAGCAGCACGATCGACTTGTTCCTTGGCATAGCGCCATGGTCGGCCGTGGCCGCCATGCCGTACTTCCGATATTCTGCCAATCAATGAGGGAAATCCGCCATGAGTCGGTGGCGCCCACCAACGCCCGCTGGCTGGCCCCCGGCGCAGGTATCGACGCCCATCGCCACGACGACCACCAGATCGTCTACGCGGGCCGGGGCGTACTCGCCGTCACCACCGGCGCGGGCTCATGGACGGCCCCGGCCACCCGGGCGATCTGGGTACCGGCCGGCACCGTGCACTCCCACCACGCACAGGGCGAGCTCGAACTGCACCTGATCGGCCTGCCCGCCGACACCAACCCGCTCGGCCTGGACGAGCCGACCGTACTGTCCGTCGGCCCACTGCTGCGCGAGCTGATCCTCGCCTGCACCCGCGACCCGGCCGATGACGGCCCGGAACAACGCCGCCTGCGTGCCGTCCTCTGCGACCAGCTGCGGGTCTCCCCCCAGCAGCCGCTCCACGTGCCGACACCCACCGCGCCACAGCTCAAGGCGCTCTGCGAGATCCTGCACGCCGACCCGGCCGACAACCGCACTCTGGCAGCCCTGGGCAGACAGGTCGGCGCCAGCGAGCGGACGCTGTCCCGCCTGTTCAAGGCCGACCTGGGCATGACGTTCCCGCAGTGGCGCACCCAGCTGCGGCTCGGCCACGCCCTGGCGCTGCTCGCCCAGGACACGCCGGTGACGGTCGTGGCGCACCAGTGCGGCTGGTCCTCGGCCAGCGCGTTCATCGACATCTTCCGCCGCACCTTCGGCCACACACCGGGCCGCGCCGCGACCACGACCCGCCGCAATCACTGAGGGTGAACACGTACGTACCGTAAGCGGTCACCAAGGGGTATCGACGCGTCGGCAGGGCGGTCCCGTGCCGGAAATGATCCCCGAACGGGGAGGCAGGTGTGCGGGCGATTCGGGCGCAGGAGTACCGTCGGGGGCGCCCCCGGGCCGCGAAGTGAGGAGTTCGTTCACACCATGCCGTCATCCCCGACGCCGTTGCCGATGCCGTCCCCCGTGCCGTCCCGCCGGGCCCCGTCCCCCCAGCAGGACCTGCAGGGACACCCGAACCGGACCGCACTGGTCGAGGACCTGATGCAGCGCTTCCCGCACATCCCGCGCGAAGCGGTGATCAAGGAGGACCTGCTCCGGGGCGGAATGGCCTTCGACGACTCGGCGCTCAGCGACACGACCGACGAAGCGACCGGCGAGGTCAAGCCGAAGTCCTACTTCATCTTCTCCTTCGACCACCGCACGCTCCCCGAGCTGGGTGAGGCCGCACTGCGACGGCCCCCGGAGGAGGTCGTGCTCACCGGTGGCCCGTACGACCTGCGCCGTACCGTCGTCTCCGTACGCGTGAACCCGGACTCGCCCTACCGGGTGCAGGCCGGCGAGGACGGCGCCCTCGGGCTCTACCTCGACGGGAAGCGGATCTCGGACGTCGGCCTGCCGCCGATGCCGGACTACTACCGGCACACGCTGGCCAACGGCAAGTCGGTCATGGAGGTGGCACCTACCATCCAGTGGGGCTACCTGATCTACCTGACGGTCTTCCGGGTGTGCCAGTACTTCGGCGCCAAGGAGGAGTGCCAGTACTGCGACATCAACCACAACTGGCGCCAGCACAAGGCCGCCGGCCGCCCCTACACGGGAGTCAAGCCCGTCGAGGAGGTGCTGGAGGCGCTCCAGATCATCTCCGACCACGACACCCTCGGCGCCTCCAGCGCCTACACCCTCACCGGTGGCTCGATCACCTCCAAGGTGCAGGGCATGGACGAGGCGGACTTCTACGGGATGTACGCCAAGGCCATCGAGGAGCGGTTCCCCGGCCGCTGGACCGGCAAGGTCGTCGCGCAGGCGCTGCCCAAGGACGACGTCAAGCGCTTCCACGACTACGGCATCCGCATCTACCACCCGAACTTCGAGGTCTGGGACAAGCGCCTCTTCGAGCTGTACTGCCCCGGCAAGGAGCGGTACGTCGGCCGCGAGGAGTGGCACCGCCGGATCCTGGACTCGGCGGACGTCTTCGGGCCGCGCAACGTCATCCCGAACTTCGTCGCCGGCGTCGAGATGGCGGCGCCGTACGGCTTCAACACCGTGGACGAGGCCGTCGCCTCCACCACCGAGGGCCTGGACTTTTTCATGTCCAACGGCATCACCCCGCGGTTCACCACCTGGTGCCCGGAGCCGACCACGCCGCTGGGCAGGAGCAATCCGCAGGGCGCGCCGCTGGAGTACCACATCCGGCTGCTGGACGCGTACCGCTCGGCGATGCAGCGGCACGGCCTGTCCTCGCCCCCCGGCTACGGTCCGGCGGGCGCCGGCCGCGCGGTCTTCTCGGTCAGCTCCTTCATGGACACCCTGCCCGCGGAGGAAGGCGCCCCCGTCTCCGGCGAGTGACCGCGCAACGGATCACGCTCGGATAGCACCGGTCATGCGCTCCGGCTGCCCCAGGGCCGCCGGAGCGCATTCCACGTCCACACAACGGAAGAGAGCAGCAGTCATGGCCGTCATGCACCGCACCACCATCACGCCGACCAAGCTGGAACTGCTCAACTCCTGGCTGCCCGACCGCCCGTGGTACGACGGCGGCCCGGGCGGACCGAAGCTGGAGAAGGCGGGCGGCTTCCGGCTGGACGACCCGGAAGGTGAGGTCGGCATCGAGTTCATGGTCGTCACCGACGCCTCCGGTCCCCAGCTCGCCACGTACCAGGTCCCCCTCACCTACCGCGGTGCGCCGCTGGAGGGGGCGGAGCGCGCGCTCGTCGGCACGATGGAGCACGGTGTGCTGGGGAAGCGCTGGGCGTACGACGGCTGCCACGACCCGGTGCTGGTCGCCCAGTTGCTCGCGCTGATCGAGGGCCGAGCACAGGCCCAGGCTCAGAGCATCAGCAACACCCCCGACCGGGAGGTCACCGCCTCGTACACCGGCGAAGGCTCCCTCTCCACGAACTTCTCCCCCACTGCCGCCGACGACCGAGAAAGCACTGAGCTGGCTGCGCCGGACGGCGCGACCCTCCGCCTGCACCGCGTCCTGCAGCCCGCTCCGGACGCCCCGTTCGTCCCCGGGCCGGGGGTGATCGGCCACCTCACCGGTCACTGGAACCTGCCGGACGACGCCCGCGCCCGCGGAGTATTCGCCACCGTGCACGCCGGCAACCGGGCGTAAGCCTCACGACTGACCGGCCCGGTGTACCGCCACCCATCGGGCCGGCCGCTGTCGCCGTACGGTCACTACGCCGGCGTCACGGTGCCCACGGGGCCTCCACCGTCCAGGTGGTGTCCTCGGTGAACAAGGTGGGGGTGTCCCAGGCGTGTGTACCGCCCGGGGTGGCCAGCCGCAGTTCGCTGTCGTAGTGGCGCAGGTACTGGTCGGGGAAGTTGTACGCGGACAGCCGCACTCCCCCGTTGGCGCCCCGGACGGGGCAGAACGTGGCGTCGGCCCGGTACAGGTCGCCGCTGCCTGCCTCCTTGTAGACGCGGTACTCGCGGTGGCGCAGGTACTCGCCGGGGTAGTTGCGCGACTCGAAGGAGTAGCAGGTGCTGTTGGCGAGGCCGGGGACGATCTTCCACGTGGCGTCGTTCTTCAGCAGCCCGTCGCTGCCGCTGCCCACGACCTCGGTGAAGACGGCGCCGTCCTTGTGCCGCACGTACCGGTCGGTGAGGCCCGCTGTCGTCACGCGGAGCGACTTGTACTGTCCGGTGGGCAGGGTGACGGGTGCCGAGGGTGAGCGGGAGGCGTTGATGAGAGCCTGGTTGGCGGCCTTCACCCGGGCCTCGTCGACCTTGACGACCTGCCGGTCGTAGGTGAGCAGGCCGTTGGCCTCGTTCTCCACGTCGGTGATCTCGGTGTAGACCGCGGCGGAGAGCCCGCGTGGCATGCGGACCTCGCGGATCGCGTCCAGCAGGCCGACGAACCGGTTGTTGAGGTGGGCGGGGTCGGGCTGGTCCTCGTAGCTGAAGCCGCCGCCCGGGTACCACTCGTGCCCTGCCACCTTGTAGCCGAGGCCGCCGTACTCGCCGAGGACGGCGGCGCGGGTGGCGCTGGGCACGGTGGTGCCGGGGCCGACGTAGACGTGGTGGTCGACGACGTCGCCGTTGCCGCCGTCGACGGAGCCGCAGCAGTTGACACCGCTCATGTTGTCGACCAGGCGGGAGGGGTCGTACGCCTTGACGTGGTCGGCGATGCGGGCCTGGTCGTACTGGCCCCAGCCCTCGTTCTCGTTGACCCACAGCACGAGCGACGGGGAGCTGCGGTGCTGGTCGATGATGCGGTCGTACTCCGCCTCCCACTGGGTGCGGGCGGCCGAGTCCGGGGTGCGCAGGTCCATGGCGGGCATGTCCTGCCAGACCAGCAGGCCCAGCTTGTCCGCCCAGTAGAACCAGCGTTGGGGTTCCACCTTGATGTGCTTGCGGACCATGTTGAAGCCGAGATCCTTGTGTTTCTGCAGGTCGTACTTGAGCGCGGCGTCCGTGGGTGCGGTGTAGATGCCGTCCGGCCAGTAGCCCTGGTCCAGGGTGCCGGTCTGGAAGACGAACTTGCCGTTGAGTACGGGGCGCAGCACGCCGTCGACCTTCGCGACGCCGATCGAGCGCATGCCGGTGTAGCCGCCGACCGAGTCGACGGCCGACGTGCCGGACAGCAGGTCGGTCTTGACGTCGTAGAGGAAGGGGTCCTCCGGCGTCCACAGATGCGGGTCGGGAACCGGCACGGTGAATTCACTGCCGACCGGCCCGGTGGCGGTGCCCACCGTGCGGCCGCCCGTGGCGACCGTGACGCGGGCCTGATGGCCGTTGGTTCCGGCGCCGCGGACGGTGACCTTGAGGCGGTTGTTGGCGAGGTCGGGGACCATGTCGACGCGGGTGACGTGCGCGGCGGAGGTGGGCTCCAGCCACACCGTCTGCCAGATGCCGGACGCGGCGGTGTAGAAGATGCCGCCGCCGGGGTGCGGGGCGACGTCGTTGATGCGCTGCTTTCCGACGGCCTGGCCTCCGGTCTGGGTGGGGTCCCAGACGGAGACGACGACGGTGTTGGTGCCGCCGTTCAGCAGGTCGGTGATGTCGTAGGAGAAGGCGTCGTACCCACCGCTGTGCGTGGCGCCGGCCTGCCGGCCGTTGACCCAGACGGTCGTACGCCAGTCACTGGCGCCGAAGTTGAGCTGGACGCGGCGGCCGTTCCAGTCCGACGGCACGGTGAAGGTGCGCTTGTACCAGAGCTTGTCGTTCTGCGTGATCTTCCGCTGGATGCCGGAGAGCGCGGACTCGGCAACGAACGGTACCCGGATCTGCTCGGACCAGGTCGTGGGCTGCCCCGCGTCCTTGCCGGTCACCGCGAAGTCCCAGATGCCGTTGAGGTTGGCCCAGTCGGGGCGGGTGAGCTGGGGGCGCGGGTACTCCGGCAGCGGCTTGTCGGTGGGGACCCGGTTCGTCCACGGGGTGGTCATGGGCGAGGGCTTGGGGGTCCAGGCCCGGGGTGCGGCGGCCGCGGTGCCGGAGGCAGCCAGGGACGTGCCCATCAGGGTGAGCGCGGCCAGTGCGGTGGTGGCCCGTTGGGCCCACCGTCTGAGCCGGGCAACGGCGGAACGACGTGCGGCTGAGCTACGCATCGTGACTCCTTGCGGGGTGGGGTGGGAGACGTGCGCGTGCGAGAGTGGCCGGGCCGCGCCCAGGTCTTCACATCAGCTGCCGCCTGCGGCCGAGCCAGGTCTGGGCGATGACCACCACGGCCAGGAAGGCACCGCTGACGACCTGCTGGTAGGAGGAGTCCAGCGAGCCGATCTGGTTGATGACGTTCTGGATCACCTTCAGGAGCAGGACGCCGACCAGCGAGCCGCTGATGTAGCCGAGGCCGCCGGTCAGCAGGGTGCCGCCGATGACGACGGCGGAGATGGCGTCCAGCTCCATGCCGTTGCCGAGGATGGTCACGCCGGAGGCGAGCCAGGCGGCGTTGAGCGCGCCGGCCAGCCCGGCCAGCACACCGGACAGCGAGTAGACAATGATCTTGGTGCGGGCCACCGGGGCACCCATCAGTGCCGCCGCGTCCTCGTTGCCGCCCACCGCGTACACATGCTGGCCGAACCGGGTACGGCGCAGCACGACGGCGCCCGCGACGAACAGGGCCAGCATGATCCATACGGGGTTGCCGAGGCCGAGGGTGGTGCCCTGGCCGAGTTCGGCGAGGAGGGATCCCTTGCCGATGAGGTAGGTGTCGGCGCCCTCGTCCGTGAGGGCCAGCAGCAGGCCGCGTGCTCCGAGCATGGCGGCCAGAGTGACGATGAAGGGCGCCAGCCGGGAGCGGGCCACCAGCAGCCCGTTGACGAGGCCGATCGCGCCGCACACCACCAGCGGCAGCAACAGGGCGATCAGGGATCCGTGGCGTGCGCCCCAAGCGGCCAGCACACCGCCGAGGGCGAACAGGGAGCCGACGGACAGGTCGATGCCGCCAGTGATGATCACGAAGGTCATGCCCAGGGCGACGACGGCGAGGAACGCCGAACTCGTCGCCATGTTGGCGATGTTGTCGCCGGTGGCGAAGGAGTCGAGCCCGAACGACGCCGCCAGGAAGACGATCACCAGGACGGCCAGCGCACCGTGTTGCTGGCCCAGCGCGCTCAGCCGCTCGGAGCGGGCGTATCCGGCCGGTTCGGATCCGCCCGTCGGTTCGTTGCTCGCCGTGGTCACGGGCGTACCCGTCTCCGTGGCGGTCATCGCTTCCCCCGTCCCCGTGCGGCGTAGACCGCACACACGATCACTATGGCCTGGGCGATCTGGGTCCACGAGGGGGGCAGATCGTGCTTGATGAGGGTGGCGGTGAGCAGCTGGATGAGGACGGCTCCCGCCACGGTGCCGCCGATGTTGACCCGGCCGCCGCTCAGCGGGGTGCCACCGACCACGACGGCGGTGATGGCGGAGAGTTCCATCAGGTTGCCGAGGGAGGTCGGGTCACTGGCCTGGAGCCGGGCGGTGGCGAGGACGCCGGCCACGGCCGCGAGCAGCGCGGAGAGTACGTACACCACGATCAGCACGCGGCGTACCGGCAGGCCGGCGAGCTGGGCCGCGGGGCGGCTGTCGCCGATGGCGAGGAGGCGGCGTCCGAAGGTGGTGCGGCGCACCACGAAGGCGACCAGCAGCGCCAGGACGGCGGCGATCAGGATGAGGTAGGGAATGCCCACGATGTCGGCGGAGCCCAGGGAGGCCAGCGCGGGGTTGTGGAGGTCCTTCAGCTGCGGCAGCAGCACCAGGGCGATGCCCCGGCCGCCGACCATGAGGGCCAGGGTGGCCACGATGGGCTGTACTCCCACCAAGGCGACCAGCGCCCCGTTGGCCAGGCCGACGCCGGCGGCGAACAGTGCCACCACCAACAGAGCCGGAAGCAGGCCGTAGCCGAGGTAGAGGGCCGTCACCGAGGCCGCCAGTGCCATCACGGCACCGACCGACAGGTCGACGCCTTCGGTGCCGATGACCAGGGCCATGCCCAGCGCGACGATGATGACCGGGGCGACCTGCACCGCCTGCGTACGGAAGTTCTCCGCGGACAGGAAGTGCGGTGTGATGACGATGTTGACGACCAGCAGCAGTGCCACGCCGGCGTACACGCCGTAGGTCTGCAGCCATTGCAGGACGCGTGCCTTGTCCAGTGGAGCGATCCGCACGGTGGCTTCAGCCATCGGTGGCCGCCTTCCCGACCGCGTCCGGCGCCGGAGCATCCCCGGCGATGGTCCGCATCAGCTTGTCCTCGGTGACGTCGTCGCCGGTGAGTTCGCCGACGACCGCACCGTCCTTCAGTACGACCACGCGGTCGGACCCTTCGATCAGTTCCTCCAGGTCGGAGGAGATGAGCAGGACGCCCAGGCCGTCAGCGGCCAGTTCGTCCACGAGTTTCTGCACCTCGGCCTTGGCGCCGACGTCGATGCCCCGGGTGGGCTCGTCGAGCAGCAGCACCTTGGGATTCATCGCCAGCCAACGGGCCAGGAGCACCTTCTGCTGGTTGCCGCCGGAGAGTTCGCCGACCTTCTGGTGCGGCGAGGACGCCTTGATCCGCAGCCGCTCGACGAACGTGTCGACGACGCTGTCCAGGCGGGCCTCGGAGACCAGTCCGAAGCGCGAGAGGCGGGGCAGGGCGGCCAGCGCGATGTTCTCGCGGACGGAGAGGCCGGGGACGATGCCTTCGCTTTTGCGGTCCTCGGGCAGCAGGCTGATGCCCGCCCGGATGGCGGCGGGGGTGGAGCCGCCCCGCAGCGGGACGCCGGCCACCATGACGCTCCCCGAGCGCACCGGCAGGGCGCCGGAAATGGCCTTCGCCGTTTCGGTGCGTCCGGAGCCGAGCAGCCCGCCCAGTCCGACGACCTCGCCCGGCCGGATGCGTACGGAGACGTCGTGCAGCTTGTGCGCGACGCTCAGGCCGTCCGCTTCCAGCACTGGCCGGGTGTCGGCGACATGGTGATCGCCGGCGAACTTCGTCAGCCCCTCCTTGCGCACCTCGCCCAGCTCCCGGCCGAGCATCGTCGACACCAGCGTCAGCCGGTCGAGGCCGGCCAGGTCGCCGTGGTGGACGCGGCGGCCGTCGCGCAGCACGGTGACCGTGTCGCACACCGCGTACAGCTCGTCGAGGCGGTGGCTGACGTAGACCACGGCGATGCCGTCGTCGCGCAGCCGACGGATCACCGAGAACAGGGTCTCCACCTCGCGCGGTTCGAGGGAGGAGGTCGGTTCGTCCATGATGACGATTCGCGCGTCGGTCGCCACCGCACGGGCCAGCGCCACCATCTGCTGAGCGCCGACGCCGAGGGTACGCAGCGGCTGCCGGACGTCCACCCGTACGCCGTAGGTACGCAGCGTCTCCCCGGCCTCCCGGTGCATACGGGCGAAGTCCAGCAGGCCCAGCCGGGTGCGTGGCTCGCGGCCCAGGAAGAGGTTGCGGGCCACGCTCAGCAGCGGGATGAGGTTGACCTCTTGGTAGATGGTCGAGATGCCGGCCTTCTGGGCCTCCAGCGGGGTGGCGAAGGAGACCTTGCGGCCCTGGAAGGTGATGTCCCCCGCGTCGGGCCGGTGGACGCCGGTGAGGAGCTTGATGAGAGTCGACTTGCCGGCGCCGTTCTCGCCGATCAGGGCGTGGACCTCACCGGGACGCAGGGTGAGGTCCACGTCGTCCAGGGCCCGGACGCCGGGGAAGGACTTGCTCAGTCCGCGGACGGCGAGGACTTCGGCCGGGGCAGACACCTGTGCCTCCTGAAAGGGGTGGTGAGGCTGGCGGGAAGGGAAAGGGGCGGGGCGGGGCGGGCAGGGCCACGAGCGGCCGGGCCCTGCCGGGCGTCAGTACGCCTTGCCGATGTCCTGCTTGGCGTTGTCCGCGGTGTAGGCGCTGTCCTGGATGACGACGTCCTGGGGCACCTTCTCGCCCTTGGTGAAGGTGTCCAGCGTCTGGAACGCCAGCGGCCCGAACCGCGGGTTGGATTCGACGACACCGCTGATCCAGCCGTCCACGACGCCCTGGACCGCGCTGCGGGTGCCGTCGACCGTGACGATCTTGATGTCACCGGACTTCTTGCCCGCTCCCTTGAGCGCGGCCATCGCGCCCAGGCCCATCTCGTCGTTCTCCGCGTAGATGCCCTTGATCCCCGGCTTGGACTGGATGAGCTGCTCGGTGACCTGCTGGCCCTTCTCGCGGGTGAAGTCACCGGTCTGCTCGAAGACGACCTTCAGGCCCGGGGCCTTCTTCTCGATCTGCTCCTTGAACCCCTTGGTGCGTTCGGTGGTGACGTTGTTCCCCGCGGAGCCGAGCAGGATCGCGACCTCTCCCTTGCCGCCGGTCGCCTCGATCATCTGGTCGGCGGCGCGCCGGCCCTGCTCGACGAAGTCGGAGGCGATGAAGGAGACGTAGTCCTTGCAGGCAGTGGCATTGATCTTGCGGTCGATCGTCACGATCGGGACCTTCTTGGCGGCGGCCGCCTTCAGCACCGGGTCCCAGCCGTCGGAGTTGAGCGGTGCGATGACCAGCAGGTCGACGCCCTTGGCGAGCAGGTCCTGCACGTCGCTGATCTGCTTGGAGAACTGCGACTGGGCGTTGGCCGTCAGCAGCTTGACGCCGCGTCTGGAGGCTTCGTCCTTGATGGACTTCGTCTCGGCGATGCGGAACGGGTTGGCCTCCTTCTCCGACTGGGAGAAGCCGACGGTCGCGCCCTTCAGGTCCAGCTTCTTGGCGCCGTAGGCGTCGATGGTGCAGCTCTTGCTGCCGGGCTTCGGCGTGACGACCTTCTGCCCGGCGTCGGCGGCCGACGAGGACTTTTTGCCGTCCGACACGTCGTCCTCGGACTTCGCGCAACCGGTGGCGGCCAGGGCCACCGCGGCGGCGACGACCAGGAGCGCAGGACGGGCGAGGAGGTGAGGGCGGTGAGTGGTGTGCTGCATGAAGACCCCGTTCCGGGTGCCGCTGAGAGGAATTGGGGAAGCCGAACGACGAGCGGAAGTGGTGCTTCTCCCCCAGGCGTTGGACGTTGTTCGGTCCGTCGCAAGGGGTTTTTACATCGTTGGAAGGATGCTGTAAACCCTTCGTGCACGACACGCGGGCTTCGGCAGGCAAGTTGCCGACCGTCGGCGGCCGTTGGCGCGGCGCTCAAGCACGCCGGCCGTCACTCGCCGTACGGCGCCCCAGCGTGCTCTCCCGCTCGACGAGACGGTGGCTCGCCCGGATGCGCCGGTGCTCGGGCGTCCTGCCGCTGAGCCGCGCGAGCACCGACTCCACCGCGAGCCGGCCGATGGCTCCCTTGTCCGGCGACACGGACGTGAGCGTCACCGTGCCGAAGCGCCCCTCGACCACGTCGTCGAACCCGGCCACCGCGACGTCCTCGGGCACGCGCAGCCCCCACTCGTGGAGCACCCGCATCGCACCGATGGCCATCGGGTCGTTGTAGGCGAAGACCGCGTCGGGACATCGCCCGGCCCGCAGAATGCCGGTCATGGCCGCGGCGCCGTCCGCGAACCCCCAGCCGTCGGTGACGGCCGCGAGCCGGTCGTCAGCGGTCAGGCCCGCGGCGGTCAGCTCCTCGCGCCAGCCGCGCACCCGCAGTTCGGCGGGCTCGCTGCGTCCGCGCCGGGCACCGATGAACGCCACCTCCCGGCGTCCCAGGGCGACCATGTGGCGGACGGCGGCGCGGGCCGCCGCGACGTTGTCGATGGCGATGTGGTCGTACGGCAGGTCGTATTCGCGCTCGCCGAGCAGCACGAGCGGCGCGTCCTCCGCGCGGTCGCACAGGTCCTCGGCCTCCAGCTCGATGGGGCTGAGGATCAGTCCGTCGATGACCCGTGCCCGGAAGGCCTGGCTGACCAGGACCTCCTGTTCGCGGCGGCCGCCGGTGTGATCCAGCAGCACGATGTAGTCGTGCTCGGCGGCCGCGTCGATGACCGCGGCGGCAAGCTCGGCGAAGTAGGGGTTGCCGAACTCGGGCAGCGCCAGGGCGATGATGCCCGTACGCCCCTTGCGGAGGTGCCTGGCCGCGAGGTTGGGCCGGTAGCCGAGCGCGTCGATGGACCGCTGGACGCGCTCGCGCATCGCCGGTGTCACGTGCGGGTAATCGTTCACCACGTTCGAGACGGTCTTGATGGAGACCCCCGCGTGCGCGGCGACGTCCTTGAGGCTGACCCGCACGTCGATCCCTTCCCGAACGGCCCGATTCCGGTGGCCGGTGCGGGTCCCATGGCAGTCACCATCGTGAGCCGTGCGCCAAGCCTCGGTGCGCAGTTTTACAACGTTATACGGCTCGCGTGTCGCGCTGGCAAGACGATGAGCCAGGTCCGTGCGATGCCGCTGTCAACCGCTCACTCGAAGAACTTGATGCTCCAGCCGGTGTCGGTGTTCGGCCCCGGGACGTTGGCGCGGCTGTAGGTGCTGTTGCCCCACCAGGTGAACGTGCCGGTGTACCAGTACCGGTTCTCCCACGAGTACGGCGTTCCCTTCGGCACCGCGTGGAACATCAGGGGGAATTTCGGGCCCGCGGGCGGGCTGGTGTTGATGTCGCCGTTGAGCAGGACGAAGCTGTGGTGACCCGGGCCGTTGACGTACAGGGTCGGGTCCCAGCCGGACATCATCGTCGCGCGGTGGGAGCCGAACAGGCAGCCGTTCGACTTGTACCAGTCCCACACGTAGGTCGGGTCGCCGCCGGCCCGCAGACGCAGGTCGGCGAGGCAGTACTGTTCACTCCAGCTGCCGTTGGCGGAGTACACGATGTGCAGCTGCCCGTTGGGGTCCTTGATGGCTTCGGGCGCCTCGTTGATGAACGGGTTGCCGACCACCCGCTCCCAGCTCTCCCGCGGCTGCGAGATGACGTACCGGGCGCCGGTAGGTGCGGTGGGGCTGCTCATCCGGGCGATGTAGAGGTTCTGCTCGACGTTGGTGTCACCGGCCCAGCCCGACCAGACGAACCAGCGCTGCCCGTTGAAGGTGAACAGGGTCCCGTCGATGGCCCACTTGTCGTCCGGCAGCGCCAGCTTCGTCTCGGCACCGTAGCCGCTGTCCGCGGCGGCAGAGCTGATGACGTACATCCGGTGCGCCGCACCACGGCCGGCCGAGAAGTAGATGTGGTACCGGCCGCCGTCCCGCACGATCTCCGGAGCCCAGACCTCCCCGAGGCCGCGGGCGTCCGACCAGACCTGCCGGGCGGGCGCCGAGGCGAGATCGGCGGTCGAAGGGGCCTGCCGCACGGCGATGCCGCCACCGGTCGACTGTACGGAGATGTAGGTGCTGTCGACCCGGATCACGCTCGGGTCGGCGGCCCGGAGGCCGGTCTGATCCGCCCGGGCCGGTTCGGCGGACGACAGCGACAGCACGGTGGCGAGGACGCCGGCCAGCACGAAGGCGGCGGCGCCGGACAGACAACGAGAAAGCTTCATGGTCCCGTCCCATCGATTAGGCCTCTCCCATGCTGCTTTACATCGATGGAAGAGGGGCTTCGACAGCATTGCGACTCGCACTGGACATGTCAACGCATCGGAGAATGCGGGGCGTTGGGTCATTCACCCGCTACGGGGGATGCCGCCCGGCGCCATCTGCTGCTCAATGACGTGCACCCCCTATAGAGGGAGGCACATGATGACCGAGGCCGGGCCCATACAGCTGCTGGTGATCACCTTCGGCGCGGATGCGGCGTTCGAGGGGCGGATCCTCCAAGAACTGGAAGAGCTCACGGCTGCGGGCCAGATACTCGTCCTGGATCTCCTGGTCGTGCGGAAGGACACCAACGGTGATCTCGCCGCCCTCGGCTATCAGGCCGAAGGGATGGGTGACACGATCAGCGCGCTGCTCGGACTCGCACCGGGCAGCATGCGGGAAGCGGAGAAGGCGTTTCCCTCGCTGGCCCCGGGGCGTGCCTTCGGGGTGGCCGCGGACGACATCCGGGAACTCGCGGAAGCGCTGGATCCAGGTGCCACAGCGGGTTTCCTCCTCCTTGAACACCGGTGGGCGAGGAAGCTGAAAGGTGCGATCCGCGAGCAGGGCGGCGTTCCGCTCGCGGAGGGCTTCCTCACCGAGGAGGCGATGGCCCCCGTAGCCGCTGAGCTGCTCGCCGCCGCCGCGCGCCTCGACGAAGGGGCGGCAGGAGAACCAACGGAACGGACGACTGAACCCGCGACCGAACCGGCGACCGAACGGACGACGGGTGAATCCGCGGGCGGGATCACCGTCGACACCACCGACGAAACGCACAGGGCCGACGCCCGGCCCGTGGCCCAGGAGGTTCCCATGACCGGACTCGTGGTGCTCGGCTTCTCCGACAAGGAAAAGGCCGAAGCCGTCATGCGTCTCAGCAGCCAGCTCTCCCGTGAAGAGCTGCTCGACCTGGAGGATGCCGCGCTGGCGTGGCGCAGCCAGGACGGCAAGGTGCACGTCGAGCAGGCCCACAACACCACCGCCAAGGGAGCGGCCGTGGGTGCCCTGTGGGGAACGCTGTTCGGCATGCTCTTCCTGATGCCGGTCTTCGGTGCGGCGGCGGGCGCGGCGACCGGCGCCGTCGCCGGCAAGCTCCGGGACGTCGGCCTCAACGACGCGTTCATCAAGGAGACGGCCGGCGCCCTGGAGCCCGGGCGTGCCGCGGTCTTCGCGCTCGTACGGAAGTCCACTCCCGACCGGGTGCGGGAAGCCCTCCGCCCCTTCAACCCCACGGTTCTGCACACCTCGCTCACCAAGGAACGCGAAGACGAACTCATCGCCGCGCTCCACGGAGTGTGACCGCCGGCAAGCGAAAGGAAGGAGAAGTCCATGAGCGGTTCCGTCACCCTCGCGTACGACTATCCGCTTCTCGGGGTCTTCTGGACCACGTTCGTGCTGTTCATGTGGGTGCTGTGGTTCTTCCTGCTCTTCCGCGTCATCGGCGATGTCTTCCGTGACGACGAGCTGAACGGGTGGGCCAAGGCGGCCTGGATCGTCTTCGTACTCGTGCTGCCCTTCATCGGTGTCCTCATCTACGTTCTCGCCCGGGGCCGCGGCATGGGCCGGCGCGAGGTGAACAGGGCACAGGCGCAGCAGGAGGCCTTCGACAACTACGTCCGCCGGACAGCGGCGACCGGCACGTCCCGGGCCAGCCAGGCCGACGAGCTGGCGAAGCTCTCCCGGATCAGGGAGCGCGGCGACATCTCTGACGACGAGTTCCAGCGGGCGAAGGACAGGATCCTGCACTGAACTCGGTCATGCACTGACACCGGTCGCACCGGCCGCTGCTCTGTCCTGGCGCGGCCTTCCGGACGGAGGGTAGCCATGGTGGACAACACTCCAGGGCCACCGGCCGGCCCGTCCCGGAGTGCGGATGCCGCGGCGGCGGACGCCCCACGCCCGTCGCCGAGGTCCCGCAAGCGCCGGAAGCTGCTGTCCGTCACCCTCCCGGGCTGTTGGGGAGCGCTCCTGTTCGCCTGTCTCTCCTACACCCCGTCGTTGCTCCCGCGCGGCGGCATCCTGCAGGGCCTGATCTGCGGCATCAACGCGGCCCTCGGTTACGGCGCCGGTGTGCTCGCCGCGTGGGTGTGGCGGGCGTTCGCCGATCGCGAGCCCCGGCCCCCGCACCCCAGGTCCTGGGCCGCCTTCTTCCTCAGTGCGGCCATCCTGTTCGGCCTCTTCTTCGGCTTCGGGCAGTACTGGCAGCACGAAATCCGCCGGCTGATGGGAGTCACCCACTACAACATCCCGCTCGCCGTGGTCTCGCCCCTCATCGCGGCCCTGGTCTTCTGCCTCCTCCTGCTGACCGCACGCGGCATCCGCGGCCTGTACCGCCGGCTGAAGGGCCTGCTGAGGCGCTGGATCGGGCCGCGTGCGGCGACCGCGGTCGGCTGGACCCTGGTCGCCGGACTCGTCTGGGCGGTCGTCACCGGCCTGCTGCTCAACGGCTTCGTCGGCGTCGCCAACAAGGCGTTCTCCGTGCGCGACACCACGACCGAGGAGGGGGTGCGCCAGCCCTCGTCGAGCCTGCGCTCGGGCGGTCCGGGCTCGCTCGTGCCGTGGGACTCGCTGGGCCGGCAAGGGCGGAACTTCACCGCCACCGGCCCTTCGGCGAACGACATCGCGAGCTTCACCGGCCGCCCGGCGAGGGCACCGATCCGGTCCTACGCCGGGCTGGCGTCGGCCGGCAGTGCGGAGTCCCGGGCCGCCGAAGCGGTCGCGGACCTGACCCGGCAGGGCGGCTTCCGGCGCGAGAATCTGCTCGTGGTGACGACGACCGGGAGTGGTTGGGTCGATCCCGCTGCGGTGGACACGTTCGAGTACCTCAGCGGCGGCGACTCGGCCACCGTGGCGATCCAGTACTCCTACCTTCCGTCCTGGCTCTCCTACCTGGTCGACCAGACCAAGGCGCGCGAGGCGGGCCGCGCCCTCTTCGACGCCGTCTACGACGACTGGTCGAAGCTGCCGCCGGGCGACCGCCCCCGGCTGTTCGTCGCCGGGGAGAGCCTGGGATCGTTCGGCGGCGAGACCGCCTTCAGCGGCGAATACGACCTGCGCAACCGCACCGACGGCACACTGTTCGCCGGTCCTCCGGCCTTCAACACGCTGTTCCGGGAATTCAGCGACCGCCGTGACGCCGGCAGCCCCGAAGTCCTCCCCGAATACAAGGAAGGACGCACCGTACGGTTCGCCAACGACCCGGCGACGGCCATCCCGCCGGCGAACCGGCCCTGGAAGGACAGCCGGGTCCTCTACCTCATGCACCCGTCCGACCCCATCGTCTGGTGGAGCCCGCGCCTGGTCCACAGCGCACCGGACTGGATCGGCCAGCACCCCGGCGAAGACGTGCTCAAGCAGATGGTGTGGCTGCCCTTCGTGACGTTCTGGCAGGTCACCGCGGACCTTCCGTTCTCCACCGATGTCCCGGGCGGCCACGGTCACACGTACATCACCGAGTACGTCGACGCCTGGAACTCCGTCCTGCGGCCCGCGGACGTCACCGCCCAGGACCTCGACCGTCTCAAGGACATCATCGCGTCCGGGAAGTGACCGCGCAGCGGTGCACGACGCCTCCGTACGGCGCGCCGCCTGCCAGAGGCCGGTCAGCGCAGCAGGAAGCCGGCGAGGTAGCCGCACGCGTTGACCGCCCAATGCAGGCCCATGGGCGCCAGCAGGCTGCCACTGCGGCGGCGCAGCTCGCAGAAGAGCACGCCCGCGGCCCCGGTGAACAGCACCGCCGCCACGACGGCGGCCACCGCACCGAGCGTGGACCGCCCGAAGACCGGCGTCAGCGCGGGCTTCACGCTCGCCAGGTGCAGTGACGGCAGGACGTGCCACAAGCCGAACAACACACTCGACACCACCGTCGCCCACACCGCACCCCGGGCCCTGCGCACCAGGCCGTACAGCACACCGCGGAAGGCGATCTCCTCCAGCAGCACCGTGCCGAGGGGCACCGTGACCAGGACTCGCACCGCCACTTGGCCGCCGGTCAGCGCGCTGTACCGCTCGTCCGCGAACAGGGCACGGGTGGCCGGCAGCAGCGCCGCCACCGCGTAGCCCACGCCGACCAGCCCGATCAGCACCACGGCCCAGCGCGCGCCACGTCCCAGCGTGGCGGGGTCCAGCCCCGCGTCCGCCCAGGTGCCCCCGGCTCGGAAGAGCACCCCCAGCAGCAGCACGCTGACGACGAGGGCGGTCAGCCACCCCCACCCGGGCAGCCAGCGGTGGTTGACCAGGTTGGTAGCCGCCAGCACGGCCACGACGGCTGTCACGGCCGTGCCTGTGCTTATCGACCGCGGTGTGCGGGAGTGGCGGGTCACTCGCTCCTTCGCCCTGCGCCGGAGGTCACGCATGCCGCCGCTGCTCGCGTGCGGGAGCCGGGTTCCGTGCGGTCCGAGGCAGCCGTGTTGCCAGTGCGGCGCCGGACAGGGCGAAGACACCCATGGCCGCCATGGCGGCGGTCAGGCCGTCCTCACGGGCCTGGGCGTTGATGCGTACCAGCTCGTCGGCGGGCGGCCCGGTGATGCCCCGGCGGCCCAGCTCCGCCCGCAGCTGCTGGTCACTCACCGCGGTCGCCTGGACGCTGTGCTCAAGCGCGTGCTCCACGGTGGCCTTCTGGCTGCTGGTGAGGGCGGTGCTGGTGCGGGCCGAGGCCAGCATGGTATTGAGCAGGACGCCGATCATCAGCGCGCCGGCCAGTGCGATCCCCAGCGACTGGCCCAGGTAGGAGAAGCTGCGCGAGAGCCCGGCGACGTCGCTGACCCGGTCCTCGGCCGCGGAGGACTGGACGAGGTCCGGGAGCAGTGTGCACAGGCCGAGTCCGAGACCGGCGACCGCCAGCCCGGGAGCGATCTTCAGGCCGGAGCTGACCGGCTCGAACGCGAAGACGGTCATTACGGCACCGGCGGCGATCAGCAGGAAACCGACGAGGATGAGCGGCTTGCGTGTCGTGCGTCCCCTGCCGACGGCACGGGTGCCGGACGCCGCGCCCAGCACGAGCATCACGGTCGCCGGGAGCAGCGTCAGACCGCTCTCCAGTGCGTCGTAGCCCAGCGTCGTCTGCACGAATACCGGAACGAGGAAGAACACCCCCGCCAGCACGAGGAACTGCAGGCCCAGGGACAACGACCCCACGCGTGTGGTCCGGTTGCGCAGGACGGCGGGACGTACGAGGGGATCGCGTCCGGTACGTATGCGGTGTCCTTCCCACCAGGCGAACAGTGCGAGCACCACGACACCGGCCAGTCCGAACACCACCGTGGGCGAGACAGCCCCTTCGCCGAGCACGGTCCGGCCGGACAGCACAACGTCGGTGCGTGTGGTGAGGAGCCCGTACCGGCTGGCCAGCAGGGTGCCGAGCACGATCAGTCCGAAGCCCAGTGCCGACAGGACGGCGCCCAGGATGTCGAACGACGGCTGCCGGACGGCTTTCGGGCGGGGTATCCGTTGCCGGCTGATGAGAATGACGGCGACCGCGGTCACGACGGTCTCCAGGAGGAACGAGACCCGCCAGCTCAGATAGCGCGTGATCACGCCGCCGAGAAGGGGGCCGAGCGCGGCGCCCACTCCTGCCGCCGCGCCGACGAGGGTGAGGGCGCGGGTACGCGCGGCACCGGTGAACGCCAGGGTGGCGATGGACAGGATCGCCGGGAAGACCAGGGCCGCGCCGATGCCTTCGAGCAGCGACCAGCCCAGGAGCATGACCGGCAGACCGGGGCTCAGCGCGGTGACCAGGGCGCCGCATCCGTAGAGGGTGGCGCCGAGGGTGAACATGCGCAGGTGCCCCACCCGGCTGCCGAGTTTGCTGCCGGTGATCATCAGTGCGGCCATGACCAGGGCGTAGAGCGAGATCGCGGACTGCACTCCGGTCAGTGTCGTGTCGAGGTCGGTGACGATGTCGGAGACGGCGACGTTCATGGCGGTCGAGTCGTACGCCATGAGCAGCTGCTGGGTCGCGATGACGGCGAGGACGACCCGGGCAGCGCCCTCCGCGGTCCCCCGCCGAGCGGCTTCTCCGGCCCCCGCGGCCTCCCGGCGGTCAGCCACGGCCCGGCTCGACCGGCTCGACCGTGAAGAGATGCACGCCCCAGGCGTCCAGGTCGACGAAGAGTCCGGGGTCGGTCGCTTCACGACCGGAGCGTTCGTACCGGGAGTCGTCCAGCAGACCGGTCAACCGCACCTGACTGTCCGCCAGTTCGGTCCACGGCAGGCGCACCCTGGCCTGGGAGCGATGGCCGGCGAAGTTGACGACGACCACGAACCGGCCGGTCTCCCCCGCCCAGCACCAGGCGAGCAGAGCGCGATGGGAGGTGTTGTCCGGCCAGCCCTCGCACTCCAGGAGGCGCCAGTGGCCGTTGCGCATTCCGGTGTTGTGGACGGCCGCCAGAAGCCTCTCGTGGAAGGCCCGCAGCCCGGCGTCGGGCGGTTCCTCGGGGCGCCGGGTCAGGAAGACCGGGAGGTGCGTGCGGCGGCCGGTGAACTGGCCCTCGTGCCACAGCGTCGCGCCAGGGAGGGTGGCCATCACGACAGCCGCGGCGCGTTCTTCCAGCGGGCCGAGGTGTGCTGCCACCCTCGGCTCGTCGTGGTTCTCAAGGAAGCGTACGAGGCGGCGCTGGTAGTCCTCGCCCGCCCGCAGGTGCGCGCGCACGGACTCCGCGCTCTCGTGCAGGATCCGGTCGTACAGGCGCTTGTCGTAGCAGAAGTCGAACCCCTGCTGCTGGAGGGCCCATTCGAGGTCCCAGTACGCCTCGGCGACGAACACCATGCCGGGGCGTCGCTGCCGTACGCCGGACAGGACGGCGGGCCAGAAGTCCTCCTCCGGCAGTGGGCCGGCATGGCATCGCCAGGTCCTGGCGAAGATGTCGTTCATCAGCAGCATCGCCATGTCGCAGCGGACGCCGTCGCACAGCTCACCGATCCGGGCGAGCACATCCGTGGTGGCCGCGCGCATCCCCGGCGCGAACGCGTTGAGCTGCACCACGTCCGGCCAGGGCGGGAAGAACGGGTCCCGGCCACGGGCGAGGACCCGGCCCCCGGCCTCCAGGTAGGCGGCCGGGTCGCGGCGCAGATCCTCGGCGGTGCCCTGAACGAAGTACTCGGGGTGCTCGCTCACCCAAGGGCTGTCCGGCGCGAGATGGTTCGGAACGTAGTCGAGGAGCAGGCCGATACCCCGACGGGCCAGCTCGGCACGCGCCGAGGCGAGTCCCGCGTTGCCGCCCAGCGTCTCGTCGACGACATAGCGGCGGATGCAGTACGGCGACCCGGCGATGTCCTCCTCCGTCACATCCGGCAGTGCTTGCCTGAAGGCGCTGCGCAGCGCCGGGTCGCGCAGGGCGATGTCCCGGCCCACGTCGCTGCGTTCCCACACCCCCATGAGCCAGACGGCGTCGATGCCCTGCGGGGTGATCTCGTCCCAGGCGTCCTTGGGTACCTCGCCCAGGCCGGCCGGGCGGCCGGGACGGGCCTGGAGTTCGCGGAGCCACACTCGGGTGTTGACCTCGTGGATGACGGGCTGCGCCGGGAGTTTGGTCATGGTGTCCGCCTCCGGGCGGGGTCGGCCTGGAAGTCCTCGGGCGTGAGGTTCCCGAAGATGCTCATCAAGGTGGCGACCAGGCCTGTCCAGCCGGTCTGGTGGGCAGCGCCGATGCCTGCGCCGTTGTCGCCGTGGAAGTACTCGTGGAAGGAGATCAGGTCCCGCCAGTGCGGGTCGTGCCGGAATTTCTCCTGCCCGCCGTACACGGGCCTGCGGCCGTCGGCGTCGCGCAGGAAGAGCCGGGTCAGCCGCGCCGAGATCTCCTCGGCGACCTCGTAGAGGTTCATCCGGACGCCGGATCCGGTCGGGCATTCGACGGTGAAGTCGTCTCCGTAGAACGCGTACAGGTTGAGCAGCCCTCGGATGATGAGGGCGTTCATGGGGAACCACACGGGCCCGCGCCAGTTGGAGTTGCCGCCGAACATCCCGGAGTCCGATTCGGCCGGCAGATAGCCGACCCGGTATTCCTCGCCGTGCACCCAGAAGGTGTACGGGTGCTCGGCGTGATGGCGGGAGAGGGACCTGATGCCGTACGGGCTCAGGAACTCGTCCTCGGAGAGCAGGTACCCCAGGACTCGCAGCAGCTTCTTCTCATCGACGACGGAGAGCAGCCGGGGGCCGCCGGGGACGCCGCCCTGAGCCGAGGCCAGGGTGGCGGTGAGCGAAGGATGCCGGTCGGCGAAGCGGCGCAGCCGGTCGCCCAGTCCGCGCACCTTGGCCAGCTGGGCGGGCCGGAACACGGTGGCGGCACACAGCGGGAGCAGGCCCACCATCGAACGGACCTTCAGCCGGACCGCCTGCCCGTTCGGCAGCCGCAGGACATCGTAGAAGAAGCCGTCCTCCTCGTCCCACAGATCGTCCGGCAGGTCACCGGTGCGGTCCATGGCCCCGGAGATCCACAGGAAGTGCTCGGCGAACTTGAGCACGTGCTCCTCGTAGACGGCGGGGTTGTGCTCGACCAGTTCCCCGGCGATCTGCAGCATGGTCTGGCAGTACAGGGCCATCCACGCGGTGCCGTCGGCCTGTTCCAGCTGTCCGCCGGTGGGCAACGGCGCACTGCGGTCGAAGACGCCGATGTTGTCCAGACCGAGGAAGCCGCCCTGGAACACATTGCGGCCCGCGGGGTCCTTGCGGTTGACCCACCAGGTGAAATTGGTGAGCAGTTTCTGGAAGACGCGCTCCAGGAAGTCCCGGTCGGACCGGCCGGTGCGGCGCTGTTCCAGGACGTAGAGGAAGTACGCGGCCCAGGCGTGGACCGGCGGATTGACGTCGGTGAAGTTCCATTCGTACGCCGGGACCTGACCGTTGGGGTGCAGGTACCTGTCGCGCAGCAGCAGTTCGAGCTGCTCCTTGGCGAAGTCCGCGTCCACGCCCCCCAGCGCGACGGCATGGAAGGCCAGGTCCCAGGCGGCGAACCACGGGTACTCCCACTTGTCCGGCATGGCCACGATGTCGTCGCTGACCATGTGGAACCACTCGTGATTACGCATCGCCCGTTGGGGCACGCGCCACGGCTCAAGGCCGTGGTCGGCGAGCCAGGCTTCCACATCGAAGTGGTAGTACTGCTTGCTCCACAGCATCCCGGCCAGCGCCTGGCGCATGACACGCGCCTCGTCCTCGGTCGCGCCGTCCGGGGTCAGCGAGCGGTAGAAGGCGTCCGCCTCGGCCCGCCGGTCCCGCAAGACGCGGTCGAAGTCGCGGGCCAGCGGCATCGGAGAGCCGGTGGGCGCCAGGCGCAGCCGTACGGTCTCGCTGCCGCCTGCGGCGACGGTCAGGGTGTAGTGCACCGCGGCCTTGGTGCCTTCGCGCGCGGGATTGACCGCCTCGGTCTCGCCGCCCACGACGTACCGCCCG
The DNA here is from genome assembly GCF_040643545.1 of Streptomyces sp. NPDC047117. NCBI lineage: Bacteria > Bacillati > Actinomycetota > Actinomycetes > Kitasatosporales > Streptomycetaceae > Streptomyces > Streptomyces sp. NPDC047117. The sequence goes on along the minus strand of NZ_JBEYUN010000003.1, from coordinate 102,425 downwards.
ATGCCGTCCTTGACGTACGGCGAGGCGTTGGGCGATCCGAAGAGCCGCTCGTTGTTGGTCTCGTTCTCGGTGCACAGCAGCGGTACCTGACCGCCGCACCTCAGGTCGTAACTGCCCAGGTCGGGGTGGTCGGCGCGGAGCGCGGTCGTGCCGCGCGGGCTCTCGACGGCGGCCAGTCGGGGCTTGCCGGCCCCCTCCCGCCAGGACCAGGTGTTGCGGAACCACAGCGTCGGCAGCAGGTGCAGTGTGGCCTCGTCCGGTCCGCGGTTCTCGGCGGTGATCCGGATCAGGATGTCGTCCGGCGCGGCCTTGGCGTACTCCACGGTGACGTCGAAGTACCGGTCGTCGTCGAAGATGCCGGTGTCCAGCAGTTCGTACTCGAACTCCTGCCGGCCGCGGGCCCGGTTGGTGGCCAACAGGTCGTTGTACGGGAACTCGCCCTGCGGGTACTTGTACAGGTACCGCAGGTAGGAATGGCTGGGCGTGCTGTCGAGATAGAAGTAGTACTCCTTCACGTCCTCGCCGTGATTGCCCTCGCTGTTGGTCAGCCCGAACGCCCGCTCCTTGAGGATCGGATCGCGCCCGTTCCACAGCGTGACCGCGAAGCACAGCCGCTGCTTCTCGTCGCAGATGCCGCCGAGGCCGTCCTCGCCCCACCGGTAGGCGCGCGACCGGGCGTGATCGTGCGGGAAGGAGGACCAGGCGTCCCCCGACTCGCTGTAGTCCTCCCGGACCGTGCCCCACTGCCGTTCGCTGAGGTACGGCCCCCACAACCGCCACTTCCCGCCTGTCTCGGCGGCCGCTCCGGTCTGCTGCGTCTGCGCCTTCGTGGTCATCCGCGCACTCCCTCACCGCACGGTGGGACTCCGGGACTGCGTCAGTCTGGCGAGGGTTCTCCGGTCGTGCATCACCTGATGCGGGTGAGCGTGCCGGCCCGGCGGCCGGCTCGCGCGCGTCAGCGCAGCAGCAGCTGCAACCCGCCGAGCACCGTCGCTCCGATCACCAGGTGCTCGAAGAGCCGCTGGTTGATCCGGTTCACGCACCGCTTACCGAGGTAGGCGCCGGGCAGCACGAAGAGCACGAGGGCCGCGTCCAGGAGCAGTGACCGGGTATCGATCAGGCCGAGGCCGGCACTGAAAGGCAGCTTGGAGGTGTTGACGATCAGGAAGAACCAGGCCGAGGTGCCGAGGAAGCCGAGCTTCTTGAAGCCGGTGGAGATCAGATAGAGGGACATCACCGGGCCGCCCGCGTTGGCCACCATGGTGGTGAAGCCACCGAGCACACCGTACGAGCGGGTCTTCAGGCGGCCACCGCCCGCCGCGCTCTCGTCGTCCCTCTCCCCCGCTGTGTCCGCGGCGCGTCTGCGCCACACCGTGACGGCGGCCATGAACAGCAGGATCGCGCCGATCGAGGTGCGCACCACCGCGTCGTCCGCCCACAGCATGAACAGCGTCCCCAGCACCACACCGCCGGCCACCGCGGGGAACAGCCGCCACAGCGTGGGCCAGTGGGCATGGCGCCGGTAGGTGAGCACCGCCAGCACATCCCCGGCGATCAGCAGCGGCAGCAGCACTCCGGTGGATGCGCGGGCGGGCAGTACGGCCGCGAACACGGCGAGACTGATCGTGTTGGCCCCGCTGACGGCGGTCTTGGAGAAGCCGACGAGACCTGCGGCAGCGGCGAGCGCGAGGAATTCCCAGAGGGTGACAGTGAGCATAGGGAGACCGATGCTATGTCCATCGATTCCGGGGCCGCATGACCGGGGGCGGGTGCGCGGTAGCGGTATCGCCGCCGGCCGTACCGGTCATGGGCGCAGTCGCCGCTGCGCTTCGTACAGATTCCGCGGCCGGACCGCTTCGGGGCTGCCGTAGGCCTCCAGTCTGCTGTGCAGGTCACCGGTGAAGTCCGGAACGTCGATCTGGTCGAACTCGCGGACCGGGGAGATGCCGACGGTGGCGCTGTACGGGGCCAGACCGTCGATCTTCACCAGGCCGGCCCGGCCATTGGTGACACGGATGTTCCAGTGGGTGAACCGCGCGCCGAAGAGGGGACCCGCGCTGGCGTCCCCGCCGTGCCGGCCGTTGTTGTCCAGCGTGATGTCGGTACGGACGTTCGCGAAGGGCATCCCGCGGTGGCTGTCGAACGTACCCATCTCCATCCGGCCGCGGGACCAGACGTTGTAGCTGGACAGCCCCTCGACGTTGATCCCGTGCAGCTGGGTGCCCGACGGCGCGGGAACGGTGCGCTCCTCGATCGTGAAGTCCTCGACGAGGTTGTCGTGCGAGCCCTCGCGGCAGAAGTACGGATGGTGCGCGCCGCGCCCCGCCACCCGAGTGGAACGCAGGGTGCAGGCGGAGGCCGCGACGAACCCGAAGCCGTTGTCGACGTGGCGGACGGTCACGTCCTGCGCCCAGCAGTCGTACGCGCACTGGAAGACGAGACCGTTGTAGCCCTTGTCGAGCAGGTGCGGCGATTGCGGCGTCTCGACGGCTTCGAGGGTGAGCCCCTCGACGCCGGCGCCCGTAAGTGCCCGGACGTGGGTGGTGAGCTGCGGGTCCCACTCGGGGCGCATGTCGAGCGGGATCGGACGCTTGAAGGTCACCTCGCGCCCGTTGACGTGCGCGATGCGCACCGGCCACTCGTAGGGGACGTAACTGGTGAGTTTGGTCTTGTCGTCCCAGACGTACGCCTCGGGGCCGGGACCGCCGCCGGCCATGTGCTCCAGGAGGGTGTGGTCGGGGTCGTCGGACAGACGCAAGAGGACCAGGTCGCCGCGGTCGAGGCGGCTCGTGTCGTCGACCGTCACCGTCCAGGAACCGCGGCGGGCCGGATGCACGGCGGTGAGCGGACGCCACTCGTCACGCCGGTTGCCCGTCCAGCCCTCGAACGGCCACTCCTGCTTCTTGATCGCCGCGACCAGCGAGTCCCAACGGGCGCTCGGGCAGAGCCAGATGAGGCCGCCCGCCCAGGACCAGCTGGACTTGTCGCCGCCGTACCGGCTGCCGTACGGGCCGATCAGTTCGGTCAGGTTCTTGGTGGCGTGGAGTGTGGTGCGGCCGCTGCCCGCGCCGCGCAGGACGACGCCGTCGTGACCGATGCGGATGACGTCGTCGATGCGGTAGGTGCCGGGTGGGAGCGTGACGGTGCCGCCGCCGCGCCGGCCCACCGTCTCGATGGCGCGGTTGATGGCGGGAGCGGCGTCGGCCGAGCCGTCGGCGGCCGCACCGAGATCGCGTACGACGTCGATGTCCCGCGCGCCGGCGCTCCGGGCAGCAACGGGGCGGCGGTCCGGTCCTGCGCCGGCCCGGCAGCCCGCCCGGCCCACGTACGGAATCTGCGGATGCGTGAAGGGCCGGGCGGTGAACTCGTCCCAGAGGCCCGTACGGTGGCCGGCCGCCGTGGCCTCGACGGTGGGCAGTGCGGCCGACGCGGCGACGCCGATCGCACTGCCCAGGAGGGTGCGTCTACTGATCTCCATGAGCCCGCCTTCCATGGATATGAACAATGTTCATAAGAGCGACGAGCGTGAGAATGCCACGGCCCACCGGCGGGCGGAAGGGGTGCGGAGAGCTGTTGACGAAAGGAACTCAGCGGACCCGCTCGTGGCGGTGTGCGGGCTTGTTCGGCGGGCGGGTGGGCGCCCGGTCGGGACGCCGCTGAGTCGGCTGCTGGGCCGGCCGCTGGGGCACGGAAGCCGCGCTGAGCGGGGTGAGGGATGAGCTGATGGTTCGGGGCGAGAAGGGCATGGTCCGGACTCCTACCTGGTCGAAACAGCCGATCGTGGATCGTCGGTTCCCAGGAGAAGCGCGTTCCGGAAGGCACACCCGGGTGGAGATACACCACTTCCCAAGGGCATGCCTCCGTTCCGAAGCATGTTCGACGCGTGCCCGCCCTCTCCCCCGGCAAACGTTGAGCGCTACTGCCCAGGCAACTTGGAAGGGCCGGTCTCGCGGGATGCGTCGGCCGGTACGTGGGTGCCAAATCGGCGGCGGCGCCGCGTACTGGCGGAGGTACGCCGCGGCGATACAGCCATCGGGCGTCCCCTCCCGGAGGTGCGGACGCGCAGTTGTGACAACCGGGAGTGGGCCGCCCGCGCTCGGCCGGTGGTCGGTGCCGGGAGCCCTGCGCCAGTAGCTCGGCGACTGATCTATCTTGGCGTTCATGCAGTCATACACGATCGGCCAGGCGGCACGGCTGCTCGGTGTGAGTCCGGACACCGCGCGGCGGTGGGCGGACTCGGGCCGGGTGGCGACCCATCGCGACGAGGGCGGGAAGCGGCTCATCGACGGGCAGGACCTGGCCGCCTTCTCCGTGGAACTCGCCAAGGGCGGCAGTGGTGAGGAGGACGCCTCCTACACCTCGGTGCGCAACGCCTTCCCCGGCATCGTCACCGCGATCAAGCTGGGCGACGTCGCCGCGCAGGTGGAGATCCAGGCCGGTCCGCACCGGCTGGTGTCGCTGCTCACGCGGGAGGCCGTGGAGGAGCTGGGGCTGGAGGTCGGCATGGAGGCCACCGCGCGGGTGAAGTCGACGAACGTCCACATCGACCGCGTGTGAGCAAGCCGCGCGATGCCGGCGGTCGGGGTACGGTCATCGCGCGGGTGAAGTCGACGCGCGTGCGCGTCGTGGGGGCGTGGCGGAGGTGGTGCTCGGTTCCGGCGTCCGGCACAGCAGGGCCGCCCACAGGTCGAGGCGGTCCCGGAGGCTGGAGAGGTTCCGGCCGGTGAAGTGCTCGACGCGCTGGATCCGGTAGTGCACCGTGTTGACGTGCAGGTGCAGCGCCTCGGCCGTACGGGCCCAGGAGCCGTCGTTGGTGAGGAACACCTCCAAGGTGTGCAGCAGCGCGACGGAGGAACTCCCCGTGTTGAGCAACGGCCCGAGGACGGTACTGCTGTAGGAGGTGCGGACCTCGGCCGGTATGCCGGTGAGCAGCGCGTCCAGCGTGGTGAGGGCGGTGGCGTCGGCCAGGGACGAGGTGGTGGGGGCGGTCGTCCGTGCGGAGGTCAGGGCGTAGCGGGCCTCGGCCAGGGCGCCGGGCAGACCGGACACTGCGGTGGCCCGTGAGGCCAGGCCGCCGTGCAGGAGGACGTCCGGCTCGCAGGCCGCCACCAGTGGCCAGGTGTCCGCCAGGCCGGCGGCGGCCTCCTCGGACAGCACCGCGAACGCGGTCCCGTCGGGCAGGCGTCCCACCGCGGCGAACGCCGGGGCCGTCTGCGCGACCGCTTCCACCAAAGCCCCTACCGCCAATCCCTTGTTGCGAGTGCCGGTGTCGGCCACGGCCACGCGGTACGGCCCCTCCGCCGGCAGCCCGCAGGCCCGCACCGCGCCGGCCACGTCGCCCGCTTCGGGGGCGGTGAGCAGCCTGCCGAGCGCGTCCGCCGTCCGATGCTCGGCGGCTCGGCGACGGGCCCACGCTTCCTGGCAGCGGCCCAGGACGGTGGCGATCTCGTGCACCGGACGCAGCGGTGCGGCGGTGGCCTCGGGAAGGTGCAGCGACCAGCGCTCGTACGGGGTGACCGCATCGGCCTCCACGGGCACCGTCACACCGCTGTCGCCGCCGGGCAGCGCCGCGGCCTCCCCCGCGGGGAGCGGGTCGGCGCCCGGCGTGGCCGCGACGGTCCGGCCCGTCGGGGACAGCAGGTAGGCCGCGGTCCGGTCGAGGTGCGCGAAGGCGGCGGTGAGGATCAGGTCGGGGTCGGCCTCTTGGGCGACCAGCCGGTTCAGCCGGCCGCGCACGTGCTCGGGCAGGGCGTGGTGTCGGCTCAGTTCGCCCCACTGCCGCAGGTACACGGTGTCCGTGATCGCCCGGAACATCACATGGGCCGGCACGCTCGCCACCGGTACTCCGTGCCGTTCGCACGCCTCGATCAGTTCGTCGGGCACCGAGCCGTGGGTCTCCTCACCGGCGAGCAACGCGGCGGCTCCCGCGTATTTCAGGCCGGAGACGAAGCGTTCGGCCTTGTCCTTGCCGCCGTCCGCGCTCCACCAGACGAGCCCGCTGAGCACGACCTCGTCGGGCCGGACGAAGCGGGCGGGGTCCTCCAGGTCGGTGACGGTGACTCCGCTGATCTCCCGGCGCAGCGGCCCGTCCTCGGCCCAGAGGAGTCGCAGGCCGAGGGAGTCGTCCTGCAGGAGGTGTTCGACGTGCATGTGCTCCGGCTCCTCGTACGGCTGCCGGGCGGCGTCGCCTGACACCCGGCATCTCGCATTCACCAGGTGTATGCGAGTCACTGCATCGTAAATGCAAGGCGAGGTGAGCGGTATGCCTCTTGGTTGATCCACCAGGGACCGGTCCGAAAAACCTGTCGTATCCGTGCTGTGAACCAGTCGTCCCGGCCCGGCCCGCGTTGCTTCACTGACGGCCATGGACCTGAACACGGTGGTGGAGATCCGGAACGCGCGGCCGTCGCCGACGACGAATGGTTCGACGACATCCACGGGCTGCCCGAGTGGCGACGGCACATGACATTCCGTTACGCGGAGGAGATCCGCCGGGAACTGGGAGGAGCGGCACGATGAGGATCGAGGTCAACGGACGGACCCACGAAGAAGAGCCGCGCGCGGGGCAGTGCCTGCGCACCTACCTGCGCGCACGCGGCTGGTTCGGCGTGAAGAAGGGCTGCGACGCGGGCGACTGCGGCGCCTGCACGGTCCATGTGGACGGCAAGCCCGTACACAGCTGCCTGCACCCGGCCTTCCGCGCCGACGGCCACACCGTCACCACGGTCGAGGGCCTGGCCTCCCCCGAAGGGGACCTCCACCCCGTCCAGCAGAAGTTTCTCGACGCCCAGGGAATCCAGTGGGGCTTCTGCACGGCCGGAATCCTGATGACCACGGCCGCCCTGGACGAGGACAAGCGGGACGATCTGCCCCGGGCGTTCAAGGGAAACCTGTGCCGCTGCACCGGCTACCGGGCCATCGAGGACGCCGTACACGGAGTCAAGAACGTCGAGGCCCCGGCGCCCGGCGAGTCCGTCGGCCGCAGCCTGCCGCCACCGGCCCGCCCGGCGGTCACATCGCCGACGCCAAGGCCGCCCTGCTCCCCGACGGCACCTTCGACCTGGCCTTCGGTACCGCCGAATTCGGCAACGGCACGACCACCGTGCACAAACAGATCGCGGCCGGGGAACTCGCCACCACAGTCGACCGCATCACCATCCGCCAGTCCGACACCGACGTCGTACGCCACGACACCGGCGCCTTCGCCTCCACCGGCACCGTCGTCGCCGGCAAGGCCACCCTGCGCGCCTCCCGCGCCCTCGCCGACATGCTCCTCGACGTCGCCGCGGCCCATCCGCGCGTCCCCCGCGCCGACTGCCGGCTCGCGGAGGAGGCCGTCCTGTACAGCGGCGGGCGCCTGCCGCTGAAGGAGCTGTACACGGCGGCCCGCGCGGTCGGCGTCGAGTTCACCGCCGACGGCCACTTCGGCGGCACCCCGCGCTCGGTCGCCTTCAACGCCCAGTGGTTCAAGGTCGCCGTCGATCCCGGCACCGGCGAGATCCACATCCTAGGCAGCGTGCACGCCGCCGACGCGGGCAAGGTCATGAACCCGATGCAGTGCCGTGGCCAGGTCGAGGGCGGCGCCGCCCAGGCACTGGGCGCCACGCTCTTCGAAAACGTCCGCATCGACGAGCACGGCAAGGTCGACACGGCCGCCTTCCGCCGCTACCGGCTCCCCCAGTACGCCGACATCCCGCGCACCGAGGTCCACTTCATGGAAACCGCGGACGCCATCGGCCCGTCGGGCGCCAAGTCGGTGAGCGAGAGCCCCTTCAACCCGGTCGCCCCGGCCTTCGCCAACGCACTGCGCGACGCCACCGGCGTCCGCTTCACCGAACTGCCCCTGACCCGCGACCGGGTATGGCCGGCGCTGCGCGACGCGGGCCTGACGGGTCAGGAACGTATCGGGCCGGGGCGCGTGGATCAGAGCGTGAGCAGCTCCTCGTAGAACCCGCCGAAGCCCCGCTCCCGGTCGATGAGATGGATCTCCTGAATCCACTGGCAGCGGCGCCCGGACTTGTCCGTGCGCCGCAGCGGGGTGTCGTTCCCGGGCGTGACGTACGACTCGACGTCCGCTCCGTCGATCTTCTCGTGCGGGAACTCGCCGACCAGGTGCCCGGCGTGCCAGCCGCCCAGCTCCCACCCGGCCTCGGCGGCGAGCCGGGCGACTTCGGCGTGCAGCGCGGCACCGGTGATCTCCGGGTCGGCCTCGAAGAACCGCTTGCCGGCCTTGAAGACCTCGGGCAGGTCATCGCGCAGCCGGTGCTTGACCGGGTCGTCGCCGAAGACGAAGGTGCGGCCGAAGTCCGCCTCGTACTCCTCGAAGATCGGCCCGAAGTCGGCGAACACGATGTCGTCCGCGCCGATCACCCGGTCCGGCGGGTTCTCCTTGTACGGCAGGAGGGTGTTCGGCCCGGACCGAACGATCCGCTTGTGCCAGTGCCGGGTCGTGCCGAACATGTCATTCGCCAGGTCCCGGATCCGGTCGCTGACCGCCCGCTCCCCCTGGCCCGGCGCCACCAGCCCGCGCTTCTCGATCTCCGCGAAGAGCCGTACGGCCTTCGCCTGGGCATCCAGCAAGCGCGCGGCGCGCGTGGCTTCGTCGTCCGACATGCAACCGAACGTAACCGCCCGATTGCCCTTCCCGCAATGCAAATAGATCATCGTCCGCAGGCGACTTCGGCGTGCCGAGGCCGCGGCCCGACGGCTGCATTCCTCAAGGCTGCAGCCGCTCCCACGACCAGCTCTCGTCGGGCGCGCGGTCGTAGCGAAGCCTGCGGTGCAGCCGGTCCGGACTGCCGTACCAGAATTCGATGCTCTCCGGGACCAGGCGGTAGCCGACCCATCCCTCCGGACGCGATACCGGCCCGCCGGCGGTGAGCAGGTCCCGCGCACGCGCCCGCAGCGCGTGGTCGTCGGTGAGCGGGCGGCTCTGCTCCGATACGGCCGAGGCGGCTCGGGCAGCCTCGGGCCGCGCGGCGAACAGGGCATCGGAGGCGACAGGAGAGAGCACTTCGACGGGGCCGGTCACCGTGAGCTGCTGCAGCGTCTCCCGCCAGTAGAAGGACAGCGACGCCCAGGGCCGCTCGGCCAGGTCACGTCCTTTGCGACTGCCCCGGGCGCTCCCGAAGACCAGACCGCGCCCATCGAACTCCTTGATCAGCAGCACCCGGGCCGAAGGCCGCCCGCCGCCGTCGGAGGTGGCCAGGACCGCCGCGTTCGGCTCCCGCACTCCCCGCTGCGCGGCGCTGTCCAACCACGTGCTGAGCAGGTCGAGCGGTTCTGCGGGCGGGGTGTCGAACTCGGTCAGCTCCAGCGTGGTGTCCCCGGTCAGGGCCGCGGACCGTCCGGCGCTCTCGTTCATGCTCCTCCGTCACATTCGGGCTCGGCGAGGTCGCCGCGAACACGGGCAGTCGTAGCGTGCCATGGACGGGCGGCGCGGATGCACCCGCGACGGGCCGACACGTACAAACGCACATGCCATGCCATCTGCGAGAACTCTCGGCTCATGCGAAGTGACAGGAGACTTTTGCCTCGCATCTGCGGCAGTATGATCAGCGCGCCGGCGCCGTTCCGGTGGTTGCCGTATTGAGTCGACCCACGTGGCCGTCGAGAGACCGTGATGAGTCCGTTCAGGACCAGAGGGAGTGGACCCGTGATGACCCGTTCCGCGCGCCGGACCCGCCGGATGCTTCAGGTGACCGGCGTGGGCGCCGCCGCCCTGCTAGCCCTGAGTGCCTGCTCGTCGTCCGGCTCGGACTCCGCCAAGAAGTCGGACTCCTCCTCGGACAAGCTGTCCGGTGAGGTGACGGTCTTCGCCGCCGCGTCGCTGAAGGAGAGCTTCACGACGCTGAAGAAGGAGTTCGAGAAGGAGCACCCGGGGACGAAGGTCACCTTCAGCTTCGGCGGCAGCGACAGCCTCGCGGCGGGCATCACCAGTGGTGCCCCGGCGGACGTGTTCGCCGCCGCCAGCCCCAAGACGATGAAGACCGTGACGGACAAGGGTGACGCGGACGGCAAGCCGGCCACCTTCGTACGCAACCAGCTGGAGATCGCCACCCTGCCGGGCAACCCCGACAAGGTCTCCTCCCTGAAGGACCTCACCAGGTCCGGCAAGAAGGTCGTCCTGTGCGACAAGACGGTGCCGTGCGGTTCCGCCGCGCAGAAGGCGCTGGATGCCAGCCACCTCAAGCTCACCCCCGTCTCCTACGAGCAGGACGTCAAGTCCGCCCTGAACAAGGTCGTACTCAAGGAGGCCGACGCCGCGGTGGTCTACAAGACCGATGTGAAGGCCGCGGGTGACAAGGTGGAGGGCGTGGAGTTCCCCGAGTCCGCCAAGGCCATCAACGACTACCCCGTCGCCCTGCTCAAGAACTCGAAGAACGCCGAGGCCGCCAAGGCGTTCATCGCGCTCGTACAGTCCGACAAGGGCCAGCAGGTCCTGAACAAGGCCGGGTTCCTCAAGCCGTGACCTCGCTCGACAAGACCGGCGCCGCGGCCGACCCCCGCACGGGTGGGCCGCGGCGCCGCCGCGCCCGCGGGGGTGCCCCGCTCCCCCTCCTCCTGCCCGCACTGATCGGCCTCGCGTTCCTGGCCCTCCCGCTCGTCGCCCTGCTGGTCAGGGCCCCCTGGCGGGGCATGCCCGACCTGCTGACCAGCCCCGAGGTGTGGCAGGCGCTCAAGCTCTCCCTCATCTGCGCGACGGCGGCCACCGCGGTGAGCCTGGTGATCGGCGTACCGCTGGCCTGGCTGCTCGCCCGGGTCGAGTTCCCGGGGCGTGGCTTGGTCCGGGCCCTGGTGACGCTGCCGCTCGTCCTGCCGCCGGTGGTGGGCGGTGTGGCCCTGCTGATGGCCCTCGGCCGCAACGGGATCATGGGGCAGTGGCTGGACTCCACCTTCGGGATCACCCTGCCGTTCACCACCGCCGGAGTGGTGCTCGCGGAAGCGTTCGTGGCCATGCCGTTCCTGGTCATCAGCGTGGAGGGCACCCTGCGCGCCGCCGACCCGCGCTACGAGGAGGCGGCCACCACGCTCGGCGCCTCCCGCTTCACCGCCTTCCGCCGGGTCACCCTGCCGCTCATCGCCCCCGGCATCGCCGCGGGCGCCGTGCTGGCCTGGGCCCGCGCGCTCGGCGAGTTCGGCGCGACGATCACCTTCGCCGGCAACTTCCCCGACCGTACGCAGACCATGCCGCTGGCCGTCTACCTCGCCCTGCAGAACGACCCGGACGCGGCCATCGCGCTCAGCCTGGTTCTGCTGGCCGTGTCGATCGCGGTGCTGGCGGGGCTGCGGGACCGCTGGATGACCGCCTCATGACCGACACCCACAACTCCCACGACACTCACGCCACGTCCGCGGAGAATACCGTCGGTTCCCCCGGACCGGCCGCCGAGGGGCTGGACGCCCGGCTGGTGGTCGAACGCGGTGCCTTCCGCCTCGATGTGACACTGACGGCGGCGCCCGGTGACGTCGTCGCGCTCCTCGGCCCGAACGGCGCCGGCAAGACGACCGCCCTGCGCGCGCTCGCCGGGCTCGCACCGCTCTCCGATGGCCATCTCCGCCTGGACGGCGCCGAGTTGGACCGTACGCCCCCGGAGTCCCGGCCGGTCGGTGTCGTGTTCCAGGACTACCTGCTCTTCCCCCACCTCACGGCCCTGGACAACGTGGCCTTCGGACCGCGCTGCCACGGCGCGTCCAAGGCGGAGGCCCGCACCCAGGCCGCCGCCTGGCTGGACCGCATGGGCCTCGCCCAGCACGCCTCCGCCAAACCGCGGCGGCTCTCCGGCGGCCAGGCACAGCGCGTCGCACTGGCCCGCGCGCTGGCCACCCACCCCCGGCTGCTGCTCCTCGACGAGCCGCTCGCCGCCCTCGACGCCCGCACCCGGCTCGACGTCCGCGCCCAGCTGCGCCATCACCTCGCCGCTTTCGAAGCGGTCGCCGTGCTCGTCACGCACGACCCGCTGGACGCCATGGTCCTGGCCGACCATCTCGTCGTCGTGGAGGACGGCCGCGTAGTCCAGGAGGGCACCCCCTCCGACATCGCCCGCCACCCGCGCACCGACTACATCGCCCACCTGGTCGGCCTGAACCTCTACCGGGGACAGGCCCAGGGACACACGGTGCACGTGGACGGCGGCCCGGAGATCACCACCACCGAGGACCTCACCGGCTCGGTGTGCGTCGCTTTCCCGCCCAGCGCGGTGACCCTGTACCGGGACCGCCCCGCGGGCTCCAGTGCCCGCAACCTCTGGCGCTGCGAGGTGGCCGGTCTGGAGACCCACGGCGACCAGATCCGCGCCGATCTCACCGGCGAGCTGCCTCTGGCAGCCGCGCTGACCACGGCTGCCGCCGCCGAGCTCGACCTGCGCGCCGGTGCCACAGTCTGGGCCACGGTCAAGGCGGCGCAGACCCACGCGTACCCGGCCTGAGAGGACGCCTACGGAAAAGGCCCTCAGCGCCACGGTGGCCGCAGCGCAGTGAGCTGCGCTGCGGCCACCGGGTGACTGTCTTTAGAGGGTGCCCGACGCCTTGATGGCAACCTTGGCGCTGGTGGCGCCGCTGCGGGAGCCCAGGGCCTCGACCTGCTTGACGATGTCCTGGCCCTCGACGACCTCACCGAAGACGACGTGCTTGCCGTCCAGCCAGTCGGTGATGACGGTCGTGATGAAGAACTGCGAGCCGTTGCTGTTGGGGCCCGCGTTGGCCATGCTCAGCAGGAACGGGCGGTCGTGCTTGAGCTGGAAGTTCTCGTCCGCGAACTTCTCGCCGTAGATGCTCTTGCCGCCGGTGCCGTTGTGGTTGGTGAAGTCACCGCCCTGGAGCATGAACGCGGGGATGACACGGTGGAAGGTCGACCCGGCGTAACCGTAGCCGTTCTCGCCCGTGGCGAGCTCACGGAAGTTCCGCGCGGTCTGCGGCACGACATCATCGAAAAGCTTGAAGACGATCCGGCCGATGGGCTCGTCGTTGACGGTGACGTCGAAGTAGACGTTGGCTCCGTTGTCAGCCATGAGTGTGCTCCTTATCAGATATTCGGAATGAGGCGATCCGGGAGAGCTTAACCTCCCGGCATGCGCCTTTCGCGACGCGCCCGCAACGCCCGGCATGTTCAGGACAAATAACCCAGGATTTGCCGGTGCCCACCGCCCGACCAGCAAGTATCGTGGGCCCACCGAGCCCCGGGAGGGTGAGCATGACAGCACTCAAGAGGCGACTCCTCGTCCTCCTCACGGCCGCCCTGCTGCTGGCCGGCTGCGGCGAGTCCGCCGCGCAGGACTCACCCGCGGCCGAGGACGTGAGCCTCGCCATCACCGGTGGCATCGCCGGGGTCAGCCAGGGCATCGAGGTACACCCCGACGGCTCGGTCGTCCTCACCGGCCGCAAGGGCGACCCCGCGGCCCCTGACCTGACGCGCGCCGAGCACAAGAAGCTCGACTCGCTCCTGGCCGCCGTCGACTTCGCCGACCTGCCCGCCCGCAGCATCTCCGCGACCTCCGCGGACCGTTTCGAGTACCAGCTGAAGTACGACGGCCACAGCCTGGTCACCGACCGCAGCACCGACCTGGGCCCGGCCGACGACCTCATCCGCCACCTGGAGACCTGCATGCGGGCGCGCCAGTAAGCGACGCCATCGCTGCTGCTTCCCTCGCCGTTGCCGATTCCCTTGCTGTTGCCGAATCGGCAAGAACACTCGATCGGGAGTGGCGGCGGACAACGTCGCGGTGGTGCGCGCCCTGGGCGAGGAGTCAGCGGTCGTCATCGGCCACGACTGGGGTGCCACCATCGCCGCGAACTCCGCCCTGCTCCATCCGGAGGTCTTCACGGCGGCAGGGCTGCTGAGCGTTCCTTACACCCCGCGCGGCGGGCCCCGTCCCAGCGAGGTCTTCGCCCGGATGGGCGGGGAGGAGGAGTTCTACGTCTCCTACTTCCAGCAGCCCGGCCGCGCCGAGGCCGAGATCGAGCCCGACGTACGCGGCTGGCTCGCCGGCTTCTACGCGGCCCTGTCCGCCGACACCATGCCCGGCCCGGGCGCCCCGATCCCCACTTCGTCAGCCGGGCCGGGACACTGCGGGACCGCTTCCCCACCGGCGTACAGCCCGCCTGGCTCAGCGCGAGCGACCTGGACGTATATGCCGGGGAGTTCGAGCGCACCGGCCTGACCGGAGCGCTCAATCGCTACCGCAACATGGACCGCGACTGGGAGGACCTCGCCGCCCACGACGGTGCGCCCGTGCGCCAGCCGTCACCGTTCCTCGGCGGCAGCCTGGACGCCTCCACCACCTGGCCGGCCGACGCGATCGAGGCGTACCCGGTCACCCTGCCGGGCCTGGTCGCCTCGCACCTCCTCGACGGCTGCGGCCACTGGATCCAGCAAGAACGCCCGGCCGAAGTCAACCGTCTGCTGACCGACTGGCTCGCCGCCCTGCCGGCCTGACACGGCTGACACACCTACCAGCGGCTGCCGGGGCCGATCGCTTTCGCGCGGTCAGCCCCGGTTCCCCCGTACAGCGGGTCCGGTCATCCGAACTGGCCGGGCTGGTAGTCGCCGGCCGGCATCTGGAGCATGACGTTGCCGCGGTTGAAGGCATTGATGACGGCGACCACACCCACCAGTGCGGCCAGCTGGTCCTCGTCGTAGTGCTTGGCGGCGTTCGCCCACACCGCGTCCGAGACACCCCCGGCCGCATCGGCGATACGGGTGGCCTCCTCCGCCAGCTCCAGCGCCGCACGCTCGGCCTCGGTGAACACCGTGGCCTCCCGCCATGCCGCGACCAGGTTCAGGCGCACCGCGGACTCCCCGGCGTGGACGGCGTCCTTGAAGTGCATGTCGGTGCAGAAGCCGCAGCCGTTGATCTGGCTCGCGCGGAGCTTCACCAGCTCCTGCGTCGAGGCGGGCAGCGTCGACTCCTCCAGTGCCTTGCCCGCGGCGATCAGATGCTTGAAGACCTTGCCCAGGACCGGGCTGGTGAAGGGGTTCAGACGTGCTTCCATGGTGGACTCCCACGCATCGTTCCAACGGTTACACCCCTATGACGGGACAGCCCGGCCCGCTGTGACATGCCCTTGTGTGACGTGGGCCACTCTCGCTTTTCCGTCGGCGCACACCCGCGCACCGGCCCCAGCACGCCGCCACACCATGGCGGCCACCACTGGAGAGATCGACCCGCTGCTTTCGCCGCCGCACCGGCTCCCTACCCTTTTGCCGAGCACGAACGAGGGAGCTATGTGGTGGGGACCATCGAAACCCAGGTGGCCATCGTCGGCGCCGGTCCTTCCGGCCTGACCCTGGCGGGGCTGCTGCACGAGCGGGGCGTCGCCTGCGTGGTGATCGACAAGTTCGACCGCGATCAGCTGGTGGCCAGGGCCCGCGCGGGTTTCCTGGAGCGCCGCACCGTGCAGCTCCTGGGCCGGCTCGGCTGCTCAAAGCGGCTGCGCGCCGAGGGCCTGCCGCACACCGCGTGCGAGTTCCGGTGCGACGGCGAGGTCATCCGGCTGGACTACGCGGACCTGTGCGGCGACACCCCGAGTTTCGTCTACCCACAGCAGGAAGTGGTGGCCGATCTGCTCGACGGGTACGAGTCGGCGGGCGGAGCCGCTCTGCTGGGCCGTCCGGTCGTCGGCCTCGGCACCGAGCGGGAGCTGCCGGTAGTGCGGTGCGCGGACGGCACGGTGGTACGCGCCGAGGTAGTGGTGGAGGCAGCAGGTCAGTACGGACCGGTGCGGGCCGCCCTGCCCACCGAGGCCTTCACCGAGTACGACGTCCGGCACGGCGTACGGCTCCTGGGCGTCCTGGCGCAGACGCCGCCCTTCGCACCGCACACCGTCTACGGCCAGCACACCGACGGGTTCGCGGGGCAGATGCTGCGGTCGCCGGAGGTGACGCGCCTGTACCTGGAGGTGGCGGAGGACGAGAGCCTGGCGGACTGGCCCGAGGAACGCATCTGGCGGGAGCTGGACGACCGGCTGTCGCTGCCGCCCGGGGCGCTGCGGCGGGGGCCGGTGCTGGAGCGGTCCGTCGTGGAGATGCGGACGTGGGTACTGGAGCCCATGCACCTGGGCCGGGTGGCACTGGTGGGCGACGCGGCACACATCGTGCCGCCCTCGGGGGGCAAAGGGATGAACCTGGCCATGGCCGACGCCGCCGATCTCGCGGGCGCCCTGATCCGGCACTTCCGCGCGGACGCCGCCGGGGACACCCCCGGGGACGTCAGCGAGGTGCTGGCGGCCTACTCGCGGCGGCGCCTGGCCGACGTGTGGCAGGTGCAGGAGTTCAGCCACTTCATGCTCCACCTCCAGCACGGCCCGCGGCCCGGCACCCCGGACGCGGGTTATGTCGAAGCGCTCCGGCGGGCCCGGCTGTTCCGACTGCGGGACGACCCGGCCTACGCACGGGCCTTCCTGGACCGCTACATGGGCCCGGAACTCGACCCGGCACTCTGAACCGTACGGCGGCACCGCCAGAGCCCGCTCCGTCCACTGTGGCGTCGGGGGACATCCGTGGAATGGGGATATCCGCACGGTGGAATCGGGATATCCCCGCCAATGTTGGCGCAAGCTACTGGGGCAGGCCATCGGCCGGCCCGATGGGGGCCGAGCGCGATGCTGACGTGACGAGGGGCAGGCGGGCGTATGGCGGACGGCATGGGTGTGGTGGATGAGGCGAACCAGCCGCGGGAGAAAGCCAGTTCGGGCCCGGGTTCCGGGCTGTCCTCGCGCCATGCGGTGGTGATCGGGGGCGGCCTGGCGGGCCTGCTGTCCGCTCATGTCCTCGCAAGCCACGCGGAGCAGGTCACCCTGATCGAGCGGGACCGCCTCCCGAAGCAGGGGCGGGAACAGGAGCGGGACGAGGAACAGGCGGAGGGCCGCCCCGGCGTGCCGCAGGGCCGGCACCCGCACATCCTCCTGGAGAGCGGTCAGCAGGCGATGGACAGTCTCCTGCCCGGCTTCACCGAGCAGTTGGAGGCCGCGGGATCGCCTCGGGTGGGGCTGCCCGCTGACATGGTCCAGTGGCAGGAGCGGTGGTTTGCGCGGCTGCCCGCCACCCAGTCCATCTTCACGGGAACGCGTGCCCAGTTGGAGCAGCTGGTGCGGGAGCGGGTGTTCGCCAACCCCGCGATCCGGGTGGTCGACGGCGCCGACGTCGTCGGTTTGACGGGCGACGCCGAGCGGGTCCGGGGCGTGAAGCTGCGCGAGCGTGACCACGGCACTCGGCGCGAACTGGCCGCTGACCTGGTCGTGGACGCCTCCGGGCGCGGCTCGCACGCCGACCGCTGGCTGACGGAGATCGGGGCCGAGCCTCCCCAAGAGGGACGGCTGGACACCGGACTCGCGTACGCCTCCCGTCTCTACCGTGACACCCGCGGCGAACTCACACGCAACGGGACGGGGGCGGGGAAGGACCAGGAGAGCGGGCGGCGTACCGATGCGCTCGCCTATTACGTGTTCCCCACCCCGACGCACCCCAACGGCGGAGGCATTCTGCCCGTAGAGGGCGGACGCCACCTCGCCATCCTCTTCGGACTGCGTGGCGACGAACCACCCACCGACGAGAAGGAGTTCACCCAGTACGCCGCGACGCGGCTGCCGCACCCCTTCATTCACGACTGGCTGACGAACTCCGAACCGCTCTCCCCCGTCCACGGCTTCCGCAAGACCGCCAACGTCCGGCGCCGCTACGACCGCCCGGGCCGTCGCCCTGCCGGGTTCCTCGCCGTCGGGGACGCACTGTGCACCTTCAACCCGATCTACGGGCAGGGCATGGCCGTCGCCGCCATGACCGCCGTGGCCCTGCGCGACGCTCTGACGGACGCTCGCCGCACGCCCACGACCCTGCGCGTCCAGCGCGCGCTCCTGGATGCCTCGCGACAGGCGTGGGAGATCTCGGCCGGCGCCGACAAGACGATGCCGGGAGCGGTCGGGGACGAGGCCATGACCCGTACGCCGCTGGCACAGCGCCCCGCGAACTGGTACCTCAAGCGAGTTCAGGAGCACTACGCCACCGAACCCACGGTCGCGGCCGCCTTCCGCTCCGTACTCGATCTGACGTCCCCCTTCACCGCACTGTTCGCACCGAAGGTCGCCCGCGCGGTACTCCTGCGCCCGGCCCCTCCCGCACCGGTGGACCCACCCCTGCACCGGCTTTCGCGAGACGGGGACAGCGAGTGAGTGACGCCGTCGCGCTCGGCAGATCCCGATCCCGATGCGGCCATGACGCTGGTCGTGTTCGATGAATCCGCGGAGTCCACGCTCGTCGCGTCGCTTGCCGACCGCTCGTGGGATGTCGTGGTCGTGGGTGGGGGGATCCGCAAGACGGAGCAGCTTCTTCCGCTCTTCGAGCGGATCGTGAACCTGATCTGAGCTAGGTCGCCATGCCGCCGCGCAATCCGCATGTCACAGTTCGCCGGGCTGTCTCGTCCAAGAGGGTGCACCACCTACACCGACACCCACAGAGGAGTGAGTGCACCATGGAAGCTCGGTTGAACCTGATGGCCAACCCGGTCTCAGCCAAGGTCATAAAGCACCTCATCGCCGCGGGCCAGGCGCTCATGGACACGACGCTGCCGGCCGCGACGCGTCAATTGGTGATGCTCCGCGCCAGCCAGATCAACGGCTGCGCCGGATGCATCGACATGCACACCAAGGAAGCCGTCGCGGCCGGGGAGACCGCGGTACGCCTCAACCTGGTCGCCGCGTGGCGCGAGGCCACGGTGTTCACCGAGGCCGAGCGCGCCGCGCTGGAACTGACGGAGCAGGGAACCCGCATTGCCGATGCCGCGGGCGGCGTCAGCGATGCGGTCTGGGCGAACGCCGCGAAGCACTACGACGAGGACCAGCTCGCCGCCCTGGTGGCCCAAATCGCCCTCATCAACGCCTTCAACCGCAAAAATGTCATCACTCAGCAGCCGGCCGGTGACTACCAGGTGGGCCAGTACCACTGAGGGGGCCCACCGGGCTTACGGGCGAGGCTGCCTGGGTGGCCGTTGGACCTTTTTAGCCCGTGGGGGCCACCCATCTGCCAGGAGAGACAACGGCGGCGGCAGGTGTTCGCTCTCCTCGAAGCAGCTGCCGGTGGTCTCGCGCAGCAGTGAGTGGAAGTGGTGCTCCAGGGTCTCCGCCGGGTCGGGGAGCCGGCGCACCACGACCGGTCCCGGCCGTGGATCACCGCCGAGGGGCCCGCCCGTGGGTCCCGTCCATGAGATCAGCCGGCGTCGAGGCCGTCGATGAGGCGGTTGAGGAAGCGGGTGAAGGTGGCTTCGGGGGTGAGGGGGCGTGCGGGGGCGGCGAGCGCTTCGGCGAGTTCCGGGTGGTGGCCGTCGGCGGCAATGGTGGCGAGGTAACGGGCTTCGGCGGCGCTCCGGTCCGGGGAGCTCGCGGCTGCGGCCTGGGCGATCTCGTGGCTGACGTGCCCGGACACGAAGGCGGTGAGCTGAGCGAATGCCTCCATCCTGGCCGCACCGTCGAGCCCGGTGGGCCGTAGGACGGCGAGAACGCGCTCCAGGAAGGCCAGACTGTTGGGGCCGAGAGTTCGGCGGGTGGTCAGGGCTGCGGGCAGCCAGGGATGCCGCAGCATGAGGGCGCGCTGGAGGTGGGCGATGTTCTTCAGGTCGGCTCGCCAGTCACCGGTGGCCGCTTCCAGGTACGGCGATCCGCCGGCCGGTGTGTCCATGATGGGCAATTCACCGCTGACGTGGTCGACCATGAGCTCCAGCAGCGTCTCCTTGTCGGGGGCGTAGCTGTAGAGCGACATGACGCCGGCTCCGACCTTGGCGGCGACCCGCCGCATGGTGACCGCGTCGAGTCCCTCGGAGTCCGCCAGGGCGACGGCCGCCTCCGTGATCTTTTCGCGGCTGAAGGAGGGCTTGCGGCCCCTGCGGGGCTCGGAGGAGCGCAGCCAGAGTTGTTGCGGATCGACACCTGCGGCGCTGCGTTCTCCGTCCTGGGGCACGGTCTCGCGCTCCTTTCCCCTGCTCATTGCGGCTGGTCGTTGCGGCGGCACTTGCGGAGGACATCCAAGCACCCTCTATTCTCGTACACTGTACGGAATAATAGAGGAGGGGAACGATGTCAGCACGCAAGCCCGACGCCGTGGCCAGATCGCCCTGGGCGCCGCCTGCCGCGAAGCCACCGCTGTCCGCACGGATGATGCGGGCGACCTGGCGAGGGCTCCCGGCGAAACGGCACGAGGTGGGTTGGGAGCCGGGGCTGGCGGTGCCGTCCGCCGAGGGCGGCCCGCTCCTCACCGACCACTACTTCCCGCGCGCCGAGGGCGACTTCCCCACCCTCCTGGTCCGCTCGCCCTACGGACGGGGCCTGCCGTGGTCTCCGCTGTACGGCCTGCTCTTCGCCGAACAGGGCTTCCACGTGGTCCTGCAGAGCTGTCGCGGTACCGGTGGTTCGGCAGGGGCGTTCGACCTCTGGCGCAACGAGGCCGCCGACGGCCGGGCGACGGTGGCCTGGCTCCGCGAGCAGCCCTGGTTCAACGGAAGCCTGGGCACGGTGGGCGCCAGCTATCTGGGCCATGTGCAGTGGGCCCTCGCCCTGGACCCGCCGCCGGAGCTGAAGGCGATGGTGGTGCAGGTGGGGCTGCACGATCCGCATGCCTTCTTTCACGGTGGAGGCGTCCTCCACCTGGAGAACGCGCTCGTCTCCGGCGTCGGCATGACCTACCAGCACCGCGGCACCCGGACCTTCCTCAAGGCACTGCTGCGCCTACGGCGCCGGGTGCGCGAGATATCCACCGCTCGGCCGCCGTACGAGCCGTACACCTCCGGCCTGGGGGCCGAAACGGCCTGGCTGGAGGAGGCGTTGACCCGCTCGGACGCCGACGGCCCGTTCTGGCAGGGCACGTCCGTCGGGGAGGCGGCGGAGCGGCTTCGCGTGCCCACCGGCCTGATCACCGGATGGTACGACGCGCTGGCAGACCAGACCTTCGACCAGTACGGCCGGCTGCGTGCGGCCGGCTGCGAGACGGCTCTGCTCGTCGGCCCCTGGACACATACGTCCGCGTTCCAGCAGGGACTGCCCGAGGTGTTCGGCGAAAGCCTCGCCTGGCTGCGTGCGCACCTCGAAGGCGACTCCTCCGGCCTGCGCCCGACACGGGTGCGCGTACACGTCGGCGGCGAAGACGCCTGGCAGGACCTCGACGACTGGCCGTCCGACCCGGCCACAACCTCCTGGTACCCCACCACGGACGGGTGTCTCGTGCCGCAGACGCCTACGGACTCCGCACCACTGACGTCATTCCGCTACGACCCGACCGACCCCACCCCGTCTCTCGGCGGCCCGCTGCTCTCCCGCACCGCCGGCCCTCGCGACAACCACACCCTGGAGGCCCGGGACGACGTCCTGACCTTCACCACTCCCCCGCTGACCAAAGCCGTCGACGTCCTCGGCCCGGTCACCGCGCGGCTGACCGTCTCCACCGACACCGGCCACACCCACGTTTTCGCCCGCCTGTGCGACGTGGACCCGCAAGGACGCTCCGTCAACCTCTGCGACGGGCTGGGGGTCCTGAAGGCTGCTTCACAGGAGTCCGCGCAGGTCAGCGTGGAAATGGGCGCCACGGCCCATCGCTTCGCCGTCGGCCACCGCATCCGATGGCAGATCAGCGGCGGCGCCCACCCCCGCTATGCCTCATCGGACGCCGGCCCCGCACAGGCACCGGTTCGTATCACGCTCCACACCGGCTCAGAGCTGTTGCTCCCCTCCGGCTCCGGCTCCGGCTCCGGAGTCGCCTGACGGCGCCCGGGTCTCAGGAAGCCGCTCACATCACAGAAAGGCGCTCACGTCGTAGGAACCGTAGCCCCGCCTCCTGCGCGCGCCGCCTCGACGGCCGCCTGGTGGAGCTCCCGGGACTCGGCCTCCGAGGAGCAGTGGGCAGGTCCGCCGGCCATCGTGAACCAGTCCGAGGCCCCGGAGTACTGCACCGCGACCAGCGCGAGACCGTCATCGGCGGACCAGGTGGTGTGCACGGTGACGTCGCCGGTAACGGCACCGTTTTCCACCGTGGCGACACCACCCGGTCCGGCGATCACCCCGGTCGTTGTCCACGAGCTCCACTCCGTCACTGCTCTCCTCGTCGTCCGGGCGTATCGCTGCGCCACCGGAAAGTGTCACCTTCTTGATAGCCGTAATGAGCCCCGGAACGACGAGGGCGCGCAGCTCAGCACCCGACTGGCGGAGCCATGACGGCGAGTGTGCCGCCGCTCGCGCTGTCCATAAGAGAGCCAATGTCTTGTCACGCGTCCTCGGCCGAGGGCAGGGTACCCGCGGACTACAAGTGATCTGGCGAGGTGAGAACCGTGCATCCGCTGCTCCGGACAGTGTGCGAGAGTCAGGAATTCGAGGCGACCGCGGCCCCGTACTTGGTGCTCGACAGGAACCTGCACATCCAGGGCGTCAATTCGGCCTACCTGCGTGCCACCGGGCGATCGCGCGACGAGCTGATCGGTGCGTTCATGTTCGACGCGTTCCCGGACAACCCCGAGGACATCAACGCGACCGGCGTACGCAACCTCAACGCCTCTTTGGAACGGGTAATGCGCTACGGCACTCCGGACGAGATGGGGGTGCAGCGCTACGACATCCCCGACCGCGACCGTCCGGGCACGTTCCGCGTCAAGACGTGGAGCCCTGTCAATTCACCGCTTACGGATCCCGACGGGAACGTCATCGGGGCGCTGCACCATGTCGAGGACATCACCGCCGCGCACGACACCCTGCGCCGGCGCCACGAAACCGATCTGTGGGACGGCACTCGGCAGCCGCCGGCGGTGCTGCGGCGCGCCATGCCGGCCATCGCCCACTACGAGGGGACCGTCACCGCCCTGAAGGCCCCGCATGCGGCATCCGGCGGCGTGTCCGGCGGCGTACGCAGTGACCTGCCGCCCGGCGTCTCCCACGAATCATCGGACGATGTCTCCGACGCCTCGGCACATCACGCCGCCGGCACCCCCTCGCACCACACGCCCGGTGGTCCGTCGCACGGCACCGCGTCTCGTGACGCGTTATGGCACCGGATCGTCCACACCGCTCGCCAAGGATCACCCAGGAACTGCGCGGCGGCGGTGTGCTCCGCAGCTGTGCGGGAACTGCCCACCATCGACGCCGCGGCGATCACCCTGCACGGCAGGGGCCCGGTGCCGTTCCACCTCGCCTTCAGTTCCTTCTTCGCGCAGCGCGTCGAGGAGATCCAGTGGGTGACCGACGAAAGTCCGTCGTTGACCGCGTTCGAGACCGGCCAACCCGTCCTGGTGGCCGACCTGGAGCTGCTCGGCTCTTCGTGGCCTCTGTTCACCGACGCCGCGTGCAGCGCCGGCGTCACAGCGGTCTTCGCGTACCCCCTGCGCTCGACGTCCGCCTCCCTCGGCACGCTCACCCTCTACCGCAAGGGTCACACCGAACCCACGGGCCCGCCCACTCATGCGGAGACATTCGCCGAGATCGCCGCCGTCGTACTGCTCGCCGACCTGGACACTGAGATCGCCGAGGAACTCCGGGCCACCACGGATGCCGACGACATCAACACCGCGATCGGCGTCATGGCGGCGGTCCGGGGCGTCAGCGTGCGCGACGCGGCGGTGCTGCTGCGGGCCACAGCCCAGGCCAGGCGGCTACCCCTCGCCGACGTCGCCCGCGCGGCCCTCGTCCGGTACCTCCCGGGCGGCCCCGGGAACCGCTCGTGAACGGTCGTCCCAGGCGGTTTTACGCGTCGGTGAAGTTTCTACGGGGTCGCAGGCCCCTGTCGATCACGTCGGCGGCGACGGCGGTCAGGGGGCGGCGGCTGCTGCGGGCGTGGCGGCGGATGGCTTCGAATGCTTCGGGTATCGAGCAGTGCAGATGGACGCTGAGGACGCCCTTGGCCTGCTCGATGAGGACACGGCTGTGCAGGGCGGTGTACAGCTGACTGTTGAGGGTGGTCTCGGCCTCGAACCGATGGCGGTGGACCAGTCCGACGGCCGCTTGGTCGGTGAGCGCCCGCGCCAGGCGCAGTTCCTTCCCGGCCGGCTCCCTGGTGTGGAGGGTGAGCAGAGCCCCCAGCGCACGCTCGCGCAGACGCAGTGGCAGGGCGGCGGCATGGGTGTAGCCCGCTTTTCTGGCCTCGTTCGCGAAGTCGGACTGCGGCCCGGAAACACGGGCAAGGTCGACGGCGAGTACGGTCTCCGCGGTGTGGTGAGCGCGAGTCATCGGGCTGTCGGTGGCGGCGGTGACCAGGAGGTCCGCCTTGTGCGGTGGTACGGGGGTCCAGGCGCACGGGTGCAGGAAGTCGTCGCTGGGGCGGGTGAGGAACAGGACGGCGCTGGCGATGTCGAGGAGCTCCACACACCGGTCGGTCAGCGTCTGGAAGAACTCGACCAGGTCGAAGTCGTCGGACAACGTGTCAGAGAGCCGGATGAAGGTCTCCGCCAATCGTTGTTCACGGTCAGTGCTCACGTCTTACTCCGGTGAGGACGCTTCGGGATTCGTTTTGCCGCCCTCCGGGCCGCTGTGGGCGGACAGCCGCAGCTCGTGGTGGATCACGGCATGGGCGATGTCGTTGATGTCGCGGTTCGCTGCGAACGCCTCGGCTCGCAGCCGGGCCAGGGCGGCGGGCATGGAGATGTCCAGCACGGTGGCGACCATGCCGGTGGCCTGGTGCACCTCGGCCCGGTGCAGGGCCATGAGTCCGGCCGGGCCCGGCCGGGTGTCCGCCACGCCGGGCTCGGGATGGCTCAGGTGCAGACGGAGGACGAACTCGGTCAGGGCATCGCAGAGGATCAGTGCGTCGTCGACGAGCTCCCGGCTGATCATGCCTGGCGTGGCGCGGTAGCCGGTGAAGGCGCCTACCCGTATCGCGCCCAGACGAAGGGGGAACGCGAACATGGCACGTACCGGGAGTCCGGCGATGGCCGGCAGAAAGGCCGTCCACCGTTCGCCGGGCGTCTCCCGGACATCGGCCAGCAGGCACATCGCACCGTCACGCGCCGCGTCGAGCCCTGGCCCCTCCCCCAGCGTGAACTGGGCGTTCTCCAGCTGCTCGCTGACCTCGTCGCTGAACCACACCAGCTCCGCACTGTCGACAACCAGCGTCGCGGCCACTCCGTCCAGCTC
Source organism: Streptomyces sp. NPDC047117 (assembly GCF_040643545.1). Taxonomy (NCBI): domain Bacteria; kingdom Bacillati; phylum Actinomycetota; class Actinomycetes; order Kitasatosporales; family Streptomycetaceae; genus Streptomyces; species Streptomyces sp. NPDC047117. The sequence goes on along the minus strand of NZ_JBEYUN010000003.1, from coordinate 77,336 downwards.
CAGAGCCTCGGCCGCCTGCCCCGCCCACTGCGGCGCAAGAGTGTCCTCGTCGCTGTGTGCCAGCGCTTCCACCAACCTGCAGATGACGACACCGATCACGACGCAGCGACCCTTCACCAGTCCTACGCTGCCTGCCAGCAGGATGCGAAAAGCAAGGGGGAAGACACAACGGTGGCGTCGCATCAATTGCGAACAAAACGGCTCCGGGTCGATCAGCGAAGCGACGGCACGCACCGGCGCCGCTCCTTGACGCGATTTCGCGGTGGCGGCCTGTCACACCGTCGTACGCGCACCCCGCTCCGTGACACCATCTGCGGCGGCGGACCCCAATTCATCGCTGTGAGCGTTGCGTTGACAAGCCTGCACACCGGTGCGGCGGCCCGCCCCACGACCGTCTGGTCTTCCCGGGAGGATGCCGTGATCCGCCTCATCGTCGCCAACGGCGACAGCTACACCCAGGGCGTGGGGCTGGACGACCCGTCGCGCGAGACGTGGCCGGTGGTCCTTGCCGGAATGCTCGGCATCGACCACGTCAACCTCGCCCGGTTCGCCTCGCCGAACCGGCGTACCGTCCGGAGCACGGTGCGCCGGCTCGACGCGTTGCGCATCGAGCGGGGGCTGACCCCGCCCGAGGTGCTGATCGTCATCGCCTGGACGGAATTCCGCCGTCACGATTACTACTCGGCGACGGAACGTGTGGACCAGCGCGACCATGCGACCGACCGGGGCTGGCACCGCATGGGCATGTGGCGCCGCGGGGCGCATCAGCCCACCGACGCCTTCTTCGACCATCTCTGGTCGGAGGAGGGCGCGATCGCGGAATTCCTTCTGGACTGGGTCCTGTTCGACCACTATCTCCGCGAGCGTGGTTACCACCGGCGGTACGTCTTCACGTTCCCCTTCAGCGGCCCGGTTCCGGACATCGCGGCGGAGTTCGCCGAACAGTTGCCGGCGGACACCGTGCTGGGCGGCCTGCCGCCGCGGCCCGGCACATCGTTCGACGAGGCAGTGGAGGGACTCCCCCGCGCCGACGACGGGCACCCGCTGGCCGAAGGACACGCGTGGTTCGCCCGGCAGCTCGCCGCCTGGCTCACGGCGACGCCGCCGGACACGCGGCCGGAGCGCCCGCTCTTCCCCGTGTCGGCAGCGCGCGGACCTAGCGACCGCACGCTGTGATCGCCGCTGCTCCCAGTGCCCGGGCCATGGCCTCGCGGGCGGGCTTGGGGCGGTAGGCGTCGTCGTACAGGGTGGGGGTTCCGTAGGGGCTGCGGCTGCCTTGCGGCACCCAGGAGTCCGCGTCACCGATGCCCCAGACGGTGAGGCCGGTGCAGGCCGGCACGGCGAGGCATTCCTCGACGACGGCTCGGTAGGTTGCGGCCTGTGCCGCCAGCTTCGCTGGGGTGACCGGTGGCAGCATACGCACACTGAGTTCGGTGACGGCGACCTCCAGGCCGAGTTCGGCAAACCGGTTGAGCGTGCGGGCCAGGTCGGGCATTTTCTGCCCCAGGAGCAGATGGCACTGGAAGCCGATGCCGTGCAGGGGGATGCCCCGGTTGAGGAGAGAGGCGGCGAGGTCGTGAAGGCCCTTGGCCTTGGGGCCTTCCTCCAAGGCGTTGAACTCGTTGATGTAGAGCCGGGCTTCGGGGTCCGTGACGTGCGCCCAGGCCAATGCGTGGGCGATGTAGTCGGGTCCGAGCGCCTCGTGCCAGAGAGTGCGGCGCGGGGAGCCGTCGTCCTCGACGGGTTCGTTGACGACGTCCCAGGCGGTGACGGTGCCCGCGTAGCGTCGGGTGAGGGTGGTGACGTGCGTACGGAGGAGGGCGGTGAGTTCGGCCGGTGTGAAGTGGCCTTCGGTGAGCCAGTGCGGCAGCTGGTCGTGCCAGACCAGTGGGTGGCCGCGCAGCTCTTGGCCGTGCTGTACGGCGAAGCGGGCGATGGCGTCGGCCCCGTCCCAGGTGCGGGTGTGCCGCTCCCGCTCCACATGGTCCCACTTCATGGCGTTCTCGGGTGTGACGCTGCTGAACTCCGTTGCCGCGAGCTCCCGGTAGCGCGGTACGGCGAGGCCCCGCTCGGTGAGGGCGGCGCCGAGGCCGAGGCCGTGCCGGGCGGCAAGGTCGCGGAGGGTCAAGACAGGGCCGACGCGGACGCTGCGGTGGACCCGGCCTCGGACCCGGACCCGGACCCGGAATCGGATCCGGACGCCGATGTCGATGTCGATGTCGATGTCGATGTCGATGTCGATGCTGCCGAACGGAACCAGGAGATGGTGCGGAGCAGCCCCGCCGTCAGGCCGGTCGTCGGCTTCCAGCCGAGTTCCTGCCGCGCCCGGGTGATGTCGGGGCGGCGCAGCGACGGGTCGTCCTGAGGGCGTTCGGTGAACACGATGGGTGAGGCCGAGCCCGTCATCCGGACCACCCGTGTGGCGAGGTCGAGCATGGAGATCTCGTACGGATTGCCCAGGTTGACCGGGCCGGGAGTCGCCGCGGCGGACAGCCGCAGGAGCCCCTCGACAAGGTCGTCGACATAGCAGAGGGAACGGGTCTGCAGGCCGTCGCCCGCGACGGTGACCGGGTCGCCGCGCAACGCCTGGGTGACGAAGGCAGGCACGGCGCGGCCGTCGGCGGATCGCATACGCGGCCCGTAGGTGTTGAAGATGCGGGCGATGCCGGTGCTGGTTCCGCAGGTGCGGCGGTGGGCTTCCGTCAGCGCCTCCGCGAAGCGTTTGGCCTCGTCGTAGACGCTGCGCGGGCCGATGGGGTTGACGTTGCCCCAGTACGTCTCGGGCTGCGGGTGGACGAGCGGATCGCCGTAGACCTCGGATGTCGATGCGAGAACGAAGCGGGCGGACTTCTCCCGGGCGAGGTGCAGGAGGTTGTCCGTACCGGTGGAACCGGTGGCGAGGGTGGCGAGGGGATGGCGGAGGTAGTCGAGGGGGGAGGCGGGTGAGGCGAGGTGGAAGACCACGTCGACGGCTCCGGGAAGCACGGTGCTGTGGGTGATGTCGTGCCAGTGAAAACGGAACGGGCCGCGTCCCTCCAGCCCGGAGATGTTGCGGAGGTCGCCGGTGAGAAGGTTGTCGAGGCAGATGACCTCGTGTCCCGCGTCGAGCAGGCGCCGGCACAGGTGGGAGCCCACGAAGCCGGCCCCGCCGGCGACGACCGCCGTACTGCGGCGGCTCATGCCCGGTTCCCGGGAAGCCGACGCTCCAACAGGTACGCCTCCAAGACGCGGCCCCCTTCCCGAAAGCACTGTCCGGCTCCGCGCAGCACCGCGTCGGCCTCGTCCGTATCCAGCGGCACACCGCCGGGGCAGGCGGTCCAGGCCCGGTGCAGCTCCTCGGCGGTGGGGGCGGGTGTGGTGGCGAGGTACGGGGAGCGCATGAAGGCGGCGAGGTCACGTTCGTACGCCGTGTCGTTGCCGGCTCCGTCACTCTCGTCGTCGCCGTGGCGACGAAGGCTTGCGTGGTTCCGCAGGAGGTCGCCGTACCACTCGGGCACCCGGAGCCGCTCTCCCGGGGCGACACCGAACCGGTGGTAGTCCGGCACCACGTCCGGCGTGGAACAGGCCGCGGAGGAGACCAGGGCCTCCTGCGGCATCGCCGCCCGCTCCCACCCCGCGGTGAGTTTGTCGTGGTCCACCGTGATCAGGGGGCGGCCCCACTCGTTGCCGAGCTCTTCGAGGTAACCGATGAGGAAGGAGGCGCTCAGAATCAGGTCGTACGTCGTGAACGCCTCGCGCAGAGCGGGGTCGGACAGCTCGCTGAAGCAGCGGTGGATCCGCTCGGGCTCGTCGCACATGGCCGCGTACCAGCGACGTACGCCGCCGAGCGCCGTACCGGGGTGCCGCTTGCGGGTGTACAGGCGGACGTGGGCCCGGCCGTAACGGAGCCACCTGTGGGAGATCTCCTCCACGGCACCGGAGAGCCGGTGGGCGACCGGCGGCGCCCCGGCCAGCCACCGTATGGTGCGTCCGGCGGCGCGCAGCCTGATGCCGAAGTCGGCGTCCTCGGCGGCGTTGTTGAAGTTCGCGTCGTCGAAGCGCATGCCGAGCGGGAGCCGGTCGCGCCGCACGCCGCAGTTGGCCGTCACCAGGTACCCGGCGCCGCCCGCACCGTCCGGCGGCGCGTCGAAGAGACGCTGGTAGTTCATGTACGCGAGCAACGGGCCCGGCCCTTCGGCGCGGACCGGGGCGGCCACGGCGACTTCTCCCGGAGCGACCAGCGCCGTGGCGAGATCCGTACACCAGGTGGCCGGCAGCCGGCAGTCGTCGTCGGTGAAGAGCACGGTGTCGTGGCGCGCCGCGCTCAGGGCGGCGTTACGTGCGGCGGGCGCGCTGCGCCGGGCCAACCGGACCACGCGTACCTGAGGGGCGCCGAGGTGGGCCAGCGGGTCGGGGGACGGTGGCGTGCCGTTGACCACGACCAGTACCTCGGCATGCGGGCCGCACGCCGTCGCGGCGGCCAGCGCGGACTCGACGGTGGTACGCACCGTGGGGCGTTCGAGAGTGGTCGGGATGGCGACGGTGACGCTCAAGGGTGGCTCCATGGCGGGGGTGGGTTCGGCTCATGGCGTGGCTACCGACGGCGCAGCAGTTCGGTCAGCAGCTGCTGGTCCTTGGCACCGATCCACAGCTCGTCTCCGATGAACCGGCCGGCGGGGTACGTCTTCAACGCGCAGTGGTAGTACGGGCGGCCTGCGTCGTGGAGCAGGACGGCCGTCCGGTCGCCGAGGAGCTGCCGGGCGGCCAGCAGGCAGCGACGGCGCTTGCGCCCGTCCACCAGAACGACGTCGTACTCCCCCGGGCCCCTGGAGACCTTGGCGGGATGGTCGACGTAGTCGTCGAGGTCGGCGTCGCGGTCCGCGTGGTGGCTGATGCCGAAGTGCGGGTGCACCGGCCCCCTGTCCCAGCACACCACGTCGATGCGAATGTCGTGGCTACGGATGTCGTGGGTACGGATGTCGTCGGTCTCGTCGGCGGTGGCCGTCCCCTCGTCCATGTACCGCACGGAGACCCCGGGCCTGGCTGCCAGGTGCGGGAGCAGCTCGGTGTCGAAGTAGCCGCGGTGGTGTTCCAGGCTGGTCCAGTGGCACGGCACACCGACGTCGGCGAGCAGCTGCGGGAGGGCCAGGGTGCTGCGCCCCGAGCCCCACTCCAGGACCCGCAGAGGTTGCCCGTCCCCGAGCGCGGCGGCGTTGAGCAGCACGGTCCTGATCAGTTCGCCGTCGGCCACGCTGGTCAGGCCGTACGGGCTCGCATGGCCTGCGGAGACGGTCGCGGGACCGGACACGGTCATGGTGAAGTCGTCGATGTGGAAGGGCGCGGTGCCGTGGACCGTTTCGGCGTAGAGGATGAGCCGGGTGGCCTCGTGCGTGAGGGTGTAGGTGCCGCTGAGCCGGGTCCAAGCACCCGCCGTGACCGGAGTGTCCGGGACGACGGTGTCGTACCGGACGGTGCCGGAGTTGTGCCGCTCGATGGTGAGCTTGAGCGCGGCGGGTGCCACGCCGGGGGCGAGCCGGGCCCACAGCCGGAAGGTGTAGGCGGAGCCGGGTGTCGGTGGGGCGGGGAGCGCCAGCCGGGGGCCTTCCCAGGGCTCGGTGCGGCTGTCGCACAGGAGGCTGTGGGCTCCGCTGTGCGCGAAGGTGTCGCTGACCGCCACGCGCGCGCTGCCGACGCGGCAGGACCAGCCCTGCGTCGTGCCGTCCTCGAAGGAACAGGTCATCGGCGCGTCGGCGGCTACCGGCGCTGCGGCGGTAGATGCAGCGGGAGCATCCGGAGGTGCTGCGGGGAGACCCGGCATGGCCCCATCGCGGTAGGCCTCCCACAGTGCGCGGTTGACGAGGGGGGCGGCCGCCTGCTTCAGCGAACCGGACCAGTGCACGAAGAAGGGATGCCGGTCGTCCGGCCAGGCCACGTGCCCGTCTTCGGTGGCTCCGACCGGATGGCCGCCCCACCACTCCAGCGGCAGGTCCGTCGCTCCGGCCCACACCAGACCGCTGAGGCTGCTGAAGCGATAACCGGACGTCACCATGAGGTAGTTGAGCACCGGCTGGTCGTTGAGGCCGGGACACATGTGCGGCACGAGCTCACGTATTTCCGGCAGCCGCTCGACGATGTCCGCGAGCGACAGGCACTCCTTGCGGGAGGCGAGGAAGCCGGTGGCGCCGGCGAAGGAGATCTGCTCCTCGGTCAGCCTGGCGGTGTCCTCGATCGAGTCGTTCCATACGAACCGGCGTGTCGTGGGGTCGTTGCCGTGGGCGGTGAGGAAACCGTAGTCGGCGAGGAGGCCGAAGACGAAGTCGGCGCTGTGCAGGACGACGGTGTCGGAGTCGAAGTAGGCGAACTCGTCGAACGGCCCTTCCCACATGGCCAGTTTCCTGAAGTGTCCACGGGGCGTCCCACGGATGGCCGTACCGACCGTGTCGCACGCCGCGAGTACCTCGCGATTCTCCAGCACCGAGAAGTCATGGCTCGACTGCAGTGAGTGCAGTGCGCCGATGTCGTCGGCGAAGGGAATGAGGCACAGCGGAAGCGTCGGATTGAAGCGCCGGAAGCTGTTGAGGAACGCGGTGGCGTAGTCCAGGAACCCGTCGTTCGCCAGAAAATACACACCACGGCGGTGGGCCATGAGGCTACCTTCCCAGGTCATCGGCCGGTGCCCGCAGAACAGCACCGCAGCACCCGAACGTAGCCCCACAGATGGGGAGTTCGAGCACGCCCCAAACGGTAGGTGAGCCCCCTGAAGTGGGTGAGGCGCCGATCGGCCGATCTGCTGTGGCCGATTCGCACGGCGGCAGATCGAGCGGCGCCGCAGAGCGGAGGAACACCTTCGCAGGGCTATGGTGACCACGTAGCGACCCAAAGACAGACAAATCTCCACACTCTGCGAGGCGTCCCGTCATGAGCCTGAGCATCCGCAATCAGCTCCCCGGCACCGTCACCTCCGTCACTCCGGGCGAAGCCATGGCCACGGTCAGGGTGCGCCTCGACGGCGGCCAGGACATCACCGCCGCCATCACCCTCGACGCCGTGAAGGACCTCGGTCTCGCCGAAGGCGCCGCGGTGCACACCCTCGTCAAGGCCACGGAGGTCGCACTGGCCACCGGCCCGGTGGAAGGCCTGTCCATCCGCAACCGGCTGTCCGGCACCGTACGCGAGATCGCGACCGGCGCCGCCATGGCCTCGGTCAGGGTCTCGGTCGGCAGCGCCGAACTGACCGCGGCGATCACCAAGGACGCGGTCACCGACCTCTCCCTCACCCAGGGCTCCGCCGTCACCGTCCTGTTCAAGTCGACGGAGGTCTCGCTCTCCGCCGGGTGACGCGGCGGAGAAGCCGCGGGCGCGCCAGAGGGGACAGTGGTCAGTACACGTCCCGTACGTAGCGTTTGTCGGCGGCGAGCTGTCTGACGTACGCCGCCGCCTCGGCCTCCGTCAGGCCGCCATGGACTGCGGCGACCTCCCGCAGGGCCCGGTCGACGTCCTTGGCCATGCGGGAGGCGTCGCCGCAGACGTAGAAGTGCGCGCCGTCGCACAGCCAGGACCACAGCAGCGGACCGTCTTCGCGCATCCGGTCCTGGACGTAGACCTTGGCGCGCTCGTCCCGCGAAAAGGCGGTGTCCAGGCGGGTGAGGGTGCCCTCGGCGAGGAACGCGCTCAGCTCCTGCTCGTAGTAGAAGTCCGTCGCACGGTGCTGCTCGCCGAAGAACAACCAGTTCGGGGCGCGATGGCCGCGGGCCCGGCGCTCCTCCAGGAAGCCGATGAAGGGTGCTATGCCGGTGCCGGGGCCCACCATCACTGCCGGTGTGTCGGGGTCGGCAGGCGGGCTGAAGTGCGGCGCCCGGCGCACACTGACCGGCACCGGGGCGCCGCGCTCGGCATCGGCGAGGAAGGGCGAACACACGCCGTGGCGGGAGGCGCCGCTCAAGTTCTCGTAGCGGACGACGGAGACCGTCAGCGACACCAGGTGGGGGCCGGTGAGCGGGCTGGAGGATATGGAGTACAGGCGCGGCTGCAGCCGCCCCAGCACGTCGGCCCACTCCTGTGCGGTGGCCCTGACACCTGACTCGGCGACGACGTCGACGGCCTGTCGTCCCCAGGACCACCGCGCCAGCTCGCCCTTGTTGTCGGGCCGCAGCAGCTTCCGCAGCTCGCGTGGGTCGCGGACCCGGTCCGCCGCGAAGCGCAGCAGGTCGGGCGTGATGCGGGTGATGTCGACATGCCGCAGCAGCGCCTCGGCGAAGGGCACGTCTCCGACGCTCTTGACCTCGACGGTCGCGTCCGCGTCCAGCCCGGTGACGGCCAGCCACTCCGTCACGAGTTCCGACCGGTTGCGGGGGTGCACCGCCAGCGCGTCCCCTGCTTCGTAGACCAGCGGGGTGTCACTGTCCCGGGTGTCGAAGGTGAAGCGCCGCACTTCCTTGCCCGCACCGGGCAGGCTCAGCAGGCGGTTGCCGGCGAGGCGAGCGGTGACAAGGGCCGGGCGGAGACCGCCCGGGTGGTAGGCCAGCAGACCGGAAGGTGCTACTTCCGCCCCGGACACCGGCGGCCGAGTCTCCCGCAACGCGTTCAACGCGTCGAGTACCCCGTCGAGCCAGGCATCGGCCGCGCTCTCGGCGTCCGGTTCGCAGTCGGTGCGCGTGGCCAGCCGTACCGCGCCCAGTTCCGCCATACGAGCGTCCAGGCGGCGGCCGTGGCCGCAGAAGTCGTCGTAGGAGGAGTCGCCGAAGGCCAGGACCGCGTAGCGGTTGCCCGTCAGGCGCGGTGCGTCGGGCGCGGCGAGAGCGTCCCAGAACACAACACCGTTGTCCGGAGCTTCGCCGTCGCCGAAGGTGCTCGTGACCAGCAGCAGGTCGGCCCCGGGCGGGAGCGTGGTGGGATCGGCCTCCGCCATGGACAGCAGGGCGGCGGAATGGCCGGCCGCGGTGAGCCGGTCGGCCGCGTTGATCGCGAACTTCTCCGCATTGCCGGTCTGCGACGCCCACAGGATCACGACCTGCCGGCGCGGGGCGTCCGCCGGTGGCGGCACGGCGGCCGGCTCCCTTCTCTCCGTCCCCGCACCCACCCGGGCCGGTGCCCGCACCGTCACCGGGGTGGCCACCCTGGCCAGCGACACCGCACACACCTTCAGTTCGGGCTGGAAGGACAGTGGGTCGACGGCGTCGCTGGTCACCGCGTTGACGCTCAGATACTCCCCGAACAGGTCGTTCCAGTGGATCGGTGCGAAGCAGCAGCCCGGCCGTACCCGGTCGGTGACCACCACGGGCAGCACGGCCCGTCCGCGCCGTGAGGCGACCTCCACCGAATCGCCCTCGGCCAGCCCGAGCCCGGCCGCGTCCTGCGGGTGCACCTCCACGAACGGGCCCGGATCGAGCCTGTTCAGCTTGGCCACCTTGCCCGTCTTGGTCAGTGTGTGCCACTGGTGCGGTGAACGGCCGGTGTTCAGCACGTACGGATAGTCGTCGTCGGGCAACTCCGCCGCCGGGAGGTGCGGGCGCGCGTAGAAGACCGCCCTGCCGCTCTCGGTCGGGAAGGCCGGCGAGCCGTCCGCACCGACGTACCGGACCGGGTTGCGGTCGGGCCCCTCCGGACTCGCCGCCGGCCACTGCACCGGTGTGGCGCGCAGCCGCTCGTAGCTCACGCCGCGCAGGTCCCAGCCGGTCGCCGGGTTCCAGGCGCGCTTGATCTCCTCGAAGACCTCCTCGGCGCTGTCGTACGCGAAACCCTTCTCGTACCCCATCGCGCGGGCCACAGCGGCGATGATCTGCCAGTCGGCCATCGCCTCGCCGGGCGGATCGACGGCCGGCCGGGCGAGGGTGAGGTTGCGCTCGCTGTTGATCAGGACGCTCTCGGACTCGGTCCATAACGCGGCGGGCAGGACGACATCGGCGTACGCGTTGGTCTCCGTCTCGGCGAACGCGTCCTGAGTGATGACGAGTTCGGCTGTCTCCAGGCCCTCGATGACCGTCTTGCGGTTGGCGACGGAGGCGACCGGGTTGGTGCAGATGATCCAGCAGGCTTTGATGTCGCCGTCGGCCAGCTGCTGGAACATCTCGACGGTGCCCCGTCCCACGCCGTCGGCCCGCAGTGTGCCCGGCGCCAGCTCCCACAGTTCCTCGACGAAAGCGCGGTCCGCGTCGGCGAGCACCGACCGCTGTCCGGGCAGCCCCGGCCCCATGTACCCCATCTCCCGGCCGCCCATGGCGTTGGGCTGGCCGGTGAGGGAGAAGGGCCCGCTGCCGGGACGGCAAATCCTGCCGGTCGCGAGATGGAGGTTCACCAGCGCGTTGGTGTTCCAGGTGCCGTGCGTGGACTGGTTGAGGCCCATCGTCCAGCAGCTCATCCACTCCCCGGCCGCTCCGATCAGGCGCGCCGCCCGGCGGAGGTCGTCCTCCGCGATGCCGGTGATCCCGGCGACGGTGGCGGGCGGGTAGTCGGCGAGGAAGGCGGGCATCGCCTCCCAGCCCTCGGTGTGCGCGGCGATGAAGTCGGCGTCGGTGTCACCGTTGGCGTGCAGCAGGTGCAGCAGTCCGTTGAGCAGTGCGAGATCGGTACCCGGCTTGATCTGCAGGAACAGGTCGGCCTTGGCTGCGGTGGCAGTCCGCCGCGGGTCGACGACGATCAGCTTGGCGCCCGCCGACTTCACCCGGTCCATCATCCGCAGGAAGAGGATGGGGTGGCAGTCGGCCATGTTGGACCCGATGACGAAGAACACGTCGGCCCGGTCGAAGTCCTCGTACGAGCCGGGCGGCCCGTCCGCGCCCAGCGACAGCTTGTAACCGGTACCGGCACTTGCCATGCACAGCCGGGAGTTGGACTCGATCCGGTTGGTCCCCAGGAAGCCCTTGGCCAGCTTGTTCGCCAGGTACTGCGCCTCCAGGCCCAGCTGCCCGGAGACGTACAAGGCGACGGCGTCGGGGCCGTGTTCGTCGACGATCGCCCGCAGCCGGCGGGCGGTCTCGGCGACGGCGACCGCCACCGGCGCGGGCTGCGGCTCCTTCCCGCGGTCCGGCCGGACGAGGGCCGTGGCCAGCCGCCCCGATGCGGCGAGCATGTCGGCGGTGGTCGCGCCCTTGGTGCACAGCCGGCCGAAGTTCGCCGGATGCTCCTTGTCCCCGGTCGCCCTCAGGACCGTACGCCGCCCGTCCGGTCCCCGGCCGACTTCGAGGACCATGCCGCAGCCCACCCCGCAGTACGAGCAGACCGTCCGCACCGTCGTCGTGCCCTCACTCCGCGAACCCGGCGTGGCCACGGGCGCCTCCCTTGCTCTGCTCGGCCCGATGTCACTCCTGGTGACCGTCGGACCGAGCATCACATGGGCCTCTCCACACCCGATCAAGAAACGTTCAAGGCCGCCGCACAGGCACTCGACACGACGGTGCCCGTCCCTCTCCCCTCCCCGGGCTCCGGGTCCCCGGGTCAGTCACCCCGTGACCACCTCGCCGCCCTGCACGACGTGGCGGATGTGCTTGGGGTCGGCCAGGACGCCGATGTCGGTCAGCGGGTCGCCGTCGAGTACGAGGAGGTCGGCGTGGGCTCCCGCTTCGAGGGTCCCGACCCGGCCGGTCATGTTGACGAGTTCGGCCGCGTTCGCCGTGGCCGCCCGGATGACGTCGATCGGGTCCTGCACCTGTGCGCGCAGCCGGAACTCCTCGTTCTGGTGTCGGTGCATGCCGCCGAGCAGGTCAGTGCCGTAGACCAGGTTCACCCCGCCCCGCGCGGCACGCTCCAGGGCGGCGAGGCCGGCGCCCAGCACCTCGTCCACCTTGCGCCAGTTGGACTCCGGCAGTCCGTGCTCCCGGCCCTCCTCCTTCAGCGCCCAGTACGTGACCAGCGTCGGTACCAGGTACGCGTCATGCGCCAAGAACAGTTCCACACTGCGGTCGTCGAGCAGGTTGCCGTGCTCGATGGACCGGATGCCTGCCTCCAGGGCGCGGTTGATGGCGCGCGCGGTGTAGGCATGGGCGGCCACGTAGCGGTTGGCGGCCCGTGCCTCTTCGACGATGGCCCGCAGTTCGTCGTCGGAGTACTGGGTGGAGTCGATGCGGTCGGTGGGCGAGGCGACGCCGCCGGAGGCCATCACCTTGATGTGGTGGGCGCCCTTGCGAAGCTCGTCGCGTGCGGCGGCCCGTACCGCGTCGACGCCGTCGGCGACCCGGCCGAGCCCCGCGCAGCAGGGGTGGTCATCGCTCCGGTGCGTACCGCGGCCCCGTACGTCACCGTGCCCGCCGGTCTGGCTCAACGCCCTTCCGCAGAACAGCAGTCGGGGTCCGCGGATGAGGCCCTCGGCCTGTGCGTCGGCCAGGCCGTAGTCGGCGCCGGAGGCATCCCGGAGCGTGGTGAAGCCGCGGTCCAGCATCTGCCCCATGATCCGTGCGCTGTGCGCGGCCACGTAAGTCGGCGACAGGGAGGGCAGCTGGCCCAGACCCGCGGTGAGTGCGGTGACGTGCACGTGGGCGTCGATCAGGCCGGGCATGACCACCGCCCCGCCCAGATCGAGGGTCCGGGCACCGGGCGCCTTCAGCCCTGCCCCCGTCTCCACGATCTGCCCGTCGGCGCAGCGGAGGTCGCCCTCGGTGTACTCACCGCTGACGACATCGAGCAGTGTGGCGTTGCGCAGCAGCAGGGAATCGGTCATGTCCGGCCTCCAGCCTGGTCGACAAGGGCGCGCGGGGCAGGCACCACGAGTGGAGCCCGCATGCAGGGCGCGACGGAATCGGATGCTTCGTCGTAGCTGCCCGAGGAGCACGGCATTTCGCTTGCTGTCATGGCGAGTTGACGGGACCTCACTTCACCATGTCCTTCGCCGTCGCGGTGGGTTCGCCGCCCTCGGTGAGGTCCTCCAGCGACCGGCCGGCCGTGGACAGGCCGAAGACGACCACGCACACCACCCCGAGTACGAGCACAGCGGTGGTCAGGCCGAACACGCCGGCGAAGCCGAGGGACGCGGCGGACAGACCGATGAGGGTCGGGGCGAGGATGCTGCCGATCCGCCCGAAGGCGCTGGACAGGCCGGTGCCGCTGGCCCGGATCCAGGTCGGGAAGACCTCGGGGGTGTAGGAGTACACGCCCGCGTAGGTGCCGTTGAGGAAGAACGACAGCACCGCGCCGGCCAGCGTGATCATTACGGGGTCGTCCATCTGGCTCAGCCAGAAGGCGCTGAGGGCCGAGCCTGCCAGGTAGAGCGCGATGGTGTTCTTGCGGTCCAGCCGTTCGGACAGCCACGCGGCCGAGAAGTAGCCGGGCACCTGGGCCAGGTAGATGATGATCGAGAACTCGAAGCTCTTGGTCACGGTGATCCCACGCTGCACGAGCAGTGTGGGGATCCAGGAGAAGAATCCGTAGTACGAGAACGTGACCACGAACCAGATCAGCCAGATGATCGCCGTACGACGGGCCATCGCCGGGCTCCACAGGAATTTCAGCGCGCTGAGCAGGTTGACCTTGGGCGTGACCGTTGCGGGCCCGGCCACGGCCTCGGCCACCGGGGGCAGCGGCCGGCCGGTGGCTGCTTCGACCCGTCGTTCCAGATCGGCGACGATTCCCTCGGCCTCGGTGTGACGGCCGTTGGCGACCAGGAACCGGGGTGACTCGGGCAGGGACCGGCGCCACCACAGCAGCATCACGATCGGCAACGCGGTGATGAGCTGCGCAACCCGCCACCCCTCGGGCACGGTGGGGACGACGAACCGTCCGAGCAGTGCGGCGGCGACGAAGCCGAAGGAGAAGAACCCGGCCAGCGCGCCGACGAACCATCCGCGTCGGTTCGCAGGAACGAACTCGGACAGGAACGGGGCGATGATCGCGCTCTCCGCGCCCGCTCCTGCGCCTGCGAGCACCCGGGCGGGCAGGAAGATCTCGTACGTCGGTGCGACCGCGGCGACGGCGGAGAACGCCACGTAGAAGGCCAGGGCGTACATCATCACCTTCTTGCGGCCGATCCGGTCGCCGAGCAGTCCGGCGGCCACCGCGCCGAACAGGAACCCGAAGGGGGCCGCCGAGCCGATCAGCCCGAGCTGGCCGTTGTCCAGACTCCAGGCCGCCTGCGCGCTCGGGAGCAGGAAGGCGACCACGGCCGAGTCCATGCCGTCGAAGGTGTAGCCCAGGCCGCCGATCAACAGCAGGTAGTAGTGCGGGCGGCTCAGCGGGAGCCAGTCCAGTCGTGCCAGCAGCGACATGCCACACCTTCCGGTGATCAGCAGCGATGAGACGGCGAGCAAAGTAACCTGCGTTTTCTGTGATACGCAATACTCTTTGCACGGCTACGAAGAAGCGCACGTCACCCTGGGGCCCCTGAGGGCCCCTCTGGGAAGACCGCGCCAGCGTGGAGCCCGAGTCCTGGGGAGGGTCATGTGACAGAGTCGGCGACCACCGGAGCCGCCGCCGCGCAGCAGGCCCGGGCCGCGGACGGTTTCGAGGACTGGCTGCGGGCACACATGCCCGACCGGGGGCTGAGTCCCAAGGCCGCCGCGGTCGTCGAGGTGCTGTTGTCGCAGCCGCGCCGGGCCTCGTACGCCTCGACCGTGGAGCTGGCGCAGCTGGCGGGCGTCAATGTCGCCACCGTGACCAGAACCGCGCAGGCCCTGGGCTTCGCCGGCTGGCCGGCCCTCCAGCAGGAGCTGCGGGCCCGGTACCTGTCGTCGCTCAGCGCACCACAGGTGGCGGCGGAACACCACGGCGTAGCCGCGCCGTCCTCGGCCTCACTGCGGCGCGACCTGGACAGCCTCGCCCTCCTCAACAGGCGTTTCGATGAGGAGGCGATCCGCACCATCGCCGAGGCCGTCGCCGCGGCCCGCCGGACCGTGGTGATCGCGGACGGCAGCTATGCCGCCGTGGGCATGGCGCTGTCCCACAACGCCCGGATCGCCGGGTACGAGGTGGTGTCGGTGACCCACGGGGACGCCGAACTCGCCAACACCGTGGCGACGATGCGCGCCGACGACGTACTGATCGCCATCAGTTTCTGGCGGCTCTACGAGAGCACCATCCTCGCCGCCGACGAGGCGCGCTCCAAGGGGGCCCGGGTGTTCGCGGTCACCGACGCGGCGAGCCCGGCCCTGGCCGAGGCGGCCGAGCGCGTGCTGATGGTGCCGGCCGAGGGCGTGGCCTTCTTCCCCTCCCTCACCGCGGGTATGGCAGTGGTACAAGCTCTGGTCGCCCAGCTCGCCGCGGTCGACCCGGCCCGCACCAGCGCATCGGTCGAACAGGCCGAAGCAGCCTGGGCCCGCTTCGGCCTCCTCCACCGCCGCCCGACCCCGCCGGAGCCGACACCCGAACGTCCGGCGGGGGACGTCTGAGGAGGTGGGGGGCGAGACAGACTGCGTCAGGAGGCGGGCAGCCGCCACAACTGCGTACGCGCTCTTGCCTGTTCAGCGGGCAGCTCGCGGACGAGGTGGTAGAGGTTCTCGAAGTACTCCAGCCAGCGGTTGGGGTCCGGCAAAGCGCTCTGCGCGCGTCGGGCCCGTTCCACCGCGACCAGCGGCTCCACGTGCTCCCACACCGAGATCACCGACCCACCCAGATAGCCCGACACGGGCTCGACCTGCACCACACCGTGTACCACGAGCGCGCCCAAGTTGTCGTAGTACCAGCCCAGTTCACGTACCAGGTCCCGCCCTTCCTCCGGCAGGCCGGCCAAGCCGCGGGACAGGTCGCAGGCGGGCAGCTCCTCGTGCACGAACGACCGCGCCCGGCCCAGCCGCAGAGTGCGGTGCTCCCGAAACAGATCCACGACCACCGGCAGTGTGTTGGCGTGCTGCGAAAGCCGTAACTGCCGCCAGGACACCGCTCCTGACACGCCGAGCGCCACCAACGACACGATCAACGCCGCGACCTCCACCGAGCCTCCCCGTCATCAGTTGCAGTGCTTGCGCATCGGCCGAATTGTCACCCGTAGAGCGAGCGGGCTCCCGGGCTGGTGCCCGTGAAGCGTTGGCCCGCGGCGATCTCCTCGCCGACCACCGACCAGACGGTGTCGTCGTCCTGGAAGGGAAGCGGGTCGATGCTGCTCGTCTCCTGACGGATACGCTCGACCTCGCGCTCCAGCCGCTCGAAGTCGGCTTCCTCGTCGCCGTCGTCGCCGTCGTCGCCGCTGAAGGTGAACTCCTCCAGCAGCCGCTGGAACCGGCGGGTGACCTCGACGAGAGAGGAGACGTCCGTGTGGAGTTCCTGCACGGTCTCCTCGTCGGCGTCAAAGGCGTGCACCTTGCCGGAACCGGGGTCGAGGGCGAGGTGGGCGTTGAGCAGCCAGCCGATGACGGGCCATTCGCCTGCGTCCTGCGGGGCGTCCTCGAAGTCCTCGAAGTCCTCGATGTGGACGACGTCCTGGACGAGGGGCAGCCGGCCATCGTCCTCCTCGGGCTCACGCAGCAGAAGCGTCCCGGTGGGGGCGCCGACGGTCTGCAGGAGGCGAGCGCCCTCGGTGTCCGCCGTGGAGGGCGGGAACGCGGTTGCGGGCAGGGTCACGAGCCGGGCCTCGCCGAAAACGTCGGCGAGTTCGGTGCGGGTGACGTCGAAAAGCACTGCCGGAACTCCGAACTCGGCGTTGGCACGGGCGCCGAACGGGGACGATGAGCGGGGACGATGAGGGGGCTGGGGCTTGGCCAGGCCTCGGTCCCCGGGCCCTCGAAGAGTACCTTGATCGGCCACGGCAGTCCGGTCCCGCATCCTCCCGGAACCGGGCGTACCCGCTTCCGTGACTGGGCGCTGTGGTTGGCCCGGCTGGTCCACCACAGCGCCCAAAGGGAGCCCGGCGTCCGGTCAGCGGGTGGCGAGGAACTCGAGCGTGTCGATCACGCGGTTCGAGAAGCCCCACTCGTTGTCGTACCACGCGACCACCTTGACGTGGCGGCCGTCGACGCGGGTGAGGGCCGAGTCAAAGATCGACGAGGCGGGATTGCCCGTGATGTCGGACGACACGAGCGGGTCGTCCGAGTACTCAAGGATGCCGGCGAGCGGCCCCTCCGCTGCATCGCGGTACGCCGCCAGCACGTCGTCGCGGCTCACGTCGCGGGCAACGGTCGTGTTGAGTTCGACGATCGAGCCCACCGGCACCGGTACGCGGATCGAGTCGCCCGACAGCTTGCCGTCGAGGTTCGGCAGCACCAGGCCGATCGCCTTGGCGGCGCCCGTCGTGGTCGGCACGATGTTGACGCCGGCGGCCCGGGCACGACGGGCATCGCGGTGCGGACCGTCCTGCAGGTTCTGCTCCTGCGTATAGGCGTGCACCGTCGTCATGAACCCGTGCTCGATACCGGCGAGGTCGTCCAGCACCTTGGCCAGCGGCGCGAGCGCGTTGGTGGTGCAGGAGGCGTTCGAGACGATCGTGTGCACGGCCGGGTCGTAAGCATCGGTGTTGACCCCGAACGCGAGCGTGACGTCGGCGCCGTCCGACGGCGCACTGACGAGTACCTTCCTCGCGCCCGCGTCGAGGTGGCCGCGAGCGGCCTTGGCCGAGGTGAAGCGGCCGGTGGCCTCCAGGACGATGTCGACGCCGAGTTCGGCCCACGGCAGCTGCGCGGGTTCGCGCTCGGCCAGCACCGTGATCCGACGGCCGTCGACGACGAGGGCGTCCCCGTCGACGGTCACCGGGCGCCCGAGCCGGCCGGCCGTGCTGTCGTAGGCGAGCAGCCGGGCGAGCGTGGCGGGCTCCGTCAGGTCGTTGACGGCGACAACCTCAAGGGTGCTGTCGCGCTCCAGCAGTGCGCGCAGCACATTGCGCCCGATGCGGCCGAATCCGTTGATGGCGATGCGAGTCATGAGTGGTGTCCCTTCCCTTCCCCACCAGGCTCGCCCGCGTCCGGCGCCGCTGACAGTGGCGGGATCGCCACGGTTCAAAAGGATCCCGCCATGTCTCCCGCTACGTATCCTGCTACGCGGTGCCGTACCGGGCGGGTTACTCGCCGCGGGTGAAGGTGCGCCGGTACTCGCTCGGTGTGGTGCCGAGGATGCGCTGGAAATGCAGGCGCAGGTTCGCACCGGTGCCGAGCCCGATGTCGGCGGCGATCTGTTCGACGCTGCGCTGCGAGCGTTCGAGCAGTTCGCGGGCCAGGTCGATGCGGGCGCGCATCACCCATTGCATCGGTGTGTAGCCGGTCTCCTCGACGAAGCGCCGGGAGAACGTGCGCGGCGAGACCCCCGCCTGCCGCGCCAGTGTGTCGAGGGTGAGGGGCTCGCCGAGCCGGTGCAGCGCCCACTCGCGGGTGGCGGCGAACCGTTCGCCGAGCGGCTCGGGGACGCTGCGCGGCACGTACTGGGCCTGGCCGCCGCTGCGGTAGGGGGCCGCGACCAGACGCCGGGCCGCGTGGTTGGACGCGGCCACGCCGAGGTCGCCGCGCAGGATGTGCAGGCACAGGTCGATGCCGGAGGCGGCGCCCGCCGAGGTGAGCACGTTGCCCTCGTCGACGAACAGCACGTTCTCGTCGACCTGGACGAGCGGGTGTCTGGCCATGAGCGCCCGCGTGTAGTGCCAGTGGGTCGTGGCGCGTCTGCCGTCGAGGAGGC
This sequence comes from Streptomyces sp. NPDC047117, assembly GCF_040643545.1. NCBI lineage: Bacteria > Bacillati > Actinomycetota > Actinomycetes > Kitasatosporales > Streptomycetaceae > Streptomyces > Streptomyces sp. NPDC047117. The sequence goes on along the minus strand of NZ_JBEYUN010000003.1, from coordinate 58,841 downwards.
CCGTGGCGGCGAGCGCGAAGGCACCCGTCGAGATGGCGGCGAGCCGCGCGCCCCGGTCGTGAGCGGCGATCAGCGCCTCGACGACGGCCTGCGGCGGGTCGTCACGGTCCGGGAACCGGTAGCCGGGGACGAAGACGATGTCGGCCCACGCAAGCGCGTCGAGCCCGTGGGCGACGGAGTACGCGAGACCGTCACCACCGGTCACGAGACCGGGCGTCGCCCCGCACACCCGCACCTCGTACGGCATGCTCGCGCGGGTCGTGAACACCTGCGCAGGAATTCCGACGTCGAGCGGCTTCGCACCCTCCAGCACAAGGACGGCGACGCGATGCAGGCGGGAAGCTGGCACAGGAAGAGGTTACGTGGGGCGTGACTTCGATACGCCTACGGCACGGACCGGGCGGGCGGCACACCGGCCGGACTGCCTTCAGAATCGGCGTCCAGAAGTCCTCGTCCTTCTTCACCGTGACGAAGACGCCCTTCCTTCGCGTCTCGACGACCACACGCTTCACGAACTCCGCCCTCAGGCCGTCCGGAAGCTGCTCTGCCTGCCAGTCGCGTTCCCGCCGGGTGAGGGCCTCGGCCTGCTGGTGACCTACGGATGCGCCGGTAGCCGTGGCTGTGGCCGCGAGCGCTTTGAGGGCGTAATGCCGCCGAAGGCGTGGTGCCCGCTCGGCGCAGTCCGCGGCCCATGCGACCCTCGTCCGGTGGTCTTCCTCGCTGTACTTCTTCACCGCGTGACGATACGACGCCGGGGCGAATGGCGAGTGTCCCCGGGCCGCGCGGGCCCCCGAGGCGCGGGCGGAAGCCAACCCCGGCCGGCTTCCACCCCTGGTCCGGCCCCGACGACGAACGCCTGAAATGAGCTCACTGCGAATCGCTGTCCGAGAAGCCGCCACCGGTCCCGTAGTGGAGATCGACGGCGAACTGGACCACGTCACCTCCGATGAACTGCGCACGCGCGTCCGCGGCCTCGCCTTGAAGCCGGAGGGGCGGCTGACGATCCACCTGGCGGGGATGGAGTTCTGCGACTCCAGCGGTATCACCGCTCTGCTGGCCGCCCGCAATCACGCCATCGCCGCCGGTGCGGACATCGTCCTGGCCGCCGTGCCCGCCAACACCATGCGAATCCTCCGCATCGCCGGCCTCGACCAGGTCTTCCGCATCGAAGCTGCCGGCAGCACGAGCGCCGACACCGACACCGCCGGAGCGCTCTGACCGTTTCGGCCGCTACCTCTGCGACAAGCCCCGGCCGAGCTCGGCTGAGAACCCTCGGTCCGTCTCTCCGGCGGACACACCGTAGAGATCAGTCGACCGGCGCCGGCGCCTGCATGCGGCTCCGCACAATGCCTTCGACTCCTCGCAGGAAGGTGTCGGAGATCAGTGCCGGGTCGAAGAGGCAGCCCGCCGCCATGGCGCCGTCCCTCAACATGACCAGGTGGCGCGCATCAGCGTCTGCGGGCGTGTCGCCGACGCGCGCCAACAGGTCCGTGACGGTGTCGAGAAACCACTGCCGGTGCCGCAGAACGGCCTGATGGACCGGATGCGCCGGGTCGGGATACTCGGCCACCGCATTGAGGAAAGCACACCCCCGGAACCCCTGGGACCGGATGCCGTCGGTGATGGCCTTGGCGACGGCGCGCACCGCGTCGACGGCCGAGCCGGCGTCCGCCTGGGCATCGGCGAGCTGTCCACGCATCATCCGGTCGGCCTGGTCGAGGTAGGCCAGGACGAGGTCTTCCTTGCCCGCGAAGTGCCGGTAGAGCGTTGCGCGGGTCACCTGCGCCTCGGCAATGATCCGGTCGATGCCGACGGAGTGGATGCCCTCCGCGTAGAAGATCCGGGTCGCCGTGTTCAGCAGTCGCGTGCGCGCTTCCGATGTCTTGCCACTGCCGTCGTTGCTGGTCCGCGTCATGCTCCCCAGTCTACGCATCATGAGGGAGAACGTTCGGTCTTGACTCGGAGGCGCATCCCGCACATCATCCCGCTAGGGAGACAGAACGTTCTCCCTCGAATCCGGATTGCCGCGCTCCAACCACGCCATCGACCTCATCGCCCCGCCCCAGAAAGGCACTCCCATGGACACCCTCGTCGAACCTGCTTCCGCCTCCGCTTCCACCTCTCCCCGTGCTTCTGCGACCCTGCGCAAGCTGTACTTCCTGCGCTTCGCGTTCGCCGCCGTGTGGGCCGGGCTACTGTTCGCGACCTCCTCGAAGCTGGGCCCGCTGACTGCGGCCCTACTGGTGATCTACCCGCTGTTCGACGTGGCGGCCGCGGTCGTCGACGTACGGTCCGCCAAGGCGAACGGCGGCCCGGTCCGAGGCCTGTACGTCAACATCGCGCTGAGCACGCTGACCGGCATCGGCCTGGCCCTCGCCGCCACGTCCGGCATCCCCGCCGTCCTGCGGGTCTGGGGCGTCTGGGCCATCACCGCAGGACTCGTCCAGCTCATCGTCGGCGCCCTTCGACGCCGACTGGGAGGCCAGTGGGCGATGATCGTCAGCGGCGCCATCTCCACCCTCGCCGGTGCATCGTTCTTCGCACAGGCCGGCAGCAACGAAGCCTCGCTGAGCAGCCTCGCCGGCTACGCCTTCCTCGGCGGCGTCTTCTTCCTCGTCTCCGCGCTCCGCATGACACGCGCCGGCAAAGCCGCTGCGGCGGCCTGACGCGAGCCACCATGCACCGCGGGCCCGATCGGCACTTCCGCCGATCGGGCCGCACTCGCGGGACGGGTTCAGGCTCCGTGGCCGATCGACTGCCGAACTCACCCCCCTCTTCGACGCGAGCACCGACCCCGGCGACGGCCGTGCACGACACCGATGGCGGCTCCACTGAAGGGCGTGGCCGCGCGGGCACTGCACCTGTTGAGCAGCGCGGGCACCGCCAGCTGCTCACAGCACGGCATGTCGGGCGTGGCCCGCGTGCATCGAAAATCGAACACGTGGTCTAATTCGAGCCATGGCGCGAAGCACCCCTTTCCCTCAGGACCTGATCGACGCGCAGCGCGACTGGAACCGCACGTATGCCGCCCTCGCCGCGCGGCCGGACCGTACGACGGCGCTGCGCCGACGGCTGCAGCTGCTCTCTGCCCGGATCGCGGCACATCCGTACTGGACGGCGACCGAGCGACGCTCGGCGGCCACCCGCGCGGAGCTGCGCAGGCAGGCCCGCGCTCTTGAGGAGCGGGAGGCGGAGTCGTGCGGGAGGAGCTGAGCGAGCGGCAGGAGCGCATGCTGGCCTGTATCCGGGAGTGGATCGCCGAACACGGCGAGGCTCCGACGGTGCGGGAGATCGGCCGGCGGGTGGGGCTGTCGAGCCCGTCGTCGGCGCTGTACCAGCTGCGGCAGCTGGAGGAGCGCGGCCTGATAGTGCGTACCGGAGAGCGCACGCGTTCCTATCGGCTGCGCTGAGCGGGCCGCCCCCCGCCCCGCGACCACCGCCGTTCAGTGACCGGCTACGGGCGCGCCCGCGTGGCCGACCGGGACGATGGCCGGCGCGCTGCCGGCGAAAGCGGCGGTGATGGACCGGCCCGTCGGCAGCCCCGGGAACGTGGGAATACAGGACGACCACGGTGAATCCTGGGTGTTCCACGACGTAGTGCGGCTGCTTCGCACCGCCGAGAAGTCGGTGCCGCCGAAGACGTCCCGCAGGGCCTCGGGATCGTCGTGATTGTCCGGACCAAATGCAGCGGCAGCGGGAAGTTGCGGATGACCTCGTACAGGGCCGCGTACCCCTGCGGGCGGCCTCCGTCGACCAGGTCCCCCCGTGATCCCCACAGCGTCCGGCAGCGGATCACGCCCACTGCGAAACGTGAGAACGCACGAGCACGAGAACGAGAACGCGAGAACATCCCGTACCGAGGCGCGCACTTGGGGACAGCCATCCCGCGAAGGGTCATTCCTCCAGGGCTGCCGCGATGTGGTCGAGGTCGGTGAGCAGGGCGGTCATGCGGTCCTGCGGGATCGCGTCGACCATGCGTTGCTCGACGGCGTAGACGGCGGTTTGGACCGCGGCCAGCCGCGTGCGCCCCGCCTCGGTGAGGCGGGCGGGCCGGGCGCGGCCGTGGTCGGCGGTGTCGGGGCGGGCGATCAGCCCCGCGTCCTGCAAGCCCCGAAGGACGACGTTTCCGGACTGCCGGGTGACGAAGGTCGCGCGGGCGAGCTCGGCGTTGGACATGCCGGGGTGCAGGGCCAGGAGTTCGAGGGTGGCGTACTGCGGCACTGTCAGTCCGTGCTCACGCAGAACCTTGTCCATGGCACCGCGCAGGGCGGACTGGGCGCGCTTCAGCAGGTACCCCACGTGCTGGGTGACGTCCTCCGCGCGGTGGGGCGGCTCGGGCGGCATGCTCTCTTTCATGTCAGCATTTTGACATAGGTCGACCCGCCGCCCTACTCTCCCTAATGTCAAAGTTCTGACATGCGGCACGGCATCGCCACCTGCTGCTCACTGCGTGCGTTGTGTGCGTTGCGCGTGTTCTGACCTACGGATCGAGGAAACCCATGACTGTCGGCATCGACGGCCCCGACTTCATTGCCCTGCAGGTCCGCGACCTGGAAGCGGCCGCCGACTTCTGCGAGCGGCACCTGGGGCTGCGCCGGGCCGCGTTCTCGCCGCCGCACGCGGTCGTGTTCGACACCAAGCCGACCCCGTTCGCCGTACGCGAGCCACTCCCGGGCGTCGGCCTCGCCGAAACCGCACGGCCCGGCCTCGGCGTGGCGCTCTGGTTCCGGACCTCGGACGCCCACGCGCTCCACGATCAGCTCACCACCGCCGGAGTCAAGATCCTGACCCCGGTCACTGAAAGCCCCTTCGGGCCGATGTTCTCTTTCGAAGGCCCCGAGGGGTACGCCCTCACCGCACACGGAGGCTGACCGCAGCTGCCGGCTGTCCCGGTCACAGCGCTCAGCCGGACACGACACTCAGGGGCGGCGCTCAGGGGGGGGCGGCGCTCAGGCCGACTCGCCGGGCCTCAGGTACCGGTAGTCGGTAGTGGTCGCCTCGGCGAACCATCCGTTGACACTGGCGAGGCCGCGGTCGTTGAGCTGTGCGTCGTGCATCGCGAACGCCCGCCGCGGTGCGATCGCCTTGACGAAGTCGATCGCTTCCGCCGTCTTCACCCAGGAACCGTGGACCGGGACCAGCAGCGTGTCGATCGGCTGGTCCGGCACGTGCAAAGAGTCGCCGGGGTGGTAGACCGCCTCGTCGATGACGTAGCCGAGGTTCGCGCAGCCCGGTTGGCCGTCGTAGACGGACGCGTGGCGGCCGCCGACCGCCTGTACGCGGAAGCCGGCGGCCAGGAACTCCGCGCCGGGCGACACCCGGATCACCTCCAGCCCCGGTATGTCCGACTCGGCAGGGGCGTGGACCGGGACGCCGAGGCCGGCCAGCCGCAGGACATCGATGTGGTCGGTGTGTTCGTGCGTCACCAGCACGGCGTCCGCGCCCGTGAGCGCCGCCGGCTCGCTCCACATTCCGGGATCGATGACCAGCACACGGCCGTCCTTTTCCAGCCGCACACAAGCGTGGGTGTACTTGGTTGTCCGCATGACCCTCGAACTCAATGCGCCACATCCAACGGCGGCAGGCAGGCGGCCGGCTGATGCGTGAACAGTCCGCGTCAGCGGTCAGCGTGGAGCGCCGCCGAATCCGATCTCGTTTCCGTCCGGGTCCCGGTAGGTGACCTTGCGTACGCCGTTGGCGTAGGTCTCGCGGTCCGTGGGCTCCAGCCCCCGGCCTGCGATGCCTGCCACGCGTGCGTCGAGGTCGTCGACGAAGAGCGTGTGCATGGCGTGGCCCGCGTGTGCGGGCCGGTGCTCGACGTACACGTACCGGTGTTCCGCCAGCTCCCATACGGCTTCGGAGTCGTTCGGGAGGAACGCCGGCGGGGCGCCGAGCAGCCGCTCGTACCAGTCCAGCGCCGCCGCGTAGTCACTCACTGGGATGCCTGCGAAGAGGTCGACGGCCATGCCGCCATGCTAGGTCCACCGGCGCCCGGCATCGCGGCCCGACTCGCCCCCGTCGGTATGCGGTCGGCTTCGAGGACCGGGAATTCAGATGCCTGGGGCTGCGCGGAAGCGTAATGTGCCACCTCGGCCAGTGACCATTACTCGGTAAGTGATTCGGGAGGGCGTGATGGTTGCGGACATCGTCAGGACCTGGGTGGCGGGCTGGGCCGTGTCCCGGGGTACGCCTCCGCCGGTCGAGAAGCCCTGGGGGTTCTACATCTCGGTGGCCGACAGCCCCTCCGAGGCGGGACGCCATGTCCTGCCCAGAACCGAGGAGTCGTTGGTCCGCGACGCCGCCGCCTCGGTGTCCGAGCCGCGGACCTGGATGAAGATGCCGGCGGAGCCGGAGAACATCGAGCCGTGGATGTCCCGGGAGTGGGTGGTGGCCTGGGAGTCCACCGGACATCTGATGGCCGTTGACCTGGTCGCCACGCATCCGGTCGCGCCCGAGGGCTACACCGCGTCCGTGGAGACCGTCGGCGGCGTTACCTACGTCCGGGTGCTGGACACGGCGGGCGAGCAGGCCGCCAACGGGCAGCTGGCTGCCTTGGGGGAAGCCGTGGTCGTCGACCGCGTGGGGACCGCTGAAGCCCACCGGCGGCGCGGTCTGGGCGCCTTCGTGATGCGTACGCTCGCCGACCACGCCGTGGCGGAAGGGGCGGCCCTCGGCGTGCTCGGCGCGACCGACGCAGGGCGCGCGCTGTACGAATCGCTGGGCTGGAAGAAGCACGCGACGCTGGCGGAGTGCGTCTACCGGCCCTGAGGCCCGGCGCAGGCCGTACCAGCACATGATGGGCAGTGCGTGTGGGTCATCGAGCAGTGCGTGTGGGTCATCCCGCGGTGTCCGACACCGGATACGGTACGAACGTGGTGCTGTTCTGGTCGATCTGCAGGGCCCGGCCGAGGGGCGGGGCCGCGCGTTGGGGGCAGTCGAGGCGTTCGCAGACGCGGCAGCCCATGCCGATGGGGGTGGCGGCCGAGGCGTTGGCGAGGTCCAGCCCCGCCGAGTAGACGAGACGGTGGGCGTGCCGGATCTCGCAGCCCAGGCCGATGGCGTAGGTCTTGCCCGGTTCGCCCCAGCCGCCGCGGTGCCGGGTGACGGCGCGCGCCGTCCAGAGGTAGCGCTGGCCGTCGGGCATCTCCGCGACCTGGACGTGGATGCGGCCGGGGGCCGCGAACGCCTCGTAGACGTTCCACAGCGGGCAGGTGCCGCCCGCCCGGGAGAAGTGGAAGCCGGTCGCGGACTGCCGCTTGGACATGTTGCCGGCCCGGTCGACGCGGACGAAGGAGAAGGGAACGCCGCGCAGTCGCGGGCGCTGGAGTGTGCTCAGGCGATGGCAGACGGTCTCGTAGCCGAGACCGTAGCGGTCGGTGAGCCGCTCGATGTCGTAGCGCACCTCCTCGGCCGCCGCGTGGAAGGCGGAGTACGGGAGGATCAGCGCGGCGGCGAAGTAGTTGGCGATGCCGATGCGGGCCAGTGCGTGAGCGGGTGAGCCGGGCGGGAAGTCCTCGGCCGCCTGCCGGTCCAGGCCCTTGTCGTACTCCAGCAGGGCCAGTTGGGTCGCGAGGCGGAAGGCGCGCTGTCCGGGGCGCAGCCGGGTCGACAGGTGCAGGGTGCGGGTGGCCTCGTCGTAGTGGTGCAGGTGGCCTGCGGTGCCGGATGCGGCGAGGCGGACACCGTGCGTGTCGGCCAGCCGCGCTGTGAGCGCGCGGACGACGTCGCCGGTCCGGATGCCGATCTCCTCGGCGAGCCGCTCGGCCGCGAGGTCGGTGTCGTGCAGGTAGTTCTGGCGGCGGTAGAAGAAGTCCCGGATCTCTTCGTGCGGTGAGTGCGGCAGCGCGCGGCCGGTGTCGCGGCCGTCGGCGGCACCGGCCAGCCGTTCGGCCAGCGCCTGATTGCGGCGCCCCAGGTCGATCAGTACCTGTGCCACCGAGGGCATGCGTGAGGCCAGGTCGGCGAGGTCGGACGGGGACACCCGGGCGTCGGCGACCTCACCGGCCAGCGCCTCGCGCAGGTCCGCCAGCAGTCGGCTCGTGTCGCGCTCGGAGAAGAAGCCCGGGTCGATGCCGAACGTCTCGGTGAGCCGCAGCAGTACCGGGACGGTGAGCGGGCGGGAGTCGTGCTCCATCTGGTTCAGGTAGCTCGGGGAGATGCTCAGTGTGCGGGCGAGTTCCGCCTGGCTCATCCGGCGTTCCTCGCGCAGTCTCCGCAGCCGCGCCCCCGCGTAGGTCTTGCTCACCAGCGCTCCTCCTCCATGTGCGGAACGGTCACAGCGTACGGGGAAAGGTGCGCAGTGGGGCCTTCGCAAGGTTGGCAAAAGGCCGCGGGAAGATTCGCAAAGGTTGGCATGGCTCCACGCTTGTTGGCACTCAGTGCCAGTGCGAGAGTCGCAGTGCGGCCCACCGGAACCGACCGGCACCGCCTACAACCGGGACCCGATTACTGCTCTGACGTCGGTAATCCCGGCACTGTTGGCAGCCCGGACCGGCAGCATTGCTCACCAGTGCCTCCCCCGGTGACGGTGGGCCGCAATGCGCTTTGTGACACGAAGTGCCACTCGTACGAGTAGAACGTACGGGATTGGCAGACACAACAGACGGCAGACACAACAGACCGCACACACGACAGACCACAGACGCAACAGACCGAGGAGACGGTGACAGTCATGGCAGAGGCGAGGACGCAGGCGGCCGAGGAGCTCGCGCGGCGCTGGGCCACCGACCCCCGGTGGCAGGGCATCGAGCGCACCTACACCGCCGAGGACGTGGTCCGGCTCGCCGGCAGTGTCCGCGAGGAGCACACGCTCGCGCGGCGCGGTGCCGAGCGGCTGTGGCGGCAGCTGCACGAGAGCGACTACATCCATGCCCTGGGCGCGCTGACGGGTGGTCAGGCCGTGCAGCAGGTAAAGGCCGGCCTCCAGGCGATCTACCTGTCCGGCTGGCAGGTCGCCGCCGACGCCAACCTGGCCGGCCAGACCTACCCCGACCAGAGCCTCTACCCGGCGAACTCGGTGCCGCAGGTGGTGCGCCGGATCAACAACGCACTGCTGCGCGCCGACCAGATCGCCACTGCCGAGAACGCCGGGGACACAACGGACTGGCTCGCCCCGATCGTCGCCGACGCGGAGGCCGGCTTCGGCGGCCCGCTGAACGCCTTCGAGCTGACCAGGGCCATGATCGCGGCGGGTGCGGCCGGCATCCACTACGAGGACCAGCTCGCCTCCGAGAAGAAGTGCGGCCACCTGGGCGGCAAGGTCCTGGTGCCCACCTCCCAGCACGTCCGTACCCTCAACGCGGCCCGGCTGGCCGCCGACCTCGCCGACGTGCCCACCGTCATCGTCGCCCGCACCGACGCGCTCGCAGCCAACCTGATCACCAGCGATGTCGACGAGCGCGACGCCGAATTCCTGACGGGCGAGCGGACCGCCGAGGGCTTCCACCTGGTCCGCAACGGCATGGCTCCCGTCATCGCCCGCGGGCTCGCCTACGCCCCGTACGCCGACCTGATCTGGGTCGAGACCGGCACCCCGGACCTGGCGCAGGCCCGTGAGTTCGCCGAGGCGATCCACGCGCGGTACCCGGACCAGATGCTGGCCTACAACTGCTCGCCGTCCTTCAACTGGAAGGCCGCGCTGGACGACGACCAGATCGCCAAGTTCCAGCGGGAGCTGGGCGCGATGGGTTACAAGTTCCAGTTCATCACGCTGGCCGGCTTCCACTCGCTCAACCACGGCATGTTCGACCTGGCCCGCGGCTACGCCGAGCACGGCATGACCGCCTACGTCGACCTCCAGGAGAAGGAGTTCGCCGCGCAGGAGCACGGCTTCACCGCCGTCAAGCACCAGCGCGAGGTCGGCACCGGCTACTTCGACCTGGTCTCCACCGCCGTCAACCCCACCTCCTCCACCACCGCGCTGGCCGGCTCCACGGAGGCGGAGCAGTTCCGCTAGGCCGCCCCTCAGAGGTCGCCGTCCGGTCCGCCCGGCCGAGCGGGGGCCGGACAACCGTCCCCGTCCGCCCCCGCTCCCTCCCTCAGGAGAACCCGATGACCACCACCGCACCGCCCAACCACCGTGTCCGCGTCCTCGCCGCGCCCGGCGACCGCCACGACGAGATCCTCACGCCCGCGGCGCTGGACTTCGTCGGCCGGCTGGCCGCGGCGTTCGGCGGACGCCGCCGGGAGCTGATGAAGGAACGCCGCCGGCAGGCGCTCCGCCTCGCCAGCGGCTCCCCGCTGGACTTCCCCTGGTCACATCTGCCGTCCGGGCCGACCCCGACTGGCGGGTCGCACCGCCCGCGCCCGGCCTGACCGACCGCCGCGTCGAGATCACCGGCCCGCCCGAGCGCCGGATGGCGGTCAACGCGCTGAAGTCGGGGGCCCGGGTGTGGATGGCCGACTTCGAGGATGCCACCTCGCCCACCTGGGAAAACATCATCGGCGGCCAGGGCGCTCTGCTCGACGCCGTCCAGCGGCGCATCGACTTCACCACCCCCGACGGCAGGGAGTACCGGCTCGCCGCCGATGACCGGCTCGCCACCCTCGTGGTCCGGCCGCGCGGCTGGCACCTGGACGAGGCGCACCTGGAGTACGACGGAGCGCCGGTGCCCGCCGCACTCGTCGACTTCGGGCTGTACTTCTTCCACTGCGCGCAGCGCCAGATCGACGCCGGCCACGGCCCGTACTTCTACCTGCCGAAGCTGGAGAACCGCCACGAGGCACGGCTGTGGAACGACATCTTCATCACGGCACAGGAACTCCTGGGCATTCCGCGTGGCACGGTCCGCGCCACCGTGCTCATCGAGACGATCACCGCCGCGTTCGAGATGGAGGAGATCCTCTACGAACTGCGCGAGCACAGCTCGGGCCTCAACGCGGGCCGCTGGGACTACCTGTTCAGCCTCATCAAGACCTTCGGTCACCGCACCGACTTCCTGCTGCCGGACCGCGCGAAGGTGACGATGACCGCTCCGTTCATGCGCGCGTACACGGAGCTGTTGGTGCGCACCTGCCACCAGCGGGGCGCCCACGCGATCGGCGGCATGGCGGCGCAGGTGCCGGGCAAGGACCCTGCCGCCCGCGAAGCGGCGCTCGCCAAGGTGCGGCTGGACAAGGAGCGCGAGGCGGAGGACGGTTTCGACGGCTCCTGGGTCGCCCACCCCGGCCTCGTGCCGGTGTGCCGCGAGGCGTACGACGGTGTGCTGGGCGACCGGCCGCACCAGATCGACCGGACGCGGGACGACGTCGAGGTGACGGCGGCGCATCTGTTGTCCGTGCGCCGGATCAGCGAACGGCCCACGGCGGAAGGCGTGCGTACCAACATCGCGGTCGCCCTCCGCTACTTCGCCGCCTGGCTGCACGGCCGGGGCGCGGTCGCCGTGGACGGCCTCATGGAGGACGCGGCCACCGCCGAGATCGCCCGCGTCCAGATCTGGCAGTGGCTGCGGCACCGGGCCCTGGACCGGGAGACGGTCCTGCGGCTGCTCGACGAGGAAGTCGAGTCGCTCGGCGCCGAGTACCCGTGGGCGCCCGTCGACGAGGTGCGGGACTTGTTCGAACGTAACGCGCTGGCACGGGAGTTGCCGCTCTTCTTCACTCCGGACGCCTACGCCGCCCACCTCGTGCGCCGCGTGGAGCAGCCATGAGCGGGGACATCCGGCGGGTCGGGATCGTCGGCGGCGGGCAGATGGGCGCGGGCATCGCGGAGGTGTGCGCGCGGGCCGGGCTGGACACGGTGGTCTGCGAGGCCGACGCCACGGCGCGCCGACCGCGTAGTGGGACTGCACTTCTTCAACCCGGTGCCGGTGCTGCCCCTGATGGAAGTCGTGACCTCCCTGCACACGGCCCCGGAGACCGTCGCCGCCGTGGAGGCCTTCGCCACCGGCACGCTCGGCAGGACGGTCATCCACGCCAAGGACCGGGCAGGCTTCGTCGTCAAGGACCGGGCAGGCTTCGTCGTCACCGCGCCGCTCGTCCCCTACCTGCTGTCCGCGGTCCACATGGCGGAGTCCGGCTTCGCCACCGCCGCCGACATCGACACCGGCATGGAACTGGGCTGCGCCCACCCCATGGGTCCGCTCAGGCTCGCGTCTGATCGGGCTCGACACCGTCGCGTCGATCGCCGAATCGCTCTACGACGAGTTCAGGGAACCCCTTTACGCCCCTCCTCCGCTGCTCCAGCGGACGGTCGAGGCGGGGCTGCTGGGCCGCAAGTCCGGCCGGGGGTTCCACGTGTACGGCCGGGACTGAGCTCCCGGCACGACCGGGCGGAGGGTGCCCGGACCACCGGGCGGAGGGGCCCGGAACGCACCGCCGGCCGAGGGAACCGGCGAGTGCGCGCAGGAAACGGGCGGGAAGTGCGCGTGCGGTGCTTCCCGCCCGCTGCCCGTGTTCAGCACCGTGACCGTGTGTCTCAGCTCACCATCCGAATGACGGACGTGATCCGCCACGGAACGGGAGCGGCCCGTAGGGTGTTCGGTGCAGCTGGTTCGCCCCGCCCGCCAGGCGGGATGCGTCGCAAGAGGGAACCCGGTGGGAATCCGGGACTGCCCCGCAGCGGTGTGTGGGAACGACCGCCGTCATACGCACTGGGCCCGAGTGGGTCTGGGAAGCGACGGCCAGTAGATGTCCTCCTCGGTGAGGACGCGCCCATGAGTCCGAAGACCTGCCATCTGCCCGCGTGCGGACGACTCGTGCGCGGCATCCCGGTGACCTCGAGGGCGGGTCGGCGTTTCTTACCAGGCGGAAGCCGCGCATTGCCGCGCGAGGCCACACCCGCCCGGTGGGTCACCCCTTCGCGTTCTCGTCCCGTTGCCGGGATCTCAGGGATTCATCTCGCGAAGGAGATCTCCGTGACAGCGAAGTCCGCAGCCGCGGCAGCACGGGCCACCGTGTACGGCTACCCGCGCCAGGGCCAGAACCGGGAACTGAAGAAGGCGATCGAGGGGTACTGGAAGGGCCGCGTCACCGCTGACGCCCTCCGCGCCACCGCCGCCGAACTGCGCCGCACCAACTGGCAGCAGCTGGCCGACGCCGGCATCGACGAGGTCCCGACCGGCGACTTCTCGTACTACGACCACGTGCTGGACACCACCGTCATGGTGGGTGCGGTGCCCGGCCGCCACCGCGACGCCGTCGCAACGGACCGCCTCGACGGCTACTTCGCGATGGCGCGCGGTACGCGGGACGTCGCACCACTGGAGATGACCAAGTGGTTCGACACCAACTACCACTACCTGGTTCCCGAGCTGGGCCCGGACACGGTGTTCTCCGCCGACTCCGCCAAGCAGGTCGGCGAGCTGAAGGAGGCCGTCGCCCTGGGGCTGACGGCCCGTCCGGTCCTGGTCGGCCCGGTCACCTACCTGCTTCTCGCCAAGCCGGCGCCCGGCGTCGCCGCCGACTTCGACCCGCTGACGCTGCTGGACCGGCTGCTTCCCGTCTACGCCGAGATCCTCGCCGATCTGCGTGCCGCCGGCGCCGAGTGGGTCCAGCTGGACGAGCCCGCCCTCGTACAGGACCGCACCCCGGCCGAACTGAACGCCGCCGAGCGTGCCTACCGCGACCTCGGCGCCCTCACCGACCGCCCGAAGCTGCTGGCCGCCACCTACTTCGACCGCCTCGGCAACGCCCTGCCGGTGCTCGCGAAGACGCCCGTCGAGGGCCTCGCCCTGGACTTCACCGAGGCGGCCGCCGCCAACCTGGACGCCCTCGCCGCCGTCGGCGGGCTGCCCGGCAAGCGGCTGGTCGCCGGTGTCGTCAACGGCGGCAACATCTGGGTCAACGACCTGGAGACGTCGCTCGCCACGCTCGGCACGCTCCTCGGCCTGGCCGACCGCGTCGACGTGTCGGCCTCCTGCTCCCTGCTGCACGTCCCCCTCGACACGGCCCCCGAGCGCGACATCGCACCGCAGATCCTGCGCTGGCTCGCCTTCGCCCGCCAGAAGACCAACGAGATCGTCACCCTCGCCAAGGGTCTCGCCCAGGGCACCGACACGATCGCGGCCGAACTCGCCGCCAACCGCGCCGACCTGGCCTCCCGCGCCGGCTCCCCCATCACCCGCGACCCGGCCGTACGCGCCCGTACCGCGGCCGTCACGGAGGCCGACGGCCGACGCTCCCAGCCGTACGCCCAACGGGCCGCGGCACAGCGCGCCCACCTCGGTCTGCCCCTGCTGCCGACCACCACCATCGGCTCCTTCCCGCAGACCGGCGAGGTGCGCACCGCCCGCGCCGACCTGCGTGCGGGCCGGATCGACACGGCCGGCTACGAGGAGCGCATCAAGGCGGAGATCCAGGAGGTGATCTCCTTCCAGGAGAAGGCCGGCCTGGATGTCCTGGTGCACGGCGAGGCCGAACGCAACGACATGGTCCAGTACTTCGCCGAGCAGCTCACCGGCTACCTCGCGACGCAGCACGGCTGGGTCCAGTCCTACGGCACCCGCTACGTCCGGCCGCCGATCCTGGCCGGTGACCTCTCCCGTCCCGAGCCCATGACGGTGCGCTGGACGGAGTACGCCAGGTCGCTGACCGACCGCCCGGTCAAGGGCATGCTCACCGGCCCGGTCACCATGCTCGCCTGGTCCTTCGTCCGCGACGACCAGCCCCTCGCCGACACCGCCCGCCAGGTCGCGCTCGCGCTGCGCGACGAGGTGACCGACCTGGAGGCGGCGGGCACCTCCGTCATCCAGGTGGACGAGCCGGCGCTGCGCGAGACCCTGCCGCTGCGCGCCGCCGACCACCCCGCCTACCTGGCGTGGGCGACCGAGGCGTTCCGCCTCACCACCAGTGGGGTGCGCCCGGACACGCAGATCCACACGCACATGTGCTACGCGGAGTTCGGCGACATCGTCCAGGCCATCGACGACCTCGACGCCGATGTCATCAGCCTGGAGGCCGCCCGCTCCCACATGCAGGTAGCGCGCGAACTGGCCTCCCACGGCTACCCGCGGGAGGCCGGGCCCGGCGTGTACGACATCCACTCCCCGCGCGTGCCCAGCGCCGAGGAGGCGGCGGAGCTGCTCCGCACCGGCCTGGAGGCGATCCCCGCCGAGCGGCTGTGGGTCAACCCCGACTGCGGCCTGAAGACCCGCGGCTGGTCCGAGACCCGCGCCTCGCTGGAGAACCTGGTCGCCGCGGCCCGCACGGTCCGCGGCGAGCTGCCCGCGCACTGATTCCGGTGAACCGCTGAGGTGTCCTCCCGGACGGACGTACTTCGGTACGCCCGTCCGGGAGGCCTGAGGATGCGTCAGCGGTGGCGGAACTCCGGTGGCCGTTTGTCGGCGAAGGCGCTCATGCCCTCCTTCTGGTCGGCGGTGGCGAACACCGCGTGGAAGAGGCGGCGTTCGAAGCGGACGCCCTCGGCGAGCGTCGTCTCGAAGGCCCGGCCGACCGCCTCCTTCGCCATCATCGCCACCGGCAGCGACATGCCGGCGACGGTCTCGGCGACCGCGAGGGCCTCGCCGAGCAGGTCGGCGGCGGGCACGACTCGGGAGACGAGCCCGGCGCGCTCGGCCTCGGCCGCGTCCATGGTCCGCCCGGTCAGGCACATCTCCATGGCCTTGGCCTTGCCGACCGCCCGGGTCAGCCGCTGGGAGCCGCCGATGCCCGGAATCACACCGAGCTTGATCTCCGGCTGCCCGAAGACGGCGGTGTCGGCGGCGAGCAGGATGTCGCAGAGCATGGCCAGCTCGCACCCGCCGCCGAGCGCGTAGCCGGAGACGGCCGCGACGGTCGGTGTGCGCAGCTGTCCGAGCCGGTCCCAGGCGGCGAACCAGTCGGCGAGATACATGTCCATGTAGTCGTGGGGCCGCATCTCCTTGATGTCGGCGCCGGCCGCGAACGCCTTCTCGGAGCCGGTGATCACCACGCAGCCGCAGTCCGGGTCGCGGTCGAGGGTTTCGGTGGCGGCCACGACCTCGTTCATGACCTGGAGGTTCAGCGCGTTGAGGGCCTTCGGCCGGTTGAGGGTGAGCAGGGCGGTACGGCCCTTGCGTTCGACGCGGATCGTCTCGTGCTCCGCGGGCGGGTGCGTGGTCACGGCTGCCCTCCGTCGTGTTCCCTTATCGTGCGGACGATGCCGGAGAAATCCTCCGTAGTTCCGGCGCGCTCGGCGTAGGAGGCGTACAACTCCGCTGCACGCAGCCCAAGTTCGGCGTTGACGCCACCCGCTCGTACCGCGTTGGCGGCCAGGCCGAGGTCCTTGGCCATCAGGGCGGCGGCGAAGCCGGGGCGGTAGTCCCGGTTGGCCGGGCTCGTCGGTACGGGTCCGGGGACCGGGCAGTTGACGCTGAGCGCCCAGCACTGCCCCGACGCCGTCGACGCCACGTCGTACAGGGCCTGGTGGGAGAGGCCGAGCCGCTCGCCCAGGACGAATGCCTCGCTCACGGCGATCATGGAGACGCCGAGAATCATGTTGTTGCAGATCTTGGCGGCCTGACCGGCGCCCGCGTCACCGCAGTGGACGGCCTTCTTGCCCATGGCCTCCAGCAGCGGACGCGCCTCGGCGAATTCCTCTTCTCCCCCACCGGCCATGAAGGTCAGCGTGGCGGCCTCGGCGCCGACCACACCGCCGGACACCGGGGCGTCCAGGGCCCGCATGCCGGATGCCGCGGCCCGCTGGTGGGCCGTGCGGGCGTCGGCGACGTCGATGGTCGAACAGTCGACGAAGAGGGTGCCGGGACGGGCGGCGGTGAGGATGCCGTCGTAGAGGCCGAGGACGTGTCGGCCGGCGGGCAGCATCGTGAGGACCACGTCCGCCGCCGTGACCGCCTCGGCCGCGGACTCCGCCCGTACCACTCCTGCCGCCACGGCTCTGTCCAGGGCGGCGGCGTCCAGGTCGTGCCCGAGCACCCGGTGGCCGGACTTCACGAGATGGGCCGCCATCGGGCCACCCATGTGGCCGAGCCCGACGAACGCGACGGTCCTGCTCACCGGGTCACCCCCCGTGTGGTTCACCAAATCACCTCCGTCGTGGCGCCGTCTCCTGCGGCGAGTCCGAGTTCGCGCGCGCCGAGAGGGGCAAAGAAACGCGCGACGTCGGCGTCGGCAACCTCGGCGAGGGTGGCCGGTGACCAGCGCGGATTCCGGTCCTTGTCGATGACCTGGGCACGGATGCCCTCGACCAGGTCGGGGGTGGTCAGTGCCGCGCAGGAGACCCGGTACTCCTGGTCGAGAACGCGCTCCAGCGGGCCGAGCCGGCGGGCCCTGCGCAGCGCCGCGAGAGTAACCTTCAGGGCGGTGGGCGACCTGGCGATGAGGGTTTCGGCGGCTTCCTTCGCGGCCGGGTCGCCGTGGTCGAGCAGCCGTCCGACGATCTCCTCGACCGTGTCGGCGGCGTAGCAGGTGTCGATCCACTCCCGCCGCTCGGCCAGTTCCCCCTGTGGCGGGGTGTGCACGTGGCGGCTCAGCGCCTCCCGTACGGGCAGGCGGGACAGGTCGTCGACGAGCTGTCCGAGGGCGGCGGACGGTACGTAGTGGTCGGCTAGTCCGCACAGCAGGGCGTCCCCGGCGCCGGCCGGTGTGCCCGTCAGGGCGAGGTGGGTGCCCAGTTCGCCGGGGGCCAGGGCGAGCAGATAGGTACCGCCGACGTCCGGTACGAAGCCGATGCCGGTCTCGGGCATGGCGATCCGGGACCGTTCGGTGACGAGGCGGACGCTGCCGTGTGCGGAGATGCCGACACCGCCGCCCATGACGATGCCGTCCATGACGGCGACGTACGGCTTGGGGTAGCGGGCGATGCGGGCGTTGAGGCGGTATTCGTCGCGCCAGAACGCGGCGGAGGCGCTGCCGTCGCCGTTGCGTGCGTCGTCGTGGATCGCGCGGATGTCGCCGCCCGCGCACAGGCCTCGCTCCCCCGCGCCGGTTACCACCACCGTCTCGACGGTCGGATCGTCCTCCCAAGTGGTGAGCGCCCGGTCGATGCGGCGGACCATGGTGTGGGTCAGGGCGTTGAGGGTCTTGGGGCGGTTGAGGGTGAGGTGGGCGGCCCGGCCGGAGGTGCGCAGCAGGACGGGTTCTTCGATGCCGGTGGTGCCGGTCGCGTCGGTCATCCGAACGCCTCCGTCAGGCCGCGGGCCACAATGACGCGCATGATCTCGTTGGTTCCTTCCAGGATCTGGTGGACCCGCAGGTCTCGGACGATCTTCTCAATGCCGTACTCGCTGAGGTACCCGTAACCGCCGTGCAGCTGCAGCGCCCGGTCCGCAACGGAGTAGCCGATGTCGGTGGCGAACCTCTTCGCCATCGCGCACAGGTACGGGGCCTGTGGGTCACCGCGGTCCAGCGCCTGGGCGGCCTGCTGGACGAGGGCGCGCGCCGCGGTGAGCTCGGTCGCCATGTCGGCGAGGCGGAAGCGCAGCGCCGGTGCGTCGAGGAGCCGCTGCCCGAACGCCTCGCGGTCGGCGAGGTGGGCGAGGGCGGCGTTGAGGGCGCTGCGGGCGCCGCCGAGGGAGCAGGCGGCGATGCCCAGGCGCCCGCCGTTGAGGCCGTTCATGGCGATGCGGAAGCCCTGGCCCTCGCCGCCCAGGAGGCGGTCGGCGGGCAGCCGGACGGCGTCCAGGACGACCTGGCGGGTGGGCTGGGCGTTCCAGCCCATCTTCCGCTCGTTGGGGCCGAAGGAGACGCCGGGGTCGTCCTTGTCGACGACGAACGCGGAGACCCCGTCGGCACCGTCGCCGCCGGTGCGGGCCATCACCACGTACAGCTGGGCGGCGCCTGCCCCCGAGATGAACTGTTTGACCCCGCTGAGCAGCCAGCTTTCCCCGTCCCGCACGGCCCGGGTGGTGAGGGCCGCGGCGTCCGAGCCGGCGCCCGGTTCGGTCAGGCAGTAGCCGGCCAGGTCGTCCATGGCGCAGAGGCGCGGCAGCCATCGCTCGCGCTGCGCGGCGTCACCGTAGTGGTCGATCATCCAGGCGACCATGTTGTGGATGGACAGGTAACCGGCGACGGACGGGCAGCCGGAGGCCAGGGCTTCGAAGACGAGGACGCCGTCGGCGCGGCTGAGGCCGGAGCCGCCGGACCGCTCGCGGACGTAGACACCGCCGAGGCCGAGCCCGGCGGCCTTGCGGAGGACATCGACGGGGAAGTGCTTGTCGCGGTCCCATTCGAGGGCGTGCGGGGCGAGGTGGTCCTGGGTGAAGTCGAGGGTGGTCTCGACGAGGGCCTGCTGGTCCTCGGTGAGCAGAGTGCTGGTCATGGCGGGTCAGCCCATCGTCGGGATCGTGAAGCCGGCGCCTTCCCGGAGGCCGGCGGGCCAGCGCGAGGTGACCGTCTTGGTACGGGTGTAGAAGCGGATGGCGTCGGGGCCGTGCTGGTTGAGGTCGCCGAAGCCGGACCGCTTCCAGCCGCCGAAGGTGTGGTACGCGACGGGCACCGGGATGGGTACATTGACGCCGACCATGCCGGTGTCGACGCGCCGGGTGAAGTCGCGCGCTGTGTCGCCGTCGCGGGTGAAGATGACCACGCCGTTGCCGTACTCGTGCTCGCTGGGCAGGCGCAGGGCCTCCTCGTAGTCGGCGGCGCGGACGACGGTCAGGACGGGGCCGAAGATCTCCTCCTGGTAGATGCGCATGGCAGGGGTGACCCGGTCGAACAGGGAAGCCCCGGCGAAGAAGCCGTTCTCGTGCCCGGGGAGGGTGAAGTCCCGCCCATCCACTACCAGTTCGGCGCCTTCCTCGACACCGAGATCGACGTACGAACGGACCCGGTCGACGGCGTCCCTGCCGACGAGCGGTCCGAAGTCGGAGTCGGGGTCGTCGCTGCGGCCGATGCGGAGCCCGGCGATGCGTTCCTTGAGGCGGGCGACCAATGCGTCGGCGGTCTCCTCCCCCACGGGGACGGCGACGGAGATGGCCATGCAGCGCTCACCGGCGGAGCCGTATCCGGCGCCGATCAGTGCGTCCACGGCATGGTCGAGGTCGGCGTCCGGCATCACGATCAGGTGGTTCTTGGCGCCGCCGAAGCACTGGGCGCGCTTCCCGTGGGCGGCGGCGGTGGCATAGACGTGCGCGGCGACGGGTGTGGAGCCGACGAAGCCGAGGGCGGCGACGCGGGGGTCTTCGAGGAGGGTGTCGACGGTTTCCCGGCCGCCGTTGACGACGTTGAGGACGCCGGGTGGCAGGCCGGCCTCCAGGAAGAGTTCGGCGAGGCGCAGCGGGACGGAGGGATCCCGCTCGGAAGGCTTGAGGATGAAGGCGTTGCCGCAGGCCAGGGCCGGTGCGGCCTTCCAGAGAGGAATCATCGCCGGGAAGTTGAAGGGGGTGATGCCGGCGACCACTCCGAGGGGCGCGCGGAGCGAGTGGACGTCGATGCCGGTGCCGGCGTTGTCGGTGAATTCGCCCTTCGCCAGGTGGGGAATGCCTGCCGCGAACTCCACCACCTCCAGACCACGTTGAATGTCACCGTGGGCGTCGGCGACCGTCTTGCCGTGTTCGGAGGACAGCAGCCTGGCCAGCTCGTCCTTCTCCTGCTCGACCAGTTGGAGGAACCGCATGAGGACACGGGCGCGGCGCTGGGGGTTCCAGTCGCCCCACTCCCGCTGTGCCAGTGCGGCATCGGCGATCGCCGCTTCGGTCTCGGTCCTGCTCGCGAGGGGCACACGGGCCTGGACCTCGCCGGTGTTGGCGTCGTACACGTCGCCGTAGGACCCCGAGGTTCCCGGGGTGTGCTTGCCGCCGACGTAGTGGGTCAGCTCGCGCACGGAGGCGCGGTCGGTTGCGCGGATCATGGGTGCCTGCTCTCGTCAGGTGATCCGGGATGGCGCGCGGTGCCGTCGCACACGGACGCGGTGACGTACGTGTGCGGGGGCGCGCGAGATCGCGTATGGCGGAGGGACCGTCAGGCCGTGGCGGCCGCGTGCGGTGGGGTTCCTCGGTGAATCACGGTCGGCCGGGTGGGACCGCCGGTATCGTGAACGCGCACCGATGCCATGCGTGTCAGCTCCATCCTCGTGGACAACACGGAACATCCCGCGGCCGGTATCCTGACTCCCGGATCAGCGTGCGCCGTCCGCCTTCCCGACGTCTCTCGTCAGTGGCGTGCTGCTCGGCGGCGTACTCCCCGGTCACAGTGGCGGGACCGCGCCGGAATCGCACCGGCTTCCCTGCACCGCGGGCCTTGACGGCGACTATATAGTTGGACGTCCTAGTAATTCCACCCCCGCCGGCCCATCCGCCGCTTCTCAACGGGGGCCCGGTCCCCTACCCCGGCAGGGCGGCGGTTCATGCCACCCAGCGGAAGAGAACAAGGTCACAACCATGCCCTCTGCCGCTCCATTGTTAACGTGGCCTAACATCCGAGCATGACGGTCCTGCCTGACGACGGGCTTTCCCTGGCGGCCGAGTTCCCTGACGCGACACATGAGCAGTGGCAGCACCTGGTAGCGGGTGTGCTGCGCAAGTCGGGCAAGGAAGTCTCTGGCGCCGAGGCGGAGTACGCCCTGTCCACCGCGCTGGAGGACGGGCTTCGCACCCGTCCCCTCTACACCGCGCGCGACCACGCGCCCGACTCCGGCCTGCCCGGCTTCGCGCCCTTCGTGCGCGGCGGCCGGGCCGAGGGCAACACGGCCGGCGGCTGGGACGTACGCCAGCGCCACACGGTCGCGGACGGCGACGCCGTCCTGGCCGACCTGGAAAACGGCGTCACCTCCCTGTGGCTGGCCGTCGGCGGGTCCGGCATTCCCGTCGCCTCGTTGGGCCGCGCCCTCGACGGCGTGTACCTCGACCTGGCTCCCGTCGTCCTGGACGCGGGCGACGAGGTCGCACCGGCCGCGCGGGAGCTGCTGCGGCTGTACGAGGAGCGTGGCGTCGCCTCCGACGCCGCTCGCGGCAACCTGGGCGGCGACCCGCTGGGCCACGAGGCCCGCACCGGACGCTCGTACGACATCGCCCCCGTGACCGAACTGGCCCGCTCGTGCGCCGCGCGGTACCCCGGGATACGGGCGCTGACCGTGGACGCCCTGCCGTACCACGAGGCAGGCGGATCCGCGGCCCAGGAATTGGGCTGCTCCCTGGCGACGGGCGTCGCCTACCTCCGCGAGCTGACCGACGCCGGACTGAGCACCGAAGAGGCGTGCGCGCAGCTGGAGTTCCGGTACGCCGCGACCGCCGACCAGTTCCTGACCGTCGCCAAGCTGCGCGCGGCACGCCGGCTGTGGGCCCGGGTGGCCGAGGCGTGCGGAGCACCACAGGCGGGCGCGCAGCTCCAGCACGTGGTGACCTCGCCGGTGATGATGACGCGCCGCGACCCGTGGGTGAACATGCTGCGCGCCACGGTGGCCACACTGGCCGCAGGGGTGGCGGGCGCCGACGCCGTGACCGTACTGCCCTTCGACCACGCGCTCGGGCTGCCGGACGCGTTCGCGCGCCGTATCGCCCGCAACACCTCCACCATCCTCATCGAGGAATCGCACCTTGCCCGGGTGATCGACCCGGCGGGCGGCTCCTGGTACGTGGAACGGCTCACGGACGAGCTCGCGCACGCGGCCTGGGACTTCTTCCAGGAGATCGAGCGGTCCGGCGGGCAGGCGGCGGCACTGCGCTCCGGCATGGTCGGCGAGCGGCTGGCCGAGTCCTGGTCACAGCGGTCCGCCAAGCTCGCCGCGCGACGCGAACCCCTCACCGGGGTCAGCGAGTTCCCGCACCTGGCGGAGAAGCCGGTCGTCCGCGAACCCGCGCCCGAGCCGCCGACCGGGGGCCTGCCCCGGGTACGGCGGGACGAGGCGTACGAGGCGCTGCGGGCCCGCTCCGACGCCCACCTCGCCGCCACCGGCACACGGCCCCGCGTCTTCCTCGCCGCGCTCGGCCCGGCCGCAGCGCACACCGCCCGGCTCACCTTCGCCGCCAACCTCTTCCAGGCGGGCGGCATCGAGCCCGTCACCGAAGGCACCTTCGAGGAGAGCGGAGCCCGGGAAGTGTGCCTGTGCTCCAGCGACACGCTGTACGAGGAGCAGGCCGAGGCCGCCGCACAGTCGCTCCGGGAAGCGGGCGCACAGCACGTGTTCCTCGCCGGCCGCCCCGGCACGTACGCGGGCATCGACACCTACGTGTCCGCCGGCGGCGACGCCGTTGCCGTGCTCTCCGCCACGCTCGACCGCATGGGAGTGTCCTGATGTCCATCCCCGACTTCTCCGCGATCGACCTGGGGACACCCACCACCGGCAGCGCGGCCACCGACGAATGGCGCGCGGCCTTCAAGAAGGCCGCCGACGGCGACGACCGGCTCTGGGAAACGCCGGAAGGCATCCCGGTGAAGCCGCTCTACACCGGGCAGGACCTGGAGGGCCTGGACTTCCTGGCCACCTTCCCCGGCACCGCGCCGTACCTGCGCGGCCCGTACCCGACGATGTACGTCAACCAGCCCTGGACCATCCGCCAGTACGCGGGTTTCTCCACGGCCGAGGAGTCCAACGCCTTCTACCGGCGGAACCTGGCGGCCGGTCAGAAGGGCCTGTCGGTCGCCTTCGACCTGCCCACACACCGCGGCTACGACAGCGACCACCCGCGGGTGACCGGTGACGTCGGCATGGCGGGCGTGGCCATCGACTCCATCTACGACATGCGCCAGCTCTTCGACGGCATCCCGCTGGACAAGATGACGGTGTCGATGACGATGAACGGTGCGGTGCTGCCGGTCCTCGCGCTGTACATCGTCGCCGCCGAGGAGCAGGGCGTACCGCCGGAGAAGCTGGCGGGGACCATTCAGAACGACATCCTCAAGGAGTTCATGGTTCGCAACACCTACATCTATCCGCCCAAGCCCTCGATGCGGATCATCTCCGACATCTTCGCGTACACCTCGCAGCGGATGCCCCGCTACAACTCCATCTCCATCTCCGGCTACCACATCCAGGAGGCCGGCGCGACGGCCGACCTGGAGCTGGCCTACACCCTCGCCGACGGCGTGGAGTACATCCGGGCCGGCCGGGAGGCGGGCCTGGACGTGGACGCCTTCGCCCCCCGGCTCTCCTTCTTCTGGGCGATCGGCATGAACTTCTTCATGGAGATCGCCAAGCTGCGCGCGGCCCGCCTGCTGTGGGCCAAGCTGGTCAAGCAGTTCGACCCGAAGAACACCAAGTCCCTCTCGCTGCGCACCCACTCCCAGACCTCCGGCTGGTCGCTCACCGCCCAGGACGTCTTCAACAACGTCACGCGCACCTGCGTGGAGGCCATGGCCGCCACCCAGGGCCATACCCAGTCGCTGCACACCAACGCGCTCGACGAGGCGCTCGCGCTGCCCACCGACTTCTCGGCCCGCATCGCCCGCAACACTCAGCTGCTGATCCAGCAGGAGTCCGGTACGACGCGTGTGATCGACCCGTGGGGCGGCAGCGCGTACGTCGAGAAGCTGACGTACGACCTGGCGCGCCGCGCCTGGCAGCACATCCAGGAGGTCGAGCAGGCGGGCGGCATGGCGCAGGCCATCGACGCGGGCATCCCCAAGCTGCGCGTCGAGGAGGCCGCGGCCCGCACCCAGGCCCGCATCGACTCCGGCCGCCAGCCGGTGATCGGTGTGAACAAGTACCGCGTCGACAGCGACGAGGAGATCGAGGTCCTCAAGGTCGACAACTCCTCGGTACGCACCCAGCAGATCGAGAAGCTGCGGCGGCTGCGCGCGGAGCGCGACGAGCGGGCCTGCCAGGACGCACTGGACGCACTCACCCGTGCCGCCGGCGGTGAGGGCAACCTGCTGGAACTCGCGGTGAACGCGGCCCGCGCGAAGGCGACCGTCGGCGAGATCAGTGACGCCCTGGAGAAGGTGTACGGACGGCACGCGGGCCAGATCCGTACGATCTCCGGTGTGTACCGCAACGAAGCAGGCGAGTCCCCGAACGTGGAGCGCACCCGGGCCCTGGTGGACACCTTCGCCGACGACGAGGGCCGCCGGCCGCGCATCCTGGTGGCCAAGATGGGCCAGGACGGCCACGACCGCGGCCAGAAGGTCATCGCCACGGCCTTCGCCGACCTCGGCTTCGACGTGGACGTCGGCCCGCTGTTCCAGACTCCGGCCGAGGTGGCCCGCCAGGCCGTCGAGGCGGACGTGCACATCGTCGGGGTGTCCTCCCTGGCCGCAGGCCACCTCACCCTCGTTCCCGCGCTCCGCGAAGCGCTCGCCGAGGAGGGCCGCGACGACATCATGATCGTCGTCGGCGGAGTGATCCCGCCGCAGGACGTGTCGACGCTGCTGGAGATGGGAGCGGCGGCGGTGTTCCCGCCCGGCACGGTGATTCCCGACGCGGCGTACGACCTGGTGACACGGCTCGCGGCCGCCCTCGGCCACGGCGATCTGTGAGCCGGTGAGTCCATGGCCATCGATCTCGACACGTACGTCAAGGGCGTCCTCGACGGCAAGCGGGCGATCGTCGCCCGCGCCATCACCCTGGTCGAGTCCACCCGACCCCAACACCGTGCCCTGGCGCAGGAGTTGCTGACGGAACTCCTGCCGCACAGCGGGCGGGCCCGGCGGATCGGCATCAGTGGCGTACCGGGCGTCGGCAAGTCGACGTTCATCGACGCCTTCGGCACGATGCTGACCGGCCTCGGGCACCAGGTGGCCGTCCTCGCCGTCGACCCGTCCTCCAGCCGCACCGGCGGCTCGATCCTCGGCGACAAGACCCGGATGGAACGCCTGGCCGTCGACCCCGCGGCCTACGTCCGCCCCTCCCCCACCGCCGGCACGCTCGGCGGCGTCGCCAAGGCGACCCGCGAATCCATCGTGGTGATGGAAGCGGCCGGCTACGACGTGGTGCTGGTCGAAACGGTCGGCGTCGGCCAGTCCGAAACGGCCGTCGCCAACATGGTCGACTCCTTCCTCCTCCTCACCCTCGCCCGCACCGGCGACCAGCTCCAGGGCATCAAGAAGGGCGTTCTGGAGCTGGCCGACGTCATCGCCGTCAACAAGGCGGACGGCCCCCACGAACGCGACGCCCGCACCGCGGCGCGGGAACTGGCGGGCGCGCTCCGCCTGATGCACGGCAAGGACGCGGCCTGGACCCCGCCCGTGCTCAGTTGCAGCGCCCGCGAATCGGCCGGCCTCGACACCGTCTGGGACCGCCTGGAACAACACCGCACACTCCTGGACTCCACCGGCCGCCTGACCACCCGCCGCCGCGACCAGCAGATCGACTGGACCTGGACCATGGTCCGCGACGAACTCCTCACCCGCCTCCACACCCACCCCGCCGTAAAAACCCTCGCCCCCGACCTGGAACAACAGGTCCGGGCCGGCGAACTCACAGCCACGCTGGCGGCCGAGCGAATCTTGGGGGCGTTTGGAGAGAGGGAGGACTGAGGGGGCTGAGGGGCGGCCACCGAGGTCCGGAGCTGCATGGCGATCAGGCCGACCCCCATGTCCGTGGCTCCGAACGGATGACCGTGGGCGCAGCGGTGGCATGGCTTGCCGCTGCTCGGCCGGCCGGCGCGCCAGACTGAGAAGGGCCGCCCGTTGTCGTGCATCCCGGAGTCCGTCCATGTCCCAGTCCGCCACCGAGCCGGACGGAGCCGACACCTTTCCGGCCTTGTGCGGTCACACGCACCTCTTTCCGGGCGCCCGCTGTCGTCTCCAGGGGCTTCCCGACCCGCAGGCGTTCACCGCCCGCCCCTGGTCCATCGACGTGGACCTGCGCTTCTCCGACGCGGTGGCCGTCGACGCGGAGCTGCGTATCGATGACCGGGCCGATGACCGGGCGGAACCCGTACTCGTCGTCCCGCCTTACACCACCGGCGCGGGCACCCATATCGACGGACGCAGCTGGCTGGTCCGGGAACTCACCCCGGCAGGTGACGAGGCAGAGCTGACGATCGGCACCCGTGCCTTGAGGTGAACTTCAGGGTTCAGGACAGAACCTGACCGCAACGGTTCCTAGCGTGGTCCCGCCGACGCAGCAGGAGCAGGCAAGGAAGTAAGAAGGGGAAGACCATGACGACCGGCAAGGAAGCGCATGCCCACGACCTGGCCGAGGAATCGGCCGTATCCGGCGAGCGCGCCGAATGGCTGGAGGCACTGGCCAAGCAGCGGCACTTTCTGCGGTTCACGACCCGTGACCTCACCGACGAGCAGGCCGGGCTGCGGACCACCGCCAGCGCGTTGTGCCTGGGTGGCCTGATCAAGCACGTCACCGAGGTCGAGCGGGGCTGGGCGGACTTCATCCTCAAGGGCCCTTCGGCGATGCCGGACTTCACGGCGATGACCGAGGCCGACTGGGCCCGTCGCGAGGAGGGCTTCCGCTTGCTGCCCGGTGAGACGCTGGCCGGCGTACTGGCCGATTACGCGGAAGTGGCTCGCCGCACCGACGATCTGGTGGTCACTCTGCCCGACTTGGGCGTGGCGTGGCCGCTCCCGAAGGCCCCGTGGTTCGAGCCCAGTGCGCGGTGGTCGGCCCGTCGGGTGCTGATGCACATCATCGCCGAGACCGCTCAACACGCCGGCCACGCCGACATCATCCGCGAGACCATGGACGGCGCCAAGAGCATGGGCTGACGACCGGCGCGGTAATTGGCAGGCGATGCTGCCGGCGGGTGCCTAGGCTGCGGGAATGTCCGACCCTCGTACTGACGCGTTGCTTCTCGGGCCGCGGGGCCGTCGGCTGTGCATGGCACTCGCACAGCGGCACGGCGAGGTCTGGGAGGCCCTCTTCCACGCGGCTCATGACCCTGCCGACCAGGCGAAGCACGGAGTGCTGGTCCGGTTGTTGGGCGAGCTGGACCCGGCCGGGGTGGCCGCGGAGGCGGGCGCGTCCGGGCTGATGAGCGCGCTGGGCGACACCACGGACGCGGCGAGGTACTGGGAGGAGCCGGACGAGGAGGACTGTCTGCTCGCCGACCCGAAAATCGCCGAGGCACTGCGACCGCTCGCGCAGGCGATCGGTGATGCACCGTGGGTCGACTGGTGGTCGGAGGCCGTCGCACTGCACGACCAGGCATACGTGCAGTGGACGGAACAGGAACGGGACAAGGACCGCCCGCCGCCCACCCGTGGCACGGCCCAGGCGCTGCGGAAGTGGAAAGCGGCGGCGGTCAAGGACGAGCGGCGGGCGCAGTCGCTGCCCGAGGACCCGACGGCCGCCTACAGCGGCTGCTGGTGGTCGCTTCCTTCGGATGCCGGGATCACCGTGACCTCGCGTGCGCTGCCCTGGCTCGGCGCCGTACAGCTCATGGCTGTCGAGGACGGGGGCGGCTGGACCCGGGCGAGGGTGTGGCCCGTACGCACCTCGGACGACAGCCGGATCGCCGACAGCCGGATCTATGAGGTCACCGGGCCGCAGGCGTGGACGGAGCTGGTCGAGAGGTACCCCCTTCCGATGCGCCGTTCCCGACGGTACGACTGGTGGCGGGCGACGGGCCGTGCGGCGGAGTGGTACATCCCCGACTGGGCGGCGGTCGCCGCCGACTTCGACGCGGTGCACCTCACGGTGCTGGGGTATCTGGCCACGGCGGGACGGGCGCTGGATCTGGGGCTGCCCGGCACCACCGGAGAGCCCAGTGCCACCGTGCTCGCGGGGTGGGACCCGGATACGACGTACTGGCTCACCGACTCCACAGCGGTCGGCCGCGACGGCTCCCCGACCGACTGGGTGCTGCGCGACGGCGAGGGCAGCGACGACCCCGATGGCGACGGCGATGGCGATGAGGAGCCGGTCTGGGAGCGCCTCCAGGGCCCCCGTACCGCGAGATTCGCAGGCGCCTGAAGGTGATCTGTTGGGCGGGTTCAGAAATTCTCGATGGACGACGGTCGCATCAGGCGGCAGATTGAGTGCCGCCGCTGATCAGCCGTACCTCCCGCCCCCCTCGATGCCTGGAGTCGTGCCATGAAGGCACTCGTCAAACAACACGCCGAACCCGGCCTGTGGCTCACGGACGTTCCCGAGCCCGAGACCGGCCCCGGTGACGTACTGATCAAGGTGCTGCGTACCGGGATCTGCGGTACGGATCTGCACATCCGTTCGTGGGACGGCTGGGCCCAGCAGGCCGTGTCGACGCCCGTGGTGCTCGGTCACGAGTTCGTGGGCGAGGTGGCGGCCGTGGGTGCGGACGTCACCGACATCGCGGTCGGCGACCTGGTCAGCGGCGAGGGGCATCTGGTCTGCGGCAGGTGCCGCAACTGTCTGGCCGGGCGCCGCCACCTGTGCCGGTCGACCCTCGGCCTCGGGGTGGGGCGTGACGGCGCGTTCGCCGAGTACGTCGCACTGCCCGCGTCCAACGTGTGGGTGCACCGCACGAAGGTCGATCTCGATGTCGCCGCCATCTTTGACCCGTTCGGCAACGCCGTGCACACCGCGCTGTCCTTCCCGCTGGTCGGCGAGGACGTACTGATCACCGGCGCGGGCCCGATCGGCATCATGGCCGCCGCCGTCGCCCGGCACGCCGGCGCCCGTAACGTCGTGATCACCGACGTCAGCGAGCCGCGCCTGGAGCTGGCCCGCAAGGTGGGCGCGACCCTCGCCCTCAACGTCGGCAGGACCGACCTCTCCGAGGCACAGCGGCGGCTCGGCCTGCGGGAGGGCTTCGACATCGGCCTGGAGATGTCCGGCCGCCCCGAGGCGCTTCGGGAGATGGTCGCCAACATGACGCACGGCGGCCGCATCGCGATGCTGGGCCTGCCCGCCGAGGAGTTCCCCGTCGACTGGTCGAAGATCGTCACCTCGATGATCACCGTCAAGGGCATCTACGGCCGCGAGATGTACGAGACCTGGTACGCCATGACCGTACTGCTCGAAGGCGGCCTCGACCTCACCCCCGTGATCACCGGCTCCTACGCCTACCAGGACTTCGAGGCCGCCTTCGACGAGGCCGCCACCGCGCGCAGCGGGAAGATCATCCTCGACTGGACCGCCTGAGCGGCCTCAGCGGCGCCTGAGCCCGAACCCGGCCGCGCCTTCCAGGCTGCCGTCACGCCGCCCCACGCACATGCCTCGCGCGGCTGTCAGGCGGCGGCCCCCACCCGACTCCGAAGGAGACCCCCTCATGTACGCGTCCGTCCGTGACGACCTGCGCGCCACCCTCGACGACATCCGTGCCGCGGGCCTGGAAAAGCCCGAACGCGTCATCGGCACCCCGCAGTCGGCTTCCGTCGCCGTCAGCGGATCCACCGGCGACGTGCTGAACTTCTGTGCCAACAATTACCTCGGCCTCGCCGACCACCCCGAGGTGGTCGCCGCCGCCAAGGACGCGCTGGACCGCTGGGGCTACGGCATGGCCTCCGTACGCTTCATCTGCGGCACTCAGGACGTGCACAAGGAGCTGGAGGCCCGGCTCTCGGCATTCCTCGGCCAGGAGGACACGATCCTCTACTCCTCCTGCTTCGACGCGAACGGCGGTGTCTTCGAGACCCTGCTGGGCGCCGAGGACGCCGTCATCTCCGACGCCCTCAACCACGCCTCCATCATCGACGGCATCCGGCTCTCCAAGGCCCGTCGCTACCGCTACGCCAACCGCGACATGGCCGAGCTGGAGGCCCGGCTGAAGGAGGCGTCGGACGCCCGCCGCCGCCTCATCGTCACCGACGGTGTGTTCTCCATGGACGGCTACGTCGCCCCGCTGCAGGAGATCTGCGACCTCGCCGACCGCTACGACGCCATGGTCATGGTCGACGACTCGCACGCCGTCGGCTTCACCGGTCCCGGCGGCGCCGGCACCCCGGCGCTGCACGGAGTCACCGACCGGGTGGACATCATCACCGGCACCCTCGGCAAAGCACTCGGCGGCGCCTCGGGCGGCTACGTCGCCGCGCGCGCCGAGATCGTCGCCCTGCTGCGTCAGCGCTCGCGGCCGTACCTGTTCTCCAACTCCCTCGCCCCGGTCATCGCAGCCGCCTCGCTGAAGGTCCTCGACCTGCTGGAGTCGGCGGGTGACCTGCGCGAGAAGCTGGCCGCCAACACCCAGCTCTTCCGTACGAAGATGACCGAGGCGGGCTTCGAGATCCTGCCCGGCGACCACCCCATCGCGCCCGTCATGATCGGCGACGCGTCCCGGGCCGCCCGCATGGCTGAGCTGCTGCTGGAGCGCGGCGTGTACGTCATCGGCTTCTCGTACCCCGTGGTCCCGATGGACCAGGCGCGCATCCGGGTCCAGCTCTCCGCCGCGCACTCGACCGAAGACATCGAGCGGGCGGTGGCGGCGTTCGCCGACGCCTGGGCGACGATGGACCGGTGATCGACCCGCGCAGACTGAGAATCCTCCGGGCCGCGGCGGACCACCGTACGGTGACCGCCACGGCCGCGGCCCTCTACCTCACCCCCTCGGCCGTCTCCCAGCAGCTCGCAGCCCTGGAGCAGGAGAGCGGCCATACGCTGCTCACCCGCAGCGGAAAAGGGGTGCGGCTGACGGCGGCCGGGGAAATCCTGCTCACCCACGCCAACGCCGTCCTCAACCAGCTCGAACAGGCCGAGTCCGAGCTGGCCGCATACGCGGGCGGTACGGCGGGGGAAGTGACGGTGGCGGCCTTCGCCACCGGCATCGCCGAGGTACTGGCCCCGGCCATCGCCCGGCTCCGCACCGACCACCCCGGCATCCGGCTGCGGGTACGCGACGCCGAGGGCGATGAAGCCCTGCCGATGCTGCTCGACGGCGAGGCCGACGTCGCACTCGCGGTCGAATACCGCGGCGCACCCCGCGAGGACGACCAGCGCCTGTCCCGCGTCGCGCTCTACGCCGAGCCCTTCGACGCCGTACTGCCCGCCTCGCACCCGCTCGCCCAGCACCCGGACGTACCGCTCTCCGCACTCGCCGACGACGAGTGGATCGGCCCCTACCCCGGCAACCCCTGCCACGAGGTGATGCTCCTCGCCTGCGAGCACGCCGGGTTCCCGCTCGCGCTGACACACTCCTCGGACGACTTCCGGGCGGTGGCGGCGCTGGTGGGCGCGGGGGCCGGCGTGGCCCTCGTACCCCGTTCCGCACTGCGCGGGATCGAGCTGAAGGGCGCGGTGTCGCGCCCGGTGACCGGCCCCGCAGCCACCCGCCGCGTCTTCGCCGCCGTACGCCGGGGCGCCGAGGCACACCCGCTGTTCCGCCCCGTACTGGAAGCCCTGGCCGGCGCGGCGGACGGCCTCTCCACCTGCTGAGAAGAGGGCCCTCCGCGTGGAGAACTGCCCCTGCCCGGTCCGCTCCACGCGACCGAGGACGAGCTACGAGGCGTGGACGGCCACAGCCGCACTCCGCACGCGAAACTTCTTGGCGACGGCCTGGCCGGGGACCCTCAACTTCCCAGGCTCGCCGCCTCGTACGCCAATTTCTGCCTCACCGCCGACCACCTCTTCGCCCCGCTGCTCGCCCCCGAACGCGACGACGAAGCTTCGCGCACCTCGCCCGGATCTTCCCGCACCACGTCGGGGACGCCTGGTCTCGTTACCCCTGCTCCGCGTCGCCTTCCGGGTGCGGCAGCAGGGGGAACAGCCGGGTGATGAGTGCCACCGGTCGAGCGGCGTCGGGCCGGGCCAGGGGGCGTTGCTCGCGGTCCTGGTAGGGCGCGAGCGCCCGGCGGATCGTGTCGGCGACCCGGTTCATCTCGTCAGGCGTCAGGTAGGCGATGGCACTGAAGGCTTCGTCGTGGCGCCACTCCGGCGGCGCGTCCTCTCGCTGAGTCAGCCACCGCTGCCAGCTCTCGTCCTCCAGCCCCCGGGCCAGGTCGCCGAACGGCTCAGCTCCAGGTGCGGCCCCGTCCGCAGCATCGCCCTGCTGCCGCAGACGCCACGGACGGGCACGGCCACCGCTGTGCGGGGCCTCTTCAATGTGCCCATGCCGTGCGAGTTGCCGCAGGTGGAACGAGCAGAGACCGGAGCTGTGGCCGAGCCGGGAGGCGGCTTCGGTCGCCGTGACGGTGCCGACCTCGGCGAGCAGATCCAGCAGCGCCGTACGGACCTCGTGCTCGGGCAAACCCGCCCGAGCACGCGACTTTTCGTGCTCACGCGATTCTTCACCGGTGCCGGCCGTCCGCTCTCGCGCTGCCCGGTCCCGCGGTGTCCGGCTCCGCGGTGACCGGTCTCGCGCGGCGTTGACGTCATCTTCAGTCACTTTGCAAAGGATGCTACTTTGCAAAGCGCTTCGCAAGCCCGCCCCTTGGGACACCCGCGACGCGCCCAGAAGAGGAGAAACGGTCATGTCTGTTCATCACGAGTGGTCCCGTCCCCCCGCCGCCGACCGGCGAGTCCGCGTACAGGGGCAGCCGGTCGACACCTTTCCGGCTCTTTCCCCGGAGGCGGGGCGGGGGTCGGTTCGGAGGATCACGGTGGTGGGCGAGGAGGTACTGAGCCGCCCTTGCCGGGAGGTGACCGAGTTCGGGACTGCCGAACTGTCGGCGCTGATCGACGACATGTTCCTGACCATGTACGTGGCCGACGGCGCCGGGCTCGCCGCCAACCAAGTCGGCCTCGGGCTCCGGCTGTTCGTGTACGACTGCCCGGACGACTACGGGGTCCGGCACGTCGGCCACATCATCAACCCCGCTCTGGAGCTGCCCGACCCAGGCAGCCGGCGGCTTGTCGACGACTCCGAAGGCTGCCTGTCCGTACCGGGCGCCACCATGACGGTCCCCCGTACCGACCATGCTGTTGTCCGCGGCTTCGACAAGGAAGGCGAGCCACTCGTCATCGAAGGGACGGGGTATTTCGCCCGGTGCCTGCAGCACGAGGTCGACCACCTCGTCGGCCACACCTACCTGGACCGTCTCTCCAAGCGGGACCGCAAAGACGCATTGCGGCAGATGACCGACCGCAGCGAGGACGTCTTCGCGCGGCGGGCGGCCAAGGCCGCCGACTTGAACCATGCTCTGCGCGCCGGAGCCTAGTTCGGCCTGTCCGCCCGTCGGTCCGGCCCGGCCCAGTCAGCCCGTCGCCCCGTCGGCCTGGTCGGACAGTTCCTTGAGGAAGTAGACATCCTCGTGGCCACCCGGGACGCCCGGTAGGCGGCCGGTCTCGCGATAGCCGTGGCGCGCGTAGAAGTCCGGGGCCTGGAAGGAGTACGAGGAGACGGTCATGCGCGCGCAGCCACGCCGACGGGCCTCGGCCTCGGCTGCCTGGAGGAGCCGGGTGCCCCAACCGGCGTGGCGGTGGTCCTCATGCACCCACAGCAGCTCGATGTGGCCCAGGTCGCCCCAGGTCCAGCCGGTGAGCCCGCCGATGGTCTCGCCGTCCGCGCCCGTGACCCGAACGCTGAAATCCGTCTCCTCATCCACCCCTGTGGCAGCGTTGTTGAACTCAGTCAGCCGGTCACCGAGCAGGTCTTCAAGCTCTTTGTCGGAATCACCGGTTCGCAGGACGGGCTCATCGTTGGTCATTCCGCCAGTGTGAACCATGGCGTGGGCAGAGACCGGGCGGGCCGCACAAGGCGGCGGGAGCGCGACGGTCAGGGGCCGGTTCCCGGCAGTCCTGCCCCTGTCAGCGGCTGTGCGTACTGCTGCTCGCCTTCTCCGCTACTCCGCTGCTCCGCTCCGCGCACGCCTCGTGTTGCCGGGGCCCCGATCAAGAGAGTTCCAGTTCGCCGACTCGCTCGTCTCCGCTGATATCTCCCGTCGGCCGAAATCCCAGACCGAGGTAGAAGTCCTCGGGCCCATCGCTCCCGGGGTGCCAGGAGACCGTCAGGCGGCGGCCGCCGCGTCGGCGAATCTCATTGGCCACTGCCTGGACCGCGAAGCGACCGTAGCCACGGCCTTGCTCATCGGCCGCGATGTTGAGACGCCACAGGCCCGAACGGAAGTCCGTGCCTTCGCCGGTGAAGTCGATGTCGAAGAATGCCATCAGGAAGCCGACGATCCGATCACCGTCGAGGATGAGCCGGGGCCAAGCGACCGCTGGATGTACGTACGCCTCGGCGAGGGAATTGACGACCGGGCCAGCGCGTTGAGCCGGGCCAGGCGGTGACCGAGTGCCGGCACTTGGCGCCCGGCCGCGCTCACCGGTTGGCGGCCAGTACTGCCGCGAGGCCCTCCTGCAGGTCTTTGACGAAATACTCGGGAACCTCCAGCGACGGGAAATGTCCCCCGCTTTCGGGCTCCCTCCATCGGACGATCTGCCGGTACCGCTCCTGTGCCCAGGGGCGCGGACACTTCTCGACGTCGCGGGGGTAGGCAGTGATTGCCGACGGGACGTCGACCCGGAGTTCGGGGTCCAGCGAGTTGTGGCTTTCGTAGTAGATGCGGGCCGCCGATGCGCCGGTCCGCGTCAGCCAGTACAGGGTGACGTCGTCAAGAATGCGGTCCCTGGAAATCGTCTCGAACGGGCTGTCTTCGGTGTCCGACCACTCGGCGAACTTGTCCAGGATCCAGGCAAGAAGCCCCACCGGTGAGTCGACGAGCGAGTAGCCGATGGTCTGCGGTCGGGTCGCCTGCTGCTTCGCGTACGCCGCGCGGTGGCGCCAGAAATCTTGGGTGTCCTCGGCCCACTTGCGCTCGACCGCCGTCAGCCCGTCCGTCGTCAAGCCGGGCGGGCCCTCCGCGAACGTCGTGTGAATGCCGAGAACGTGCGCGGGGAACCTGCCGCCGAGGACCGTGGTGATATTGCCTCCCCAGTCGCCGCCGTGGGCTGCGAACTTGCCGTAGCCGAGCCTTCCCATCAGTTC
Organism: Streptomyces sp. NPDC047117; assembly: GCF_040643545.1. NCBI lineage: Bacteria > Bacillati > Actinomycetota > Actinomycetes > Kitasatosporales > Streptomycetaceae > Streptomyces > Streptomyces sp. NPDC047117. The sequence goes on along the minus strand of NZ_JBEYUN010000003.1, from coordinate 23,295 downwards.
CACCCAGGCAGCCGCAATCTTTTCGGTTCCCCACCCGGTGGTGGCCGGCTTGTCGCTGTAACCAAAGCCTGGCAGCGACGGGACCACGACATGGAACGCCGGCGCGTCTGCCTCTGCCGGATCTGCCAGCTCGTCCACCACATCGATGAACCGAGCAACGCTGTCCGGCCAGCCGTGCGTCAAGATCAGAGGAGTGGCATCTGCCCGCGAGGATCGGCGGTGCAGGAAGTGGATTCCCAGATCGTCGATGATCGTGCGGAACTGGCCGATCCGGTTGAGGCGCTCTTCGAACGACCGCCAGTCGTACCCGGTGCGCCAGTAGTCCACGACATCGACGAGGTCGGCGAGTGGAACGCCCTGTTCCCATCGGCGAGGGCCGGGCGCGGCGCGATGGACCGTCTCGGCCTCCGGCAGTCGCGCCGCGGCCAGTCGCGCGCGCAGATCGTCGAGGTCAGCGTCGGTTGCACGGGCTTCAAATGCTTGAACTTCGCTGGTTGGACGGGGCATGAGACCTCCTGACCATCGTGGAACCGGCTACGACCCACCGCGAACCGGCTAAGACGGTTCTAGCAGTTCTCCGAGACGCGCTGCAACCGGCTAAGGTGGTTCCATGCGTGCTGCGTTTCCTGACTTCCGCCTCGGTAATGTGCTGGCGACCAGCTTCACGGGGACCCTGTCGGAGCGTCATGGCGACGCCGTGGAGCGCATCCCCACACCGCAACGACTCATCGACTGGCTGGCGGTGAACGGCCTCGCCGTGGACTCCTGCACCACTGCCCAGCTCGACCTCGCTCGGGAACTGAGGGAGTCGATCCACGCCGCCGCGACAGCGGCCGCGATTCAGGATCCTCTCCCCGCGCCTGCTGTCCGAATCATCAATGACTGCAGCGCTCAGGGTCGGGCCGCGGCGATCCTCACGCCCGAGGGTGAGCGGCAATGGCGGCTCAGCTCGGCTTCCTGCGTGGAGGATGCCCTCAGCGTGATCGCCGCCGACGCGATCAGCATCATCGCGGGCGAACGAGACGGGAAACTGGCCTTGTGCGCATCACCGACCTGCCGAGCCGCCTTCTTCGACACCAGCCAAAGCCGCACCCGCAAATGGTGCGACATGAACACCTGCGGGAATCGCCAGAAGAAGGCGCGCTTCCATGCCAACCAGCGCAATAGGACCAGATCAGCGGAGTGATCGACACCTCGGCGCCGCCAAGCCGAGTGTCAATGCTGTGCGGCCAGGAGGATCAGTCCGGCGTCGGTGGAACGGAAGCCGCAGGCGTCGAAGTAGAAGCGTCGCAGTTCCGGACCGAAATCGACGTGGAGCCACTCACAGCCCGCCGCGCGCGCATGCTCCGCCGCCAGCCGCACGACTGCGGTCCCGATACCCCGGCGCTGATGCGAGCCTCGTGTCTTTGTGTCGATCAGGAACGCGTGGACTCCACCGTCCCACGCCACGTTCACGAATCCGACCAGGAGACCGTCGCCGTCACGGGCACCCACCCAGCCAAGGCTGTGCTGCCTGATCCGATCCCACCAGCCGGCAACAGCATTGCCGCCGTGCGACCGTACGAGGTCGACCATCTCTTCGTCGGTGATGGCATCGCGCCAGGTGCAGGAGATCGCTTCGCCTTCGCTCATCCGCCCAGCATCGCCCACAGCGCTCCGCCTGCGCTTCTCATTTGATGGGTGATGAGCGCGCTCAGCACTCCAGCCGTAGATCGTGATGTGCCTTGCGTGGGGCTGTCTGCCGCTGGAGAAAAATAGCTGGCCTCGTCGCACCATCTGGACATCTGGATAGAGTCGGGCAATGCCCGAGTTGCAGCGGCTGCATGCCGGCCATGCCCCGGCGGTCCTGGTCTTCGAGCTGGCGAACCGCGCCTACTTCGCTGCCTCGGTCCCCGACCGCGGCGACGACTTCTTCGACCAGTTCACCGACCGGTACAGCGCTTTGCTGGCTGAGCAGGAGGCCGGCATCTGCGCCTTCCACGTGCTCGTCGACGAGGACGGCTCGGTACTCGGCAGGTTCAATTTGGTCGACATCGAAGACCACACTGCGGAACTCGGCTACCGGGTCGCGCAGCATGTCGCCGGCCGAGGCGTGGCGACCACAACCGTACGAAAGCTGTGCCAACTGGCGGCGGTCCGGTACCGGTTGCGCACACTGCGAGCGGCCACCGTCCGCCGGAATGCCGCGTCCCAAAAGGTGCTGACCAAAGCCGGGTTCGCCCCCGTCGGCCCCGTCGACCCGGCCCACCTCGGTGGTAAGCCAGGCACCTGGTATCAGCGCGACCTGGTGCACGCGATCTCGCCGGAGGACCAGCTGCGGGAAGGCCGCGGCCACCGCTGATCACGGCCTGCTTTCCGGCCGGCACCTCGTGTCTCCTGTCGGCGACCCTTTGACGGCACCCGATGTAACTATTATGGTTACGTCGGAGGAGGTGATCTCGTGGCGGGCAACAGTCGGCTCACCGTGGCAGCGCACGCTCTGACGTGGATCGAACTACACCATCGACGCGAGGGTGGAATTGCGACGTCCGAGAGGATCGCGGGCAGCGTCAACACCAACCCCGTCGTGATCCGACGACTGCTCGGCCGGATGCGCGATGCCGGGCTGGTGCACTCGCGGCGGGGCGCCGAGGCGGGGTGGGTACTCGCCAGACCGCTGGAAGACATGACCCTGCGGGACGTGTACGAGGCGATCGAGCCGACGCCACTGTTCGCCGTACACCGCTCTGAACCCAATCTCGACTGTCCGATCGGTTCCGGCATCCGGCCCGTGATGCGTCTCGCTTACGCGCGTGTCGAGGAAGCCGTACGCACCGAGTTGGAGTGCATCACGCTGGCCGATGTGCTGAGGGATGTCCTGGCCGGCCCTGATCCCACAGAACTGGAGCATTGATCTGCCATGGGGCAACTTGACGGAAAGACCGCCATCGTCACCGGTGGTAACAGTGGCATCGGATTGGCCAGCGCCAAGCGGTTCGCTGCCGAGGGTGCGCATGTGTTCATTACTGGGCGACGGCAGGAGGCACTCGATACCGCACTGTCCGAGATCGGTTCGAACGCCACCGGCGTCCGGGGCGACGTATCCGATCTCGCCGATATCGACCGGCTTTACGCTGCCGTCGCTGACCAGGGGCGGCGCGTGGATGTGCTCTTCGCCAACGCCGGCGGTGGCGAGTTCTCCACGCTGGAGCATGTCACCGAAGAGCACTTCGACACCATCTTCGGCACCAACGTGAGGGGCATGCTCTTCACCGTCCAGAAGGCGCTTCCGCTACTGAATGACGGAGCCTCAGTGATCCTTACCGGCTCCACCGCGGCGGGTTCCGGTGGCGAAGCGTTCGGCGTCTACGCCGCGTCCAAGGCGGCCATCCGTTCTTTCTCCCGAACCTGGGCCAATGAGCTCAAGCATCGCAAGATCCGTGTCAACACCCTCGTCCCCGGGCCCATGGAAACACCCGGCAACGCCGGCCTCGCCCCCGATCCGGATGAGGCAGCCAAGCTCTGGGACTTCTTCGCGAGCCAAGTTCCCCTGGGCCGCATGGGCCGCCCGGATGAGGCAGCCGCGGCGGCGCTCTTCCTCGCCAGCGACCAGAGCAGTTTCGTCACCGGTACCGAACTCTTCGTCGACGGCGGCCTCAACCAGATCTGACCGCCGCAGCCTCACTTCTCCCTCGGGCTGGATGAGTGGTGGATGGCCAGGGCCAGTTGTGGCAGCACTCGGCCGGTGATGGAGCCGGAGGGGGCACTTCCTGTCCGTACGGCGCCCATCGCAAGGTAGAAGGGTTCGGCATTCGGGTCTGCGTCGATCGTCAGCCGGGTAAAGCCCAATTCGCGGCTGGTGGCGACGACATGGTCGAACAGTAGGCGGCCGATGCCTTGCCCCATGGCATGCGGCTCGACGAACATCATGCCCAGAACGCCTGTGGGTGGTTCGCTTTCGAGAGTCGTGAAGCCCAGAATGTTGCCGTCCCTGTCAGCCGCCACCGTGGCTCGCCGGCTTTCCACCTCATGCGCGCCGACGGCGAGTTCGTCTCTGCACGCGTCCAGGAACGCGGTGTCATAACCCCAGTGCGCTTTGGATCGCAGCGCCAAGTCACTGAGCGTCTCGGCTTCCGTCGGCAACGCCGGCCTGATCAGTACGCTCATTCGCTCCCCCGTATCAGTGGGTCTGTCGCCTGCCGATCTTTGCATGCTGTCGCTGTGCGACGTCGAGCAACCTTTCGGGCTCGTGCGAGGATTGCGTCGTGAATGATCTGCAGTTGCGCCTCGCCGAGGACACCGATCCCGCCACTCTTGTGCAGTTGCGGGACGACGCTGCCCGCTGGATGCTCGCCCAGGGCATCACCGGCCAGTGGCGGCCCGGCCGGCTGGACGAGGGCCATTTTCGTAAGGCCATGGCGAGTGGCGAGATCTGGCTCGCCGTGGTCGGCCACAAGGCGGGGAAGCCGCAGCCGGGTGGGGCGCCCAAGTCGTTCACGCTTCTTGAGAAAGACTGCGGGCCGGCCGTGGCCTGAGCCGGTTTCACCGCAACCCCTGCCCTGTTACTGGCCCACCCTTCCGTCGATGCGTTCGCGCAGTAGGTCGGCGTGGCCGCAGTGACGGGCGTACTCCTCGATGCGGTGGACCAGCAGCTCCCGTACCGCGATGCCGTCCTTCCCCAGGCGCACGCCCAGGTCGGAGTGCTCGGCCAGCGCGGCGTCGGTCGCGGCCTGCTCGCGCGCCAGCGTTTCGTACGCAGCGTCGACCTCGGCCTGCTCGGCTACGGCCCCGTCGAAATCGCCGTCGGGATCGCCGTAGAGCTTCGGGAGTGGTTCACCGTCGCTGATCCAGTTGAGCCAGTCCCGTTCCGTCTCCGCGAGGTGGCGAAGGAGGCCGAGCAGCGACATCGTCGACGGCGGGACCGACCGCAGGGCCAGTTGCTGCGGGGTCAGGCCCTCGCACTTCATCCGCAGAGTGATGCGGTAGTTCTTCAGGAAGTCCTGCAGCGTCGCAAGCTCACCATCAGGGCTGACACTGTCGCTGTCGCGGGGGTCGTCGTCGGGGTCGAGCCACATGTCGGGGTAGACGGTTGCCTGGCTCCATCGCGCGGGTTGATCGCTCATGCGGTCCATGTTCGGCCGTGAGAGCCCGAGCCGGCCAGTGATTTGTGGTTGCCGCGGGGACGGTGTCGTCAGGTAGAGGTAGGTGACGCCGGTGGGCAGGGCTCGGTGCTCATGGTGGTTGTTGTGGGTGTGGGCTGTTCGCTCGGCACTGTTGTGTCGCTTGTCCGGGGCCTGAGCAGGTGGCGGGTCAGTGCGAGTGCGGCCAGCAGGGCGACCAGTGCGCACACGGCGGGCCAGCCGGCCCGGGTCCAAGCGCGGACGCCGAGCCAGGAACCGGCGCTGCCGCCCAGGTAGGCGCAGGTCATGTACGCGGTGTTGAGTCTGCTGCGTGCATCGGGGCGGAGGGCGTAGACACGGGCCTGGTTGGCGACCATGCCGGACTGCATGGCGATGTCCAGGAGCAGTGTGCCGAGGGTCAGTGCCGCCAGTCCCGGCGTGCCTCCCCAGGTGCCTGCGGCGAGGATCGCGGCGGCGAGCAGCACACCGAGCGTGCAGATGAGATTGACCGGGTCGGGCCCTCGACGGTCCACCATGCGGCCGACGATCGGGGTAAAGAACATGGTTGCCGCGCCGACCAGGGCGAGCAGTCCGACGGTCTGGGCACCCAGGCCGTACGCCGGGCCGGTGAGCAGGAGCGCCAGGCAGGTCCACACGGCGGAGAAGCCGCCGAAGACCGTGGCCTGGTAGAGGCAGGAACGGCGCAGCTCCGGTTCGGTACGCAGCAGACGCAAGGGTTCGCGCAGGAGTGCGTGGTAGGGCTGTCGGGCGGTGGAGGTGGGGGGTGTGGCGGGGAGGGTGACTGCGAGGGCGAGGGAGAGGAGGAGGGTCAGGACCGCCGCTACGAGGTAGGGGGCACGCCAGCCCAGCCATTCGCCGAGTGTGCCGCTGAACGTACGGGCCAGCAGCATGCCGCCGGTGGATCCGCTGAGGAGGGTGCCGATGACCGCGCCTTGGCGGTCGGCGGCCACCAGGCCGACCGCCAGCGGGCCCACGATCTGCGCGGCCACGGTGGTGAGGCCGACGAGCGCGCCGGCGACGACGAGCGGCGGCAGAGCGGGTGCACAACCCGCCGCGAGCAGGCCCAGGCCGGTGAGGACGAGCAGCGTGACGAGGTACTTGCGGTGGGGAATCCGGTCGCCGAGCGGTACCAGCAAAACGATCCCGGCGGTGTAGCCGACCTGGGTGGCGGTCACCGCGACGGCGGCCGCATCGGGTGACACCTGCAGCCCGGTGACGAGGAGCGGGGTGACGGCCTGTGGGAAGTAGATGTTGCCGACCGCCATGGCGCAGGTGACGGACAGGAGCAGCAGCAGGCGACGGCTCATGTCAGTCCACCGGTTCGTCCACCGGTACGTCCGTCGAACCGTACGTCGGTCCGTACGTCGGTCCGTACGTCGACGACGGCGGTGGGCGCCGGCGATCGGCGCCGCGATGTTGGGGGTGTCATGGAGGGAAGTGCACGGCATCGGGGTTCTGCCGCCAATGGATGTAGCGTATGGCTTAATGATCAGCTTTGTGCTCGGTGTGGAGGACCTCGCGGACACCCGGTTCGCCCTCTCTCCCCTGCACGAAACACTGCTCAGCCTGCGGGTACTGCAGGACCCCGGTCTCTCCGCCCTGCACCTCCCCTGGCGCAGATCCGTCATCGGCGAACTCGGCGCGCTCGACACCGGTCTGCTGATGTCGCTGGTGGCCCAGCGGCGTACCATTCCCGACTTCTTGACGCCGCAGCCCGCCGGCTTCGCACCGGGCTTCGAGGAACAACTCGCCGTCGTCTGCCAGGCGCCGCCCGCTCAGGTACGCCATGACCTGCTGCTCGCGCACGCACCGGACCCGCTCCCCGAGGCCCTGCGCGCCGCCACCGCTGCGGACGATGACGATGCCGCTGTAACCGGACTCCGCGACACCATCTGCGAACTCCTGCGCCGGTACTGGGAGGTCGCCATCGAGCCGATGTGGCCCCGGATGCGGCTGGTTCTGGAGGCCGACATGACGTACCGCGCTCGGCAACTCGCTCTGGGCGGTGCGCGGTTGCTGTTCGCTGACATGCATCCGAACCTGCGGTGGGAGGGTGGGGCGCTGCACATCGACAAGATGATCAGCGAGCATCGTGTCGCAGCCTCCGGGCAGGGACTGCTCCTCGTACCGTCCGTCTTCGCACACAAGCCCGCGCCGCCGGTCAGCCCGGAGGTGCCACCGCGGCTCGTGTATCCGAGCCGCGGGGTGGCCACACTGTGGGAGCAGGCGCCGGCCGCCGACATGACCGCCCTTGTGTCCCTGCTCGGCGCGTCCCGGGCGCGGCTGCTCGGCCTGCTGGAGGAGCCGCTGGCGACGGTGGAGATCGCCCGCCGCCTCAGGGTGACGCCCAGCGCCGTCTCCCAGCATCTGCGCGTGCTGCACGCCACGGGACTGGTCAACCGGGCTCGCGACGGACGGCAGGTCCTGTACCGGCGCAGCGCGCTCGGCGACCAGCTGGCCGCCCGCGCGAGCACCACCACTCGGTAGCGCGACGCATGTCCGTTTGGCGGTCGGGCGTACGCCATATGGCGGTCGGGCGTAGGCAGTACGCCATACAGCTCTCGCCCGTGCGCAGAATTTCTGTGCGGAACGGAGAATGAGCGCGGAGTCGGCTGGTACCCGTATGTCGTCAGGGCACCTGCGAAGGAGCGAGGACACGAGATGGCACACGGCGGAAACGTCATCGACGAGCTGACCACCGACCACCGGGAGGTCGAGGAGTTCTTCTCCCGGATCGAGGCACTGCCGCCCGGTGACCCGCAGCGCAAGGAGCTGGCGGACCAGGCCACCATCGAATTGGTACGTCACTCCATCGCCGAGGAAATGCACCTCTACCCGATGGTGCGCCGCTGCCTCGCGAATGGCGACCGCACCGCCGACAAGGAGCTCGAGGACCATTCGGCGGCCGAGCACATCATGAAGCAGCTGGAGAGCTGTCAGGCCGACGAACCGGCATTCGACCGGCTCATGAGCTTCCTCATGAGCGAGATCCGCAACCATATCCAGGACGAGGAACACAATCTCTTCCCGCAGCTGCGGCAGGCGGCGAGCGCGGAAGAACTCGACGAACTGGGCGACAAGATCCGCCGGGCGAAGAAGACCGCACCGACCCGCCCGCACCCCGCGACGCCGTCCACTCCCCCGGTCAACAAGATCCTCGCCCCCGGTACGGGGCTGGTCGACCGGGCCCGCGACGCCCTCTCCGGGCGCGGGAAAACCCACTGACCCCGACGACGCGTCGCACTCATGGACCGGCCCCGGATGACGGTGAATTTCCCGCGGGGAATGCCGCGTGAGCAAGGACACGTGGGGAAGCCCACGTCATCCCCGTGATTCGCGTCATTTCTGGGGAATGACCGGAGAGATAGCGTGTGAAGGCCCTGCACCCCCTGCACTCGGACGGCTCAGCAGTGCTCGCAGATCTCTCTCCGGTCATAGCGGCGACGGCTCAGTGGCTGACACGCGCGTATCCGTCGGGCGGTGGCCCCCTGAGCTCGGCCCTCGCGGAAGCCCAGGCGCGGCAGGCCGTGACGGTCGCGGCCTGGCTGCGGTACCCCACGCCGATGGACATCGCGCTGGTGAGTGTCACCGGACCGGGCGGTTCCGCCCGCCTCGACCGGCTCGCCGGCACGGACGCCCCCGGTACGTACGGCACGGACGCCCTCGGCCCGTACGGCGAGGACGCCCCCGGCCCGTACGGCGAGGACGACGCCTGGCGCACCTGGGTGGACGAGGTGGTCGCGAGCTGGGCGGTGTGCCTGCTCAGCACTCCGGAACTGGCCGCGGCCGCGGTCACCTCCCTCGCCGACTCCTGGCACCTGACCGGGGCGCCGGTCGAGTTCCGGCGTCTGACCGAACCTGATGAGAACGACCGGCGAGCCGCCTCCCTGCTGCGCCATCCGGACCTGCACGCTCCCGTGGCGGACTTGCACCGTCGCCAGCTCCTCGATCTTCTGGGACAGGGGTCGGGCCAAGAGGCCGGCCAGGGGGCGGAACCACCCAGCAGTTGACGGCGGGGGCACGCGGAGGAGGACCCGGTGGAGTGGGACGCTGTCGCCGACGAGCTGTACAGGCTGCCGCCGGAGGAGTTCACCGCTGCCCGCAACGAGCGGGCCCGGGAAGCCCGGCAGTCCGGTGACCGCCGGCTCGCGGACGACATCCGCCGGTTGCGACGGCCGACCCTCGCCGCCTGGGCCTCGAACCTGTTCGTCCGGGACCAGCCGGACGAGGTGGAGCCACTGTTGCGGCTCGGTGAGGAACTGCGGCGTGCGCACCAGAACCTGGACGGCAAACAGCTGCGGGAGCTGTCCGCGCGACAGCGGGAGCTGGTCTCCGCGCTCGCCCGGCAAGCGCGGCAGCTGACCACGCGAGCCGGGCAGCGCCTCGGCGAGGCGGCTCAGCGCGAGGTCGAGGGAACCCTGCACGCGGCGATGGCCGATCCCGAGGCCGCACGGGAGTGGTCCGAGGGGCGGCTGACCCGGTCACTGACCCCGCCGACCGGCTTCCCCACCGTCGGTGGCATCGCGGAACCCACTGAGCAGCCCGCTGACAGGACCTCTCGCAAGCCGGCGGGCGGTTCGGACAGTAAGGCGGCTGCCAAGGCTGAGCGCGGCTCGGAACGCAAACCGGCGAAGACCGGGCCGGACTCGGACGGTAAGCCGGCGGCCAAGGCCGGCCGCGGCTCCGCGAGCAAGTCCGGCCCCAAGGCCAAGACCGAGGCCACCGGCAGCCGAGTCGTGGACCTGAGCGCCGCCCGCGCCCGCCGCGAGCGGAAGGAGAAACTCCAGCGCGCTCGGAAGGAAGCGAAGGCCGCCGGGCGTGAGGCCGACGCGCAGGAGGCAGAACTCACCGCGGCGCAGGACGCGTTGGAGGCTGCCGAGGACCGGCGGCAGCGGGCCGAGCAGCGGATTGCGGAACTGCGGGAGCAGATCCAGGAGGCCGAGCGCGAGGGGAAGGAAGCCCGCGTCGCGCGCAGGGACGCCGAGCAGCGGCTGCGCAAGGCCGATCGCGCGGCCGGCGCGGCGCGGCGTACCGCCGAGGACGCCGCCGCCCGCGCCGACCGGCTGGCCGAGGAAACGACGCGGGAGACGGCGAGGGAGGCGACGAGGGGTACGAAGCGGGAGACGACGCGTACCGGACGCTGAGTGGCTCCCCGGCCGGCAGGCGTACTAGTCGGTCAGTTCGCCGTCGCGGGCGACCACGCGACCGCCGTGCACCACCATGTCCCGCTGCGGTGTGTCCACGACGATCTGCGGCAGGCACTCGCCGCGTACGAGGATGAAGTCGGCCGGGGAGCCGGGCTTGAGGTCGGCGTGCGGCAGGTGCATGACGTCCGAGCCGCCGTCGGTGCCTACCCGGTAGCAGTCGTTGAGTTCCTCGTCGAGGCGGATGTCGGTGATCAGGCCGAGCTGGTGTGCGCGGTCGAGCATGTCCCCGTTGCCGAACGGGCTCCACGCGTCGCGCACCCCGTCGGTGCCGAGGCCGACCGCGACGCCGTGCTCGCGCAGCCGCGCGATCGGCAGCACCGTCGACTCCGAGTACGCCACCGTCGTCAGCGAGATGTCCAGGTCGGCCAGGTCACCCGCGAGGGAACCGAGTTCACGGTCGCTCAGGCTCGGCAGGCAGAAGACATGGCTGACCGTGACCTTGCCGCGCAACGACAGCGCGCGGGTGCGGTCGATGATGCCGCGCAGCGGCTTGAGGCCGTTCTCGCCGCGGTCGTGCAGGTGGATGTCCAGGCCGGTACCGTGCCGGTCGGCGATGCCGAAGACCAGGTCGAGCTGTTCGTCGAGGGCGTCGTCGAAGCCGATCGGGTCGATGCCGCCGATCATGTCCACCAGGCCCGTACGGGCGGCCTCCTCCAGCAGCTTCGCGGTGCCGGGCTTGCGGATGACGCCGTGCTGCGGGAACGCCACGATCTGTACGTCGAGCGCGCCCTTCAGCCGGTCACGGGCCGATGCCACGCCTTCCGCGCACGCCAGGTCGTACTCCGGCGCCACGTCCGCGTGGGCCCGCATCGCGCGGGTGCCGGTGGCGACCGCGCGCGCCATCAGGCCGTAGGCGCGTTCCCCGACGGGGCGGCTCTGGGTGCGGAACAGCTCCGCGTCCTGGTCGGCGTAGTCGGCGATCCCGTCCGCCGGCTTGCGGGACACCCACGCCCCGCCCCATGTCGTCTTGTCGGGGTGGACGTGCGCGTTCACGAGCGACGGGAGCGCGATCCGGCCGCCACCGTCGACGACCTGGGCCCCGGCCGGCGCCGGACGGTCGGTGATCTTGCCGTTGACGACCGTGAGGTCCACCGCCTTGGCCGACCCGAAGGGCCGTACGTTGCGGAAGACCACGGGCCGGCCGTGCCGGTCGCTGTGCTCACCCGGGGCGGCGTACGCGGCTGCGGAGGGGGAGGTGACCGCGGCGGTGCCGGCCAGTGCGGCCGCTCCGGCGATCATGCTGCGCCGGGACACTCCGCCGGAGGTAGGGATGATCGACGTCATGAAGGCAAGGCTCCTTGGGCCGAGGGCGGGATGGAGACGTGCAGAGGAAGGGAAGGCGAGGGGGTTACGGGCGCGGACGTGTCAGACCGTGACGCCCGCGTGGACGACGCGTGCCGGGTGCTTGAGCACCGTCACATCGGCGAGGGGGTCGCCGTCGAGAAGGACCGCGTCACCGGCGAAACCGGGGGCGAGACGGCCGGCCGTGGCCTGCAGGCCGAGCAGCCGGGCCGCGCTCGTCGTGGCCGTGCGGATGGCATCGAGAGCAGAGAGGCCCGCTTCGCGCATCAGCTCCACCTCGCGGCCGATGGGCTTGACCTCGCCGCCCGAGGAGTCGGTGCCCGCGGCCAGCGGTACGCCCATCTCGTGTGCGGCCAGCACGGCGCGCTTCAGTACGGGCAGGTACGTCCGGCCGCGCTCGTCCAGCACCGGGTCCGACGAGCCGATCATGCCGGCGATCGCGGTGAGGGTGGGCGTGAAGTACGTACCCCTGCGGTGCATTTCGTGCAGGGTCTGCTCGCCGACGAACACGCCGTGCTCCAGCGAGCGGATGCCTGCCGTCACCGCGTCGTGGCAGCCCTTCTTGCTGTAGCTGTGGCACAGGACGCCCTTGCCGCCGCGCTTGGCGGCGGTGACGATCTCCGAGAGCTGCTCGTAGGAGTACACCTGGGTCAGCGGGTCCTGCTCGGGCAGGCCAGCGCGCTCGTTGACGCGGGTCTTGATGACGTCGGCGCCGCGCTTGAGGTTCACCGCGACGACGCGGCGCAGAGCCTCGGCCGACCGTACGCCGTCCTTGAGGCGGGCGAGCTCGGTGAGGTCCGGGTCGGCCAGCACGGTGTCACCGAGGTCGGGCGTGACGAAGATGCCGGCGGCCTGGAGACGCGGGGCCTGCGCGGGCACCTGCCGGGCCAGCTCCCGTACGGCGATGTCCTGGTAGAAGTTGGTCGAACCGCTGCGGGCGCTGGTGGCACCGGCACGGATCGCGTCCCGCGCCTCGGTGGCGGTGTTGAGGTGGATGTGCGCCTCGACCAGGCCCGGCAGGATCCACTTCCCGTCGGCTTCGAGGATCTCCGCACCCTCCGGCACCTTGACGGCCTTCCGGGTACCCGCCGCACGGACGACCCCGCCCTCGATGACGACGACGGCGTCCTCGGTGACCTCACCGGTCGCCGGGTCCAGCAGCGTGCCGCCCCGCAGTACGAGGTCACCGCCGCGCGAGCGGCCGCGCCGGGGAGCCGCCGAGGCGGAGGTGGTGAGCGCCGCGGTGCCCGCGAGCGCGGCGGCCCCCGCGAGGACGCCCCGTCGGGTGAGCTTGCTGGACGGAGGCGGCAGGGGTGCAACACACATGGGGGCTCCTTGGCGAGCGAGCGATCTTCGGACGGCAGCGAATTTGTATACCAAGAGGCTGGAGGGCGACAAGAGATTCACCGCCTCGGACCAGCAGGAGACGCAAGAATGCCCTGGTTAGAGGCGAAATTGGAGTGCAGGAGGACCTGAGATCAACCTGCGGCCATCCGGAACGCGGGTAGTGAATTGATCTTCGGTATACAAATGACCCGCGACCTTGGAGCCGGCGCCGGCGCAAGGACCTTGGAGTACCCCGTCCCCTTCGCCGACCAGGCTGTTTAGGATGCAGTCGTGGAGATCGACGGCACCGAACACCACGTGACCCGCTTCGACACCACGTACGTCGCCGCCGGCACGCCCCACCGCTTCCGCAACGCCTCCGCCACCGAGTCCATGCGGATCCTGTGGATCTACGCCTCGGTCGACGCCACCCGCACCCTCGTCGAATCCGGCGTGACCGCGCGCGTCGATGCCGAGCACACCAAGCCGTCCACGCCCCGCGCCTGACACCCCAACAGCCCACCCCCGCCCCAGAAGAGAACTGGCACACCATGGTCACCGAGATCGCCCGGATCGAGATCCGCCCCGGCCAGGAGAAGGCCTTCGAGCAGGCAGTCTCCGAGGCCGTCCCCGTCTTCCTCGCGGCCGACGGCTGCGAGGGAATCGACCTGCACCGCAGCGTCGAGCACCCCACGCGCTACCGGCTCGTGGTCCAGTGGGAAACGGTCGAGCACCACACCGTCACCTTCCGCGCCTCCGAGGGCTTCGCCCGGTGGCGGGCGCTCGTCGGCCCCCACTTCGCCGCTCCGCCCGAGGTGGAACACGTCTACTCCGTCCTCACCCCGTGACGTTGCCCTCTTGCCGACCGCCTCCCCGGGCGCCAGGATGCGGAGTCCCGGTGAGCCCTCGGGCCACTCGCCGACCGCCCGCATCGGAGGCCACATGCGTCTGCGCCGCGCCGTCCCGCCCCTGCTCGCCTTCCTCCTCGCCTTCGGTACGGCCCTCGCCCCGGATACCCCGGCATTCGGTACGGCCCTGCCCCCCGATGCACCTCCATCGGCCGAGGCCGCGACGGGCGAGGCCGAGTCGGCGGCGATCGCCGCGCCCGTCGGCACGGTCACCACACCGGACGGCCGCACCCGGCTCACCGACCGGCAGGGCCGCGTCCTCGCGCTGCGCGGCCTCAACCTCGGCAAGACCGACACCTTGACGGAGCAGCGCGTCGCCCGCCTGGCCGCCGAAGGGTTCACGCTGCTGCGGCTCAACATCCAGTGGGAGAAGGTGGAGCCGGCACGGGGCCGGTACGACACCGCCTACCTCCGCTACCTCGACCGCGTGCTGGGCTGGGCCGACCGGCACGGCGTGCTGTTGCTCGTGGACTGGCACCAGGACGTGTTCGGCCCGGCATTCGGGCACAACGGCATCCCCGCCTGGGCCACGCGCACCGACGGCCTGCCCTTCGAGCCCAACCCCGACGACTGGTTCTCCGACTACTTCCAGCCCGCCGTCCAGGCCGCCTTCACCCACCTCTACGACGATGCTGACCTGCGTGCCGCGCAGGTCAGGGCGTACGCCCGAGTCGCCGCGACGCTGCGCGGCCACCGCTCGCTGCTGGGCTACGACCTGTTCAACGAGCCCTTCGGCCCGGTCCCCGGCGACCCGACCGACCCGGCGAACCAGCTGGCCGCCTCCGTCGCCCTCGAACAGGACCGGCTCCCGGCGATGTACCGCCGCCTGATCCGGGCCGTCCGTTCCGTCGACCACCAGGCGTGGCTGTTCGTCGAGCCGACCGTGCTGGTCGGCCAGGGCGTCCCGACCAGCCTGCCCGGCTTCGCCGACCCGCGGCCCGGGGCCGACCGCATCGGTTACGCCCCGCACTTCTACGACACGGCGGTGGAGTCCGGGCAGGACTGGGATCCGTCCGGTGGATTCGTCGAGAAGTACGAGGCGGCCATCGCCGCCTACCCGGCCGCGCACCGGCTGCCCGTGCTGGTCGGCGAGTGGGGCCCGCCCCGGGCCACCACGCCCGGCAACGCGGAACTGATCCAACGTCAGGTCGCCTCGATGCCGGGCTTCGCCTCCGGATGGGCCATGTGGTACGACTGCGACGCCGCCGAAGGAGGCGGCTACTGCGTACGCGACGCCGACGGCAGCCCGGCACCGGGCAAGGAGCCGGCGTTCGCCCCGTACGCCCGGGCCGTCGCGGGAACCCCGGGCCCCGAGTCGTACTCCCCCGCGACCGGCACGTACCGCCTCCACGTCACCACCAACCGGACCACGCGCCGCGCATGGACCGAAATCACCCTGCCGGCCACCGCCTACCCGCACGGCGCCCGGATCTCCGTCGAACACGCCCCGAACCCCGTAGTCCGGATCACAAACGGCACCGCCCGAGTCCGACTCCCCTCCACCCACCCCGGCACACCCGTCACGGTGACTGTGACGCGCCGCTAGGCCCACTGGTCGGCGCCGGCAGCGGAGCTGGAATCGAGCTGCGCTGGCCGGTGATGTCCCACGTCTCCCGGTAGATCGGGTCCGTGTGGTCCTGGATGCGGCGGTACACCTTGCCCAGGCGGGTGTAGAGGGCGTGGTGTGCGGGGTCGGGGGTGAAGACTTTTCCGGGGCGTACCATCGCCTCCCTCGCGTCGTCGAATGTGGTGTGGGCGCCCGTGCCGACGGCCGCGCACATCGCGGCGCCGAGGCCGGCGGCGTTGTTCACCTCGGCGCGGTGGGCCGGGACGCCGAACACGTCGGCGAAGAGCTGCATCATCAGGTCGGAGCTCGATCCGCCGACGGAGAGCAGGGTGTGCGTCCAGGACGTGCCCAGCTCGTCGGCCATGCGGCCGGCCGTGCCGTGGAGGGTGAGGGCGAGGCCCTCCAGGATCGAGCGGTACATGTGGTAGCGGCCCTGCCGGCCGTCGAAGCCCAGGACGGTGCCCTTGCGGTAGGGGGCTTCGGTGGGGGCGAGCCAGTCGAGGACGGTCAGCAGGCCGTCGCAGCCGGGCGGTACCTCGGCGGCCTTGGTGTTCAGGTTTTCCTCGACCGACAGGCCCGCGGCGCGGGCGCCGGCCGCGACCTCCTCGCCGAGGAGGTCGCGCAGCCAGCTGACCGTCCACATGCCCCGCCGTACGCCGAAGGACTCGTAGAGGTAAGAGTGCGGTACGGAGGCGTAGTTGGTCCAGAAACCGGTGGCGTCGGGCAGGTTGCGGGGGCCGGTCGTCATGCCGGCCACGTAGGTGCCGAGGGAGACGAGCAGGGTGCCGGAGTCGTGCAGGCCGCAGCCCAGCGCCTCGACGGCCTTGTCGTTGGCGGTGGCGACGAGGGGCAGCCCTTCGGGGATGCCGGTGTGCCGGGACGCGGCGGCGGTCACGGTTGCCGAGAACGTCGCCCGGCATGACGAGGTCGAAGAGCATGTCGCGCCGCATGCCGGTCTTCGCCCACGGCTCCTCGTCGTCGCTCCACTGCCAGGTGTCGGAGTCCAGCGGCCACATGCCCGCGTAATTGGCGGCGGTGTCCCGGAAAGCGCCGGTCAGGCGGTGTCCGATGCAGCCGGAGGAGGTCGTCACCCAACGCGCGTCGGGCACGACGTGCTCGTACGGGCGGGACACGCGGTCGTCCATCCAGCTCATGACGGGCTGGGCCAGGGTGCCGTCCGCCTTCAGGACGGCACGGCAGAAGCGGATGGTGCACAGGCCCACGCCGGCGATGTCGGCGGTGTCCCCGAGGAAGGCGGCCATGGCGCTGCGGGCCGCCGCACCGATCGACGTCCACAGGTCGTCGTCGGGGTGTTCCACGATGCCGGGGCCCGGGGTGTCGTAGGGGCGCAGGGCCTGACGGCCCTCGGACACCACGCGGCCGCGCTCGTCGAGGACGGTCACTTTGGAGCTCTGCGAGCCGTTGTCGATGCCGATGAAGTAGCGCGTCATGCTCACTTCCGGGAGGCGCGGAGCCGGACGGCGCGTTGTCCGGGCGGAGTTGGGGGAAGGGGCGGGCTCCGGGGCCGCCGGGCGGCGGTCCCCGGAGCCGGGTGGGCCGGAGAGCGACCTGACGGGTCAGGAGTCCAGCGGGAAGATGGTGCCGCGGTTCATCACACCATTGGGGTCGAAGGCCGCCTTGAGCTTGGTGAGCATGTGGTACGCGGTGCCGTGCTCCTGCTCCGTCCAGGGCGCGCGGTACGGCCGCAGTGCGGGCGCCTGGTGGGCGGGGTGACGGTACGCCACGTGGCCCCGGCCGTCATCCTCGGAGCAGAGTAACGGGCGGGCGCGGGATGTCACCGACGGGGCGGACGGCCCGGTGAATGGCCCGATCGTCTCCGTCCCGCGGAAGACAGGCTGAGCCCCGCGGAAAAGGCCGGCAACCTCGGCGCCCGCTGCGGCGACTACGGCGTACGGCACCACCACTCAGTACGCCTGGACGAGCGGAGACACGAGGATGAGACGACCAGTCGCACGGCGGCGGCTTCACGCGGCACTGGCCACTATGGCCCTGGCGGCCGCTTCCGGCGCGGTTCTGCCGGTACCGGAAGCGTCGGCCGCGGCCGGCAGCGCCACCGGCTACGCCACCCAGAACGGCGGCACCACCGGCGGTGCGGGCGGACAGACCGTACGGGCCACCACGGGGACCGCGATCCACGCGGCGCTGTGCAACCGGGCCGACAGCACTACCCCGATCACCATCGAGGTCGAGGGCACCATCAACCACGGCAACACGGCCAAGGTGTCGGGCGACAGCTGCAACACCGCGGCGGGCGTGATCGAACTCAAGCAGATCAGCAATGTCACGCTCGTCGGAGTCGGCAAAGGAGCCGTCTTCGACCAGCTGGGCATCCATATCCGCGAGGCCCGCAACATCATCGTCCGGAACGTGACCGTCAAGAACGTGAAGAAGTCGGGCTCGCCCACGTCCAACGGCGGCGACGCCATCGGCATGGAGAAGGACGTCCGCAACGTCTGGGTCGATCACAGCACTCTGGAGGCATCGGGCGGCGAGTCGGAGGGGTATGACGGCCTCTTCGACATGAAGAACAACACCCAGTACGTCACCCTGTCCTACAGCGTCCTGCGCAACTCGGGCCGCGGCGGCCTCATCGGGTCCAGCGAGAGCGACGTCTCCAACGGCTACGTCACGTACCACCACAACCTGTACGAGAACATCGACTCCCGCGCGCCCCTGCTCCGCGGTGGCATCGCGCACCTCTACAACAACCACTACGTGAGCCTCAACGAGTCCGGCATCAACTCCCGGGCCGGGGCGCGCGCCAAGGTGGACAACAACTACTTCGAGGACTCCAAGGACGTCCTCGGCACCTTCTACACCGACGCCGCCGGCTACTGGCAGGTCAGTGGTAACACCTTCGACAACGTGACCTGGTCCACCCCCGGCGAGGACAACAACCCCGCAGGCCCGAACCCGCAGTCCAACACCTCGGTCACCATCCCCTACTCCTACCGCCTCGACAACACCGCGTGCGTACCCGCCATCGTGGAACGCACCGCGGGAGCCGGCAAGAACCTCCAGGAGTCCGACGGCACCTGCTGACCGCACACCCCCCACCCGGCACGCCACGGGCCCTACGCGGTCCGCGGCGTGCCGCCACCCGTTTGCGGCGGATTGACGGGACTCTGTACTACGTCGAGAGTCGTTCGTGTACGTGGCGAGCCGTTGAGGAGATGCCGTGGCGTTGAGTCGTGAAGAGCGTGAGCAATTTCTGGCCGAGCCGCATGTCGGTGCACTTTCCGTGGCGGCCGAGGAGGGGCGGGCGCCGCTCACCGTGCCGATCTGGTACCACTACGAGCCGGGCGGTGAGCTCTGGATCCTGACCGGGAGGGATTCGCGCAAGGCCCGGCTCATCGACGTTGCCGGCCGCTTCACGATGATGGCGGACCGCGTGGCGCCCACCGTCCGGTACGTCTCCGTCGAAGGCCCCGTCACGGCGGTGGATCCCGGCACTCGTGAGGACCACCTCACGCTTGCCTCCCGGTACCTGCCCAGGGAGAAGGCCGAGGCGTTCGTGGACTTCGCGGAGCGGGAGCTGGGGCCGCAGGTGCTCATTCGTATGCGTCCGCAGCACTGGGTCAGCGCCGACATGGGCGCGGCCTGAGACGGACGGCGAGCCGTCACAGCCATCCGCGTTCGCGGGCGAGGCGTGCGGCCACGTGGCGGTTCTCGGCGCCGATTTTGGTGACGGCGGCGGAGAGATGGTTGCGGACGGTGCCGGCGGACAGCATGGCGCGGGCGGCGATGTCGGCGGCGGGGATGCCCTCCTCGGCCATCGCGAGGAGTTCGGCTTCGCGAGGAGTTCGGCTTCGCGAGGCGTCAGGGGCCAATCGCCGGCGGCGATGGCGTCGGCGGCCAGCTCCTGGTCGACGTAGCGGCCGCCGGTGTGCACGGTCCGGATGATCTGCGCCAGCTGCTGCGCGGAGACGGTCTTGGGCACGAACCCGCGGACGCCGGCGCTGAGGGCACGCTTGAGGGCGTTGGCTCCCGCGTGGCTGGTGACGATCATGGTGGCGCAGTCGGGCAGGTCCTCGCGCAGCCGGTCGGCGACGGTGATGCCGTCGCCGCGGGGCATCTGCAGGTCCAGTACGGCGACATCGGGCCGGTGGGCCCGGGCCATGGCGAGCGCCTCGTCGCCCGAGCCCGCCTCGGCCACCACCGCGATGTCGTCCTCCGGCCCAGCAGTGCCAGCGCGAGGTCGAGGCGCCGGCGCTCACCGCCGGAGAGCTGCTTGACGCGTACCGTACGCCGCTCGCCCAGGCGGGTCAGTGCCAGCGCCTCGTCCACCGGGCGGGCGCCATGGTGCACCCCGCCCACATGCGCAGGGTCTCCGCGACGGTCAGCTCGGTGGGAAACCCGCCCTCCTGGAGCATCACCCCGATCCGCGGCCGCACCGCGGCACGGTCGGCGTGCGGGTCGCGGCCCAGCACCCGTACGGTACCCGCGGTGGGTGCGGCCTGGCCCTCAAGGACCTCCAGGGTCGAGGTCTTCCCCGCGCCATTGGTTCCCAGCAGGGCGAACAGCTCGCCGCGCGCGACCGGGACGTCGATGCCGCGCACCGCGTCGAAGCCCTGGTAGCTCCGCCGCAGGCCGACTGTTTCGATGACTGTGTCCACGCCCTCAACCTTGGCGGCGGTCCGGCGCCCCGCCCCGTGTGGTCTTTCACGACCGTGCATGACCGATGTCATGCACGGTCGCCCCGGCCCCCGCGGGCACTGGAATACCCGAACACGGGGTCAGGGTGCGCGTCGACCTGCCATCGGTCAGGTCGCGGCGATGAGCAGGTCGGAGGCCTTCTCGCCGACCATGATCGTAGGGGCGTTGGTGTTACCGGACGGGACGGACGGCATGACCGAGGCGTCCGCCACGCGGAGCCCCTGTACGCCGCGGACGCGCAGCTCGGGGTCGACCACGGCGAGGGAGTCCTGGCCCATCCGGCAGGTGCCGACCTGGTGGTGGTACGTGCCGACCGCCCGGCGCACGAACTCTCGCAGGTCGTCCCGCGTGCGTGCCTCCGGCCCCGGGGCCAGCTCCGCCTTGCGCCAGGCGTCGAAGGCGCGCTGGCCGCCGATCTCCCGGCACAGCTCCACCGCGTCGACCATCGCTTCGAGGTCGTACCGCTCGGCGAGGACGTTCGGGTCGACCAGGGGGGCGGTTTCCGGATCGGCCGAGGCGAGCCGCAGCGTGCCGCGGGACAGCGGCCGGACGATGCCCGGGGCGATGGTGTACCCGTGTTCCGGTACGGGGTACGACTCGGCCGGGTAGACCAGGTGCAGGAACACCGGCTGCAGGTCGGGGCCCGGGCGGCGCGGGTCGGTGGCGGTGAACAGCTGGCTCTCCAGCAGGTTCGCCCGTCCCGCCGGCAGTGGGCGGGACGCCTCGTACACGTTGCTGACGAGGAGGTGGTCGTGCAGGTTCTCGCCGACGCCCGGCAGGTCGACGGCGACGTCGATGCCGACCTCGCGCAGGTGCGCGGCGGGGCCGATGCCGGACAGCAGCAGGGTCTGCGCCGAACCGATGACTCCACCGCTGAGTACGACCTCGGCCGCGGCGTAGGCACGGTGCAGGTCTCCCCCGGCGGCGTACTCCACGCCGATCGCGCGGCCGCCGTCCAGCAACACGCGGTGCACGTGTGCGCCGGTGGTGACGGTCAGCCGGGGGTTGTCCCGCACCGGTACGGCAAAGCTCTGCCAGGCGCTCATCCGGCGGCCGTCGCGGATGGTCGCGTGGTTGAACCCGACGCCGGCCATCGTGTCGCCGTTGAAGTCGTCCGTCCGCTCGTGCCCGAGGGCGACGGCGGCCTCGACGAACGCGGCCGCGGTGGGGTGCGGTTCGGCGATCCTGCTTACGGGCAGCGGGCCGCCCTTGCCGTGCCACGCACTCTCACCGTCGACGTGATCCTCGGACCGCTTGAACAGGGGCAGCACGCTGTCCCAGTCCCAGCCGGGGCAGCCCTCGTAGGCCCAGGCGTCGTAATCACTGCGGTGCCCGCGGATGTAGATCATGCCGTTGAGCGAACTCGATCCGCCGAGCACCTTGCCGCGGGGCCAGTACAGCGGCCGGTCGTTCGCGTGCTTCTGGGGCACGGTCATCACCGCCCAGTCCAGCGGCGACTGAAGCAGCTGCGGCCAGCCCTGCGGACTGTGCACCCGCTCGTCGCTGTCGACCGGTCCGGCCTCCAGTACGTGTACCGAGTGGCCGGCGTCCAGCAGCCGCCGGACGATCACACTGCCGGCCGATCCGGCCCCCACCACCACGAAGTCGTGCTCAGTACGTGGCTCCACCATGACGGTCTCCTCCCGCGACATCATTCACACTGCGGGAAAACCGTATGAGCCCTGGAAGCACAGCACTAGCCGACAAGCACACAGGCAGTCCCCCAACGCACCCTCTCAGGCGGTCAATTCCGTATCCCCCGCCACCTCGGCGCCGGCAAAGGAGGTGTGCCGGATGTACCACTCCGTCCCCAACAACCGCTCCTGCAGGCCCGGTTGCAGACCGGCGATCACGCCCGGCGCGGCTCCCCGCTCCACCTCGGAGCGATGCGCCAGCACAGCGGCGACCTTCTGTGCCAGCCAGGGACTGACATCCACGGTCGCGGTGACCTGCTCGTCCGGGACGCTGTACACCACCTCGCGACCACCGATCACGTCTCGCAGCGCGGACACGGCCGAGTGCGGGTGCGTGGCCAGGTACAGGGCCCGCGGCTGCCACGGGTCGCCGGCGTCCGGGTACATCTGCTGCAGCCCGGCGGCCTGGGTGGCGAGCACGGTCACCCGATGGGTGTGCACATGATCCGGGTGGCCGGGCAGCCCGCCGTAGGCGTCGTGCGTGACCACGACGTCCGGGCGGAATTCCCGGATGTGCACCACCAACCGCCGCACGGCCTCGTCGAGCGGCGCATCGCAGAACCGCTCGCATCCCGGGGCCGACGGCGGGAAACGCGCATCGGCGTATCCGAGCATCCGCGGCTCACCCGCGCCGAGAATCCGCAGCGCCTCGGCCAGCTCCGCGGCCCGCCAGGTATCCGCGGCCCAGGTAGCCGTGACAACTCCGGTACGCGCCCCGGCTGCCGCATGCCGGGCCAGCACCCCACCCGCCGACAACGACTCGTCATCCGGATGAGCAAAAACCGCCAGCAGACTCGGCACAGGCGCGGGCTCGGGCAGGGCCATGAACAGATCACCTTCCGATGCACGGGGAGCCCGATGGTACGCCCCGGGACGGGGCGGCTACTGACCACGGCTCGGGACGACCACTCCACGTGCGATCAGCCACTCGGTCAGTTCCTCAGCGCGCAGAAGTGGGAATTGGCCGGGCCACCGGCTCCAGTCCAAGCCGCTGCCCAAGTGGAGTGTCAGCACGCCCCGAACCGTTCCCAGCTCGCCTCGGACCGTGACGCTGATGTCGCCCGGACACATGCAGGTGAAGGGAGCTGCCTCCGCATCGACCTCCAGAAGAGCGGCCAGCTCGGCGATCTCATCGACGCGCCCGACCATGACGGACCGTTCACGTTCCGCAGCCCGGCGAGGAGACACCTCGACAGAGCGGGCGGCCCACCACAGAGCATCCACCTGCCTCAGCGCGACCGGCCCCTGACCGGCGGGCGGTTCGGTGCCGGGCATTACAGACGTCCTCCAGCGCTTCGATGCGGTCCTCGACGGGGGGGTCTCGCGCAGTCTTTCCCAGTCGGCCATGGCCAGGGTGAGGTCCAGTCCCATGGCGGCAGGATACGTCGCCAGGGGGCTGCCGCCGCCAGGGCACCGATCAGGTGGGGCCGTGCGGCGAGCGTCTCCCCGGTCAGCGGGAAGTTGGCCACCGCGCGCACCGTGTGCACTCCGTAG
>NZ_JBEYUN010000002.1:607435-641070 GCF_040643545.1 Streptomyces sp. NPDC047117 | reverse complement strand
TCCGCTGCCGGTTCATAATCGAGCCGGCCGGTTCGAATTTCGGCATGCCGAAATTGTTCCCGAGGGAAGGTCGTGCAGTAGTGGGTTGCCGCATGTGCGGCGTGAGTGGCTGCCGCAAAACCGTTACGGCTGTGTGGCAACTCGGAGAACACTACGGACCGGGGTAGGCCGTGTCAACCGGGGTCCGGGCCGTCCGAAGCGGCCGTGACAGGGGTGTTCAGTCGAGGTCGGTGAGGCGGCCGTCCGCGTCCGGCTGGGCGTCCTCGACGCGGCGCAGCAGCCGGGTGAGTACGTCGCCCAGAAGACCCCGCTCGCGGGAATCGAGGTCCTGGAGGAGGTCCTCCTCGAATACCGAGGCGAGGCGCATGGCCTCCAGCCACTTCCCCCGGCCCTCGTCGGTGAGCTCGACGATCACCCGTACGCGATTGTTCTCGTCGCGCTCCCGGTTGACGAGTCCCTCGTTCGCCATGCGGTCGATGCGGTGCGTCATCGCGGCCGGCGTCAGGCCGAGCCGCTTGGCGAGCTCGCCCGGGCCCAGGCGGTACGGGGCACCGGAGACCACGAGGGCCTTCAGTACCTCCCACTCGGCATTGCTGATCCCCAGCGTGGCGGTCTGCCGGCCGTAGGCGACGTTCATCCGGCGGTTGAGGCGCTGCAGCGCGGAGACGACCTTCTCCACCTGCGGGTCGAGGTCCTGGAACTCGCGCTGGTAGGCCGCGATCTGTTCCTCGAGGCTCGGCTCTGCCGGGCTCTGGACCGCTTCTGAGGGCTCTGACATGCGGCGCAGTATGGCACGGAAGTCATTGGCGTTGAAGTCCTTGGTCATGTACTCTTTAGCTTCGAACTTTAGAGTTGAAGTCTTCAGCTTGTGACTGTCCGGGACGGACCGAACACGTTGCGGCTCTCCTCTTCCTCTGAAGTCCGCCAGTGCTGGGGGGCACCTGAGCCTGTCCGGGGGACCGAATCCCGCGTGCGCCTTACCCCGCCCTGCACACATCCGTATCTGACGACCTTCTCGACCTAGGTAGGTGAGTGTGACCACCGCAATGGGCGCCGCGCTGCGCCGGATCCAGCTGGGCAACGCACTGAGCGCGTTCGGCAACGGCTTTACGGTCCCGTATCTGTACGTCTACGTGGCGAAGGTGCGTGATCTTGGTGCGAGTACGGCGGGCGTCGTGCTCGCCATGCTCGCCGTCGCCGCGCTCGTCGTGCTGCCCTTCACCGGTCGTGCCATCGACCGGCGGGGTCCGCTGCCGGTGGCCGTGGTGGGTACGTTCGCCGCCGCGCTCGGCGCGCTCGGTCTCGGGCTGTCCGACAACGAGCCGATGGTGATCGCCTCGACCGTGGCGCTCGGCGCGGGCATCGCGGTCATCCAGCCGGCGCTGGCGACGATGATCGTGTGGTGCTCGACGACCGTGACCCGGTCGCGCGCCTTCGCCACCCAGTTCTTCCTCAACAACCTGGGCCTGGGCATCGGCGGTCTGATCGGCGGCATGCTCGTCGACGAGAGCGACCCGGCGAGCTTCGTGCGGCTCTTCGCCATCGAGGCCGTGATGTTCCTCGTGCTCGGTGCCGCCGTGGCGACCGTACGGCTGCCCAAGGCGCCGAAGGTCGAGGGCGAGGTCCCGGTCGAGGCGCGGGCCGGGGGCTCCTGGCGCGCGCTGCTCGCCGACCGCCGGATGATGTGGCTCTGCCTGCTCGGGTTCGTGCTGTTCTTCGCCTGCTACGGGCAGTTCGAGTCGGGTCTCGCCGCGTACGCCACCGAGGTCACCCGCATCCAGCCGTCGACGCTGGGCATCGCGCTGGCGGCCAACACCGCGGCCATCGTGATGGCGCAGTTCGTCGTCCTGAAGCTGGTCGAGCGGCGCCGCCGCAGCCGGGTCATCGCGGTGGTCGGGCTCATCTGGACCGTGGCATGGGTCGCCGCGGGGCTGTCCGGCCTGGTGCATGGTGCGCAGGCGGTGGCCACGGGGCTGCTGATCTCCACGTACATGCTGTTCGGTGTGGGCGAGTCGCTGCTGTCGCCGACGGTGTCGCCGCTGGTGGCGGACCTGGCGCCGAGCCGGCTCATCGGTCAGTACAACTCGGTCTTCGCCCTGGTGAAGCAGCTGGCGCTGGCGGTCGGCCCGGCCGTGGGCGCGCTGCTGGTCGGTCACGGCGCGTCGGCCGCGTACATCGTGATGCTGATCCTGTGCGCGCTCGGGATCTCGGCGCTGGCTCTGCGGCTGGGCCGGCTGCTCACCCCCGCGCAGGACAACCCGCGTGCCACGGCCACGCCGGTCGAGGTGCCGGTCAGGGACGAGGTGGCCTGCGTCGCGTAGGACGCGCCCGTCCGGAAGGGGCCGGGTCCGTACTTCTGTACGGACCCGGCCCCTTTGTTATGCGTCCGGTCGTGTTTCTTACGTGTCCTGTCGTGCACTGCTGTGCCCTGTCGTGCGCCGCTGTGTCCTGATCACGCGCCGCGTCGTCGTGCCGGCGCGCTACTCACTCGGCAGGGCGAACTCGCACCACACCGCTTTACCGCCCCCGGGGGTACGCCGCGAGCCCCAGTTCGAGGCGATGGTGGCGATGATCGAGATGCCGCGGCCCGCCTCGTCCACCGGCTCGGCGCGGCGGCGGCGCGGCAGGTGGTCGTCGCCGTCGGTGACCTCGACGATCAGCCGGCGGTCCGTACGCCGCAGCCGGAGCCGCATGGGCGGCGTGCCGTGCTGGAGGGAGTTGGCGACCAGCTCGCTCGCGGCCAGCACGCCGAGGTCGTGCAGCTCCGGTGAGAAGCGCCAGGAGGCGAGCACGCCGGAGGCGAAGGCACGGGCGCGCGGCGCCGCCTCCGTGCCGCCGTGCAGCTCCAGCGCGGCGTTGTGGAAGAGCTCGGCCTCGGGGCCCGTGCGGTCCGGGTGCTGGAGGACGAGGACCGCGACATCGTCGTCGTGGTCGTTGGTGATGCCCAGCGAGCGCAGCAGGCGGTCGCAGATGATGTCGGGGGCGCCGGTCGCGCCGGCGACGGCGTTCTCCAGGGCGGCGACGCCCTCGTCGATGTCCTTGTCGCGGCGTTCGACCAGACCGTCCGTATAGAGGACGGCCGTGGAGCCGGGGTTCAGCGGGAGGCTGCCGGAGGAGTGCAGCCAGCCGCCCGTGCCGAGGGGCGGGCCGGTCGGCTCCCCGGCGCGGTGGACCGTGCCGTCCCGGTCGCGTACGAGGATCGGCAGGTGCCCGGCCGAGGCGTAGACCAGGCGTCCTTCGTTGGGGTCGTGCACCGCGTACACGCAGGTGGCGATCTGGCTGGCGTCGATCTCCGCGGCGAGGCCGTCCAGGAGCTGGAGGACCTCGTGCGGCGGGAGGTCGAGCCGGGCGTAGGCGCGGACGGCCGTACGGAGCTGGCCCATGACGGCGGCGGCGCGCACCCCGCGGCCCATGACGTCGCCGATGACCAGCGCGGTACGGCCGGCGCCGAGGGTGATCACGTCGTACCAGTCGCCGCCGACCGCGGCGTCGGTGCCGCCGGGGTGGTAGATCGCGGCGACCCGGAGGTCGTCGGGCTGCTCCAGTTCCTGCGGGAGCAGGGAGCGCTGGAGGGTGACGGCGGCCTCGCGCTGGCGGCGTTCCGCGGCGCGCAGCCGCTCGGCGGCCTCGACCTGGTCGGTGACGTCGGCGGCGAAGACGAGGACGCCCTTGTGCGGCGCGACGCAGGCGATCTCCGGGTCGGGGGCCGGGGTGCTGGCGGCGGCGACCTCGATGGGGGTGCAGGTGAACGTGTAGTAGCCGTCGCGGCTGAGGTCGGAGCCGGCGCCGCCGGGGACCTTGCGGGCCTTGACCGTACGGGGCTTGCGGCTGCGCAGTACCTGGTCCATCAGCGGCAGCAGGCCCAGCTCGTCGAGCTCGGGGAGGGCTTCGCGGGCGGTCAGTCCCGGGGGGCGGTCGCCGAAGACCTTGGCGTACGCGCCGTTGACGTACGCGATGCGGTGCTCGGGGCCGTAGACGACGGCCACGAGGGCGGGGATGGTGCCGAGGATCTCGTGTGCGGAGAGCGCGTCGACGGTGGGCGGCTGCGTACCGGACCCGGCGGGGGCGTGCCCTTCGGGGCGCCCGGCGTGGGCGGCGGGGACCGAGCCGCCGGCGGCCTCCGGCGGGGTGCCCGCGGTGTCCGCCGTGTCCGTCGCGGTGCTCCTGGTGGGGGTCGTCGGGTCGGCCTCGGCCCGGTCCGCGGCGTCGGCGGGCGGGGTGGCGGCGCCGGAGGGCCCGGTGGGCTGCCCGGTCGAGGGAGGGGTTCTCCGGGACGGCTTGGGTGACGACGCGTCCGGCGCCGCACCGCGGTCTGCCCGCGCGGCACGGCGCTGCGTACCGGGGAAGCGGGCGCTCCAGCGAGTGAAGTTCACGGAGGTGTACCTCTTAGATCGCGACGCGGCGCCGAGCCGGTCCGGCGGCCGGGAAGTGCCTCCCGGCCGTTGGCCGGCGGAAGGTCGGGCGGAGGCGCGCCGAGCGCCCTCTGGCGTGATGCAGCAAACGTCCCAATTCCTCGCGCTTGTCACTCTTTGCAAATACGAGCCCACCCATGGTCACACGTCCAGTGTGACCGACCGGACTGACATCCGTCAGACGCCGGAGTGGCGGGTGGAGTTCCTGGCCTGGTAGAGCACCGCCCGTTCGACTGAACGCAACGGTGAACGTATGACCGACGACGGCATATGGTCCAGGGGTATGCCGCGGTCGGCACCACATGCGCGGTGCCGCACACCGTACGGAGGGCGCCGCGCCGCGGCGGGCGCCCCACCCCGGAGGGACGTCAACCCCGCGCCCCGCGCGGCGTCAACTCCCCTCGTCGGGCCGCCCCGTGCCCGCAGCGAGTTCGAACTCCGCCCTGGGGTTCTCCAGCGACCCGAGCGAGACGATCTCGCGTTTGAAGAACGCGGCGAGCGACCATTCGGCGAGCACGCGGGCCTTGCGGTTCAAGGTCGGGACGCGGCTGAGGTGGTAGGCGCGGTGCATGAACCACGCCGGATAGCCCTTCAGCTTCCGCCCGTACACGTGGGCCACGCCCTTGTGCAGCCCCAGGGAGGCGACCGAGCCGACGTACTTGTGGGCGTAGTCCTCAACGGGCTCGTCACGTATGGCCGCTGCGATGTTCTCCGCGAGCTGCTTGGCCTGGCGCACGGCGTGCTGGGCGTTGGGCGCGCACTCCGTGCCGGGCGTGTCGGCGGTGACGTCCGGTACGGCGGCGGCGTCGCCGGCTCCCCAGGCGTGCTCGACGCCCTCCACACGAAGCGCAGCGGTGCACTTCAGACGGCCGCGTTCGGTGAGCGGCAGGCCGGTCGCGGCGAGGATGGGATGCGGCTTGACGCCCGCCGTCCACACGAGGGTGCGGGTGGGGAAGCGCGCGCCGTCGTCCAGGACGGCGACGCGGTTCTCGCACGACTCCAAGCGCGTGTTCAGCCGCACATCGATGTTGCGGCCGCGCAGCTCCCGTACGGCGTACTCGCCCATCTCCGCGCCCACCTCGGGCAGGATGCGGCCGGTCGCCTCGACCAGCAGCCACTTCATGTCCTCGGGCCGGACGTTGTGGTAGTACCGCACCGCGTACCGGGCCATGTCCTCCAGCTCGGCGAGCGCCTCCACGCCCGCGTAGCCGCCGCCCACGAAGACGAACGTGAGCGCGGCGTCCCGGACGGCGGGGTCGCGGGTGGAGGAAGCGATGTCGAGTTGCTCCAGTACGTGGTTGCGCAGCCCGATGGCTTCCTCGACGGTCTTGAAGCCGATACCGAAATCGGCCAATCCGGGGACGGGGAGCGTGCGCGAGATCGAGCCGGGCGCGAGCACCAGCTCGTCGTACTGCATCTCGACCCCGCCGGTGCCCTCCTCCTCCGTGGCCAGCGTCTTCATCGTGGCCGTGCGCTTGGCGTGGTCGATGCCCGTCACCTCGCCGATGACGACATGACACCGGTCCAGGACGCGGCGCAGGGGGACGACGACGTGCCGCGGCGAGATGGAGCCGGCCGCCGCTTCGGGCAGGAACGGCTGGTAGGTCATGTACGGGTCGGGGTCGACCACCACGATCTCGACCGTGCCGCCCTGCAGTTCCTTGCGCAGCTTCCGCTGCAGGCGGAGGGCGGTGTACATGCCGACGTAGCCGCCGCCGACTACGAGAATGCGCGCCGGGTGCTTCACAGAGGATCTCCTCGCGACGTCGCCCGTGGCCCGTGGGGTGCGTCCGGGGGCGTCGGTCCGGCCCCGGCGGAGCCACGATCAAATAGCCGTGTACCCGCTCCGGGACACAGCATTTCTCCATGACGCACCCCCGCCGCCTCTTTGTCCACAGGGAAGGCGAAATACGGACGGTCGGCCGGGCCCCCCGTTGGAACCCCCGCTTCCGCCGGTGTGGAATGAGGTCCGCAGGTCAGGCGGGGGTACGAGATGGCGGGAGTGTACGGAAACGGGGCGGATCGGGCCCGTACTCCGTTCGAGGGGCGGACTGTACGGAACTGCCCCCTTCATTCTTGACCTGCGCTCAACTATGTTCGTACTTCGTCGGGGTGGAGCCGGAAGCTGGCAGCCCCGGCAGTCAGGGCGGGGAGTCTCCGGGGGGAGACGTCATTACCGGGGGATCATCTATGCACATGCAGAGTTCTCATTGGCCGGCGGCGGTGGCGTCCGCCGGCGACCGGACCGGCGGCGTGAGCGAGGCAGGCGTGCCCGGCCGGACCACACCGCTCCGGGTGGACGCACAGCGCAACCTGGAACATGTTCTGCGAGCTGCCCGTGAAGTCTTCGGCGAGCTGGGATACGGCGCGCCCATGGAGGACGTGGCACGCCGGGCCCGGGTCGGGGTGGGCACGGTCTACCGCCGCTTCCCGAGCAAGGACGTGCTGGTCCGCCGCATAGCGGAGGAGGAGACCGCACGGCTGACCGACCAGGCGCGCACCGCGCTCGGGCAGGAGGACGACCCGTGGTCGGCCCTCTCGCGCTTCCTGCGCACGTCCGTGGCGTCCGGCGCCGGCCGGCTGCTGCCGCCGAGCATCCTGCGGGTCGGCAGCGGCGTGGACGGGGCCGACGGGCTCGCGGAGGCGCGGGTGCCGCAGCAGCGGACCGCACCGGAGCCCCCGGTGGCGCCCGGTGAGCTGCGCATCGTCGCCCAGCGCACGTCGCCGGACGACGAGCCGGCGCAGCCGCACTCCAACGGGCAGGGGCCGGAGTTGTCCGCGGCCGACAGCGGGGGCGCACAGGCCCTCCTGGACGTCGTCGGGCAGCTCGTGGAGCGGGCGCGCGAAGCCGGGGAGCTGCGCGCGGACGTGACGGTCTCCGACGTGCTGCTGGTGATCGCGACGGGCGCGCCTTCGCTCCCGGACGCGGCGCAGCAGCAGGCCGCCTCGGCGCGGCTCCTGGAGATCCTGCTGGAGGGCCTGCGCTCGCGGCCGGTGGCCTGAGCGAACGGTTCGTACGGCGTGGCCGGGGCTTTTGCCCCGGCCACTGTCGTGTCACGGGCCGTCATGGCGTCCCTCGAAACAGGGAACGCCCCCTTCGAAACGGAGATCATGCCCCGTGCGGGTGACTGCTAGAGCTGCTGCGCGGCAAGTGGCCCCGGACGAGTGATTGCGTCACACCCCCGTAAGGCTTCAGCCATCCTTGTGGCAGTCTTGCGCGATGGTCAGACTGGTGGCGTAGTTCCGGGGGCCTCGGCAATGACATTTGAGGGGCGCGACGAGCGCGACGACCGCGGCGTCGGCGCGGGCGACGTCGCCGGCTCCGGCCATGGCGCCGGCCCGCAGGCGAGCCGGCCGGAGACCGTTCCGCAGCAGCGCATACCGGGCGCCGACGCGGCCGGCGCGGCCGACCAGGCACCGCCCGGCACCGAGCCCGGGGCGCCGCCGTCCGACACCGAGCTGGTCTCCCGTATGCGGGCCGGTGACGACAGCGCCTACGAGGAGCTGTACCGCCGGCACGCCGACGCCGTACGCCGCTATGCCCGCACCTGCTGCCGGGACGCGCACACCGCCGAGGACCTGACGGGCGAGGTGTTCGCGCGCACGCTGCAGGCGGTGCGCCGGGGTGCCGGCCCGAAGACCGCGGTCCGCGCGTACCTGCTCACCACCGTGCGCCGCGCGGCCGCCGACTGGGTCAGGACGGCCAAGCGCGAGCACCTGGTCGAGGACTTCGCGGTCTTCGCGTCCTCGGCGGCCGGCGCCTCGATGGACGACGACACGCTCGACCTCGGGGCGGACGTGCGTGCCATGCACGAGGCGGAGCGTTCCATGGCCGTACGGGCGTTCCGCAGCCTGCCCGAGCGCTATCAGACGGTGCTGTGGCACACGACCGTCGAGAAGGAGTCGCCGAGCGAGGTCGCGCCGCTCCTGGGGCTGTCCGCCAATGCCACCGCCGTACTGGCGCACCGGGCCCGTGAGGGCCTCAAGCAGGCGTACCTCCAGGCGCATGTGAGCGCGTCGCTGACGTCCGGCGGCGACTGCGCGCGGTACGCGGACCGGCTGGGCGCGTACGCCCGTGGCGGCCTGCGGGTGCGGGCCGAGCGCGGGCTCCGCAAGCATCTGGAGGAGTGCGCGCGCTGCCGGCTGGCGGCGCACGAGGTCGCGGACGTCAATCAGCGGATCGGTGCGGTGCTGCCGGTCGCGGTCATCGGCTGGTTCGCCGCCGGGTACGCGGTCAAGGCGGCGGCCGGGGTCGTCGGAGCCGCCGGAGCGGGCGCTGCGGCCGGTACCGGCGCGGCGGCGGCCGCCGGTGGCTCGGGGCACTCCGCGGGCGCGGGAGCGGCCGCCGAGGGGCTCGGGACGCCCGCGAAGGTCGGCATCGGGGCCGGGCTGACGGTCGCCGCCGCCGGGGTGGCCATGGCGCTGGCGGGTCTCCAGGACCCGCCGAAGACGCACGCCGAGCCGCCCCCGCCCGCCCCGTCGAGCCCGGCGCCGCAGAAGCCGGAGCCGAAGCCCACCCCGAAGCCCGAGCCGCCCGCTCCGGAGCCCGCGCCGCCGAAGCCCGCGCCTCCGAAGCCGAAGCCGAAGCCGAAGCCGACGCCCACGCCCGAGCCGCCGAAGCCGGCCCCGAAGCCCGAGCCGACGCCGCCTCCGAAGCCGAAGCCCACGCCGCCCCCGAAGCCGGCGCCGAAGCCCACGCCTCCGCCCCCGGCGGCGCCGTACCCGGTCAACACCCTGGACTGGGACTTCACGGGGGACGACAGCAAGCCGGAGGTGCGCACCACGGAGAGCAGCTTCCTGTGGAAGCGCCAGAGCGGCGTCAGCATCGGCGGCAAGCACTACGCGCACGGAGTGACGACCCACGCGCCTTCTTCGGTGACGATCGACCTCAACCGCGAGTGCACGGCGTTCGACGCCTACGCGGGCGTGGACGACCTGGGCCTCGGGCGCGGCGCCGTGCGCTTCTCGGTGTACGCGGACGGGGTGCGACAGTGGAGCTCGGGCGTGGTGCACGGCGGTGACGCGGCCGTACCGGTGCACGTACCGCTGAGCGGCCGTACGACCCTCCGGCTGGTCGCCGAGCCGCAGAAGCCCGCCGACACCCTGGCGTTCAGCGACTGGGCACAGTCACAGATCAGCTGCCGGTGATCGCACGCTGACCGTCCACCGGCCGTCCGCCGGGGCTGACGTGCGGACGCCCCGGTGGCAGCGCGGGGCGCCCGTGCGGCCCGTATGGCACGCGCGGCTCAGAGCGCCAGCCGCTCGACGCCGCTCGACACGGCGCGCTGCCTGGGGGCCGCCGCGCCGGTCCAGCAGGTGCCCCGCCGGGCGAGCAGGCGGCGCAGCCACAGCTCCGTGGAGACCAGCTCCGCCAGGCCGTCCAGCGGCAGCGGTACGCCGTCGGCCGCGGCCCGCAGCGCCTTGCGCACGACGCGGGCCTCCACGAGCCCGGCGTCGGCGAGCAGAGGGGCGTCGAAGAGCCGGATGAGGTCGTCCAGGGCGGCGCGCAGCCCGGCCCGGACCGCCGCCGCGTGCGTCACGTGCGAGGTGGCGCCCCACCCCGGGGGCAGGTCGCGGATGCCCGCCCCGGAGAGCACCGCGCGCAACACCGAGGCGCGTGCCCCCGGTTGCACCCGGAGCGTGTCCGGGAGCGCGCGGCAGGCCAGTACCACCTGGTTGTCCAGAAAGGGCGCGTGCAGGCGCTGGTTGCGTACCTCGGCGGCCTGCTCGAAGACCCGGTGGTCGGCGGCGTGCCGGGTGAGCGCGGCGCGCGCCCTGCGCTCGCCGGGGCGCCCGACGGCGGGTGAGCGGAGCGCCGCGTCGCTCAGCCGAACCGATACTTCAGCGAGCGCCTCGCCCGTGAGCCAGCGCGCGGCAGGGCCGGGCCGGCACCACGTGAGGGCAGCCAGCGAGGCGTCCACGGCACTGCCCGCCACCGGCTCGTCGGCGAACTCCCGGCCCAGCAGCCGCCCGGCGGCCTCGGAGACCCCCGCCCCGTAGGGCGTACGGGCGAGCCGCCGCGCGGCCCGGTAGACGGTGAACGGTATGAACACCGAGTGCGCCGCAGCGCCGTCGGCCTTCGCCAGCGCCGTGACGGGCCGCAGCAGGTGCCGCCGGCGCCGGTCCAGCAAAAGGTCCGCCAGGCGCGCCGGGTGGGCGTCCAGTACCTGCCGCGCGCCGTGCCCCACGAAGTGGTCGGCGCTCCCGGAGAGCAGCCGCCTGCGGTGCCGTTCGGCGGCGACCATCGAGGGCCCCGGCTCGTCGGTGAGCGGGCCCGCCCCGAGGTCGGCGTACGGCAGCGCCTCCTCGCCCGCCGCGACCACCACGTGGTGCAGCCGCGGGTTGTCCGCGAGGGTGCGGGCGCGTTCCAGCTCGGCCTCGTGGTACGCCCTGCCGCCTTTGGTGGCCCGGTCGTTGAAGGTCACCGCCAGCAGCCGCTCGCCCTGCCCGTTGAGCCGGCCCGGCTGCCCCGGCAGGCCGGCCGCGAGCAGTGCGAGCGTGCCCGAGGCGCTGCCGCCGGAGAGGTCGGCGCCGACGCCGGGCGCCGGTGCCCCGCGCGCGGCTCGCCGGTCGGCGGGGCCCATGCCGGGCACCGGGCCGGGGTCCAGGCCGCCGGGAGAGCCCGGACCGCCCCGGGGGTCGGGCGCGTGCCGCGGGGCCGCCAGACGCGCGCGTACGGCCTCCACCAGCGCCTCACGGACGCCGTCCACGGCCTGTTCGGGAGCGAGTTGGGGCGCGGAGACGGCGAGCGAGTGGGTCTGCTCGTACGAGGTGATCTCGCTGGAGCCGCCGCGCAGTACGAGGGAATGACCGGGCGGGACGCGCCGCACCCCCGCGTACGGCGTCCCGTGGCCGAGCGCCTCGGGCGCGTCCGGACAGGCCAGCAGCGCCGCGAGGTGCCCGACGTCGAGGCTCGCCTCGACCAGGTCGGCGAGCGGCAGTGCGGCGGTCGCGTAGGCCGTGCCGCCGGCCCACCGGGTGTGGAAGACCGGGCGGGCGCCGGCCAGATCGCCGGTGACGGTCAGCCGCCGGCCGACCTGCGCGACGGCGGTGTAACTGCCGGGCCAGGCCGTGAGATGGCGCAGCGCGCCGCCGCGCGCGGCCAGCAGGCCCACCCGCAACTGGTCGTCGGTCGCGCCGCACACCCCGAAGACCGCGATCCTGGTCTCGGGGTCGGCCTGCACGACGCGCACCTCATCGGGGCGCCAATCGCCCACCGCCCACAGGGGATCGGGGTCGCCCCACAGGAGTTGGGCGCCCACGGGGAGCACCGCTCGGCTGTCATCGGTGAGGTCCGGGCCCGTGGCGGTACTGCTCCACCCCACCAACCAGCGCATCCGGCCTCCCCGCCGTCTCCCCGTCGCTCCGCACACCGGTCACGGGGGCGCTCGGCCGCCCCGTACGGCGCATGGCACAGCTGTTGTGCGGACCACTCTGCCACGACAGGAGCGGCTCGGAGGCGGCACGGGGGTGGCGTGTATCCGTGCCGTCCCGGCACTCCGAAAGCCCTTGCGACGCCCGCGGCGAGAAACCACCGGGTGGCGGTATTCAGCCAAAGTCCGTTCCGTACCGATACGTTGCGGAGGGGAGCGCTCTCGGCGCAGTTCCGGCGCATTCAGGGGCGGCCGGCCGGAGGCGTGCTCCGTACCGCGGACCGAACGGTCCGCCCGGCGGTCCGGTTTCCCTCCGTTGCGTAAGTGATCGCGACAGTCCGGGAGGTGGGACTCACCCCCCGGACCGGACCGCCACCCGCGGGGAATGAGGTGGCGGTGTCCCCCAGCCCACTGGATCCAGTGCAGCGGGCCGACCCACGCAGGTTCCATGGAAACGTGCCCGCCACGGACCGGCCAGCGCGCACGGACGGGCGCACGGCAACACGTACCCGGAGCACATGCCCAGGTCCGTCCTCCCCTCCGGACATGAATCTCGCCATCCGGGACACCGGCCCTTAACGGTCGGGATTCAGCGAACTACTCTAAGTGGACGCATGCCCCGGGGAGTACGGGGTGGCCGTCGCTTGGTCGAGGGGTGCGCATGTCCAGGGATACTCGCGGGCCGAACGAAAAACTCGGCACCGTTCTCGCCCTCGCGGGGATCAGTAACGCCGGGCTCGCCCGTCGGGTCAACGACCTCGGTGCACAGCGCGGGCTGACGCTTCGGTACGACAAGACATCCGTCGCCCGGTGGGTGTCGAAAGGCATGGTCCCGCAGGGTGCGGCGCCGCATCTGATTGCGGCTGCGATCGGCAGCAAGCTAGGCCGTCCGGTGCCGCTGCACGAGATCGGGCTGGCCGACGCCGACCCCGCGCCCGAAGTGGGCCTGGCCTTTCCCCGGGACGTGAACGCCGCCGTACGGTCCGCGACGGAGCTGTACCGGCTGGATCTGGCCGGGCGGCGCGCGGGCGGCGGCGGCATCTGGCAGAGCCTGGCCGGTTCCTTCGCCGTCAGCGCATACGCCACACCCGCCTCCCGCTGGCTCATATCCCCCGCCGACAGCTCGGTGGCGCGCGGCGTCCCCGAAGCGGACACCGGACGCGGCGGCCCGCACGACACGGAGGCGGACACCGGACCCGGTGGCGGCCCCTCGGGGCCGGCCGTCGCGGCCGTCGGCACTCCGGGCGTCGTGGGCGTCTCCGCACGGGACAGAGCCGCCGGCAAGGAAGACTCCAAGGACCCGGCACCCGGCGGCGACCCGCTGCCCCAGCACGTCGGCCACAGCGACGTCTCCAAGCTGCGCGAGGCCGCCGAGGACGCCCGCCGCTGGGACTCCAAGTACGGCGGCGGCGACTGGCGCTCCTCGATGGTGCCCGAGTGCCTCCGGGTGGACGCGGCGCCGTTACTCCTTGCTTCGTACAGCGACGAGGTGGGGCGCGCGCTGTTCGGGGCCACCGCCGAACTGACCCGGCTGGCCGGCTGGATGGCGTTCGACACGGGCCAGCAAGAGGCGGCGCAGCGGTACTACATCCAGGCGCTGCGCCTGGCACGCGCCGCCGCCGACGTGCCCCTGGGGGGCTACGTCCTGGCGTCCATGTCGCTGCAGGCGACCTACCGCGGCTTCGCCGACGAGGGCGTCGACCTCGCGCAGGCCGCGCTGGAACGCAACCGCGGACTGGCCACGGCCCGCACGATGAGCTTCTTCCGGCTGGTCGAGGCGCGGGCCCAGGCGAAGGCCGGCGAGGGCCGCGCCTGCGAGGTCGCGCTGAAGGCGTCCGAGGGCTGGCTCGAACGGTCGCGTGAGGGCGACCCGGACCCGTCCTGGCTGGACTTCTACTCGTACGAGCGCTTCGCCGCCGACGCCGCCGAGTGCTACCGCGACCTGAGACTTCCGCGCCAGGTACGGCGCTTCACGGAACAGGCCCTGTCCCGCCCCACCGAGGAATTCGTGCGCTCGCACGGCCTGCGGCTGGTGGTGTCGGCGGTGGCCGAGCTGGAATCGGGCAACCTCGACGCGGCCTGCGCGGCGGGCACCCGCGCGGTCGAGGTGGCAGGGCGGATCTCCTCGGCCCGCACGACCGAGTACGTCCGCGACCTGCTGCACCGACTGGAGCCGTACGGCGACGAGCCACGCGTGGTGGAGCTGCGCGAACGGGCCCGGCCGCTGCTGGTGGCGCCGGTGTAGGGCCCGGGGGTCCGGTCTTTCCGGTCCCTGGGGCGGGCGTCGGCCGGTACGCGATGGGCGGCGGCTTCGGGGCGGGCGGCCGGGCCGGGGCGCGCTCGGTCCGCGGTGCGCTCGGACTCGGAGTGTGCGCTCGGGCTCGGGGCGTGCGCTCGGGGCCAGGGCGTGCGCGGCCCCGCCAGGTGCCGTACGTGCCGGTCCTACGCCGTGGGCGGGCTGCTGTCCGCCCCTGACCGGTTCGTGATCCGCTCTTTCGGTGGCTTTTGCGGCCCGTTCCGCGGCCGCTCCCGGCGCGCCGGCACTGGTCACCGCGCTGTCCGCCGTACGGGTGACGAAGCCGGTGCCGATCGGATGTCAGTGCCCCCCGTCATGATGGGTATGTCGGTCGTGACGTGACGTTGCTCGTGATGGGGAGGTGCTGCCGCGATGGCGTTCGAGCAGGCGGAGGGGCGGCCCGAGGGAGAGGCGCCCGAGGGGTCCGCGGAAGCCGCGCGGCGTGCGGAGGCAGGCGCGAAGGAGCCTGCCGGCGCGGGACGGTCCGTCGCGCGCCCCGCAGGCGCCCCCTCCGCTCCCCGGGCCACTCCCGAATCCGCGAGCGCGCTGACCGGCCCGACCCACCCGACCACCCGGGCGGCCCGGCCCCGGACCGCCGGCCCGGCCCGCCGCTCCGACTGCGACGTCGTGATCATCGGCGCCGGCATCGTCGGCCTCTCGACGGCGTACGCGATCACCCGCGCCGCGCCCGGCACCCGCGTCGTCGTCCTGGAGAAGGAGCCCGGCCCCGCCCGCCACCAGACGGGCCGCAACAGCGGCGTGATCCACAGCGGCATCTACTACCCGCCCGGCTCCCTCAAGGCGCGCTTCGCGCTGGAGGGCTCGGCCGAGATGACCAAGTTCTGCGCCGAGCACGACATCCCGCACGAGATCACCGGCAAGCTGATCGTCGCCACCGACCGCGCCGAGCTGCCCCGCCTGCACTCCCTCATCCAGCGCGGCCGGGAGCACGGCCTGCCCGTCCGCGAGCTGGGCCCCGCGCAGATCCTGGAGTACGAGCCCGAGGTGCGCGGCCTCGCCGCCATTCACGTGGGCACGACCGGCATCGCGGACTTCGGCGCCGTCGCCGCCCGCCTGGGCAGCCTCGCGACGGAGGCCGGCGCGCGCATCGAGTACGGCGCCGACGTACGGACGATCGGCCGCCGCGCCGGACGCGTCGCGGTCCGTACGGCCGGCGGCCGGGTCGTCCGCGCCCGGGCGCTGGTGAACTGCGCGGGGCTGCAGTGCGACCGCGTCGCCCGGCTGGCCGGCGACGCCCCCGGGATGCGCATCGTCCCGTTCCGCGGCGAGTACTACTCCCTCTCGCCCGCACGCGACTCCCTCGTACGCGGCCTGGTCTACCCCGTGCCCGACCCGGCCTTCCCCTTCCTCGGCGTCCATCTGACCCGCGGCATCCACGGTGACGTGCACGTCGGGCCGAACGCCGTGCCCGCGCTGGCGCGCGAGGGGTACGACTGGCGTACGGTCCGGCCCGGCGAGCTGGCGGGCACGCTGGCGTACCCGGGCGCCTGGCAGATAGCCCGCCGCCACTGGCGGTACGGCACGGGTGAGCTGCACCGCTCCCTCTCCAAGCGCGCCTTCACGGACGCGGTCCGCCGCCTGCTCCCGGCCGTCACGCCCGAGGACCTCACCCCGGCCCCGGCCGGCGTCCGCGCCCAGGCCGTCCTCCCCGACGGCACCCTCGTCGACGACTTCCTCATCACCGAGGGCCCGCACACCATCCACGTCCTCAACGCTCCGTCCCCCGCGGCCACGGCCTCCCTCCCCATCGGCCGCGAGATAGCGGAACGGGCGGTGCGGTTGCTGGGGTGAGGTGACTGGGGGATGTGACTGGGGGGGATGTGACTGAGGGGGATGTGACTGGGGGCGGTGCGGGCCGCAGTCTGGGGCGGTGCGGGCACGCGGCCTGACGGCCTCCGGCGCCCGGAGGCCCCACCGAGGGCATCCGGCCCGGCCCGCCCGCACCGGCGACCGGCGGCCCCACCGGGGGCATCCGGCCCGGCCCGCCCGCACCGGCGACCGGCGGCCCCACCGGAGGCAGCCGGCGCCCGGCCGCCCCCGCTCACCCGCCCGTAGAATCGACCCACTGTGTCCGAGAACCCCGCCACCCCAGCCGAGCCCGCCCCCTCCGTATCCGGACGGGCTGCGGGGACCGCCCCCGAGCAGCACGTGGAGCAGCACGTGGGCGACGTCTCCGTCCCGCCGGAGGCAGCCACGGAGACGGCAACCCGGGCCGCAGCCCAGGCTCCGTCCGCCCAGGCGCCTCACGCCGACGGCGACGCCGCCCCCCGGCCCGGCGGGCGCGAGCCGATGTTCCCCCACGGCACGGGCCCGGCCGCCGACCCGGCGGGCTCGCATCACGAGCGGCGCATCCGCTCGTTCCAGCCGCGCCGCAGCCGCGTCTCCCCCAGCCAGGCGGACGCGATCCGCCGCCGGTGGCCCCAGTGGGGTCTGGACATCGACGGCCTCTCCCGGATCGACCTCGACGAGCTGTTCGACGGCCTTCCCGTCGTCCTCGAAATCGGCTTCGGCATGGGCGAGGCGACGGCCCAGATGGCCGCCGCCGACCCGGACACCGGCATCCTCGCCTGCGATGTCCACACCCCAGGTCAGGGCAACCTCCTCGCCCTCGCCGAGCGCAACGGCCTCTCCAACATCCGGGTGGCCAACGGTGACGCGATCATCCTGCTCCGCGAGATGCTCGCCCCCGCCTCCTTGGCCGGTCTGCGCGTGTACTTCCCGGACCCGTGGCCCAAAAAGCGCCACCACAAGCGCCGTCTGATCCAGCCGGAGTTCCTCTCCCTGGTCACGACGCGGCTCGCGCCCGGCGCGATCGTGCACTGCGCGACCGACTGGGAGCCGTACGCCGAGCAGATGCTGGAGGTGCTGAGCGCCGAGCCGACGCTGGAGAACTGCCACGACGGCTACGCGCCCCGCCCGGACTTCCGCCCCCTCACCAAGTTCGAGGGCCAGGGCCTGGACAAGGGACACGTCGTCCACGACCTCCTCTTCCGCCGCCGCGCCGACTGACGCGGCCGGCGCCGCGGCGGCTCGCGGCTGCCCCCCTACTCGGACGCGCATCTGGCCCGTATCCGCCCCTTCCACCCCCACCAATCGGCCCCGGTGGACGACTGCGCGCGCCGCCGCCACCTGGTGGTTACTGTCGAAGAGTGCACCCGTCGCAGCCGTCACCGGACCGCCCCTCGGGTCCCTCGTACGGACCACCGAGCGGGCCTCCGACCATGCCTCCGGCTCCCGACGGCGCACCGCCCGGCACCCGCGGCTCCGCCTCCCCGGCGTCCCGCAGAGCGCTGTTCCGCGCCCTGTCCCTCATCACCCTCATAGCCCTGCTGACCCTGTCCGGCATAGCCATCCTGAGCATGGTCCGCCGGCAGACCGGCACCGAAGGGTTCCTGGTCGGTTTCGCGCTCGCCGTCTTCCCCGTCCCGGTACTGGTCACGGTCTTCCGCTGGCTCGACCGCGTGGAGCCGGAGCCCTGGCGCAACCTCGCGTTCGCCTTCTCCTGGGGGGCCTGTGCCGCGACCCTCGTCGCGATCGTCGCCAACGGCTTCGCGACCCAGTGGCTCAGTACGAACATCGCCAGCGTCTCCCCCACCGACGCGGAGACCTGGAGCAGTACGGTGGTGGCGCCCGTCGTCGAGGAGTCGGCGAAGGCCGCCGCCATCCTGCTCCTCTTCGTCTTCCGCCGCCGGCACGTCGACGGCATCACGGACGGCATCGTCATCGCCGGCCTCACGGCCACCGGCTTCGCCTTCACCGAGAACGTCCTCTACCTCGGCAACGCCGTCGGCCGCGACCTTTCCCTCGGCTCCCTCAGCCTGCACTCACTGGCCGGGCTCGCCGACTCCCTCACCGCGGGCACCTTCTTCGTACGCGTCATCATGTCGCCGTTCGCGCACCCGCTCTTCACGGTCCTCACCGGCCTCGCCTTCGGCATCGCCGCGACCCGCTTCCCCCACCACCGCCCGCTGCGCCTGGCGCTGCCCGCCCTGGGGCTGACGACGGCGATCCTGCTCCACTCCATATGGAACAGCGCGTCCTCCCTCGGCAGCTTCGGCTTCCTGGCCGTCTACGGGCTCTTCATGGTCCCGGTCTTCGCGGCCGTCTCCTGCCTCTCCGTCTGGTCGCGCCGCGAGGAACTGCGCTCCCTGCGCACCTACCTCCCCCCGTACGCGGCCGCCGGCTGGCTCACCCCGACCGACCCGCTCACCCTCTCCTCACTCAGGACGCGCGCCCTCGCCCGTACGATCGCCCGCCGCACCCACGGGCCCGCCGCGGCCCGCGCCGTCACCGAGTACGCGGCCCTGGCCACGTCCCTCGCCTTCCTCCGCCGCCGCGCCCACCGCACCGGCCCCACCCCCGACTTCCACACCCGCGAACGCGCCCTACTCCACCACCTCTGGCAAACCAAACCCCTCGCCCACCCCGCCCTGACCCACGCGCATCACCAGCGCTCGTCGCAATGACGACCGTGGCGTCAGGAAGTCGAGAGCTGCTTGTCCCACCACTCCCGGTGGTACTGGATGTAGTCCGTCCCGATGTTGTGCCTTGGCGATCGATTGAGTTCAGGAAATTCCTCGTGCGGTTGCACGGCAGCTGCGGCTCGATCGATAACGCGCCAGTCGTCAGCGATGTAGAGAGCACCCTTGTCGAGTCGTACGTGACAGTTAGCGCATAGGCAGAGCACGTTCTGCTCTATGTCGGGCCCACGGTGCAGCTTTCCGAGCGGACGAATATGAGCGCCTTCGCTGTAGCCCTGGCCGTCGCCCCCCACCAGGCGAGTGCCGCACACCTGACATTGATGCCCGTACAGTTCCTTCACCCGCCTCACGACGGAGCTATCGCGCACGATGCGCTGCACCGTTGTGATCCGCGTTTCGGGGAACTTCTCTTGGTCGGTGAAGTCAGCGAGTGCAGCCTCCACCTTCCGCTCGACGTCGGTCAGCTCTTCCCGAACGTCCGCCAGGCGATGCAGGTCAAACTGGCAGATCTGCCACCCTGACTTCCCACTGACCATGCGGAGGTCGGTGATGGCATAGAGGCCGTCGTAGGAGTAACCCGATTTCGGCGAGTACTTCGTCTTAGCCTTGTGTCCGCGAATGATGCGTACGGGGTAACCACGGTCGTAGCTACGCTTCAGAGCCGCATTGGTGCGGTGATCCCAGTCCTGGTCGGCAACCTGGTTTTTCCTGGACTGGTCTCGTCCGCCCGCGCCGGTGTAGCGGACCCAGTCCCCATGGTCTTCGTCGTCCTCGTAGCCACCATTGAGGGCGATCGCGTTCGCCACCCAGCAACCGTCTGTGTCCTTGCTGGTGGAGATGCCAGCCTGGTTGTCAGAGTGCAGGTTGGCAGCCTTAACGGCTTCCCTGTCCTCGAAACGGTCGCCCGGAAGCACGCCGTCTACATGCCCCACGAAGGTTTCATTCGCCATCGACCTATCGTGGCAACCTTCTGATCATTTTCGACCGACCTTCATTCCGAAGTGACGGTCATCACCCATACCCCTCGTCGCTACCGAAGCGTCCAGTCGTAGGGTCGGTCGAAAGATCCCATGATGTGGAGGTTGTCGTGATGGCTCGGGTTCCGGCGAGTGTGGTGGCGGCTGCTGGGCTGGTGGGGGGCTACGGGGTGGCTCGGTGGACCAAGAAGCGGCCGTTGGGTGGGGTGGCGTTGGCGGCAGCGGGGGCGGTTGCCGCGCGGGAGTGGCAGCGGAAGGGCGGGAACGGTACGGCGGCGGCCTTGAGCGGGCTGTACGTCGCGGCGTTCGCCGGGTCGCATCCGCTGGCGAAGAAGGTGGGCGCGTGGCCCTCGGTGTTCGCGGTGGCCGGGGCCGTGGCGGCGACTTCGTGGGTGGTTGTCGACCGGAAGTGAGGCGGTGGGGCGGTGAGCCACCAGGGTTGTGAGCCGGTGCGGCAGTGAGCCACTGGGGTTTTGAGCCGGAGCCACTGGGGTTTTGAGCCGGTG
Organism: Streptomyces sp. NPDC047117; assembly: GCF_040643545.1. Lineage (NCBI taxonomy): Bacteria > Bacillati > Actinomycetota > Actinomycetes > Kitasatosporales > Streptomycetaceae > Streptomyces > Streptomyces sp. NPDC047117. The sequence goes on along the minus strand of NZ_JBEYUN010000002.1, from coordinate 621,004 downwards.
GGGTTGTGAGTCGGTGGGGTTCGGGCGTGGCTGAGGGTGGTGGCTTGGGTGTGCCACCGCCCTCAGCCAGTACGGAGCTCGCCGGATGGACGTTACGCCGAGGCGTCTGTCAGGAGCTTGAGGTCCTCGTTGGTGAGGCGGAGGGTGCCTAGGGCCATGAGGGACGGGAGTTGGGCTACCGTGCGGGCGCTGGCGATGGGGGCTGTGACCGTGGGCTGGGCGGCGAGCCAGGCGAGGGCGACGGTGGCCTGGTCGGCCTCGTGGCGCTCGGCGACCTGGTCGAGGGCGGCCAGGACGCGGCGGCCGCGCTCGGTGGCCAGGTGCTCGGCGGCCTTGCCGGAGCGGGCGCTGTCCACGTTCGTGCCCGGGCGGTACTTGCCGGTCAGGAAGCCCGAGGCGAGGCCGTAGTACGGCATGGCGCCCAGGCCGTGCCGGGCGGCGACGTCGCGCAGCGGGCCCTCGTACGTGTCGCGCGAGACGAGGTTGTAGTGCGGCTGGACGGCGACGTACTTGGCCAGGCCTTCGCGGGTGGAGAAGTCGAGGGACTCCTGCAGGCGCTCCGGGGAGATGTTGGAGGCGCCGATCTCGCGGATCTTGCCGGCCTTCACCAGCTCGTCGAGAGCGGAGATGATCTCGGAGACCTCGACCGACTCGTCGTCGTAGTGGGTGTAGTAGAGGTCGATGTAGTCGGTACGGAGACGGGCCAGGGAATCGTCGACTGCCGCCTTGATGTTGGCGGCGGACAGGCCCTTGCGCTCGGGGAGGGCGCCGACCTTGGTCGCGATGACGAGGTCGGAACGGTTGCCGCGGGCGGTGTGCCAGTCGCCGATGATCTTCTCGGACTCGCCGCCCTTGTTGCCGGGCACGAAGAAGGAGTACGCGTCGGCCGTGTCGATGAAGTTGCCGCCGGCCGCGGTGAACGCGTCCAGGACGGCGAAGGAGGCCGACTCATCGGCGGTCCAGCCGAAGACGTTGCCGCCGAGGGACAGCGGCGAGACGGAGAGCGAGCCGAGCGGCTTGGCGGAGGGCACCGGGCCGGGAACGGAAGCAGGAGTGGAAGTGGCCATGTTTTCGTTCAGCGGGGCGAGTGGGGGAGTTATTCCGTTGCCCGCCGACCGGTATTCCGTTGACCGGCCGGTACTGCGTCGACCGCTCGGGAGGGCTAGCGCTCGCTCAAGGGGGACGGGGCCTCCTGGACGGTCCAGCCGTTGCCGTCGGGGTCCTTGAAGAGCATGAAGGCGTTCCAGGTCTCGCCGCGCCCCTCGGTCCAGCCGTCGGCACCGAGGTGCTGGACGGGACCGACATCGACACCCCGCTGGACCAGTTCGGCACGGGCCGCCTCGATGTCCACCACGCACAGCTGGAGGCCCTGGAGCGAGCCCGGCGCCATATCCGTCTGCCCTGGGGCCGGGGGCATGCCCTGGATGAGGGCGATCGAGCAGCGGGAGCCGGGCGGGGTGAGCTGGATGATCCGTACGCCCTCGGCGACCTGCGCGTCGGTGTCGACCTTGAAGCCGCACCGGTCCGCGTAGAACTCCTTCGCCCGGTCCAGGTCGGTGACGGGGACGGTGATGACTTCGAGGGTCCACTCCACGGGGTCCGTCCTTCGGTCGGCGCGCCGTCGTACCCCGGCGGGACTTCCCACGCCGGGCGGGTCCTCCCATTCTGCGCGGACGGCATGGATTTCGCTCCCCGTACGGATAACCAGGCGTACGGGTCTACGGCTCTACGGACCTATGGGCGTACGGACGTACCAAAACCGGCGGCCCCGATGTGTGGGGCATCGGGGCCGCCGGAGAGTGCGGGTCCGCGTACGGAGGGCCGGGGACGGTCCGTGGGCACGCGGAGACCCGGCCGTCGGCCACCGCCTCTCCCCTCCTGCTGTGTGCGCCCCGCGGGGCGGGGCGCACGAGGCGGCGGCGACGGCGGACAAGTGCCCGGAACGGGCGAACGGAAGCCCGCCGGGCGAAGAATGGACCGTTTTTCGAAGCCGTCGGCCGTCGGACAACGGTCGTCGGGCATCAGCCGTCGGACCGGACCGGACCAGATCAGGAACGGACCGGATCAGAAACGGATCAGAAGCGGATCAGGCCGGGCCGGACCGGGTCGGATCAGGTCAGACCTTCAGGCCGTGGTCGCGGAGCCACGCCAGCGGGTCGATCGGGGTATCGGCACCCGGCCGGACCTCCAGGTGGAGGTGCGGGCCCGTGACGTTGCCCGTGGCGCCGACCCGGCCGATGACGTCGCCGGCGTTCACCTTGCCGGAGGTCTTCACCATCGAGGAGAGGTGGCAGTACCAGAGCTCGGTGCCGTCGTCGAGGGTGACGACGATGCGGTAGCCGTACGAACCTGCCCAGCCGGCCTGCGTGATCGTGCCGCCGTGCACCGCCTTGGCCGGAGTACCGGTCGGCGCGGCGAAGTCGAGGCCGGTGTGGTCGGCGGCCCAGCGGTCGCCGCCCTGCCCGAAGGTGGCGGTGATGGTGAACGAGGAGACCGGAAGGGTGTAGCTCTTCGCCAGCTCGGCGAGCTTGGCGGCGCGGGCCGCTTCGGCCTTCTTGCGCTCCGCCTCCTCGGCCTTGGCCTTGGCTGCCGCGTCGGCCTTCTTCTTCGCGGCCTCGGCCTGCTGCCGGCGCTCGGCGGCCTCCGCCTCGGCCTGCTCGACGGCGGCCTTCTCGGCGGCCTCGCGGGCCTCCTGGTCGGCGGAGTTCTGTGCCTGCTCGGCCTGTTCCATGATGCGGGCGCGGAGGGCGTCGCCGCCCTGGGAGTGCTCGCCCCCGGCGGCGCCGGCCGCCTGCGTGAACGGGCCGCCCTGTGCGTTCGCGGTGTCGGCCGTGTCGGCGGAGTCGTGCGAGCCCAGCTTCTCGGACACGCGCTCGGCCATGCCGCCCAGGTCGGGCATGGATATGGAGACCTGGGGCTTGCCCTGCGCGGTGGCGATGCCGCCCGCGCCGACCGCCGCCATGACGCCGACGCCCAGGACCGTGCTGCTGCGGGCGAGACCGCCGCCGCGCTGCTTGGCCACGCGGTGCCGGCCGCGTACGGGGCGTACGGACTCCTCCGTGGGGTTCCATTCCTCCCACGCCCCGTCGTGCACGCCGTCACCTGCGCCGTACTGCGCGCCGGCGCGGGCGCCGTCATGCGCGCCGCCGTACGTGCCGAAGGCCACGGCACCCGTACCGGTCATCGGACCTGTACCGGTCATGGGGCCCGCCCCGGCCATCGGACCTGTAGCGGTCATCGGACCCGTACCGCTCGCGGCGGGGAAGGCGGCCGTATCCGAGACCGCGGGGAAGGTGGCCGTGTCGGAGACCGCCGGGAAGGCCGCGGTGTCGGCGAACGCCGGTTCCGTGTGGGCCCCGGGGGCCTCGTGACCGCCCGGATACGGGTGCGGATACGAGTACGGATGCGGAGACGAATCCTGGTGCGCGTACGGGTCGTGCACCGCGCCCTCGTGCGTCGCGAACGGCTCGTACGCGGTCCGGCGGGACGGTTCGGGGGCAGGCTTGTTGGACGCCACGGGGGCGCACTCCTTTCCTTCCTTCTCGCCTACCGGGTTAGCTGACGGGTTCGGAGCAGGAAGGTCTCCTACGGGCGGCTCCGGGGGAGTCGCCCGATTCACCCCAAGGTGGTGGTTCCCCGGTTCCCTTGGCAGGTGGTGCGGTAATGAAGTGCGCTGTTGGGATTCGGCGTCGGCGCGCGTTGCCGTCTCTTGCGACGGCTGTAACGACCGCGCTCCGTTATCGGACAGTAATGGACGGGACGGCTGGATTCCAAGCGTTCCCCGGAATCCGTATGACCGCTGACCAGGACTTATGCATGCAGTCACGGCTAAATTGGGGCGAGTTGGCCGCGGATCGGAAACCCGAAGCGGACTGATCGTTTGTCAGTTGTTATGCGGAGGGGTGCGTATCGGCTACGGACAGTGAGAGCAGTAGCGTCTGATCATGGTCGTCAACAGCGCGCAGGCAGTGGCGGATCGGTACGCGGACTTCGCGTGGCAGCAGGCGCGGGGCGAGTCCGACGCCCACGAGGAGTTGACCGCCCGCATCAGCCAGGACCCGGACTTCTGCGACTTCCTGGCCGTCTCGCTGCCGCACGGCAATCAGCAGCAGCCCAACCTCCTGCTCGCCGCCGTCCGTTACCTCGACGGCCCGCACGCCGAACAGGGCCCGCGCGGCGACTTCGCGTACCGGAGCTGGCGCGAGTGGACGATCCGGCACTGGGACGACGTACGCGACGTCATGATGCGGCGGCTCGCCCGGACCGACGAGCCCGCGCGCTGCGCCACGCTGCTCCCCGTCCTCGCCCGTCTCCCCCAGCCGCTCGCGCTCCTGGAGGTCGGCGCGGCGGCCGGGCTGTGCCTGCATCCGGACCGGTACCGCTACCGGTACGACGGCGGGCCGGAGTTCGGGGCCCCGGACAGCCCGGTGGTCCTGCCCTGCCGCACGTCCCCGGGCACGCCGGTACCGGCCGCGCCGCCGCGGATCGTCTGGCGGGCCGGCCTCGGCCTCGACCCGCTCGACCTGTCCGACCCGGACGACATCCGCTGGCTCCGCGCCCTGGCCTGGCCTGGCCCGGGGAACGACACGACCCTCGGGACGAGTGCCGGTACGGGCACGGGGGACGCCTGGTCCGGCAGTACGGGGAGCAGCGCCGGTACGGGGTCCGGCGGCGATGCGGGGAGCGGCAGTCGTGCAGGGAACAGCGGCCATACGGGGAACCGTGGCGCGTCCGTAGCCGACCGGGCCCGCCGGCAGCTCGCTGCCATTGAGGCAGTTCGGAACGCGCCTCCGACGCCCCTCGTGCGCGGCGACCTTCTGCACGAGCTGCCCGCGCTGGCCGCGCAGGCGCCGCCCGAGGCGACGCTGGTCGTCTTCCACACGGGGGCGCTGACCCACCTGCCCCTGGAGCGCCGCGAGGAGTTCGTCCGGGTCGTACGGTCGCTGTTCGTGGACCGGCCCGGGCACTGGGTCTCCCAGGAGCACCACAGCGTGCTGCCGTGGCTGCCCGGCCCGCGCCCCGCCGACGCGCGCCTCCTCACGCTCGCCGTCGACGGCCGGCCCGTCGCGCTCACGGAGCAGCACGGGCGGAGCGTGCAGTGGCTCGCGGAGCCGGAGCCGGTGTAACCGGTCCCCGGCCGGCGCTCACCCCTCCGGTCTGCGGAGGGCCCACCCTGACTGCTGAGGGCCCACCCTGACTGCTGAGGGCCCACCCTGACTGCTGAGGGCTCACCCCTCCGGTCGGCGGAGCGCCAGCAGGGCCATGTCGTCCTCGGTCTCGCCCCCTGTATGCCGCGCCACGTCGTCCACGAGGCCGTCCAGCAGCGCGTCGGGGCCGGGGAACACCCGGCCGGAAAGCCGTACGGCCGGCTCGTAGAACACGCCCCTGGAGTCCCGCGCCTCGGTCACCCCGTCGGTGAAGAGCAGGAGCATCGCGCCGGGCGGGAAGGGGGACTCGTCCGCGCGGTCCGGCCAGCCCGCGACCTCGCTCAGCCCGAGGGGCAGCGCCGGGGTCCGCGGCGCCAGCTCGCTCAGCGTGCCGTCCACGCACAGCAGCAGGGGCGCCGGGTGGCCGCGGTTCAGCACCCGCAGCACCCCGCGCTCCTCGGACGGAACCTCGGCGAGGACCGCCGTGGTGAACCCCTCGAACTGGTCCAGCCCCTCGCGTCTGCTGCCCTCGCGCTGCAGCGCCCGCTCCAGCCGCCCGGCCACCGCCTCCAGCGTGGCCTCCTGCTCCGCGGCCTCCCGGAAGGCCCCGATGACGATCACGGCGGCCTCCACGGCCTCCAGCCCCTTGCCCCGTACGTCGCCGACGATCAGCCGTACGCCGTGCGGGGTGTCCTGCACGGCGTACAGGTCGCCCCCGATGCGGGCGTCCGCCTGCGCCGCTTCGTAGCGCGCCGCCACGTCGAGCCCGCTGATGCGGTCCGGCGGCAGCGGCAGCACGGCGCGCTGGGCCGCCTCCGCCACGTCCCGCACGGAGGCCAGCCGGGCGTCGCTGATCCGTACGACGCGGTTGATGCCGAGCGCGAGGACGGCCACGACCAGGACGGTCACCGCCTCGGTGTACGACTCGTAGCCGCCCGTCCGGCCGTGGAAGGCGACCACGCCGATCTCCGCCAGGACGGAGAGGGCGGCGGTGAGCGCGGTGTACCGCAGCGAGTACAGCGGCGCCGCCACCAGGGGGGCCGCCGAGAAGAAGGGCGCGGCGGTGTACCGCGTCGGCGTCAGCAGGTCGAAGGCCAGGCCGCCGATCAGGAAGATGGCGGGCAGCCAGCACACCAGCCGGCGGCCGAACCTCGGCAGCCCGTCCCGACGGGCCTGCCGCTCCCGCTCTCCCGGCATGCCCGTTCCGCCTCGCCCCATCCGCACCGGCCTCTTTCCCGCGCCGCTTCCCGTGTGCCGCTTCGCGCTCCCGTCACCACCGCCGTCCCAGGGTGACCGCCCTGGAACGGTACGGCGACCCGGCGGGGGCCGGACGGGCGACCCCTCGGAGACGGCCGGGGTCCCGGCCGGGGCCCCGCCGGCCGGTACGGCCCGTCAGCTTCTGAGCGGCCGGTACGCTCCTCAGCTTCTGAGCCGTACCGCGACGGAGTACAGCCGGGTCGCCTGGGCGGAGCGGGCGTTGTCGTCCGCGACCATGTAGAGCACCCGGTGGCCCGCGTACCGCCCGGACAGCGCGGGGCCCAGCGCCATCCCCTCGACGTTCTGCAGGACCGGGTTGGGCTGCGGCTCCTCGGTGCTGATGCCGCCCCACGGGCAGCGGGAGAGGTCGAACAGCAGCTGCTTGGGCGCGATGAGGTCGTTGTCGTGCTTGGTGACGGAGGTGTGGCCGGTGACGTCGTCGGCCGTGGTGAGGTCGACCTCGTAGACACGTATGCCGTTGCCGAGGCCGCTGATGTAGCCGCGCTCCAGGGCGAGCAGATGCGTCTCGTCCACGGCGACCAGCTCGGACAGGAAGAGCCCCTCCTCGGTCTGGTACGCGTACTGGCTCTCGGGGGTGTACGCCTTGCCCGCGGCGCCCTCGTAGCGCTCGATACGGATCTGGTGGCGGCCGTGCACGTCGTCGTCGCCCAGCAGCGGGCCCTCCATGCCCGCGAAGAGGTGCTTGCCGTCCGGGGTGACCGCGAGCGACTCCAGGCTGCGGGTGTTGTCGGCGGCGCCCTTCGGCGGCGGCTTGAAGGCATCGGGCACCGGGAGGTCGGGGCCCTTCTGCTTGCCGTCGGCGAGGCTGAAACGGCGGATCGCGGGGCCCAGCTCGGAGCTGGCCAGCACCGTCCTGCCGCCCTTCTCGACCACCAGCCCCTCGCCGTCGAACTCCGGGAATTTCGAGCGGTCCGAGCGGTAGAGGCCCTGCACTCCGGTGACCTCGGGGCGCAGCTTCTCGGGGCTGCCGAGCGCGATGCTGAAGACCTGGGCGGGCTCCCCGTCCCGCAGCGCGAGGACCTGCGGCCCCGCCGTCCCGGAGGCACCGCTCTCTCCCTCGGCGTCCTTCTTCTCGGCGCCCTTCCCCTTGCCTTGCGCGCCGCCGGTCAGCGCCAGCGCCGACAGGCCGGCCACCTCGTCGCCCAGGTACTCGTTGTGCGGCTGCTCACTGAGGCGGTCGGAGACGTCCAGCAGGGTGGCCCTGCCCTCCTTGCCGCAGCTTCCCGGGATCGTCGGGGCGGCAGCGGCGGCGGGCCGCCGCTCCGGGCCCCACCGCAGCGTCCCGGCAGTCCCGGCCGCCGCCCCGACGAGGAGCAGGGCGAGCCCGGCGGCACCGAGGACGAGCGGGCCGGGGCCGCGGCGGGCCGGGGCGGCCGCCGCGACCGGGTCGGCCGGCTGTCTGTTCCGTACGAAGGGCAGGTCGCCCACGCCGCCGTTGTCCAGCCGCTGCGGGCGGGGCAGGCGCTTGGCCGCGAGGGTCTGCCGGAGGGTGCCGTGGATCTGGTTGAGGGTCAGGTGCGGCTCACCGGCGCGGGCCGGGTCGCCGCGCTCCAGGAGGCGGATCAGCTCACCGGTGAACGCGGTGTACGCGGCGTCGCCCTTCGCCTCCGCCTTGAGGTTCTCCGTGGTCGAGGTGAGGACGTACGAGCCCTCGATGGCGACCAGGTCCTCGCCGGGGACCGTGGTGCCGTCGGCGGCCATCACGCCGTTCGCCGCACGGCCGCTGTAACAGCAGTCCAGCACCACGATCCGGCGGCGCACCGAGCCCTTGGCGTCCTCCATGAGGTCGCGCAGTACGCGGTACCCCAGGGCGGTCTCGCGGCGGCCGCGCCGGGAGGCGGGGGTCGCCAGGTACAGGTCGTTGTCGCGGGCGTCCAGCAGGCCGTGGCCCGCGTAGTACACGAGCAGGGTGTCGGTGGCCTCGTCGACCGCACGGACGATCGGGTCCGTCATCCGGCCCTGCGAATCGGGGTTGGACACGACGTGCACCCGCTTGTGCGGCACGCCCCACACGTCCGGGTCGGTGAGCAGCTCACGCAGCTTGATGAGGTTGTGGCGGACGGCCGGAAGGTCCTCCAGATGCTCGTACGACCCGACGCCGATGAGCACGCAGGCGGACTTCGCGGGGTCCAGCGGCCGGCCTGCCGCCGGCGCGGCCGGAGCCGGCTGCTGCCCGGCCCCCGACTCCTCCGGCTCCCCCGAGGCCGGCGCGGTCATGCCGCGTCCTCCCGCCCCAGCCGGGCCAGCGCCCGCCGTACGGTCTCCTCGTCGCGCAGCTCGGCGCCCGTGAGCGTGACCTTGGTGCCGTCCCGCTCGAAGGTGACCGAGGAGCGCGGGCGGTGCGCCTCCCACCAGGCCGCGACCGCCAGCGCGAGGCTGCCCCAGCCGGCGCCGTGCTCGACCAGCAGCCGCATGACCTCGAAGGCGCCGCCCATCTCCCCCGGCGCCGGGTCCTCGCCCACGTCCCGCACGGTGACGCCGGCGGCCCGCAGCTCCGGCCCGCCGTCCCGCAGCCACCGGTGGAGCGAACGGAATTCCTGAGTGCTCTCTGTTCCGTGCAGTGTCAGCCGTACGTGCGTCATGCACTCCCCCTGGAAGCGGCAAGAGCCTCACCGGACACTCCTTCAACTCCCGGGGAGAGCAAGGGTGTTCCCGGCGGGCGAAAGACGCACGGCCGATCGGTGCGCACAGCGCGAACGCGCGCCGTGCGCACCCCTCACGCGCCCCCGGGCTCCTCGCCCCCGGGCTCCTGGAGTTCCCGCAGCTCCCGCAGCGCGCGCTCGCCCGGCTCGGCCAGCGCGAGGCGCCCGGCGGCGGCAGCGGCCCAGCCGGGGTCGACGGCGCGGGCCGCGACGATCATCAGCGCCAGCTGCACGCCGAGATCGAAGCCGAGCCGCTCGTGCTCCGCGAGCCGCCGGACACCGCGGTCCACCGCGTCCCGCAGCGCGGGCAGGCACGCGGACAGCAGGTCCCGGCGGAGCAGGGCGCTGATGCGCCGGTCGAACTGCACGCGGTCGGCGATGGCCAGCAGCGCCCGCGCGGCCCGCACGCGCGCCTCCGGCGTGGCACGCTCCTCGACCATGTCGGCGCTGTCCCCGACCGCCTCGGCCAGCAGCGCGAAGGTGTCGTCCTGGGTGTGCAGCCGGTCGTACGACGCGCCGTGCCAGTCCACCGCCGCCGGGTCCGACGCGGCCTCGGCGACGGCCGCGTAGCCGAGAGCGTCGCCCCACCTGGTCAGCGCGAGGCAGGCGAGGAAGCGCTCGTACGGCCCCTCGTCCGGGTCCCGCAGGATCGCGGCCAGGGCCTCGGTACGGTCCGCGTAGCCGCCGTCCAGGCCATCGCTGATGACGTCGTCCGGGTCGGCGCGGTCCCCGTCGAAGTCGGTGAAGAGAAGCCGCACGATCTTCTCGTCGGGCTCCCCGGAACGCGTGCTCTCGGCCATTCGGTGCTCTGCTCCCGTACTGCTCTCGGATCCTGCGGAGGTGCGCATGGCGGGCGTCGCCGCACGCCCCGTAGTGGAGTCACGCCCCCGTAATCGGGTCACGCCCCGTAGTGGAGTCACGCCCGCGTCGTGGGGTAGGGCCCCTTGACGTACTCCTTGGGCACGATTCCGCTGATCAGCCATTCTCCATCACGGCGTGTGTTGAGAAGGGCCATCACCCGCCGCTGCACCTTGCTGGCCTTGCTCTTGCTGAGGCCCTGCTCCTTCACGAACTGCGTCACCGCGTCGGTGTCGGACGGCTTCAGCGTCGTGGGGACGTCGATCTCCTTGCCGGCGACCTTGTTGATCTCCCCGGAGATGTCCCGCTGGATCCGCTCGGGGCGCCAGATCTCCACGCCCGGCACCCGGCCCGCGTCGATGTCCTGCTGAAGACGCCGGTAGTCGATGCTGACCTCCTGGGCGCCGTACACCTTGCCGGTGCCGTCCTTCGGCGCGAACGACGTGAACTGGCTCGCCTCCTTGGCGTCCTTGTTCGCGCCGCCCAGGACGTGTTCCAGCGGCGTGATGGTGCCGTCGGGCTTGGCCGGGACGATGCCGACGTCCGGGTCGAACCGGGACTTCCGCAGACCGAACGTGTTGTGCGTGGCCCCGAAGTCGTCGTCCTGCCGGATCACCTCCGGCTCGTCGCCCCCGGGCTGCTTGGGCGGGACCTCCCCCGGAGGCGTGCCGCCCTCCGCCCCGGACGCACCGTCCCCGGCGTCCGGATCCCCGTCGCTCCCACGGCCCGGCGCGTCACCCTCGTGATGCCCAGGCGCATCGCCTCCGTGCGGCGAGCCCGCATCGCCTCCGTGCGGCGAGCCCCCGCCGCCCTCGTGCGGCGACGCCCCCTCGCCCCCATGGCCCGGCGCATCGCCTCCGTGGGGCGAGCCCGCGCCGCCCTCGTGCGGCGGTGTTCCCTCGCCACCGTGTGCAGGCGCGTCGCCCTCGTGCGGCCCGGACTGGCCCGGAAGGGAGTCCCCCTGCCGCGTCGCGTCGCCGACGAGGCCGTCGGCCGGCGCCGGGGCCTCGCCACCGGCACGGCCGGGAACGCCATCGCCCGCATGACCGGGACCGGGTGCCCCACCACCCGCATGGCCGGGTGCCCCACCGCCCCCGCGGGCGCCCGCGCCGACCAGGGCCGGCTCCTGGGCGTGGGCCGTGGCACCCGGGGCGTCCGCCGTCGCCGTCGTGGCCGGGTGGACGTCCGGTACGCCCTCCCTGGGCGCGTGGCCGGCGCTGTCGACGACGTTGCCGTACGCGTCCAGCAGATGCCCGTTGCCGTCGAAGTACCGGACGGGTTCACCCGGAGCGGTGGGCAGCCGGGTGGCGTCCTCCGGGAGCCGCGCCGCGTCCGTCGCCAGATCCGGTACCTCGACCCTGCCGATGCCGCGCAGGTTCCGGACGGCGTCGCCGATCCGGGACAGTCCGGCCCCGACCGCCTTGCCCACGTACGTCATGGGGTCGATGAGCCGGCCGGCCCTGCCCGCCACGGAGAGGGCCCTGGCCACCGCGCCCGCCCTGCCCACGCCGGCCGCCGCGGCGCCCGCGCCGCCGGTGAAGACCGTGGTGAGGACGTTGAAGGTGACCGCGCCGGCCGCCCGGCCGGGGTTCTCGCCCCACTGGTCCCAGGCCACCAGCGCCTTGCCGGTCTCGACCATCGCCGTACGCGAGTCCCGGAACCAGGACGGCATCTGGTCGTCCGGCATCGACCAGAAGGCCACGTTCACGCCGGGCACGACGCTGATCGCCAGGCCGGTGATCAGCTGCCCCAGGCCCTTCCAGGCCCGCCCCGCGGCCTCCCAGCCGTTGAAGCCGAGCAGCGTGCCCAGGCCCTTGATCGTGCCCCAGATGCCGTCGACGATCAGGCCGTCCCAGAAGAAGGACTTCAGCCAGTACCCGATCTCCCACCAGTGGTGCTTCTCCTCCACCGGTTCGCCCCAGGGGAGTTCCTTGGACTTCTTCATGTCGTCGGCGGCGAAGCCGTACTGGTTCTCCTTGCCGGAGCCGTCCCCGGCCACCATCTGGGTGCCGCCCCACAATGCGGTGATCTTGTTGTGGCAGGTGCGCTCCGCGGCCCAGAACGCGGCGACGGTGGCGGTGATGTCGTCGAGGATCCGGTTGTGCTCGGCGATCAGGTCCCCGTCGTAGTCGCCGTCCTCGTCGTCCTTGTGGTCCCGGATGAAGTTCTGCGCCCGGGACTTCAGCTCGGCCAGCTTCGGTACCAGCGGGCGGATCTCGTCGGCGTACGCGGACAGCGCCGAGGCGACCGTCTCCAGGTCACCGGCGAAGGCGTCCGCGCGGTCCTTGACCGGCTTGGTGGTGGCGAACAGCTGCTCCGCCTCCGGCGCCTTGTAGTACGCCGACAGGCCCTGGAAGTGGGAGTGCACGTCCGACCCGGTGCCGCGGAGGTGCCCGGCGTCCGACTTCAGCGCCGCGTGGTCCTTGTCCAGCTGCACCAGGTCGCCGGTGAACTGCGGGATCTGATCGGGCTTCAGCTCGATCTTCATACCGACCGCGCCCCTGTCGTGCCCGGCTCGCTCCGACTGTTCTGCGGCCGCGGGTCCCGCCCCGTCATCCGTGCACTCTCCGCATCCCGGCGCCGGGGGCCGTCGGTATCGGCGGCAGCCCGACGGCATGGTCGTTCGCATGGTCGTTCGCCGGACCATGATCGCAACCGGAGACCGGCCCTGCCAAACGCCGACCGGCAGCTGAAGCCGCAGGTGAACCGACATATGCACCGACGGGTGACACGGCAGGTGAACCGGCAGGTGCCGCGACCGGGCGCCGCGGCACCGGCAACAGAAGCGCCCCGACCGGGGAGCCCGGCCGGGGCGTGGGGTGCGGATCGGCGCCCACGAGGGGCGCCGGACGGTGGGCCATCAGGGGCTCGAACCCTGAACCAATGGATTAAAAGTCCACTGCTCTGCCAATTGAGCTAATGGCCCGCACCGAGCAGCATAGCCCGCGCTCGTCCCACACCTGGAAGGCATTGGGGCTCGGCGGGGTCGAAGTGGCCCGATGCGGGCCTGCTGCGGACGGTGTGAACGTGCCGATGGGCCCGTCCCGGGGAGGACGGGCCCACCGTTACGGCGATGGCGTACGGGCTGCTCAGCGCGGCTCCGACGGCTCAATCGCGTACGGACGACTCAGCGCTGTGCGCCGCGTCCGGTTCAGCCGTTGCGCTTCCAGCGCGGCTTGTCCGCACGGCGGTCGAAGGACCGGCCGCCGGCGTTTCCGCCGCGGTGGTCGTCCCGGCGGTTGTGCGGACGACGGTCGTCGCGGTCGCGGCCGAAGCGGTCGTCGCGGCGGTCGCGGTTGAACGGGCGGTCGCCGCCACGGTGGTCGCGGCGCTCGAAGGAGCGGCCACCGCGGTCGTCACGACGGTCGCGGTTGAAGCCACCACGGTCGCCGCCCCGGTCACCACGGTCGTTGCGGTCGTTCCGCTCGAAGGAACGGCCACCACGGTCGTCACGGCGGAAGCCGCCACGGTCGTTGCGGTCGTCCCGGCGGAAGCCACCGCGGTCGTCACGGCGGTCGCGGTTGAAGCCACCACGGTCGCCACCGCGGTCACCACGGTCGTTGCGGTCGTTCCGCTCGAAGGAACGGCCACCACGGTCGTCACGGCGGAAGCCGCCACGGTCGTTGCGGTCGTCCCGGCGGGTA